>NZ_JBDGON010000001.1:0-740482 GCF_057751355.1 Salmonella sp. FC25216 | reverse complement strand
TGGGGCTGAAGTAGGTCCCAAGGGTATGGCTGTTCGCCATTTAAAGTGGTACGCGAGCTGGGTTTAGAACGTCGTGAGACAGTTCGGTCCCTATCTGCCGTGGGCGCTGGAGAATTGAGGGGGGCTGCTCCTAGTACGAGAGGACCGGAGTGGACGCATCACTGGTGTTCGGGTTGTCATGCCAATGGCACTGCCCGGTAGCTAAATGCGGAAAAGATAAGTGCTGAAAGCATCTAAGCACGAAACTTGCCCCGAGATGAGTTCTCCCTGAGACTTTGAGTCTCCTGAAGGAACGTTAAAGACGATGACGTTGATAGGCCGGGTGTGTAAGCGCAGCGATGCGTTGAGCTAACCGGTACTAATGAACCGTGAGGCTTAACCTTACAACGCCGAAGCTGTTTTGGCGGATTGAGAGACGATTTTCAGCACTGATTCAGAGTTGAGTACGCAATAATTTGCGCAGCAGCAAGGCGGCAAGCGAAGGAAAGGAAGGAGCATACAGAAGTATGTGACTGACTTTACGAATGCAGCCAACGCCGCTGATGCGATAAAGAATTGCGTACAGAGCACAAAAGAATTTGCCTGGCGGCACTAGCGCGGTGGTCCCACCTGACCCCATGCCGAACTCAGAAGTGAAACGCCGTAGCGCCGATGGTAGTGTGGGGTCTCCCCATGCGAGAGTAGGGAACTGCCAGGCATCAAATAAAACGAAGGGCCCTGTCGCAAGACAGGGCCTTCTGTTTTATCTGTAGTCTGTCGGTGAGCGCTCTCCTGAGGAGGACAAATCCGCCGGGAGCGGATTTGAACGTTGCGCAGCAACGGCCCGGAGGGTGGCGGGCAGGACGCCCGCCATAAACTGCCAGGCATCAAACAGTGAAGAAGCCCATCCTGACGGATGGGCTTTTTTGCGTCTGTGGCCGGGTATGCACTGCCGGATGGCGGCTCCGCCTTATCCGGCCTGCGATTCCATTAGCCATATGCCAGATTCAACAATGGATACGGTTTCCCAAGATCGTCCATCTCCGAACGTCCCGTCACCTTAAATCCCATTTTCTTATAAAATCCAACAGCTTGTGTATTCTGCTCGTTAACATTGGTTGTCAACCCTGGCGCCAGGGTTAACGCATGTTCAACCAACCTCTTACCGATACCCTGACCACGCACGTCCGGATCGATAAACAGCGCATCCATATGTTCACCGGTAAGCAGCATAAATCCTACCGGCTCGTCCTGATCGGTCACGGCAACCCATAGTGGCGCTTCTGGCAGAAAATCGCTCACCAGTTCTTCCAGTTCGGCCCGATAAGCGTCTGACAGAAAATCGTGTGTGGCATCGACTGAGCGACGCCAGATCGCAATCAGTTTTTCCCCTTCCCCATGCCTTGAACGGCGAATGTTAATAATCATCTTCACTCCTTTTTTGCTTACTTCTATTCTAATGCAAATGCTGTCGTGAAACTTTCTCACCTTGAACTTGCAGACTCGACATTCGCCTGATTTCTGCGTATCTTCAGCTATCTGGATGTCTAAACGTTTAAACGTATGTCGTGAGGTTATCAGGTTATGCCGATTCGTGTGCTGGACGAGCTGCCCGCCGTCAATTTTTTACGTGAGGAAAATGTCTTCGTCATGACGACTTCTCGCGCATCAGGACAGGAAATTCGCCCGCTAAAGGTACTTATCCTTAACCTGATGCCGAAGAAGATTGAAACGGAAAATCAGTTTCTGCGCCTGCTGTCGAACTCGCCATTGCAGGTCGATATTCAACTGCTGCGGATAGATGCCCGCGAGTCGAGAAACACGCCAGCCGAGCATCTGAACAACTTTTACTGTAACTTCGAGGATATCTGCGATCAGAACTTTGATGGGCTTATCGTGACCGGAGCGCCGCTGGGTCTGGTGGAGTTTAATGACGTGGCTTATTGGCCGCAGATTAGGCAGGTGCTGGAATGGGCGAAAGATCACGTCACTTCGACGCTATTTGTCTGTTGGGCCGTTCAGGCCGCGCTCAATATTCTTTATGGTATCCCTAAGCAGACCCGTACAGATAAACTTTCCGGCGTCTATGAACATCACATCCTTCATCCTCATGCTCTGTTGACGCGTGGTTTTGATGATTCGTTTCTTGCGCCACACTCACGTTATGCCGATTTCCCGGCGGCGCTGATACGAGATTATACGGATCTTGACATTCTGGCCGAAACAGAAGAGGGGGATGCGTACCTGTTTGCCAGCAAAGATAAACGTATTGCGTTTGTCACCGGTCATCCTGAATATGACGCTCATACGTTAGCGAGTGAATATTTTCGTGACGTTGAGGCTGGGTTAAATCCGGATATTCCGTACAACTATTTCCCGAAAAACGATCCGCAAAACATACCGCGCGCAACCTGGCGCAGCCACGGTAATTTACTCTTTACTAACTGGCTCAACTATTATGTCTACCAGATTACGCCATATGATCTGCGTCACATGAATCCAACCCTGGATTAATCTTCTGCTCCTGACGATCCTAAAGCGTTTCAGCATAACGAATCAAGCACCTTTGGGTGCTTTTTTCATTTGTGAAATCACCTTCACCTTCTGATTAAACTTTATATCCTTTTTTATCAATAGGTTAAATTTAATTTTCATTAAAAATGGAAATTGTTTTTGATTTTGATTTTTAATTGAGTAGTCTTAGTTGTGTTGAACGAAAAGCGCACAATGATCCTTCGTTCGCATTGGGGATGTATCTGGATCAACGACGAGGAGCAGCATGATGAATCCACAGGCAACCACAACTGATGAATTAACCTTTACCAGGCCGCAAGGCGAGCTGGAAAAGCAAGTCCTGACCGCTGAGGCAGTCGAGTTTTTGACGGAATTAGTCACACGTTTTACGCCAAAACGCAATAAACTCCTGGCTGCACGTATCCAGCAACAGCAGGATATTGATAACGGTAAGTTGCCTGATTTTATTTCGGAAACCACTTCCATTAGAAAAAGTAATTGGCAGATTCGTGGTATTCCTGAGGATTTACAGGATCGCCGGGTGGAAATTACCGGGCCGGTTGAACGTAAAATGGTAATTAATGCCCTGAACGCAAATGTGAAAGTGTTTATGGCGGATTTTGAAGACTCGCTGGCGCCGGACTGGAATAAAGTTATTGATGGTCAAATCAACCTGCGTGATGCGGTGAACGGCACCATTAGCTATACCAACGAAGCCGGAAAAATCTATCAGCTCAAGCCCGATCCGGCCGTATTGATTTGTCGTGTACGCGGTCTGCATCTGCCAGAAAAGCATGTTACCTGGCGGGGTGAAGCAATTCCCGGGAGCCTGTTTGATTTTGCTCTGTATTTTTTCCACAACTACAAAGCGCTGCTCGCTAAAGGTAGCGGCCCGTATTTTTACCTGCCGAAAACGCAAGCCTGGCAGGAGGCTGCCTGGTGGAGCGAAGTCTTCAGCTACGCCGAAGACCGCTTCAACCTGCCGCGCGGTACGATCAAAGCGACCCTGTTGATTGAAACCCTGCCTGCTGTTTTCCAGATGGATGAGATTCTTCATGCGCTGCGTGATCATATCGTCGGCCTCAACTGTGGTCGCTGGGATTATATTTTCAGCTATATCAAGACGTTGAAAAATCACCCGGATCGCGTCCTGCCGGACAGGCAGGTGGTAACGATGGACAAACCGTTTCTGAGTGCCTACTCGCGCCTGCTGATCAAAACCTGTCACAAGCGCGGCGCGTTCGCGATGGGCGGTATGGCGGCGTTTATCCCGAGTAAAGATGTTGAACGCAACAATCAGGTCCTTGCCAAAGTGAAAGCGGATAAAGCGCTGGAAGCTAACAACGGCCACGACGGCACGTGGATTGCGCATCCCGGGTTGGCGGATACCGCAATGGCAGTCTTTAACGAGGTACTGGGCGAGCACAAAAATCAGTTGTTCATTACTCGTGATGAAGATGCGCCGATTACCGCTGAGCAGTTACTGGAGCCGTGTGAAGGCGAACGTACAGAAGCGGGAATGCGCGCCAATATTCGCGTGGCAGTGCAGTACATTGAAGCGTGGATCTCCGGCAATGGCTGTGTACCGATTTACGGTCTGATGGAGGATGCCGCGACGGCGGAAATCTCACGAACCTCTATCTGGCAGTGGATTCACCATGAGAAAACACTGAGCAATGGAAAACCCGTAACGAAAGCGCTTTTCCGCGAAATGTTGGCGGAAGAGATGCGGGTAATCCAGGACGAACTGGGCGAGCACCGCTACAGCAGCGGGCGTTTCGACGATGCCGCACGTCTGATGGAGCAAATCACCACCTCAGATGACTTAATCGACTTCCTCACCCTGCCGGGCTATCGCTTACTGGCTTAATTCACCACATAACAATATGGAGCATCTGCACATGAAAACCCGTACTCAACAAATCGAAGAATTACAGAAAGAGTGGACACAACCGCGCTGGGAAGGCATCACCCGCCCGTACAGTGCGGAGGAGGTGGTGAAATTACGCGGCTCAGTTAACCCTGAATGCACGCTGGCACAGCTCGGTGCCGCGAAAATGTGGCGGCTGTTGCACGGAGAAGCGAAAAAAGGCTATATCAACAGTCTTGGCGCGCTGACCGGCGGTCAGGCGTTGCAACAGGCGAAAGCCGGTATTGAGGCGGTCTATCTCTCCGGCTGGCAGGTCGCGGCGGATGCCAACCTTGCATCCAGCATGTACCCGGATCAATCGTTGTATCCGGCAAACTCTGTTCCGGCGGTGGTGGATCGGATCAACAACACTTTCCGTCGTGCGGATCAGATCCAGTGGGCATCCGGTATTGAACCCAACGATCCGCGCTATGTGGATTACTTCCTGCCGATCGTTGCTGATGCGGAAGCCGGTTTTGGCGGCGTTCTGAATGCCTTCGAACTGATGAAATCGATGATTGAAGCCGGTGCAGCGGCGGTACACTTCGAAGATCAGTTGGCGTCGGTGAAAAAGTGCGGGCATATGGGCGGCAAGGTGCTGGTCCCCACGCAGGAGGCGATTCAGAAACTGGTTGCTGCGCGTCTGGCCGCTGATGTGATGGGCGTCCCGACGCTGGTGATTGCGCGTACCGATGCGGATGCGGCAGATCTGATCACCTCCGACTGCGATCCCTATGACAGCGGTTTTATTACCGGTGAACGCACCAGCGAAGGTTTCTACCGCACCCATGCGGGCATTGAGCAGGCGATCAGCCGCGGTCTGGCGTATGCCCCGTATGCCGATCTGGTGTGGTGCGAGACCTCTACGCCGGATCTCGAACTGGCGCGTCGTTTTGCCGATGCTATCCACGCGAAGTATCCGGGAAAACTGCTGGCCTATAACTGTTCGCCGTCCTTCAACTGGCAGAAAAATCTGGACGACAAGACCATTGCCAGCTTCCAGCAGCAGTTGTCGGACATGGGTTACAAATACCAGTTTATTACCCTGGCGGGCATCCACAGCATGTGGTTCAACATGTTCGACCTGGCGCATGCATACGCTCAGGGCGAGGGTATGAAACACTATGTTGAGAAGGTTCAACAACCCGAGTTCGCCGCGGCGAAAGACGGCTACACCTTTGTTTCCCACCAGCAGGAAGTGGGTACAGGTTACTTCGACAAAGTCACCACCATTATCCAGGGCGGCGCGTCATCCGTTACCGCGTTAACAGGATCGACGGAAGAATCGCAGTTTTGATTGATGCCCGGTGGCGCAGCGCTTACCGGGCCTACAGATATCGTAGGCCGGATAAGCAAACGCGCCATCCGGCATGACGTGGTGCCGGATGGGGGAAAAAATGCTGCGTTGCCTGGAATTACTGATTGCTCAAACCATCCTGCAAGGCTTTGACGCGCAGTATGGTCGATTTCTGGAAGTGACTTCCGGCGCGCAGCAGCGTTTTGAACAGGCCGACTGGCAGGCCGTCCAACAGGCGATGAAAAGCCGTATCCATCTCTATGATCATCATGTGGGTCTGGTGGTGGAGCAACTGCGTTGTATTACCGATGGCAAAAGTACCGACGCGGATTTCCTTTTACGCGTTAAAGAGCATTACACCCGGCTGTTGCCGGATTACCCGCGCTTCGAGATTGCGGAGAGCTTTTTCAACTCCGTTTATTGCCGGTTATTTGACCACCGCTCGTTAACACCCGAGCGGTTGTTTATTTTCAGTTCACAACCGGAGCGCCGCTTCCGTACTATCCCGCGTCCGCTGGCCAAAGACTTCTTTCCCGATCACGGTTGGGAGTCGCTGTTGATGCGGATACTCAGTGATTTACCGCTGCGTCTGCCCTGGCAGAATAAAAGCCGGGATATCCGCTATATCATCGCGCACCTGACTGAAACATTGGGCGAGGACGCGCTACCTCGCTGCCATGTCCAGGTGGCGAACGAGTTGTTTTACCGTAATAAAGCGGCCTGGCTGGTAGGTAAATTAACCACACCTGACGGTACGCTGCCGTTTTTATTGCCGATTCATCGCACTGATGAGGGCGAACTGTTTGTCGATACCTGCCTGACCACTACGGCAGAAGCGAGCATTGTGTTTGGTTTTGCCCGCTCTTATTTTATGGTGTATGCGCCGCTGCCTGCCGCGCTGGTTGAATGGTTGCGTGAAATCCTGCCGGGCAAAACCACCGCCGAGCTGTATATGGCGATTGGCTGCCAGAAACATGCGAAAACCGAAAGCTACCGCGAATATTTGTGTTATCTGGCTGAAAGCGATGAGAAATTCATTGAGGCGCCTGGCATCCGCGGCATGGTGATGTTGGTGTTTACTCTGCCAGGTTTCGACCGGGTATTTAAAATCATTAAAGACAAATTCGCCCCGCAGAAAGAGATGTCTGCCGCCCATGTGCGTGCCTGTTATCAACTGGTAAAAGAGCATGATCGCGTCGGTCGTATGGCGGATACCCAGGAGTTTGAGAATTTCGTGCTGGATAAACGGCAAATCGATCCGGCGCTGATGGCGCTGTTACGGCAAGAAGCGCCAGAGAAGATTACCGATCTTGGGGAACAGATCGTCATTCGCCATCTCTATATTGAACGTCGCATGGTGCCGCTCAATATCTGGCTGGAACAGGTAGAAGGCCAGCAGTTGCGCGATGCGATAGAAGAATATGGTAATGCGATTCGCCAGCTTGCCGCCGCTAATATTTTCCCCGGCGATATGTTGTTTAAAAACTTTGGCGTTACCCGTCATGGTCGCGTGGTGTTCTACGACTACGATGAAATTTGCTACATGACGGAAGTGAATTTCCGCGATATTCCGCCAGCGCGTTATCCGGAAGACGAACTGGCCAGCGAACCCTGGTATAGCGTCTCGCCGGGTGACGTTTTCCCGGAGGAGTTTCGTCACTGGCTATGCGCCGATCCGCGTATCGGGCCATTGTTTGAAGAGATGCATGCCGACCTGTTTCGCGCCGATTACTGGCGCGCGCTACAGACGCGTATTAAAGAAGGGCATATAGAAGATGTGTATGCCTATCGTCGTCGCCAGCGCTTTGGCGTACGCTACGGCGCGATCTCGAGTACGGCAAACTCTTCGTAAACCAGTTCCATCTCCGGGGACCAATTACCCTCGCGCTCAAAAAAGGCCCGGTGTGCCGTTTGCCAGTACGCCAGGCTAAGATCGCCTTCGCCTTCCAGTGCGGCGAGATCGGCGCTCATCTCGTTAAAACGGATCAGCCTGAGCGTCAGCGTGCGTATGACGCACACGGCGTCGCCTGTGCCGTTGAGCACAATGTGATATGCCCCGGGCGTGACAGGGGGCTGCTCTTTCTGATAGCTAACCAGCGAGCTACAGGTGCCACGCTTTTTACCGGCGACCACCAGCGCCGCCAGCTCGTCGGCCAGCGTCGGCGAATCACCGAAAGACCAACAGAAGGCCTGTGGGTACTTCTCCTGCCAGTATAATTTCAGGCTGCTCATTTCAGCGAACTCCACCATACGCCAGCGTCACTTCTTTTGCCGCTTTAATCACCATGGCGCCAAGTTCGGTGACGCGATCGTCGGTAATGCGTGAGCAGGGGCCGGAAATAGAGAGGGCCGCAAACGGTTCGCGGTGCTCGTCATAAATACACGAGGCCACGCAGCGCAGACCGAGCGCATGTTCTTCATCGTCAAAGGAGTAGCCGCGCTTGCGTGTCTGGGCGAGGTCATCTTTCAGATGGATCGGCGACACCAGCGTCGCATGGGTATAAGCGTGCAACCCCTTGCGGTGCAGCAGACTTGTAACCTGCTCCTCACTGAGCTGCGATAAAAACGCCTTGCCCGCCCCGGACGCATGCATCGGCAGTTTACCGCCAATAGGAGCGGACATGCGCATCAATTGCGTGCACTGCACCTGGTCGATAATAATTGCCTGATGGTCGCTCTGGTCGAGTACGGCAAGGTTTACCGTTTCGCCGGAGTCCTCCATCAGTTTGCGCAAAATCGGATGGACAATCGCCAGCAGATTACGGCTCTGCAAAAAGCTGCTGCCGACGATAAACGCGTGTGCGCCTACGGCCCAGTGGCCCAGCTCACCGACCTGGCGGACAAACCCCTGCTGTTGCATGGTGGTGAGTAGACGGTGAGTGGTGGAATTAGGTAAACCCGCCTGCTGCGCCAGTTCGGTCAGCGCGACGCTACCGTTGGACTCCGCAATCCACTCCAGCAGCTTAAGACCGCGGGTTAAAGACTGAACCTGCCCGGTTACGGGTGCAGTGGTAGCGGTAGGTTTTCTCCCGCGTTTCGCGGGAACAGGGGCAACCATGGCAGACTCCTTTTTCTGTATCGTGGAAATCATTTTCGTTTTATTTAATTATAATGCAAGAGTTCCTGAACTGATCGGATGAGTGACCGACAACAAGCTGCCTGATGGCGCTTCGTTTATCAGGCCTACCAGGGATCGTAGGCCGAATAAGGTGCTTGCGCCGCCATCCGGCAAAACAGAACCAATAGCGTCAGCAAGCTGAACATGTCTCATGTTGCCCGTTGTTCTCTTTTCCGCCAGCATGCTTTGTGCCAGTATGACTCGTTACGTGGAGCGTTGTCGGGAGCGAGTGTGAGCAGCAAAGTTGAACAACTGCGTGCGCAGTTAAATGAACGTATTCTGGTGCTGGACGGCGGTATGGGCACCATGATCCAGAGTTATCGTCTACATGAAGAAGATTTCCGCGGGGAGCGCTTTGCCGACTGGTCCTGCGACCTGAAAGGCAACAACGATCTGCTGGTACTCAGCAAGCCGGAGGTGATCGCCGCTATCCACAACGCCTACTTTGAGGCTGGCGCGGATATCATCGAAACCAACACCTTTAACTCGACAACCATTGCGATGGCGGATTACCGGATGGAATCCCTGTCGGCGGAAATTAACTATGCGGCGGCCAAACTGGCGCGCGCCTGCGCCGATGAATGGTCCGCGCGAACACCAGAAAAACCGCGCTTTGTTGCGGGCGTGCTTGGTCCAACTAACCGCACGGCCTCCATTTCACCGGACGTCAACGACCCGGCGTTTCGTAATATCACCTTCGATCAACTGGTGGCGGCCTACCGTGAATCCACCAAAGCGCTGGTGGAAGGTGGCGCAGACCTGATTCTGATTGAGACCGTTTTTGACACCCTGAATGCGAAAGCGGCGGTCTTCGCGGTGAAAGAGGAGTTTGAGGCGTTGGGCATAGACTTGCCGATCATGATTTCCGGCACCATCACCGACGCTTCCGGGCGCACGCTTTCCGGCCAGACTACCGAAGCGTTCTATAACTCGCTGCGCCATGCCGAGGCGCTCACCTTTGGCCTTAACTGCGCTCTGGGGCCGGATGAACTGCGCCAGTACGTCCAGGAGCTGTCGCGCATTGCCGAATGCTACGTTACCGCGCACCCGAACGCTGGCCTGCCAAACGCCTTTGGCGAATATGATCTGGACGCCGATACGATGGCGAAGCACATTCGCGAATGGGCGCAGGCGGGCTTCCTGAATATCGTTGGCGGCTGCTGCGGTACCACGCCGGAACATATTGCGGCGATGAGCCGCGCAGTAGAACACTTGCCGCCGCGTAAGCTGCCGGAAATCCCGGTCGCCTGCCGTCTCTCTGGCCTGGAGCCGCTAAATATTGGCGATGACAGCCTGTTCGTCAACGTCGGCGAACGTACCAACGTCACCGGTTCGGCGAAATTTAAACGCCTGATCAAAGAAGAGAAATACAGTGAAGCGCTGGATGTTGCCCGTCAGCAGGTAGAAAGCGGCGCGCAGATTATTGATATCAACATGGATGAGGGGATGCTTGATGCCGAAGCGGCGATGGTACGTTTCCTCAGTCTGATTGCCGGTGAGCCGGACATTGCCCGTGTGCCAATCATGATCGACTCCTCCAAATGGGAGGTTATCGAAAAAGGGCTGAAGTGCATCCAGGGTAAAGGCATCGTTAATTCCATCTCGATGAAAGAGGGGGTGGAAACTTTTATCCATCACGCGAAGCTGCTGCGTCGCTACGGCGCGGCAGTGGTGGTCATGGCCTTTGACGAACAGGGACAGGCCGACACCCGCGAGCGTAAAATCGAAATTTGCCGCCGTGCCTACAATATTCTGACCAAAGAGGTCGGTTTCCCGCCGGAAGACATTATTTTCGATCCAAACATCTTCGCCGTAGCGACCGGTATCGACGAGCACAACAACTACGCGCAGGACTTTATCGGCGCTTGTGAAGATATTAAACGTGAACTGCCGCACGCGCTGATCTCCGGCGGTGTCTCTAACGTTTCGTTCTCATTCCGCGGCAACGATCCGGTGCGCGAGGCGATTCACGCTGTATTCCTCTACTACGCCATCCGTAATGGCATGGATATGGGCATCGTCAACGCCGGGCAACTGGCGATTTATGACGACCTGCCTGCCGAACTGCGCGATGCAGTTGAAGATGTCATTCTTAACCGTCGCGATGACGGCACCGAGCGTTTGCTGGATCTGGCGGAGAAATATCGCGGTAGTAAAACCGACGAGGCCGCCAATGCCCAGCAAGCGGAATGGCGCTCCTGGGATGTCAAAAAACGCCTCGAATATTCGCTGGTGAAAGGCATTACCGAGTTTATCGAGCAGGATACCGAAGAAGCCCGCCAGCAGGCCGCACGCCCGATTGAGGTGATAGAAGGGCCGCTGATGGACGGCATGAATGTGGTCGGCGACCTGTTTGGCGAAGGGAAAATGTTCCTGCCGCAGGTGGTGAAATCCGCCCGCGTGATGAAACAAGCGGTGGCTTACCTGGAGCCGTTTATCGAAGCCAGCAAAGAGAAAGGTTCCAGCAACGGCAAGATGGTGATTGCCACCGTGAAGGGCGATGTTCACGACATTGGTAAAAATATCGTCGGCGTGGTGCTGCAATGCAACAACTACGAAATTATCGATCTTGGCGTGATGGTGCCAGCGGATAAAATCCTTAAAACCGCCCGTGAAGTGAACGCGGACCTGATCGGCCTCTCCGGGCTGATTACCCCGTCGCTGGACGAGATGGTTAACGTGGCGAAAGAGATGGAGCGTCAGGGCTTCACGATTCCACTACTGATCGGCGGCGCGACCACTTCGAAAGCGCATACGGCGGTAAAAATCGAGCAGAACTACAGCGGTCCGACGGTTTACGTGCAGAATGCTTCGCGTACCGTGGGCGTGGTGGCGGCGCTACTCTCCGACACCCAGCGCGATGATTTTGTCGCCCGTACCCGCAAAGAGTATGAAACGGTGCGTATTCAGCACGCCCGCAAAAAACCGCGCACGCCGCCGGTCACGCTGGAAGCGGCGCGCGATAACGATCTGGCATTCGATTGGGAACGCTACACCCCGCCGGTAGCTCACCGTCTGGGCGTGCAGGAGGTGGAAGCAAGCATCGAAACCCTGCGCAACTACATTGACTGGACGCCGTTCTTTATGACCTGGTCGCTGGCAGGCAAATACCCGCGCATTCTGGAAGATGAGGTGGTGGGCGAGGAGGCCAAACGGCTGTTTAAAGACGCCAATGACATGCTGGATAAACTGAGCGCGGAGAAACTGTTGAATCCGCGTGGCGTGGTTGGGCTGTTTCCGGCGAACCGCGTCGTCGATGACATCGAAATTTATCGCGACGAAACCCGTACTCATGTGCTGACGGTCAGCCACCACCTGCGCCAGCAGACCGAGAAAGTGGGTTTTGCCAACTACTGTCTGGCGGATTTTGTCGCGCCGAAACTGAGTGGAAAAGCAGACTACATCGGCGCGTTTGCAGTCACTGGCGGTCTTGAAGAAGACGCCCTGGCTGATGCTTACGAGGCGCAACACGACGACTATAACAAGATCATGGTGAAAGCGATTGCCGACCGTCTGGCGGAAGCGTTTGCCGAGTATCTACATGAGCGCGTGCGTAAGGTTTACTGGGGTTATGCACCAGGAGAGAGCCTCAGTAATGAAGAGCTGATCCGCGAAAACTACCAGGGGATTCGCCCGGCGCCGGGTTATCCTGCCTGCCCGGAACATACCGAAAAAGGCACTATCTGGCAGCTACTGGATGTCGAAAAACACACCGGGATGAAGCTCACTGAATCTTTCGCCATGTGGCCTGGCGCGTCGGTCTCCGGCTGGTACTTCAGCCATCCTGAGAGCAAATACTTCGCAGTGGCGCAGATCCAACGCGATCAGGTGACAGATTATGCTTTCCGTAAAGGAATGAGCGTTGAGGACGTTGAGCGGTGGCTAGCGCCGAACCTGGGCTACGATGCGGACTGATTCATAAAATCGTCACTTTTCCTTACAACTCACAGGACGTTCGTTGAGCGTCCTGTCTCTTTCTTACAATTAAACCCTTATACTGAAGGAAGGCTCTACGCTGAATTTGCCGGATGGCGGCGTAAACGCCTTATCCAGCTTATGGTATTGCGCATAGTAAGCCTGGTGACGGGCAATGCAAGTAGGCCTTAACGCTGTGCGCCATCAGGCAATTTATCGCAAGTGAGCTTCAGGAAAACGTATAACGATAAGGAGAACCTGACGCCGTGTTAACTTTGCTCCATCTACTTTCTGCCGTTGCGCTGTTGGTGTGGGGAACACATATCGTTCGTACTGGCGTAATGCGTGTGTTTGGCGCGCGTCTGCGCACTGTTCTCAGCCGCAGTGTGGAAAAGAAACCGCTCGCCTTTTGTGCGGGTATCGGTGTTACCGCGCTGGTACAAAGCAGTAACGCCACCACCTTATTGGTAACGTCGTTTGTCGCCCAGGATCTTGTCGCCCTGACGCCAGCGCTGGTGATTGTGTTGGGCGCCGATGTGGGTACTGCGCTAATGGCGCGTATTCTCACCTTTGATTTGTCGTGGCTATCGCCGCTACTAATTTTTATTGGCGTGATCTTCTTTTTGGGACGTAAGCAGTCCCGCGCCGGACAGCTTGGTCGCGTCGGTATCGGGCTTGGCCTGATTCTACTGGCGCTGGAGCTGATTGTGCAGGCGGTGACGCCGATCACTCAAGCTAATGGCGTGCAGGTAATTTTCGCGTCGCTGACGGGCGACATTATGCTGGATGCGTTGATTGGCGCGATGTTCGCCATTATCAGTTATTCCAGCCTGGCGGCGGTGTTGCTGACAGCAACCCTGACGGCGGCGGGGATTATATCGTTCCCGGTCGCGTTGTGTCTGGTTATCGGTGCCAACCTGGGATCGGGGCTGCTGGCGATGCTTAATAACAGCGCCGCCAATGCTGCCGCGCGTCGCGTGGCGCTCGGCAGCCTATTGTTCAAATTGATCGGCAGCCTGGTCATCCTACCGTTTGTCCATCCGCTGGCGAATCTGATGGATGAGCTACCGCTACCGAAATCAGAGTTGGTGATCTATTTCCACGTTTTCTATAACCTGGTGCGCTGCCTGGCGATGGTGCCATTTGCCGAGCTGATGGCGCGTTTTTGTAAACGGATTATTCGTGATGAGCCTGAACTGGATACCCATCTGAAGCCGAAACATCTGGATGTCAGCGCGCTGGATACGCCAACGTTGGCGCTGGCTAATGCTGCCCGTGAGGTGTTGCGCATTGGCGATGCGATGGAACAGATGATGGAAGGGCTAAAAAAGGTCATGCACGGCGAGCCGCGTGAAGAGAAAGCGCTGCGCAAGCTGGCGGATGACGTTAACGTGCTCTACACCGCGATTAAGCTTTATCTGGCGCGAATGCCGAAAGACGAGCTGGCGGCGGAGGAGTCCCGCCGGTGGGCGGAGATTATCGAGATGGCCCTGAACCTCGAACAGGCGTCGGATATTATCGAGCGAATGGGCAGTGAGATTGCCGACAAGTCGCTGGCGGCGCGTCGGGCATTTTCAGAAGAAGGATTGAAAGAACTGGATGCGCTTTACGATCAACTGCTCAGTAATCTGCAACTGGCGATGTCGGTCTTTTTCTCCGGCGATGTCACCAGCGCCCGTCGGTTGCGCCGCAGTAAACATCGCTTCCGTATACTTAATCGCCGATACTCACATGCGCATGTCGACCGCCTGCACCAGCAGAACGTGCAAAGCATTGAAACCAGCTCGCTCCATTTAGGGCTTCTGGGCGATATGAAGCGTCTTAACTCACTGTTCTGTTCGGTCGCCTATAGCGTACTGGAACAGCCGGATCAGGACGAGGAACGGGGCGATTATTAAGTGAAATGCCGGATGGCGGCGTAAACGTCTTCTGGTCTACGGAGAACATGCGTGTAGGCCCGCCATCCGGCATTCAATGTGGCCAGGGATTAAAAGCGATGACCCGCTTCCAGCGCCACCGCCTCTTCGCCCGCTTTAAACACCCAGGTGGTATTCGGGCCGCCGAGAACCGCCTGGCCGTTGTTCACCTGAATCCAGTTACCTTCCGGCAAACCAATCACTGTCAGTTCCGGCGCGACCACCAGCAGTTCACGAATACGCTGCTCGCGGGTCTCGCCCTTATGGCCTTCCGGCAAGGCGTTAGTGAAGTGAGGATTAATTTGCAGCGGGAACAGATCCAGCGCGTCGAAACCGTTTGGATCGACGATCGGCATATCGTTAGTCGTGCGGATAGTCGGGCAGGCAAGATTGGCGCCCGCGCTCCAGCCGATATACAGCGCACCGCGTTTTACCCTGTCCGCCACCGGCGCCAGCAGCCCGCGTTCACGCGATTCTTTCAGTAGCTGGAAGGTATTTCCGCCGCCGACAATAATGATTTCCGCTTTCTCAATCGCCGCAAGCGGATCGGCGACACGATGAATCCCTGTGACGTTTATGCCTAATGGCGCAAGCACCTCTGCGGTTTTATCCGTGTACTCATCCCATGTTTGCGTGACCCCGGCAAACGGAATAAACACGGCTGAGCGTCGACCGTTCAACTGATTCGCTATCAGCGGCAGAGCGTGTTCCAGCCAGGCTTTACCCGGCAGCGTCGAGTTACTTAATAAAAGCAGTTCCATTACTTCTCCACATCATCAGGAAATGTCAAAACGCAATAATGCTACCATTATCCATTTATTGCCTTACTGACATGGCTCATGATGTTGCGCGTGTTACGGGCAAAGCATGCGAAGCGCAGGGACGCTAAAAGTGAAACCAGGCCAGATCTGTCATCTGGTATAGCCTGAAAAATTACAGGTATAATCCGCAAAATTATTTAACGAGTTTAGAGACGAAAATGGCAAAACTGACCTTACAAGAGCAACTGTTACAAGCGGGATTAGTGACCAGTAAAAAAATGGCCAAAGTCCAACGCACGGCTAAAAAATCACGCGTTCAGGCTCGTGAGGCCAGAGAGGCGGTGGAAGAAAATAAAAAGGCGCAACTTGAGCGTGATAAACAACTCAGTGATCAGCAAAAACAAGCGGTTTTAGCGAAAGAGTTTAAAGCTCAGGTTAAGCAACTCATTGAAATGAATAGAATCAATGTATCTAAAGGCGATATTGGTTTTAACTTCACAGATAATAACGTCATCAAAAAAATAGACGTGGATAAGCTCACCCAGACGCAACTGATTAATGGTCGTCTCGCGATTGCGCGTCTGGTTATCGAGAATAGCGGGGAATGTGAATATGCGATTATTCCCGCGAGCGTCGCCGATAAAATTGCACAACGAGATGCGGACAGTATTGTCGTAAACAGTGCGCTGAGTCAGGAAGAGCAGGACGAAGATGATCCGTATGCCGATTTTAAAGTTCCCGACGATTTGATGTGGTAAGTCACATTACCAATGTTTATGTAGAAAAAATTTCTCAGAGAGTAAATATGCTGACCGACACATCTACCCGACTTAATAAATATATCAGTGAAAGCGGCATCTGTTCACGTCGCGAGGCGGACCGCTTTATCGAACAGGGCAACGTCTTTATCAACGGCAAACGCGCCGCTATTGGCGATCAGGTGGTCGCTGGGGATGTTGTTAAAGTAAATGGTCGGTTGATTGAGCCGCGAGAAGCGGATGATTTAGTGCTGATTGCGCTGAATAAACCGGTTGGCATTGTCAGTACCACTGAAGACGGCGAGCGCGACAACATCGTCGATTTTGTGAACCACAGCAAACGTATCTTCCCGATTGGCCGTCTGGATAAGGATTCGCAGGGGCTGATATTTCTGACTAACCACGGCGATCTGGTCAATAAGATTCTGCGTGCCGGTAACGATCATGAAAAAGAGTATCTGGTGACGGTGGATAAACCCGTTACCGACGAGTTTATTCGTGGTATGGGCGCGGGTGTACCGATTCTTGGTACTGTCACCAAAAAATGTAAGGTGAAAAAAGAGGCGCCGTTTGTCTTTCGCATCATCCTGGTACAGGGGCTAAATCGTCAGATCCGTCGTATGTGTGAACACTTTGGTTATGAAGTGAAGAAGCTGGAGCGTACGCGCATTATGAACGTCAGCCTGAGCGGGATTCCGCTGGGCGAGTGGCGCGATCTGACGGACGATGAGCTGATCGATCTGTTTAAATTGATTGAGCGTTCTTCTTCCGAAGCCAAAACAAAAACCAAAGCGAAGCCGAAAACCGCGGGCATTAAGCGTCCGGTCGTTGCGATCGAAAAAAGCAATGATAAAGCGCGCCCGGCATCGAGCGGTAAACGCTTTACCTCGCCGGGAAGAAAGAAGAAAGGACGTTAACGTCTGCCGCGCGTCGGCGTATTTGCCGACCAGGAGAATGACGCTTCCGTATCGGGTTTATACGCCTGCTTTTTCTTCAACTGGCGGGCTTTTTTCGCTTCAGCCTCACGCAGCGCCATCAGCTTATCGATGTACTCCTTTTTTACGCTGTTGGTCTCAGAATTGGTCAGCGGACGACCGTGCGCAATACGGGCGCGGTCCAGCAACGTTTTCAGTTCGCGTTGTTCGCGCTCGGTCATCTCTTTTTGGGTAATGCGGGGGAGTGCCATACGGGTGCCCTCAGTTAGCCGATGCATTTAGTCTACGGCAATACGGAACGGGCGGATAGCGTGTAGGCCGGGTAAGCTTGCGCCACCCGGCAATATTTTAATTTTCCTTTGCCGTTTCGCCCGATTTTTCAACAATCAGGCATCCTGAACAGCAATGCCAGCAGCCATGCCGCGAGCAACATCACCAGATAGTGCAGGAATATCCCTGCGGCGACCGGGGCTGGGCGGGAGAGCACGCGTTTAAAGCCGTCAACGTTAAGATGGACGCCCATACCGAACATAACAACATCAATAGTGTCGCGACCCACGGACCAACAGGGGTAAAGGTGGATAGTGTGTAATACGCAATGTTATGGTTTATCGCGTGAAGGAAGATTATTCAAATAAGTTATGCTCATGATCCACTATGGGCACACGACAGGCCGGATAAGGCGCTTACATCGCCATCCGGCAGCGTATTGTCTGATAGCGCTCACCCGCTGTCGTGTCAGGGCGATTATTCAAATAAGTTATGATGTAGCTTCTGTACCACCTGCTCGGCATCGTCTCCCGGCACGAGGAAGCACAGATTGTGGCTGGAGGCGCCGTAACAAATCATGCGAATGTTGAACGGTTCCAGGACACCGAACACCTCTTTACCAACGCCGCAAGCTTTTGACAGGTTGTTGCCAATCAGCGCGACCAGCGCCAGTCCTTCTTCGACTTCTACCCGACACAGTGCGGAAAGCTCCATCAATAAGGATTGTGTCAGTAACGTATCGCCCGTGGAGGTGGAGCCGGTAGTATCCAGCGTTAGCGCGATGCTCACCTCCGAAGTGGTAATCAGATCCACCGAAATATTATGCCGTGCCAGAATGCCGAACACTTCGGCCAGGAAACCTCGCGAATGCAGCATATTCAGGCTGTGCAGAGTCAATAGCGTTTGATTGCGGCGCAGCGCCAGCGCACGGAACAGCGGCGGGTTTTGGGTTTTATTGCACACCAGCGTACCGCCCGCTTGCGGATCTTTACTGGAGCCAACGAAGACCGGGATATCGCTGCGCACGGCCGGGAGCAAGGTGGCTGGATGCAGCACTTTTGCGCCGAAGGTTGCCATCTCCGCCGCTTCTTCAAAGTCGATTTCATCAATTCGCTGCGCGACAGGCACTACGCGCGGGTCGGTGGTGTAAATACCGGGCACATCTGTCCAGATATCAACCCGCGCGGCATGGAGCGCTTCAGCCAGCAATGCCGCCGTATAGTCGCTGCCGCCGCGTCCTAACGTCGTGGTGCGGCCTTTGCTTTCACTGCCGATAAAGCCCTGAGTAATGACCAACGTTTCGCTCAGGCGCGGGAGCAACTGCTGCGCGGCCAGTTCCGCAAGCGCTGTGACGTCCGGTTCCGCACGGCCAAAGCGAGCGCTGGTACGCATCACTTTGCGCACGTCGAACCAGTGGGCCTGCACATCGCGTTCACGCAGGATCTCAACAAATAGCAGGGTAGACATCAGCTCGCCGTGGCTGACCAGTTCATCGGTCAGGGCCGCCGATGTCGCCAGCGATGCCGCCTCCGCCAGAATAGTGATATTTTCCAGTAGGCGTTCAATCTCTTCGCGAATGACATTTGGATGACGCAGACGCTCAAGGATATCGAACTGGATTTTACGGATGGCGTCGAGCGTGGCGAAACGTTCGCCGGGCTCCATCCCTTCGGCCAGCGCTACCAGCAGGTTAGTGATGCCGGCAGAAGCGGAAAGCACGACTAAACGAACATTGGCGTCGGAAAGTACGATATCCGCGCTACGGTTCATGGCGGTAAAATCGGCGACGCTGGTACCGCCAAATTTGGAAACAACGATCTCTGTCATATCAACCTCGTGTCAGGAAATAAAAAACGCGACCATGGCACAAGGGCAGAACAGAAACCGGTGCAGGCGCAAATGCAAGTAACGTATTTATAAATAAAAGTTGTGGCCTGGACTGTCAACGTTGGGATTATGCGGATTTTTTATGCTGAGTTTAGGCTCAGTAACAGCGCTTATAACCACGATACCCGTCTGTAGGTATGTTGGCTTATCTGTGCGCCCGGAGACTCACTCACTTGCCGCCTTTCTGCACCTCGAATTATTTAGGGTATATACTTTTTATCCTCATTCGACAGTGCCTGGGGCAACGGCACTAAAACAATCACACTTTTCTGTGACTGGCGTTACAATCGACTCCAGTCACAATTCTCAAATCAGAAGAGTATTGCTAATGAAAAATATCAATCCAACGCAGACTTCTGCCTGGCAGGCGCTCCAGAAACACTACGACGAAATGAAAGACGTTACGATCGCTGAGCTTTTCGCGAAAGATAGCGACCGTTTCGCTAAGTTTTCCGCGACTTTTGACGATCTGATGCTGGTGGATTTCTCCAAAAACCGCATCACCGAAGAGACGCTGGCAAAATTACAGGATCTGGCGAAAGAGACCGATCTGGCTGGCGCGATTAAATCTATGTTCTCCGGCGAGAAGATCAACCGCACCGAAGACCGCGCCGTGCTGCACGTGGCGCTGCGTAACCGTAGCAATACGCCGATCATCGTGGACGGCAAAGATGTGATGCCGGAAGTGAACGCCGTGCTTGAGAAGATGAAAACCTTCTCGGAAGCGATTATCTCCGGTCAGTGGAAAGGCTACACTGGTAAGGCCATCACCGACGTGGTGAACATTGGTATCGGCGGTTCCGACCTCGGCCCGTTCATGGTGACCGAAGCGCTGCGTCCGTATAAAAATCACCTGAATATGCACTTCGTCTCTAACGTTGATGGTACCCACATCGCTGAAGTGCTGAAAAAAGTGAACCCGGAAACGACTCTGTTCCTGGTGGCGTCGAAAACCTTCACCACGCAGGAAACCATGACCAACGCCCACAGCGCGCGCGACTGGTTCCTGAAAACCGCAGGCGATGAAAAACACGTGGCGAAACACTTTGCTGCGCTCTCCACCAACGCCAAAGCGGTCGGCGAATTTGGTATCGACACGGCCAATATGTTCGAGTTCTGGGACTGGGTCGGCGGTCGTTACTCGCTGTGGTCTGCCATCGGTCTGTCCATTATTCTGTCCGTCGGTTTCGACAACTTTGTCGAGCTGCTTTCCGGCGCGCATGCAATGGACAAGCATTTCTCCACCACTCCGGCGGAGAAAAACCTGCCCGTTCTGCTGGCGTTGATTGGCATCTGGTACAACAATTTCTTCGGCGCGGAAACCGAAGCCATTCTGCCGTACGACCAGTACATGCACCGTTTCGCCGCCTACTTCCAGCAGGGCAACATGGAATCCAACGGTAAATACGTTGACCGTAACGGCAACGCCGTGGATTACCAGACAGGCCCAATTATCTGGGGTGAACCAGGCACCAACGGCCAGCACGCGTTTTATCAACTGATTCACCAGGGTACTAAAATGGTGCCGTGTGATTTTATCGCCCCGGCTATCACCCATAACCCGCTATCCGATCATCATCAGAAGCTGCTGTCTAACTTCTTTGCGCAAACCGAAGCGCTGGCGTTTGGTAAATCCCGCGAGGTGGTTGAGCAGGAATATCGCGATCAGGGTAAAGATCCGGCGCAGCTTGAACACGTTGTGCCATTCAAAGTGTTTGAAGGCAACCGCCCGACCAACTCTATCCTGCTGCGCGAAATTACGCCGTTCAGCCTGGGCGCGCTGATTGCGCTGTATGAGCATAAAATCTTTACTCAGGGCGCCATCCTGAACATCTTTACTTTCGACCAGTGGGGCGTTGAGTTGGGTAAACAGTTGGCTAACCGTATTCTGCCGGAGCTGGGCGATGATAAAGCTATTTCGTCCCATGATAGCTCTACCAACGGTCTGATTAACCGTTATAAAGCCTGGCGTGCCTGATGGCGCTTCGCCGCCATCCGGTAAAAAGAGAATAAGATAATAAAAAAGCCGATATTCACATCGGCTTTTTTTATAAGATAATTCCGCTTGTCCGTCTTTTCCCCTATAATTTTATATTGAGCTTAATCCTAAAATAACCAATAACCAGAAAATCACTCTGCGTTATTTTCAGATTATACGGATGTCGCCTTCTTTTTATATAATTTTAACTGATTGATTTTATTTGTTTGTTAATTAAATAAGGTGTGTATTGTTTCTTTAAAGTTTAATTATCCTAAAACATCGACTTTATTTCTCCCGGACATAATCCGCCTGCTTTGGTTGTGTATACTCGGTAGCGCCCGAAATTCTTTTGGGTAAATCTCCATTCATTCAATGAAGGGAAATTATGATGAAAAAAGTACTGTATGGCATTTTTGCCATAACCGCGCTTGCGGTGACATCTGTCTCGGCGGCCCCTGTTCAGGTGGGTGAAGCGGCAGGGTCGGCAGCGACGTCGGTATCGGCGGGAAGTTCTTCCGCCACCAGCGTTAGCACCGTAAGTTCGGCGGTGGGCGTCGCGTTAGCGGCAACCGGCGGTGGTGATGGTTCCAATACCGGGACCACGACCACCACGACCACCAGTACCCAGTAGTATCGGTACGTTTAACCATAACCACACTCCGGTGTGGTTATTTTGCCCCTCTGGAGAAGCGTCGTGAAGCGACCCGCACTTATCCTGATTTGCCTGCTATTACAGGCGTGTTCGGCCACCACTAAAGGCCTGGGCAATTCACTGTGGGACAGTTTGTTCGGTACGCCAGGCGTACAGTTAACGGATGACGATATTCAAAACATGCCTTATGCCAGCCAGTACATGCAGCTTAACGGCGGTCCTCAACTGTTTGTGGTGCTCGCTTTCTCGGAAAACGGGCAGCAGAAATGGGTGACACAGGATGGCGCGACGATCGTGACGCAGCATGGCCGTCTGGTCAAAACTCTGCTCGGCGGCGACAACCTGATCGATGTGAATAATCTGGCGGCTGACCCGTTGGCGAAACCAGGACAGATTATCGATGGCGCGACCTGGACTCGCACCCTGGGCTGGACCGAACATCGCCAGGTGCGTTACGCCACCGCCCGTTCCGTTTTTACATGGCAAGGGACTGATAGTGTTAGCGTCGGCAGTGAGGAAACCGCCGTGCGGGTGTTGGATGAAGAAGTGACGACCGCTCAAACGCGCTGGCGTAATCGCTACTGGGTTGATAGCGAAGGCCAAATTCGCCAGGCGGAACAGTATCTGGGCGCGAATTACTTTCCGGTGAAAACCACGCTGATTAAGGCGGCAAAATCATGATGAAAAGGACGATAAGCGCGCTGGCGCTGGCCTTTGTCGCGTCATCCGCCTTTGCCAGCGGCACTGTTACGGTTTTTACCAAAGGTAATAGTGAGCCTAAAACGCTGACAGACGCTGAGCGTCTGCTTGATTTAGTCGGACAGCCGCGCCTGGCAACGAGCTGGTGGCCTGCGGCGGTGATAGGCGAAGAACAGGCGACCGTGACGGCGCGTCAGCAGCAACAGGAACTCCTCGGGCGACTGACGGCGCTCAGCGCTGAGGAGGACGGCGATGCTGCGGCTGCGATAAACACGTTGCGTCAGCAGATTCAGGCGGTGAAGGTAACGGGCAGACAATTAGTGAATCTTGATCCTGACGTGGTTCGCGTGAGCGAACGTGGTAACCCGCCGCTGCAAGGTAACTACACGCTCTGGGTCGGACCGCAACCCACGCAGGTGACGCTCTTTGGCTTGATTAGCCAGCCGGGCAGCCAGCCGTTCGTCCCTGGGCGGGACGTCGCCAGTTATCTCGAGGATCAACGCTTACTCAGCGGCGCGGATCGTAGCTATGCCTGGGTGGTTTACCCTGATGGACGCAGCCAAAAAGCGCCGGTGGCTTACTGGAATAAGCGTCATATCGAGCCGATGCCCGGCAGCATCATTTTTGTCGGTTTTGCTGATTCCCTTTGGCGCGGCACACCGGAGGTGATGAATGCCGACATTCTTCATACCCTGACGCAGCGGATACCGGAATAATGAAAAAAACACATCTGCTCAGCGTGCTGGCGCTGGGTATTAGCGCGGCCTGCCATGCCGAAACATATCCAGCCCCTGTTGGCCCTTCACAATCTGACTTTGGCGGCGTGGGCCTGCTGCAAACGCCGACAGCGCGTATGGCGCGTGAAGGGGAGATGAGCCTGAACTATCGCGATAACGATCAGTACCGCTACTACTCGGCTTCGGTTCAGCTTTTCCCATGGCTGGAAACCACGTTGCGCTATACCGATGTTCGTACGAAAAAGTACAGCAGCGTGGAATCATTCTCCGGCGACCAGACATACAAAGATAAAGCGTTTGATGTGAAACTGCGGTTGTGGGAAGAGAGTTACTGGATGCCGCAGGTGGCGGTTGGCGCACGCGATATCGGCGGGACAGGGCTGTTTGATGCGGAATATATTGTCGCGAGTAAGGCCTGGGGGCCGTTTGATTTTTCATTAGGTCTCGGCTGGGGCTATCTTGGCACCAGCGGCAATGTGTCTAATCCTTTCTGTTCATATAGCGATAAATTCTGTTCGCGTAATAACAGCTACAAAGAGGCAGGTTCCGTCGACGGTAGCGATATGTTTCACGGCCCGGCTTCGCTGTTTGGCGGCGTGGAATACCAGACCCCGTGGCAACCGCTACGCCTGAAGCTGGAGTATGAAGGCAATAACTATCAGCAGGATTTTGCGGGTAAACTGGCGCAGAAGAGCAAGTTTAACGTCGGCGCCATTTACCGCGTCACCGATTGGGCCGACGTTAACCTCAGCTACGAGCGCGGCAACACCTTCATGTTTGGCGTCACGTTGCGCACCAATTTCAACGATTTACGTCCCGCGTATCATGACAATTCACGCCCGCAATACCGACCACAGCCGCAGGATGCCATCCTGCAACATTCGGTAGTGGCTAATCAATTAACGTTATTGAAATATAATGCCGGTCTGGCGGACCCGAAAATTCAGGTCAAAGGCGATACGCTGTACGTTACCGGTGAACAGGTGAAGTACCGCGACTCCCGTGAAGGGATCGTGCGCGCTAACCGGATCGTCATGAACGATCTGCCGGAGGGGATTCGCACGATCCGCGTGACGGAAAACCGCCTTAATCTGCCGCAGGTCACCACTGAAACCGATGTCTCCAGCCTGAAACGCCATCTGGAAGGTGAACCGCTGGGACATGAAACCTCGCTGGCGCAAAAACGCGTGGAGCCGATCGTGCCAGAGAGTACTGAACAGGGTTGGTATATCGACAAGTCGCGCGTTGATTTTCATCTCGATCCCGTGCTGAACCAGTCGGTAGGCGGCCCGGAAAACTTCTATATGTATCAGTTGGGCGTAATGGGAACTGCGGATCTGTGGGTCACGGATCATCTGCTCACCACGGGCAGCGTGTTTGCCAATATCGCCAACAACTACGACAAATTTAACTACACCAATCCGCCGAAGGATTCGCATCTGCCGCGGGTGCGTACGCATGTCCGTGAGTATGTGCAGAATGATGTCTATGTGAATAACCTACAGGCCAACTACTTCCAGTATTTTGGCAATGGTTTCTATGGGCAGGTCTACGGCGGTTATCTGGAGACTATGTTTGGCGGTGCCGGGGCGGAAGTACTGTATCGCCCGGTGGACAGCAATTGGGCGTTTGGTCTGGATGCCAACTATGTGAAACAGCGTGACTGGCGTAGCGCGCAGGATATGATGAAGTTTACCGATTACAGCGTGAAGACCGGACATTTGACCGCATACTGGACGCCGTCGTTCGCCCAGGATGTGCTGGTGAAAGCCAGCGTTGGTCAGTATCTGGCGGGCGATAAAGGCGGTACGCTGGAAATCGCCAAACGCTTCGGTAGCGGCGTCGTTGTCGGCGGTTACGCGACGATTACCGACGCGTCGCCGGATGAATATGGGGAAGGGGATTTTACCAAAGGCGTATATGTTTCCGTGCCGCTGGATCTCTTCTCGTCCGGCCCAACCCGAAGTCGTGCGGCAATTGGCTGGACACCGCTGACGCGTGATGGTGGTCAACAGCTTGGCCGTAAGTTTGGCCTGTATGATATGACCAGCGACAGGAGCGTAAATTTCCGTTAATACTCAAGCCGGATAAGGCGTTCACGGCGCTATCCGGCAAATCATCTTATTGAACAAAATATAAACATAAATAAAAAATATAGATGTTCGTCACATTTGTGCGTTATACAGAAACCTCGCCACAGAGAAAGAGGGGCTGTTATGATGTCATTATCTCGCTCACATCTTGAGCTCATCGCCACGATTTTACAAAACGTACTAAATTTGGGGCTGCTTACCCTTGGCCTGATCCTGGTCGTTTTTCTCGGTAAAGAGACGGTGCATCTGGCGGACGCATTATTCGTGCCTGAGCAAGCCAGTAAATATGAACTGGTGGAAGGACTGGTGATCTACTTTCTTTATTTCGAATTTATTGCGCTGATTGTGAAGTACTTTAAGTCTGGCTTTCACTTTCCTTTGCGCTATTTCGTGTATATTGGGATCACGGCAATTGTGCGCCTGATCATTGTCGATCATAAAACGCCGATGGATGTATTACTCTATTCGGCGGCGATCCTACTGTTGGTTATCACGTTGTGGTTATGTAATTCGAACCGACTACGGCGAGAATAGGCGTCGCCACACCGTAACGGACGTACGGCATGGCGATAAATCAGCTTATTGTATGGCGGTTTTCGGCGTTTTCTCTTCTGCTGGCGTCCATAACTCCTCAAGTTCTTCCAGCGTTTTGCCTTTGGTTTCCGGTACAAACTTCCACATGAATAGCGCCGCCAGAACGCCCATCACACCGTAGATCCAGTAGGAGAAACCGTTGTGGAAATGGGCGACCAGCCATGAGTTTTTATCCATCATTGGGAAGGTCCAGGAGACAAAGTAGTTCGCCAACCACTGCGCGGCGACAGCAATGGCGAGCGCTTTGCCGCGAATGGCGTTGGGGAAGATTTCCGCCAGCAATACCCAGCAGACCGGTCCCCAGGACATCGCGAATGCGGCGACGTAGAACAGCATTGATAATAGCGCCACGATGCCCGGTGCCTGAGTGTAAAAGGCGGTGCCGAGACTAAACATCCCTAAAGCCATACCCAACGCGCCGATAATTTGCAGCGGCTTGCGGCCAAATTTATCTACCGTCATGATGGCCAGAACGGTAAAGCTCAGGTTAATGACGCCGACAATAATCGTCTGTAACAGCGCGACATCGGTACTGGCGCCCAGAGTTTTAAAGACCTCCGGTGCGTAATACAGCACCACGTTGATGCCAACAAATTGCTGGAAGACGGACAGCATGACGCCAATCGCAATCACGCCTGCGCCAAACATCAGCAGGCGTCCGCCTGTTTTGCGACCATTCTCCAGCGAATGAGTGATTTCCTGCATCGCCTGGCTTGCCAGTGAAGCCCCCATAATTTTGCGCAAAATGCCTTCTGCTTGTTCATTTCTGCCGCGCGCCATCAACCAACGCGGGCTTTCCGGTACGGTATACAGCAACAGTAAAAAGAGCAGCGCCGGAATACATTCTGAGGCAAACATATATCGCCAGCCGTTCGAATTCAGCCAGATGGCGTCGCCGGATTTGGCAATAAAATAGTTCACACAGTAAACCAGCAGTTGTCCAAAAATAATGGCGAACTGGTTAAATGAGACCAGTTTTCCACGAATATGGGCAGGGGCCAGTTCGGCAATATACATGGGTGATAGCATTGAAGCTAAGCCGACGCCAATCCCGCCTATAATGCGATAAATGACAAATTCGGGGACGTATCCAGCCAAATAAACTGGTACGGCGTTATCAGGGTTAATGGTGGTAAATCCTAACTCCGGCCAGGCGGAACCTACGCCGGAAATAAAAAATAACAGGGCGGCGATTTTTAAAGAATCTCGACGACCAAAACGGTTACTACAGTAGCCGCCAATCGCGCCGCCGATGATACAGCCAATCAGCGCGCTGGCAACGCAAAAGCCTAGCAGTGAGTTGGCGGCGGATTCGCTTAACTGCTGCGGCGCGACAAAAACAGTGTTTAATGACTCGACGGTACCGGAAATAACAGCGGTATCATCGCCGAATAATAACCCTCCTAATGTTGCGACTAAGGTAATCGAAAAAATATAGCGGGAATTATATTGGGTATTCATCCAGACCTGCCTTAGATGATGCAGCCATTTTGTCAGTGTGGATGATGGTGGTTTTAACGGGCAGGGAAGACAATTATCATTTTTTACATTACCATTACGTTATATCTTTTCTGTGATCTTAATTCTGTTTAATGTGTCGAAAAAGAATTGGATGGTATATTTTCCGTGATAAGAAGCACAAAAGAAAATAATCATAACGGCATTATCAAATAACATAAAATCAGCCGCTATCCATAACGTATAAAAAAAGCGCTCCGAAGAGCGCTAAAATACGACCATTAGTGGGGATAACATAAGTTGAGGGCAGTGGCATTGCCCGTTGCCGGGCAGGTATAACAAAGATTAGCCTTTTACACCCCCTGCCGTCAGGCCGTTGACCAGCCAGCGCTGCGCCAACAGGAACACCAGGGTGATAGGAATAGCGGAAAGTACGGCGGCAGCGGCAAAGTCGCCCCACAGGTAGTTTTGCGGGTTAAGATATTGCTGCATACCAACGGCCAGCGTATAGCTGTCCACATCGCGTAGTAACAACGAGGCGACCGGGACTTCGGTAATCGCCGCGATGAACGACAGAATAAACACCACCGCCAGAATCGGTACGGAAAGCGGCAGTAGCACCAGACGGAATGCCTGCCACGGGGTTGCGCCATCCAGTGCTGCGGCCTCTTCCAGCGAGCTATCGATAGTTTCGAAGTAGCCTTTAATCGTCCAGACATGCAGCGCGATGCCGCCAAGATAGGCGAAGATCACGCCGCCATGCGTATTCAGACCGATAAATGGAATGTATTGTCCCAGTCGGTCAAATAACGCATACAGCGCCACCAGAGACAATACCGCTGGAAACATCTGGAAAATCAGCATCCCTTTAAGCAGTGTTGCTTTACCTGGAAAACGCATTCGTGCGAAAGCGTAGGCGCAGGTGGTGGAGAGCGCCACGATGCCGATGGCGGTAATACCGGCGATTTTCACCGAGTTCCACAGCCACAACAATACCGGGAAGGGAGGCGGCGTTACCCGGCCATCCGCATGTTCCACGCTGAAACCCAGCGCCAGCCGCCAGTGTTCCCAGGAGATTTTATCCGGGATCAGGCTCCCGGTGGCGAAGTTCCCTTCACGTAGCGAGATAGCAATGACCATCAGCAGCGGGAACATGATCGCCGCGATAAAAATCAGCAGTCCCAGGTGCGTGATGAAGAGACGTAATTTTTGAGATTTGGGTTGGACCATAGCCATTGTTATTATCTCCCTTAATCAAACTTCATACGCGTGGCTTTCAGGTTCACTATTGCCAACGCGCCTACCAACAGGAAGATCAGCGTGGCAATTGCCGCCGCCAGTCCGAAGTCCTGACCGCCGCCGCCTTCAAAGGCGATACGGTAGGTGTAGCTGACGAGCAGATCGGTATAACCGGCTGGCGTAGTGGTGCCGAGACGGTCTGGCCCGCCGTTGGTCAATAGCTGAATCAGCACAAAGTTATTAAAGTTAAAGGCGAAGCTGGCGATCATCAGCGGCGTCAGCGGCTTAATCAGCAGCGGTAAGGTGATTTTAAAGAAATTCTGAAACGGACCGGCGCCGTCCATTGCGGAGGCTTCGTACAGGTCGTCCGGAATCGCCTTTAGCAACCCCATGCACAGAATCATCATGTATGGATAGCCCAGCCAGGTATTCACGATAATCACCATTGCTCGCGCGGTGTTGGGGTCGCTGAACCAGGCAGGTTTAATGCCGAACAGCGCGCTCAGCATCATATTGATTTCGCCAAAGCTTTGGTTGAATAACCCTTTGAAAATCAGAATTGAGATAAACGACGGTACGGCGTAGGGCAGAATCAGTAGGACGCGGTAGATAGCTTTACCTTTCAGCGCCTCCCACTGTACGAGGCAGGCCAATACCATCCCAACCGCCACGGTTAACGCCACAGTGAGGACCGAAAAGACCACGGTCCAGACGAAGATAGCGAAAAAAGGCTTCTGGATCCCTTCGTCGGTAAAGACGCGCGTAAAGTTTTTCGCGCCGATAGTAACGGTATAACCGGGACTGAGTTTTTCATCACCCCAGCTTCCGTCGGCGTTGATCGACTGATAATAACCGCTATTGTTATTTGGCCGGTATTTTACGCCGCTCTGGTTATTGGTAAGCAGGCCGTCATCAGCCAGTGTGTAAAGCGGACGGGTACCGGAAAACTGACGTAGCGAACTCATAATCACTTTACTTTCATCCGGCAGGACGGCGGTTATCTGGTTCAGCGCCAGACGGTTCTGGGTGATTATTCGTAGATTAGCGCGTTCGCCGCCCGGCAGGGCATCGGTCTCTTTTAGCTGTAGTTTTTGTTCGTCGCCGAAGGAAAACGCATCAGACAGGTAATTTTTGCCCGTTTCCCCGTCGGTGAGGGCCAGTTGCCACTCGTCGCCGGCCGGGTAAAGACCAAAGTTATAGGTTTTTCCCGCCTGATAAGAACGGTCCATCAGCACTTGCTGGGCGCGTTCAAAGGTGAGTTGGTTGGTGCTGCTGTAGTTAGTAAAGGCGATGGCGATGGTGCAAACCAGCGGGAATAGCACAAACAGCCCCATTCCGGCGAGGCCAGGGTAAACGTAGCGCCAGGCGTAGGTTTTACGATTTGCGAAAATATACAGGCCAGCAGAGCTTAAAATCAGCGTCATGATGGCGAACAGATACTCCCCTTGTACGTACATTAAAACTACAAGGTAACCCACCAGCAGGCCCAGCAGACCAATTACTGACCATTTAAGCGGGTCGCTTTGCCACCAGTGTTTCTTTTTAATGACATCCATGGGGATCTTCCTCTTTACGCTTTATCCTTCGCACTACCTCTTTGTTGGCTGCGGAAGCTCACCCCAGTCACTTACTTATGTAAGCTCCTGGGGATTTGCCTCCTTGCCGCCTCGATGTAGCGCGAATGATTTCGCGTAACAACGTATTCAATAAACCTGATTCCCTAAAAAATAAGGGAAACCGTATTACTTGGTGATACGACCTTGTGCGTCTTTCAGCGCGGCATCCACGGTTTGACGGCCGCTGGCGGCGTTGATCACAGCCGTACGTACCGCATACCAGAAGGCGGACATCTGCGGAATATTCGGCATGATCTCGCCTTTCTGGGCGTTATCCATGGTGGCGGCGATACGCGGGTCTTTCGCTAACTGCTCCTGGAAAGATTTCAGCGCCACGGCGCCCAGCGGTTTATCTTTGTTCACCGCCTCCAGACCCTGATCGGTCAGCAGGTAGTTTTCGAGGAACTCTTTCGCCAGTTCTTTATTCGGGCTGGCAGCGTTAATCCCGGCGCTCAGCACGCCCACGAACGGTTTCGAGGGTTTACCTTTGAAGGTCGGCAGCAGGGTGACGCCGTAGTTTACTTTGCTCTTGTCGATGTTTGACCATGCCCACGGGCCGTTGATGGTCATTGCCGTTTCGCCTTTATTGAAGGCCGCTTCAGCGATGGAGTAATCGGTATCGGCGCTCATATTTTTGTTCTTGATCATATCGATCAGGAAAGTCAGACCCGCTTTCGCGCCGGCGTTGTCGACGCCAACGTCTTTCACGTCATACTTGCCGTTTTCAAATTTGAATGCGTAACCGCCGTCAGCGGCGATCAAAGGCCAGGTGAAATACGGTTCTTGCAGATTAAACATTATCGCCGATTTCCCTTTCGCTTTTAGTTTCTTATCCAGCGCCGGGATCTCTTCCCAGGTTTTCGGCGGGTTCGGGACGAGGTCTTTGTTGTAAATCAGGGAGAGGGCTTCAACGGCGATGGGGTAGGCAATCAGCTTACCGTTGTAACGTACCGCATCCCAGGTGAACGGATAGAGTTTGTCCTGGAACACTTTATCCGGGGTAATCTCCGCCAGCAGACCCGATTGCGCATAGCCGCCAAAGCGATCGTGCGCCCAGAAGATGATATCCGGGCCGTCGCCGGTCGCTGCCACCTGCGGGAACTTTTCTTCCAGCTTATCCGGGTGCTCAACGGTCACTTTAATGCCGGTATCTTGCTCGAATTTCTTACCTACGTCGGCCAGGCCGTTATAGCCTTTGTCGCCGTTTATCCAGATAACCAGTTTACCTTCTTCAATTTTGGCGAGAGCCGGGGCGGAAATCATCATCGTTGTGAGTGCGGATAATGCGAGGATGCCTACGCCAGTTTTAATCTTCATATCTCCCATCCTTTTTGGTGATTTACACAGAGGTGGTTTAACGGTCTCTAGTTTCTTTATACGACAACCTCTTTCCATCCTCCCCGCCCCTACGCCCCACCCCTGCTTTATGTGATCTGTGTTACATAAATGTGAGTAATGCGTGCTGGCGCACATAAAAACACGCCGATTTTTGCGGGCGACATCACGAAATTCCTTTTCTGTCCACGTCCGTGGTCTCAGGCGCTGTGTCCTCATCCTCCCGCCTCCTCCCCCATAAAAAAGCCGGGGGGTGGAGGATTTATCCCAGCCAGGGATCGCGCATAGTCAGGCCATCATGAATGTTGCTGTCAATGACAGGTTGTAACGAAGGGAGAAGGGCATGGCGAGCGTACAGCTACGAAATGTAACGAAAGCCTGGGGTGACGTGGTGGTATCGAAAGATATTAACCTCGATATCCATGACGGGGAATTCGTGGTGTTTGTGGGACCGTCAGGCTGTGGTAAATCGACCTTACTGCGTATGATCGCTGGCCTTGAAACCATTACTCGCGGAGATCTGTTTATCGGGGAAACCCGTATGAATGATATTCCGCCTGCCGAGCGCGGTGTGGGCATGGTGTTCCAGTCTTATGCGCTCTATCCCCATCTCTCCGTTGCAGAAAACATGTCTTTCGGCCTCAAGCTGGCGGGCGCCAAAAAAGAGGTGATGAATCAACGCGTCAACCAGGTGGCGGAAGTGTTGCAACTGGCGCATCTGCTGGAACGTAAGCCAAAAGCGCTTTCCGGCGGTCAGCGTCAGCGCGTGGCGATTGGCCGCACGCTGGTGGCGGAGCCGCGCGTGTTTTTGCTGGATGAACCGCTCTCTAACCTGGACGCCGCGCTGCGCGTGCAGATGCGCATTGAAATTTCTCGCCTGCATAAACGTCTGGGCCGCACGATGATTTATGTCACCCACGATCAGGTCGAGGCGATGACGCTGGCAGACAAAATCGTGGTGCTGGACGCCGGTCGCGTCGCGCAGGTCGGTAAGCCGTTGGAGTTATACCACTATCCGGCGGATCGCTTTGTTGCGGGCTTTATCGGTTCGCCGAAGATGAACTTCCTGCCGGTGAAAGTGACCGCCACCGCGATTGAACAAGTCCAGGTTGAACTGCCGAATCGCCAGCAAATCTGGCTGCCGGTCGAAAGTCGCGGCGTGCAGGTCGGGGCCAATATGTCTTTAGGCATTCGGCCGGAACACCTGCTGCCGAGCGATATCGCCGATGTCACCCTGGAAGGCGAAGTCCAGGTGGTCGAGCAGTTGGGGCACGAAACACAAATTCATATCCAGATCCCCGCCATCCGTCAAAACCTGGTTTATCGCCAGAATGACGTGGTGTTGGTAGAAGAGGGCGCCACATTCGCTATCGGCCTGCCGCCAGAGCGCTGTCATCTGTTCCGTGAAGATGGCAGCGCATGTCGTCGTCTGCATCAAGAGCCGGGTGTTTAAGGCCTCCATAAAAAACGAAACGCAAAGTCATTCGAGTCTGCATCGAGGCGGCAAGTGAATGAATCCCCGGGAACGTACACATAGTATGTGACCGGGGTGAAGGAACGCAGCCAACAAAGAGGCAGACCGAAGGGGGACGCGTTTAAAGAAAAGCAATGATCTCAGGAGATAGAATGATGATTACTCTGCGCAAACTTCCTCTGGCGGTTGCTGTCGCCGCGGGCGTCATGTCCGCTCAGGCAATGGCTGTCGATTTCCACGGTTACGCCCGTTCCGGTATCGGCTGGACGGGAAGCGGCGGCGAACAACAATGTTTTCAGGCAACGGGCGCTCAAAGTAAATACCGTCTCGGTAACGAATGTGAAACCTATGCGGAACTGAAACTGGGTCAGGAAGTGTGGAAAGAGGGCGATAAGAGCTTCTATTTCGACACCAACGTCGCCTATTCGGTTAACCAGCAGAATGACTGGGAAAGCACCGATCCCGCCTTCCGCGAAGCGAACGTGCAGGGTAAAAACCTGATTGAATGGCTGCCGGGTTCCACTATCTGGGCCGGTAAGCGCTTCTATCAGCGTCATGACGTACACATGATCGACTTCTACTACTGGGATATTTCGGGTCCTGGCGCGGGTATCGAAAATATCGATCTGGGCTTCGGTAAGCTTTCACTGGCGGCGACCCGGTCTACTGAAGCGGGTGGTTCTTATACCTTCAGCAGCCAGAATATTTATGATGAAGTGAAAGATACCGCTAACGACGTATTTGACGTACGTCTGGCTGGTCTGCAAACGAACCCGGACGGCGTACTGGAGCTGGGCGTTGATTACGGTCGCGCCAATACGACCGATGGTTATAAGCTGGCGGATGGGGCATCGAAAGACGGCTGGATGTTCACCGCCGAACATACGCAAAGCATGTTGAAAGGCTATAACAAGTTTGTCGTGCAATATGCCACCGATGCCATGACCACGCAGGGTAAAGGCCAGGCGCGTGGTTCTGACGGTTCTTCATCTTTCACCGAAGTATTACCTGATGGAACCAAAATTAATTACGCCAATAAGGTCATCAATAATAATGGCGATATGTGGCGTATTTTGGATCATGGCGCCATCTCGCTTGGTGACAAATGGGATCTGATGTACGTCGGTATGTACCAGAATATCGATTGGGATAATAACCTGGGTACCGAGTGGTGGACCGTGGGCGTACGTCCAATGTACAAGTGGACGCCAATCATGAGTACCCTGCTGGAAGTTGGCTACGACAACGTGAAATCTCAGCAGACCGGCGATCGTAACAATCAATATAAAATCACTCTGGCGCAACAGTGGCAGGCGGGCGATAGCATCTGGTCGCGTCCGGCTATCCGTATTTTCGCCACCTACGCGAAATGGGATGAGAAGTGGGGCTACATCAAAGACGGCGATAACATTTCCCGTTATGCCGCAGCGACTAACTCCGGCATTTCCACCAACAGCCGTGGCGATAGCGATGAGTGGACCTTCGGCGCCCAGATGGAAATCTGGTGGTAATACGACGGTCATCTGACGTAACGAGGGGCGTAAGCCCCTCTGAAACATCAGGTCTGATGATGCCTGTAAGCCGGATAAGGCGCCAGCCGCCATTCGGCGATATGTTTGGGTTGGCGCGCTATTGCCTGGCTACCGCTGAACCCGCCTTATTGAGGTGATAATAATGAAAATGAAGAAAAGTCTCGTCGCCCTCTGTTTAACCGCAGGGCTGTTCGCCAGCGTACCGGGTATCAGCCTGGCGGAAGTGAACTATGTACCGCAAAATACCAGCGCCGCGCCCGCTATTCCTGCTGCTGCGCTACAGCAATTAACCTGGACGCCTGTAGACCAGTCAAAAACGCAGTCTACCCAACTGGCGACTGGCGGCCAGCGCCTTGACGTTGCCGGCATTACCGGCCCGGTCGCCGCTTATAGCGTTCCGGCGAATATCGGCGAGCTGACATTAACTCTGACCAGCGAGGTCAATAAGCAAGCCAGCGTTTTTGCACCAAACGTGTTGATTCTTGACCAAAATATGACGCCTTCGGCGTTCTTCCCCAGCAGTTACTTTACTTATCAGCAGCCGGGTGTCATGAGCGCAGACCGGCTGGAAGGCGTGATGCGCCTGACCCCCGCGCTCGGGCAGCAGAAACTCTATGTTCTGGTGTTTACGACCGAAAAAGATCTTCAGCAAACCATCACGCTGCTCGATCCGGCAAAAGCCTATGCCAAAGGCGTCGGCAACTCTATCCCGGATATTCCCGATCCGGTTGCGCGCCATACCACTGACGGCGTAGTGAAACTGAAGGTGAAAACCAACAGCAGCTCCAGCGTATTGGTCGGGCCGTTGTTTGGCTCGTCCGGTACCGGGCCGGTAACGGTAGGCAATACCGCCGCGCCGGTCGCTGCGCCAGCGCCAGTCGCGCCGAAGAAAAGCGAACCGATGTTGAACGATACGGAAAGCTATTTTAATAAAGCGATTAAGGATGCCGTAGCGAAAGGCGATGTCGATAAAGCGCTGAAACTGCTTGATGAGGCCGAACGTCTGGGATCGACATCTGCCCGTTCCACCTTTATCAGCAGTGTAAAAGGCAAGGGGTAATCGTTTCCCCACAGTGCTGATTTTGCAGCAACTGGTGCGTCTCCTGGCGCACCTTTTTTTATCATTTTATGCGAATTGTTATTTTTTTGTTGCGCAACAGATCACTTAATTGTGATTACGCCCCCCGTAATGCCTTTTCTGAGATACAATGACTTTAGGTTATGAATCGGAGAGTAAGGCATGTCACACCCTGCGTTAACGCAACTGCGTGCGCTGCGCTATTTTGATGCGATTCCTGCGCTTGAGCCCCATTTGCTGGACTGGCTATTGCTGGAAGATTCTATGACCAAACGTTTTGAGCAGCAGGGAAAGCGAGTAAGCGTGACGCTGATTCGGGAAGCGTTTGTCGGCCAAAGTGAGGTCGAGGAAGCGTCAGGTTTACTGCCATCCGAATCCCGCTACTGGCTACGTGAGATACTTCTTTGCGCTGACGGCGAGCCCTGGCTTGCCGGACGTACCGTCGTACCGGAATCCACGCTGTGCGGACCTGAACAGGTCTTACAACATCTGGGTAAAACCCCGCTTGGACGTTATCTATTTACATCATCGACACTGACCCGCGATTTTATTGAAATTGGACGCGATGCAACGCTGTGGGGGCGCCGCTCTCGCCTGCGGTTGAGCGGAAAACCGCTGTTGCTTACCGAGCTTTTTTTACCTGCATCGCCGCTGTACTGAGAGGAAGATAAAGATGGAGTGGAGCCTGACGCAGAGTAAGCTGCTGGCGTTTCACCGCTTGATGCGTACAGATAAGCCTATTGGCGCGTTGCTGCTGCTCTGGCCGACGCTTTGGGCGTTATGGGTGGCGACGCCGGGTATGCCTCAGCTGTGGATTTTGGCGGTTTTTGTCGCCGGCGTGTGGTTAATGCGCGCGGCAGGCTGCGTGGTGAATGATTATGCCGATCGTAAATTTGACGGACATGTAAAACGTACTGTAAACCGGCCTTTACCCAGCGGCGCCGTGACAGAGAAAGAAGCGCGCAACCTGTTTGTGGTACTGGTGTTGCTGGCGTTTCTGCTGGTGCTGACGCTGAACGCCATGACGATTCTGCTTTCCGTGGCGGCGCTGGCGTTGGCCTGGGTTTATCCCTTTATGAAACGCTACACCCACCTGCCGCAGGTAGTGCTGGGAGCCGCTTTCGGCTGGTCAATTCCCATGGCGTTCGCCGCGGTGAGCGAATCCCTGCCGTTGAGCTGCTGGCTGATGTTCCTCGCCAATATTCTCTGGGCGGTGGCTTACGATACGCAATATGCGATGGTCGACAGAGATGACGATATCAAGATAGGCATTAAATCGACCGCGATTCTGTTTGGTCGTTATGACAAATTGATTATCGGAATTCTGCAGCTTGGCGTAATGGCGTTAATGGCGCTGATCGGCTGGTTGAATGGTCTGGGATGGGGATATTACTGGTCTGTACTGGTGGCGGGCGCGCTGTTTGTATACCAGCAAAAACTGATTGCGAACCGTGAGCGCGAAGCCTGCTTTAAAGCCTTTATGAACAATAACTACGTTGGCCTGGTGCTATTTTTAGGGCTGGCGATGAGTTACTGGCACTTCTGATGTCATGCCGGGCGGCGGCTACGCCTTACCCGGCCTGCAAACCCAAAATTTTCAATACGTCATATCAGTCGCCCGATAAGCTTGCGTCATCGGGCATTTCAGGCGCTGGCTTACTCGCCCTGCGTCGCGCTTTCAATCGTCAGACGGACATCAGAGGTAATCAGATCGGCAAGCATCTGATATATCTTCATCGTTTCTGCTGGTTCGGCATCGCCGGTATCACTGATATAGCCCTCATCCCGTAGCGTTAGCACTAATGAACTGAACACCGCCTTGTCGAAAAACTCCGGCGCGTTAATACCGTGCAGGACAGACAGACGTTGCGCCACGGTACGGCTTTCTTTCTCCAGCGTACTGCGGTTGATGGACGGATTGGCGCTCAACAGCCAGAACGTAATGGCATAACGCTGTAGCGTTTCGCGCGCGCCCGCCGCCAGCAGTTGCAGCGTACGGGAATGCGCCGGGTTGATATGCAGTTCGTCGTCCTGCACGGTAATCAGCCCCTGACGCTGCATTTCACTGGCCAGTGCGTCAATCACCGCAGCTAACTCCTCGCGCTCCCAGCGTAGGAACAGCTCCGCTTTTAACATCGGATAGAGCGCTTCAACATGCTGCTGCAACGCATCACGCGAAATGCGGCGATGCTGGGTGATAATCGCCGCCATCAGCGAAGGCATAATCAACATATGCGCGATGTTGTTGCGATAGTAGGTCATCAACACTGCCTGCTCGCGCGGCAGGATGATGATATCGCCAATGGTGTCTTTCTCGACCTCAAACTTATTCATCTGCAGCGCGTGAGCGATGAGCTCGTCAGCGCTGGCGGCAGGAACGGTTGAGTCCGTAGAATAAGGGACATTGCGCATCAGATCGAGATAACAATCGAGCTGCTCGGTAAGCTGCTCGCGGGTGAGCGAGCGCTGACGCGACGCCAACAGCGCGGTACAACACAGGTTCATCGCGTTTGCCGCGCCAGCGTTGTTAATACGCACCATCAGATCGGCGGCGATACTATTTACCGTCGGCGTCAGCCAGGCCGGGCGTATTGCCTCTATAGGGTCGATAGATTCGCGCCACTCCGGCACATGCTGATTCAGGTACGTCATAAGCGGCATCGGTTCGCCAAAGTTAACGTAGCCCTGACCCAGATTGCGCAGCTTGCTCAGACCGCGCAGCATCTGCGGCAGACTCTCTTTCTCTTTTGTCGCGCCGCGCAGTTCTTTAGCATAGGTTCCCACTTCCATGACGTGCTCATAGCCGATGTAAATAGGCACTAACGTAATTGGACGGGTACCGCCGCGCAGCATCGCCTGGATAGTCATCGACAGTGTGCCGGTTTTCGGATCTAACAAACGTCCGGTACGCGAACGTCCTCCTTCGACAAAATATTCTACGGAGTAGCCGCGGCTGAACAGCTCGCCCAGATATTCGCGAAAAACGGTGGAATAGAGTTTATTCCCCTTAAAGGTGCGACGAATAAAGAACGCGCCCAGACGGCGGAAAATCGGGCCAGCGGGCCAGAAGTTAAGGTTGATACCGGCGGCAATATGCGGCGGAACCAGTCCCTGATGGTACAGCACATAAGAAAGGAGCAAATAGTCCATATGGCTGCGGTGACAGGGCACATAGACGATTTCATGCCCGTCGTGCGCCAGTTGGCGTACGCGCTCGGCGTTATGCACGTTAATCCCCTGGTAAAGCCGGTTCCAGGTAAACCCCAAAATCCTGTCGGTCAAACGAATCATCTCGTAAGAGAAGTTCGCCGCGATCTCTTCCATCAGCGCAATGGCGTTTTGCTGCGCTTTTTCATGAGAGATTTTCTTACTGCGCGCTTCGTCTTCTACCGCGCGGGCGATAGCTTTCGAGGCCAGCAGTTTGTTAAATAGATCCTGACGGGCGGGCAGGCGTGGGCCAACAGCCGCCAGGCGCTGGCGAGCAAAGTGCATACGCGCCACGCGCGCCAGTTTCTGTGCGATGATTTTATCGGTGCCGTGTTCATCAGCCATGCGACGTAATGAGACGGACGGCGAGAATCGGACAAAGCTATCGCGACCCAGCCAGGAGATGGCAAAAAATTTCTGTACGCCGTTCATCATACGTAGAGGCGGGTTCTCTTCTCCCTTTTCACGACCCGGCGCGCGGCCAAACATCACGGAAACGGGCACCATCTGCACGTCCAAAGCCGGATTACTACGATGCAGATCGAGATAATCGTGAAAAAGTTTCACCGACTCTTCTTTTGGCGTGTAATACGTAAAGACGCGCGGTCCGCCGTGAATAAATACATAGCGCGGCAACAGCGCGCCGTCGATCTCCAGCGGCTCCAGCGGATCCGGGAGATCGTGCGCCAGACATTGAGCGCGCAGCGTCAGTAAGTCCGCTTTTGAGTTGTATGGCAAGACATACATAATGGGACGAGAAGTATCGAGTCCCAATTCCTGAGCGGGTTCCGCCGGAATAGACTTGCTTTTTACCAGTATGCTTAATGGTAAATTCAGTAATTTGTAGTAAATTCGTGGCCAGCCGGACATAAACGATGTAAAGCCTCTGGTTAATAATGCAAATGCGCTGCAAGGATATCAGAAAGTTTAGCGAATTTCTGTTGTATCCCGTCATACTTCGCGCTGCGTTACGGTAGTCCGAATCGTGCGGGGCAACCGTATAATGTCATTGACGTTAATAATGTAAAAAGGTTCTTTTGATGGCCAATAATACCACTGGATTTACCAGAATTATCAAAGCGGCAGGGTATTCCTGGAAAGGATTTCGCGCCGCATGGACTCACGAAGCTGCGTTTCGCCAGGAAAGCCTCGCGGTATTGCTGGGCGTCGTCATCGCCTGCTGGCTGGATGTGGATGCGATTACCCGTGTGTTATTGATAGGTTCCGTTTTACTTATCATGATTGTTGAAATCCTCAACAGCGCTATTGAAGCGGTCGTTGATCGCATTGGTTCTGAATACCATGAGCTTTCCGGCCGCGCGAAAGATATGGGATCGGCTGCGGTACTGCTGTCTATTTTCGTTGCCCTGATGACCTGGGGCATCCTGTTATGGTCACATTTTCGATAAAGGTTCCAAATTTTATAAATCTCTTGTTTTTTGCGCCGTTTGTGGTTCCAAAATCACCTTTAACTGTATATACTCACAGCATGACTGTATATACACCCAGGGGGCGGAATGAAAGCGTTAACGGCCAGGCAACAAGAGGTGTTTGATCTCATTCGGGATCACATCAGCCAGACAGGTATGCCACCGACGCGTGCGGAAATCGCGCAGCGTTTGGGGTTCCGTTCCCCAAACGCTGCGGAAGAACACCTTAAAGCGCTGGCGCGCAAAGGGGTGCTTGAAATCGTTTCCGGCGCATCGCGAGGCATCCGTCTGTTACAGGAAGAAGAGGACGGATTACCGCTTGTCGGGCGTGTCGCGGCGGGCGAGCCGCTTCTGGCGCAGCAGCATATTGAAGGCCATTATCAGGTCGATCCTTCTTTATTCAAACCCAGCGCCGATTTCCTGCTGCGCGTGAGCGGTATGTCGATGAAAGACATCGGTATTATGGATGGGGATTTGCTGGCGGTACATAAAACGCAGGACGTGCGCAATGGCCAGGTGGTTGTCGCTCGCATTGACGATGAAGTGACAGTAAAACGCCTGAAAAAGCAGGGCAATAAAGTGGAGCTGCTGCCGGAAAACAGCGAGTTTACACCGATAGTGGTGGATCTGCGCGAGCAAAGCTTTACGATTGAAGGGCTGGCGGTAGGTGTTATTCGCAACGGGGAATGGTTGTAATCTCTTAATCTCCTTGTACGCCGCCATCCGGCAATCTTGTCCTGATGGCGCTGTGCTTATCAGGCCTACGGGAATGCAGTTGCTGAAATGATTAATTTGTAGGCCGGATAAGGTGTTACGCTGCCATCCGGCAATGAGCACGTTTCGTTTAACTCCTTGTCAGGCTTTTCTCCATGCCGTTTTTTACCTCTTCTGATAAAGCTCTCTGGCGTCTTGCGTTGCCGATGATTTTTTCTAACATCACCGTTCCCTTACTGGGACTGGTCGATACGGCGGTGATTGGTCATCTGGACAGCCCGGTTTATCTGGGCGGTGTGGCGGTGGGAGCGACTGCCACCAGCTTTCTTTTCATGCTGCTGCTATTTCTACGTATGAGTACTACTGGGCTAACGGCGCAGGCATTTGGCGCCAAAAATCCACTGGCGTTAGCCCGGGCGCTCATTCAGCCGTTGTTACTGGCGCTGGGCGCTGGCGTGATGATTGTGCTATTTCGCACGCCGCTTATCGAGCTGGCTTTACATATTGTCGGCGGGAACGACGCTGTCCTGGTACAGGCGAGACAATTCCTTGAAATTCGTTGGCTAAGCGCTCCCGCGTCACTGGCGAATCTGGTGCTGCTCGGTTGGCTGTTAGGCGTCCAGTATGCGCGGGCACCCGTTATCTTGTTGGTCGTGGGCAATATCCTCAACATCACGCTCGACCTGTGGCTGGTGATGGGGCTTCATATGAACGTGCAGGGTGCCGCCCTGGCGACGGTCATCGCAGAATATGCCACGTTACTGATCGGCTTCATGATGGTGCGTAAAGTTCTCCATCTCCGCGGCGTGTCGCTGGATATGCTAAAACAGGCCTGGCGCGGCAACGTGCGCCGTCTTTTGGCGCTCAATCGCGATATCATGCTGCGCTCATTGCTCCTTCAGCTTTGTTTTGGCGCAATCACGGTGTCAGGCGCGCGGCTGGGCAGCGATATTATCGCGGTAAATGCAGTACTGATGACATTACTCACCTTTACGGCCTATGCGCTGGACGGCTTTGCTTATGCGGTAGAAGCGCACTCCGGTCAGGCTTACGGCGCGCGTGACGGTAGCAAGCTACTGGATGTCTGGCGAGCGGCGTGTCGCCAGTCAGGAATTGTGGCCTTGTTGTTTTCCACAGTCTATGCCCTGGCAGGCGAACATATTGTCGCGTTACTGACCTCATTGCCGCAAATACAGCTACTGGCGGATCGGTATCTTCTCTGGCAGGTGGTATTACCGCTGGTGGGCGTATGGTGCTATCTGCTTGACGGCATGTTTATTGGCGCGACGCGCGCCGCCGAAATGCGCAATAGCATGGCGGTCGCTGCGGGAGGATTTGCGCTAACGCTCTTCGCCCTGCCGGTATTAGGAAATCATGGTTTATGGCTGGCATTAACCGTGTTTCTGGCGCTTCGCGGTCTGTCGTTGGCCCTTATCTGGCGTCGTCACTGGCGCGAGGGTACATGGTTTGCCAGTCGTGACGGTTAAAAATTCTGAATATAAAACCGAAGTCCGAATTCCTGCCTACAATTACTATCACGTCCAGCAGAAATTGCAGTGCATTTGGGCGAATAACACTTGCTATTCCTAACCGAATGATGAGGACAAGATGATGAATAAAGACGAAGCCGGCGGTAACTGGAAACAGTTTAAAGGTAAAATGAAAGAACAATGGGGCAAACTGACCGATGACGATATGACCGTTATCGAAGGTAAACGCGATCAGCTGGTAGGTAAAATCCAGGAGCGTTACGGTTACCAGAAAGATCAGGCGGAAAAAGAGGTTGTTGACTGGGAAACCCGTAACAACTATCGCTGGTAATACGTTTTCCCCACCAGGAGTACATGGATGTGCTTCCCACTGTTTGCTTATGAATGCGGGCGGCACCCTCTCTATTGTCGCCCGTTTCCCGTTTTGGCTAGCGCGGTTTTTTCTTCACCAGCACCGAGTGATCGTGACTGCACTCACCCGGATGGCGGCACGCTTCCACTTCTACGCACTCGGGGCACAGACCGTGCGCCTCGATAACGTTATGTCGTAGCGCAAATCCCATTTTAGCCGCCAGCGTATGCATGATGTCTTCCACGCCCTCTGCACACTCTTCCTTCACCACGCCGCAACGATCGCAGATAAACATGGCCGAGCTGTGCGTTGGCTGATCGAACAGGTGGCAAACCACGTAACTATTGGTGGATTCCACTTTATGGACAAACCCCTGTTCAAGCAAAAAATCCAACGCGCGGTAGATGGTGGGCGGTTTGGCCTGTGGTTCCGTTTCGCGCAGCAAATCGAGCAGATCGTATGCGCTGATCGCGCCCTGCTGTTGGCTCATCAGGCGCAGCACTTCGAGGCGCTGAGGCGTCAGGCGCACGTTGCGCTGCGCACAGAGTTTTTCAGCTTGCGCCAGTAACTCTTGCGTTGTGGTCTTTTCCATGTAGCACCTCGAATGGCATGAAAGTCTAATCTGCTACTTTACCACGAGCTGCTTAAAACTCTGAAATTACCCCGCAACAATATATCGCCTGCTAAGCTTTTCCGGATCAGTATTCTCATCTATACATAATGAGGGCCGATATTATAACAACAGGCTTTAATATCACTATTTCACAGCAATAGTTCGCCTCTGCCCTGCAAGACGTGGCGGAGAGATTACTTCACCTGATAATAAAATGGGCTAACTGTGAACAAAGACGTCAAACTTTCACTAATTGCTATCGCGGTCTCGCTTTGTATGGCAAAGCAGGCGAGCGCCGCCAATACCTGGACAGAAGCGCGTAATGACGCAATGGGCGGGACGGGCGTAGCGTCCGCGAATTATGGCAGCGGAGTACTGTTAAACCCGGCATTACTGGCAAAAGCCAAACCGGAAGACAATATCACTGTTGTCCTTCCTGCAATCGGCGTCCAGATTACCGATAAAGACAATCTCCAGGATGAAATTGATGATATCAGCGATAAAGTGGATTACTACGATGAGGTCGTCGATAACCTTACGCTGGGGCAAATTCTGCTCAATCCGCGCGGCGTGCTGAATCAATTTCAGGGGGCCGCGCGCGATTTGGCCGATGAGCTGGAATATCTCAACGGAAAAACCGCCCGTGCCAATGCCGGCGCCGGGTTGGCGGTAAGTATTCCAGGACAAACGCTTTCCGTGGCGTTTATCGCCAAAGGTTATGCGCATGGGCGCGTGAGTTCGTCCATTGATCAGAACGATATTCAGTATCTGCGCGATATCCAGCATGATGAAAGTATCGCGCTTCGTGAAGCAGGACGCGCTGCCCTGCTGGGGTCTGATGAAATTACAAAGCATTTAAACTCTACCGCGTCGGGGCGGGTAGCGATTGTGTCTGACTACGGTATTGCGCTGGCGAAGCAGTTTGCGGTGGGCGACGTGCCTGTTTCCATTGGCGTTACGCCAAAACTGCAAAAAACCTGGCTCTATAACTACACCACGTCAATTTATAACTACGACAGTAGCGACTGGAATAGCAGCCGTTATCGTAATGACGACACTGGCTTTAACGTTGATGCGGGGCTTGCTGCCGATGTCGGTGAAAACTGGACGTTGGGGCTGAGCGGGCAAAATCTGGTATCTCGCGATATCGATACGAAAGATATTTATATTACCAATGGTATGACGGGAGAAACTACCAACTATAAAGATACATACCAAATCCGCCCCCTGGTCACTGCGGGCGTCGCATGGCATAACGATTTGCTGACCGTAAGCGCCGATGGCGATCTGACGGAAACGAAAGGCTTTAAGAGCGAAGACAATTCACAGTACGTTGGCGTTGGCGCTGAAGTCCGTCCGTTATCATGGCTGGCAGTGCGCGCAGGGTATCGTGCGGATGTGAAAAATAATGATAGCAATGTGGTTACTGGCGGTCTTGGCTTTGCGCCCTTTAACCGCGTACATCTCGATTTAATGGGGCTGTACGGCGAAGATGAAACCTGGGGGGCGGGCGTGCAGCTTACGATGACATTCTGAGGCGTTTTCACCGGAGGTGTAATGCCTCCGGTTTAGCGTTATGCCATAGCAGAGCTTTTTTCACCGCATAATCTTTATTCGCCGTGTGGCTACTGTATCTATTAAGGACTATTGTCTTCAACATGACGAATATGCAGCACAATTCTATCTTATAAAATAAGAAACACATCTTGCATAGTATGAGCAAATGAATAGTTAATATTATCTCTTTGTCATTCAGGTTGCGCTATCTGGTGAAGTGGATTCTTTATAATTTAATGAGTTATACGCTATCATTACTTGAATGATTGTCTTGTCGTTTAAAAATGCCCGCTAACCACACTCCCCATAGTATCAACAGATTATAAAAATAGAATAAGTTTCGACAGATTTTTTTCAAAGTTAGGGGGCTTCCACAAAAGTCTTATAAATTAACCATTACAGTACAATTTTGCAACAACCAAAAGGAGTATTTCCATGAAAGCGATGGTCTATTATGGCGAGCATGATATTCGTTTTGAAGAGCGTCAAAAGCCGCAGCTCCTTAATTCGGGTGATGTTATTATCCGGATGGTTAAGACCACAATCTGTGGGACAGATCTTGGAATACTTAAAGGAAAAAACCCTGAGATTCAGGAGATCGCACTGAACAAGTTCGGCACGTTTAATGGTCGAATTCTGGGGCATGAGGGTGTGGGTGTTATAGAAGAGATCGGATCATCTGTAACAAAATTTAAAAAAGGAGACAAAGTTATTATTTCCTGTATCAGTCGGTGTGGTTCTTGTGAAAATTGCCAGAAACAACTTTATTCTCACTGTCAAAATGAAGGGGGGTGGATCATGGGTTATATGATTGATGGAACGCAGGCGGAGTATGTCCGTGTCCCTTATGCAGATAACTCATTATATTTATTGCCCGAAAACCTTAATGAAGATACTGGTGTTTTGTTATCTGATGCCTTACCAACAGGGCATGAAATCGGCGTTTTAAATGGAGAGATAAAACCAGGCGATACGGTAGCTATAGTTGGGGCTGGCCCTGTAGGGATGAGTTGTCTGTTAACCTCACAACTTTACTCTCCTTCTAATATAATAATGATAGATATAGATGATAACCGTTTAACAATGGCTAAAGAAATGGGGGCTCATTATACGATAAATCCAGCGAAGGAGGATGCTATTAATAATATTATGGCATTGACCCAACAGCGTGGCGTTGACTGCGCCATTGAAGCTGTAGGTATTGAGCCAACCTGGAATATTTGCCAAAGTATTATTAAGGAAGGCGGCAATTTAGCTAATGTTGGTGTTCACGGAAAACCTGTTAAATTTTCTATAGAAAAACTGTGGAGTAAAAACATGACGATCACAACGGGTTTAGTCAATACCAATACGATAGGTTTACTGATGAGTAATTGTTGTTCAGGAAGGCTCCAGACAGAAAAACTGGTAACGCATCATTTTAAATTTAACGCTATTGAGAAAGCCTATGATGTTTTTAAACATGCAGCTAATGAAAAAGCGATAAAGGTAATCATTGAGTTCTAAACAAAATATTACTGGAATCTTCGTGATACCAATGGAAGGGGTAGAGGGTACGTGACGAGGCTTCGAGATATTTCGATGCAGAACGGGAAAGCCGTAGGTTCCAGTTAGTTAACCCGAAAGGATATCTGTGACGATTTTTTCACCCCGAAACGCCTGTTATTCTCCGGGCTGAACAGCATATTTTTGCGGTAAATCGTGAGCAGTTATGATGACGCTTTTCTCCTTGAGCAACGCTGTGCTGGGGTAGCATGGCTCATCATCGGATTTCAGTCGTTTCTCTATGTTATAGTATGCCATTCCAGTATCTCACTCTTTCCGTTTCCCATGCGTATGACCGTTTGGGCAGAAACCGGATACGAGAAATAAACGTAAATGTCAAAAAATGCACGGTAATCTTGAAATGCTAAAAACCAGCCAAACCAGCGCACTATCTGAAAATACTGACAATCACTGGAGTGGCAGGTTTAGTGTGGCTCCTATGCTCGACTGGACGGACAGACATTGCCGCTATTTCCTGCGTTTACTGTCTCGCCAGACGCTGCTCTACACCGAAATGGTGACCACAGGCGCGATTATTCACGGTAAGGGTGACTATCTGGCTTACAGCGAAGAAGAGCATCCGGTCGCCTTACAGCTTGGTGGAAGCGATCCGGCTCAGCTTGCGCATTGTGCAAAGCTGGCGGAAGCGCGTGGCTACGATGAAATTAACCTCAACGTGGGGTGCCCCTCCGATCGCGTGCAAAATGGTATGTTTGGCGCCTGTTTGATGGGCAATGCGCAACTGGTCGCAGACTGTGTTAAAGCCATGCGTGATGTCGTCTCGATTCCGGTGACGGTGAAAACCCGCATTGGTATTGACGATCAGGACAGTTATGCTTTTCTGTGTGATTTCATCGATACGGTTTCTGGTCAGGGCGAATGCGAGATGTTTATTATCCATGCGCGCAAAGCCTGGCTTTCTGGCTTAAGCCCGAAAGAAAATCGTGAGATCCCGCCGCTGGATTACCCGCGCGTATATCAGCTAAAGCGGGATTTTCCGCATTTGACCATGTCCATCAACGGCGGCATCAAATCGCTGGAAGAGGCGAAGGAGCACCTGCGCCATATGGATGGCGTAATGGTTGGCCGCGAAGCTTACCAGAATCCGGGTATACTGACCGCGGTGGATCGGGAGATTTTTGGCGCCGATACCACTGATGCCGACCCGGTTGCGGTGGTTCGCGCTATGTATCCCTATATTGAGCGTGAATTGAGCCAGGGAACGTATCTGGGGCATATCACTCGCCATATGCTGGGGTTGTTCCAGGGCATTCCAGGCGCGCGGCAATGGCGTCGCTACTTGAGCGAAAACGCCCATAAAGCTGGCGCGGATGTTGTTGTATTGGAACAGGCGCTAAAACTGGTGGCAGACAAGCGTTAAAAGTTCGCCAAAAATTAGTCAATCTCACCACGATCTGTACCCATTTGCAGAGAGTTTTCTTTATATATCAATAATATAAATATTGGCATGGTTTTTGCTTTAATTTTCCTGAGTAGACCCGGTAAGCGCCGTGCCGCCGGGCAATTCCATCTTTATGGGGAGCGACTATGCTGGAACTACTTTTTGTGCTTGGCTTTTTTCTGATGCTAATGGTGACTGGCGTCTCCTTGCTGGGCATTCTGGCCGCGCTGGTCGTGGCGACTGCCGTTATGTTCCTGGGCGGGATGTTCGCCTTGATGATCAAGTTGTTACCGTGGCTACTGCTGGCGGTAGCTGTGGTGTGGGTGATCAAAGCAGTAAAAAGGCCAAAAATCCCACAGTATCAGCGCAATAACCGTCGGTTTTACTAAGGTATTGAGCGGTTCGTCACAACCTGAAACTTTGCCCTCACAAGCAAATAGGAATCGATTATTAAATCTGTCATGATTACGCAGGTAACGAATTCATCGCGCTGTACCCTACATACGGCCGAGCAAAAAAAGAAAGGGCTTCCCAGGTGGAAGCCCAATTTCTTTGCAGAGCTATTACGGAATCAGCAGGCTTGAGCCCTGTGTGGCCCGACTTTCCAGCACTTCATGCGCGCGACGGGCATCTTTTAACGCATAACGTTGATTTTCAGCCACATCGACTTTAATCACGCCGCTGGCAATCAATGAGAACAATTCATTGCTGGCTTCGGTCAGTTCTTCACGCGTCGTAATATACCCCTGTAGTGAAGGACGTGTGGCATACAGGGAACCTTTCTGATTCAGAATACCTAAGTTCACGCCGGTGACGGGGCCGGACGCATTGCCGAAACTGACCATCAGTCCCCGACGTTGCAGGCAGTCCAGCGAGGCTTCCCAGGTATCTTTCCCCACGGAGTCATAGACCACGCGAACTTTTTTGCCGCCGGTGATCTCTTTTACCCGTTCTACAATGCTCTCCTCACGGTAATTAATCACCTGCCAGGCGCCAGCGTCCAGCGCCCGCTGCGCTTTTTGCGCGCTACCGACGGTACCGATAAGCTTCGCGCCCAGCGCTTTTGCCCATTGGCAGGCGATCAGACCGACGCCGCCCGCAGCGGCATGAAACAGGAAAGGTTCGTCGGGTTTCACTTCATAAGTTTTGCGCAACAGGTAAAAAACGGTCAATCCCTTGAGAAAAGAGGCTGCCGCCTGTTCGAAGGAAATTGCGTCAGGTAAAATCGCGGCTTTATCAGCGGGGACGTTATGGACGGAACTGTAAGCGCCGAGCGTTGACTGCGCGTAGACGACGCGATCGCCGACGCGAATGTGCTCCACGCCGTTGCCGACTTTACTGACCACGCCTGCGGCTTCGGTTCCCAGTCCCGCAGGCAACGACGGGGGCGGATAGAGTCCGCTACGGATATAGGTGTCGATGAAGTTGATACCAATAGCTTTGTTCTCAACCTGGATTTCGTGTTCCGCCGGTTCCGTTGGCGTAAACTCCACGGCTTGAAGCACTTCCGGACCACCATGCTTGTGAAATTCAATACGCGTTGCCATGCTTCCTCCAAAAGAAATGTGGTAATCTTTCGACCCAATCACTATCTCGGTAACTCCATTCACTATGGCAGGAAATAAACCCTTCAACAAACCACAGACTGATGCCCGCGACCGCGATCCGCAGGTTGCCGGGATAAAAGTGCCGCCGCACTCGATTGAAGCGGAACAGTCGGTGTTGGGCGGTTTAATGCTGGATAACGAGCGCTGGGACGATGTGGCCGAGCGCGTGGTGGCGGAAGATTTTTACACCCGCCCGCATCGTCATATCTTTACGGAGATGGGGCGCTTGCAGGAAAGCGGCAGTCCTATCGACCTGATTACGCTTGCGGAATCGCTGGAGCGGCAGGGCCAACTGGACAGCGTCGGCGGCTTCGCCTATCTGGCGGAGTTGTCTAAAAACACGCCAAGCGCGGCGAATATCAGCGCTTATGCGGATATTGTGCGCGAACGTGCCGTGGTCCGCGATATGATCGCGGTGGCGCATGAAATTGCGGATGCCGGTTACGATCCACAGGGGCGCAATAGCGACGAACTGCTGGATCTGGCGGAGTCGCGCGTCTTCCAGATCGCGGAAAACCGCGCCAACAAAGACGAAGGTCCGAAAAGCATCGACCAAATTCTCGACGCTACCGTGGCGCGTATTGAGCAGTTGTTCCAGCAACCGCACGATGGCGTTACAGGCGTGGATACCGGCTATCAGGATCTCAATAAAAAGACGGCAGGGTTACAGCGTTCGGATTTGATCATCGTCGCGGCGCGTCCCTCAATGGGTAAAACCACATTTGCGATGAACCTTTGCGAAAATGCGGCGATGTTGCAGGATAAACCGGTACTGATCTTTAGTCTGGAGATGCCCGGCGAACAGATCATGATGCGTATGCTGGCCTCGCTGTCCCGCGTCGATCAGACACGTATTCGTACCGGTCAACTCGATGATGAAGATTGGGCGCGAATCTCCGGCACGATGGGCATTCTGCTGGAGAAACGCAATATGTATATTGACGACTCCTCGGGTCTTACGCCGACAGAAGTCCGTTCGCGCGCGCGGCGTATTTTCCGCGAACATGGCGGGTTAAGTCTGATTATGATCGACTACCTGCAATTGATGCGCGTGCCGTCGCTTTCTGATAACCGTACTCTGGAAATCGCCGAAATTTCTCGCTCGTTGAAAGCGCTGGCGAAGGAACTTCAGGTGCCGGTCGTGGCGCTATCGCAGCTTAACCGCTCTCTGGAACAACGCGCGGATAAACGTCCGGTGAACTCCGACCTGCGTGAATCCGGCTCTATTGAACAGGATGCCGACTTAATTATGTTTATCTACCGTGATGAGGTTTATCACGAGAACAGCGATTTAAAAGGCATTGCTGAAATTATTATTGGTAAGCAACGTAACGGTCCTATCGGAACGGTTCGTCTGACGTTCAACGGTCAGTGGTCGCGCTTCGATAACTATGCGGGACCGCAATACGATGATGAGTAACTCTCCGTCATTCTTTTAACAAGGAATTCAAATGCAAGCGGCAACAGTCGTCATTAACCGCCGCGCTCTGCGACACAACCTGCAACGTCTGCGTGAACTGGCGCCTGCCAGTAAGCTGGTTGCGGTGGTGAAAGCGAACGCTTATGGACACGGTCTTCTGGAGACCGCGCGAACGCTCCCTGATGCTGACGCTTTTGGCGTGGCGCGTCTTGAAGAGGCTCTACGTCTGCGAGCGGGCGGGATCACGCAGCCTATCCTGCTGCTGGAGGGTTTTTTCGACGCCGCCGATCTGCCGACCATTTCCGCGCAACATCTGCATACCGCCGTCCATAATCAGGAGCAGCTTGCCGCTCTGGAGGCGGTGGAGCTGGCGGAGCCAGTGACGGTCTGGATGAAACTGGATACCGGTATGCATCGTCTCGGTGTGCGTCCTGAAGAGGCGGAGGCGTTCTACCAGCGTCTGACGCATTGTAAAAATGTACGCCAGCCGGTGAATATCGTCAGCCATTTTGCCCGTGCAGATGAGCCGGAATGCGGCGCTACCGAACATCAGCTCGACATTTTTAACGCCTTCTGTCAGGACAAACCCGGTCAGCGCTCTATTGCCGCGTCTGGCGGTATTCTGCTGTGGCCGCAGTCTCACTTTGACTGGGCGCGTCCGGGAATCATTTTGTATGGCGTATCGCCGCTGGAGCACAAACCCTGGGGGCCGGATTTTGGTTTTCAGCCGGTGATGTCCTTAACCTCCAGTTTGATCGCGGCGCGTGACCACAAAGCGGGCGAACCGGTGGGCTACGGCGGGACATGGGTGAGTGAGCGCGATACGCGCCTGGGCGTGGTGGCGATGGGCTATGGCGATGGCTACCCACGTGCGGCGCCTTCCGGTACGCCTGTGTTGGTCAACGGCCGTGAAGTCCCGATTGTCGGACGGGTGGCGATGGATATGATTTGCGTGGATTTGGGGCCAAACGCGCAGGATAAAGCAGGCGATCCGGTGGTTTTATGGGGGGAAGGCCTGCCGGTTGAACGTATCGCTGAAATGACAAAAGTAAGTGCTTACGAACTTATCACGCGCCTGACCTCAAGGGTGGCCATGAAGTATATTGATTAAATGCGCGGCGTGCCGGATGGCGCTCGCGTTTATCCGGCCTGTATCGCGCATTGGCTGTCGGTCGGCTAAGACGTTCACGCCACCATCCGGCAATATTCGCATCCACCGCAACATCCTCTCGATCTTCTCGCCCTTCCGGTTTATTGTGTTATTTCCTGCCCTCTGTAAACCTGGAGAACCATCGCGTGTTTCAAAAAGTTGACGCCTATGCCGGCGATCCGATTCTTTCACTGATGGAGCGTTTTAAAGACGACTCCCGTCACGACAAAGTGAATCTGAGCATTGGCCTATATTATAACGAAGGCGGGATTATCCCGCAGCTAAAGGCGGTGGCCGAAGCTGAAGCCCGGCTTAACGCGCAGCCGCATGGCGCCTCGCTGTACCTGCCGATGGAAGGACTCAATACTTATCGCCATACTATCGCGCCTTTGCTCTTTGGCGCCGATCACCCGGTTCTTCAGCAACAGCGTGTGGCCACTATCCAGACATTAGGCGGTTCCGGCGCGCTGAAAGTAGGCGCGGATTTCCTGAAACGTTATTTCCCTGACGCTGGCGTATGGGTGAGCGACCCCACCTGGGAAAACCACATTGCGATATTTGCCGGGGCCGGGTTCGAAGTAAGTACTTACCCTTGGTATGACGACGCGACTAACGGCATCCGTTTTAACGATTTGCTGGCCACGCTGAATACGTTACCAGCGCGCAGTATCGTGCTGCTGCACCCCTGTTGTCACAATCCGACCGGGGCGGATTTAACGCCTTCGCAATGGGATGCGGTGATTGAGATATTGAAAGCGCGCGATCTGATTCCGTTCCTTGATATTGCCTATCAGGGGTTTGGCCTGGGCATGGACGAGGATGCTTACGCTATCCGCGCTATTGCCAGCGCCGGGTTGCCTGCGTTAGTCAGTAACTCTTTTTCGAAGATTTTCTCGCTGTACGGCGAGCGCGTTGGTGGCCTGTCCGTGGTGTGTGAAGATGCCGAAATCGCAGCGCGGGTTCTGGGGCAGCTAAAAGCAACGGTGCGCCGAATTTACTCTAGTCCGCCGAATTTCGGCGCACAGGTGGTCGCTACGGTCCTGGGTGATGAGGCGTTAAAAGCGTGTTGGCTGGCGGAAGTCGAAGCGATGCGTACCCGCATTGTGTCAATGCGCCAGATGCTGGTGAATGTACTGAAGGCGGAGATGCCTGACCGCAATTTCGATTACTTGTTACAGCAGCGCGGTATGTTCAGCTATACCGGGTTAAGCGCGGAGCAGGTCGATCGGTTGCGCGATGAGTTTGGCGTTTACCTGATAGCCAGCGGTCGCATGTGCGTCGCCGGGCTTAATTCTTCAAATGTACAACGCGTGGCGAAGGCGTTTGCCGCTGTCATGTAATTTTCAGGCCGGACGGCGTTAACAGCGTTCTCCGGCCTGGCAATGGCTGTTGTGATCATTCTCTTTTTTCCTAACAAAACCGCAGATAATTCTTCCTTTCGACCGTTACTGGCGTTATGGTCAGATAGTTTTTTGAGCAAAGACTCAGCTTAATAATTATAATTTTTTGAATTTTAAGGGAAAAATATGAAAAAGATGACCCTGGCACTGAGTGCCGTCTGTTTATTATTTACGCTAAACAGTTCCGCGAATGCATTGGTTTCCTCTCCTTCGACGCTCAATCCGGGCACTAACGTTATAAAACTCGCGGAACAAGTCCCCGTTCATTGGGTCTCTGTTGCCCAGATTGAAAACAGTCTCACCGGGCGCCCGCCGATGGCGGTCGGCTTTGATATTGACGATACCGTGTTATTTTCCAGCCCCGGGTTCTGGCGTGGAAAGAAAACTTACTCCCCGGACAGCGAAGATTATCTGAAAAATCCGGCCTTCTGGGAAAAAATGAACAACGGCTGGGATGAGTTCAGTATTCCAAAAGAAGTGGCCCGGCAGCTCATTGATATGCATGTTCGACGTGGTGACAGTATTTACTTTGTCACTGGTCGTAGTCAGACGAAAACGGAAACCGTGTCGAAAACGCTGGCGGATAACTTCCATATTCCGGCGGCGAATATGAATCCGGTGATTTTCGCCGGCGATAAACCGGGACAAAATACGAAAGTCCAGTGGCTACAGGAGAAAAATATGCGTATCTTCTACGGCGATTCGGATAACGATATTACCGCGGCTCGTGATTGTGGTATCCGCGGTATTCGCATCCTGCGCGCTGCTAACTCCACCTACAAACCGCTGCCGCAGGCAGGAGCGTTTGGCGAGGAAGTCATTGTCAACTCGGAGTACTAAAAATCAGGAGAGCGACAGGCTCTCCTTTTTTGCATGATTTTTGCACAAACTTGCCCCGCTAGCTTTTACCTTTTCCGGACTTGCTGCACACTATTCAGGAGACGTTTGTTTTTAGTAAGGAGCAGCCTATGTGGTATCAGCGCACCATTACACTGAGCGAGAAGCCGCGAGGGTTTCATCTGATAACAGATGAAATTGTCGATAAATTGTCTGGCTTACCGCCTGTCGAAACGGGTTTGCTGCATCTGTTGTTGCTACACACCTCGGCCTCGCTGACGTTAAACGAAAACTGCGATCCCACCGTGCGCGCTGATATGGAGCGCCATTTCCTGAAAACCGTTCCCGATAATGCTGCGTATGAACATGATTACGAAGGGGCGGATGATATGCCTTCGCATATTAAGTCCTCAGTGTTGGGTGTGCGTCAGGGCCGTTTACAGTTAGGAACGTGGCAAGGTATCTGGTTGGGAGAGCACCGTATTCACGGCGGTTCACGTAAAATCATCGCGACACTACAAGGGGAATGATAATGACCATTTCGGAATTACTGCAATACTGCATGGCAAAACCTGGCGCAGAGCAGAGCGTCCACAGCGACTGGAAAGCCACGCAAATTAAAGTGGAAGATGTACTTTTCGCGATGGTGAAAGAAGTTGAAGGGCGCCCGGCAGCCTCTCTTAAAACCAGCCCGGAACTGGCAGAGTTGTTACGCCAGCAGCACAGCGATGTACGACCGAGTCGGCACCTTAATAAAGCGCACTGGAGCACGGTCTATCTGGACGGGTCGTTGCCGGATTCACAACTCTATTATCTGGTCGATGCCTCTTATCAGCAGGCGGTAAATGCGTTGTCGGAAGATAAACGCAAACAACTGCCGCAGTCCTGATTATAGTGCGCCGACTAACGACGTCAGGGCGATATCAATGAGGCGGATGACCGTTGAGCGGATACGGCTGCCGAGGGCGATTTGCGCATTATTAGCGCGTAGCCGGGCGAGATCTCGCTGTCCTTCCAGCAGAATGATAATATCGTCGTCGTCCAGCCAGCCGCGAGCGTGTTCCTGAAGCGCGCGGGCGATAAACGCGGCGGACTCGCGGATACCGTCGTCACTGTCTTCTCTTGCCTGCTTGTACGTCTGGATAAATTCGGCAATCGCCGAGGATGCTATAGGATGTTCGGCCCGGTCGGCGGTAAGCCGGTTACGCATTTTGTTAATAGACGTCATTTTCATCTCCCTCAGTGCAGCGAGCGCCCCAACGCAGACACTCACCCTGTATGGCTAATTTCCAGACCTGATTATTTTGCTGTTGGTATCTTTCTGCCTGAATGTCAGTAAGTGGTTGCTTACGTTGCATAACCCGCGCATAGAGACGCAAATAGTGATTTTTCAGCAGAGTCAGATTATCGAGTCGGCGTTTATCCCCACGTTGACGGGCGACCCGCTCAGCCTGAAAAAATGTCTGGCGGATATCGCGGTCATCCTTGAGTAGTATCTCTTTTTGCCACGGTATTCGCGCCGCGTCCTGCAGGAAGCGGGTTGAGTGCGCCTGTAATAGCGTCAATTGGTGAAAAGCCACGGCGCTAAAGCGGTCAGGCAGCGTACAGGCGGATAAAAAAAGGCACAGCAATAGTGTGATTGCGTAGCGTAACTTCATGGTGTTTCCATAACAGACCGTTTGCGCTATTACATGCCTGAGCGACGCGGCGTGCAAATCACAAATGCTCAATGAGGGAAAATGAGATGAAATGGGGCAAATGATGCCGCTTTCCGGTTATTCGGAAAGCGGCGTGGAGGTTATTTGAGCATAGGTTTAAGGAAGCGGGCGGTATGCGACGCCTCACACTCCGCCACGGTTTCCGGCGTACCGGAGACGAGAATTTCGCCGCCGCCGCTGCCGCCTTCCGGGCCGAGGTCGACAATCCAGTCAGCCGTTTTAATGACGTCCAGGTTGTGTTCGATCACCACGATGGTGTTGCCCTGATCGCGCAACTGATGCAGAACGTCAAGCAACTGCTGAATGTCGGCAAAGTGCAGGCCGGTGGTCGGCTCGTCGAGAATATACAGCGTCTGCCCGGTGCCGCGCTTCGACAGCTCGCGCGCCAGCTTCACGCGCTGGGCCTCGCCGCCGGAAAGCGTCGTCGCCGACTGGCCGAGACGGATATAGGTCAGGCCAACGTCCATTAGTGTTTGCAGCTTACGCGCCAGCGCCGGAACCGCATCAAAGAACTCACGCGCTTCTTCAATGGTCATATCCAGCACTTCATGGATGGTCTTGCCTTTGTACTTAATCTCCAGCGTTTCCCGGTTATAGCGCTTGCCTTTGCACTGGTCGCACGGCACGTAAATATCCGGCAGAAAGTGCATTTCGACTTTAATGACGCCATCGCCCTGGCACGCCTCGCAACGACCGCCGCGCACGTTGAAGCTGAATCGTCCTGGGGTATAGCCGCGTGAGCGAGACTCCGGCACACCAGCAAACAGCTCGCGAACCGGGGTAAATACGCCCGTGTAGGTCGCCGGGTTGGAACGCGGGGTGCGCCCGATCGGGCTCTGGTCGATATCGATCACTTTATCGAAATGCTCCAGCCCCTGAATATCCCGATACGGTGCCGGTTCCGCGATCGTCGCCCCGTTTAGCTGACGCTGGGCGATGGGGAACAGTGTGTCGTTAATCAGCGTCGATTTACCGGAACCCGAGACGCCAGTGATACAGGTAAACAGCCCTACCGGTAGCGTAAGGGTCACATCTTTCAGGTTGTTGCCGCGCGCGCCGGTGAGTTTGAGCACTTTTTCTGGATTTGCCGGCACGCGTTGTTTCGGCACTTCAATTTTGCGTTTACCGCTCATGTACTGGCCGGTCAGCGATTCCGGTACCGCCATAATGGCTTCCAGCGGGCCTTCCGCCACCACCTCGCCGCCGTGAACGCCTGCGCCGGGGCCAATATCAATCACATGGTCGGCGGCGCGGATAGCGTCTTCATCGTGTTCCACCACAATCACGGTATTGCCGAGATTGCGCAGATGAATCAGCGTACCCAGCAGCCGCTCATTATCGCGCTGGTGCAGACCGATGGACGGTTCATCCAGCACATACATCACGCCGACTAACCCGGCGCCTATCTGGCTCGCCAGACGAATACGCTGGGCTTCGCCGCCGGAAAGCGTCTCTGCCGAGCGGGAGAGCGTGAGATAGTTCAGACCAACGTTTACCAGAAACTTGAGGCGATCGCCGATCTCTTTTAGCACTTTTTCGGCGATTTTTGCCCGTTGCCCGGAAAGCTTGAGATTAGTGAAAAAATCCATCGCATGGCCGATGCTCATATCGGAAATAGCGGGCAGCGGCGTATTTTCCACAAATACATGGCGCGCTTCGCGATTCAGTCGCGTTCCTTCACAGCTGGCGCAGGGGCGATTACTGATGAATTTCGCCAGCTCTTCGCGCACCGCGCTGGATTCCGTCTCTTTATAACGGCGCTCCATATTATGCAGCACGCCTTCGAACGGATGGCGGCGCACGGAGGTATCGCCGCGATCGTTCATATATTTAAATTCGATATTCTCTTTGCCGGAACCGTACAGCACGACTTTGTGTACGTTGGCGCTGAGGCTTGCCCACGGCGCGTCCACGTCGAACTTATAGTGTTCCGCCAGCGACTTGAGCATCTGAAAGTAGTAAAAATTGCGACGATCCCAACCACGAATCGCGCCGCCTGCCAGCGACAGGTCGGGATTCTGGATCACGCGGTCTGGATCGAAATATTGCTGAACGCCGAGGCCGTCACAGGTCGGGCAGGCGCCTGCCGGGTTGTTGAACGAGAACAGACGCGGCTCCAGCTCGCGCATACTGTAGCCGCAAATCGGACAGGCAAAATTGGCGGAGAACAGAAGCTCCTCCGCTTTTTCATCGTCCATATCGGCAACAACCGCCGTGCCGCCGGATAATTCCAGCGCCGTTTCGAACGACTCCGCCAGGCGTTGGGAAAGATCGTTACGAACTTTGAAGCGATCGATCACCACCTCAATGGTGTGTTTCTTTTGCAGCTCCAGCTTCGGCGGATCGGAGAGATCGCACACTTCGCCGTCAATACGGGCGCGAATGTAACCCTGGCTTGCCAGATTTTCCAGCGTTTTGGTGTGTTCGCCTTTACGCTCTTTAATAATCGGCGCCAGCAGCATCAGACGTTTGCCTTCCGGCTGTGACAGCACGTTATCGACCATCTGGCTAACGGTTTGCGCCGCCAGCGGCACGTCATGATCCGGACAACGCGGCTCGCCCACGCGGGCAAACAGCAGGCGCAGGTAGTCGTGGATCTCGGTAATGGTACCCACCGTAGAGCGCGGGTTGTGAGATGTCGATTTCTGTTCAATTGAGATCGCGGGCGACAGCCCCTCAATATGGTCGACATCCGGTTTTTCCATAAGCGACAAAAACTGCCGCGCGTAAGCGGAGAGCGATTCAACGTAACGACGCTGCCCTTCGGCATACAGAGTGTCGAAAGCCAGTGAGGATTTGCCTGAACCCGAAAGCCCGGTCACGACAATCAGTTTGTCGCGCGGGATGACGAGGTTAATATTTTTGAGATTATGGGTGCGGGCGCCCCGAACTTCGATCTTATCCATTCACCTTTCCCGGTAGAGACTCGGATGCCTGGTTTGTTTGAAGGACAAACGGCAGAAACGGCTAATTATGACACAATTTAACCTGTTTGAATATACAGTATTGGAATGCATCTTCAGCTAAAGTATGTAACAATATGAGGTTCGCGCGAGTGAACTGGAACCTGCATCGCAGCTATTAAAATGCTACGTGGAAATGGTACACTCACGCGTTTACACTATTTATGAAACGTATTCAGGAGACTCAATCATGGCCAGCAGAGGCGTAAACAAGGTGATTCTCGTTGGTAATCTGGGCCAGGACCCGGAAGTACGCTATATGCCGAGTGGCGGCGCTGTCGCCAACTTAACGCTGGCTACTTCTGAATCCTGGCGCGATAAGCAGACCGGCGAAATGAAAGAGCAAACGGAATGGCACCGGGTGGTGATGTTCGGCAAACTGGCGGAAGTGGCCGGCGAATATCTGCGTAAAGGTTCTCAGGTGTATATCGAAGGTCAACTGCGTACCCGTAAATGGACCGATCAGAGTGGTCAGGAACGCTATACGACTGAAATTAACGTTCCGCAGATCGGCGGCGTGATGCAGATGCTGGGTGGTCGCCAGGGCGGCGGCGCACCGGCAGGCGGTCAGCAGCAGAGCGGTTGGGGCCAGCCGCAACAACCTCAGCAGCCGCAGGGCGGCAACCAGTTCAGCGGCGGCGCGCAGTCGCGTCCACAGCAATCCGCGCCAGCGCCGTCTAACGAACCGCCAATGGATTTTGACGACGACATTCCATTCTGATTATCTTTTTAAATCAAAGCATTATTTTCATGTTTTGAAAGAATCTCAGGTTGCCTCTCGCTCAGAATTAGGTTTGAATCTCTGGGCGGGAAGGCAACTGGTCAGAAAAAGGATAGTTGTAGATGGATTTTTCTGTGCGTCGACCACTATCCGAAGAGTGCTAGCCCTCCTCTCATGTATCGAACAGGTACCATCGTCAATTCCTGTTTGACGTTTCCAAACGATAAATTCAAAAGACGCATTTTGCTTCTCTTTCCCGGTGTAAAAAATTATCACTGAGTATTATTCATACTTATCTATCTATCTGAAATTATTAAGATAAAATCAGATTTATTATTCAATTAAAATATTACCGGCTGGCTTTACTCCATTTTTCGTGCTCCGTAAGAGATGGATACTACGGCTACCTTTGTACGCGATAATATATTAAGTACAAGGCGTACTGATGCTTTACTGAGTTCTTTCCTGGATAAGGTAGTTTTGTCAGTAAATGAGATGACAGGGAGGAGGTGAAAATATAGGGATGATATTCGGATGGAGAGATGGCAGAGCATACCGTTACACTTCTGTACCGGAAGTGAGTTACTCGCCCCTTCATAACACTCTCGATGACCCGCCATCATTGCATAATGATCTAATTTTTCCTGGAAGATTTGGCTCCCCCTCAGACTTAGTACTTATGCCCCTTCTATAGATTTGCGCTCTTATCATCTTAATACAATCAGAATAGTTTCGTGTAGCGACGTTATTATTATGTAATTTATGAATACTTTTTCGCAAAAAATAGACGTTTTTAATATGTGAGATTTTTTTTACCGTACAAGTTATAGATACATAAATATCCTTTTTGGGTAAATGACTTTCTATTATCGCATACCTATTTATGGTTATGCTCCACGTTAAGGAGCATAAATCGTGGTTTGTGGCTATTTTTATATAAATAAAAGACCGTTTTTGGCCTTTTCTTTTATTGTTAATAATTATTACTCTCACTGGTCTGATTTGCACTGGCAATTTTACGTATATTGAAGTCCCTATTTTCTTATGCTTTAATAATGAAACATTAATTTTACATAAGGAGATCCTATTTCTATACGATATGATTTATATTGATGGGGGTGCGATTTGCAAACCGTTCCCATATTAAATATTTAGCTAATAATATTATTTACAGAATTTAAATCTATATTCTGGAATAGCTATTTTTTGTCGAGTGGGTAGGGTAATTTTCGATGAAAACTATTTAACTAAAACAGCATAAGCAAAGAAAAAGTGAAGTTATTTAGTTAAAAAATAACGCACCTTAATTTTGATACATACACGGTATTATCATGTCCATATTTATAAAGACAAATAATGCCAGAAAATCATAACGTCTAAAAGTACATTGGTAGCTGAAAGCCAAGGGCGGTAGCGTTCCATCCCCCCAAAGTCTCAATCTCTTTTATTTCTCTATATCCTAAAATATCTTTTTACCCGCTGTGTAATATCAGGAGTTGACATGGAAGACGAAGGTAATCCGTGGCCTAGTTTTGTTGATACATTTTCAACAGTGCTATGTATATTCATATTTCTCATGTTGGTATTTGCACTTAACAACATGCTTATTATGTACGATAACTCAATTAAGGTATATAAAACAAGTAATGCAGAAAATATCAATCCTAATGCTAAAGAAATTAAGGATGAAAAAGAAGTTATAAACGAATCTACTAAAGTAGATGAAATAGATAAAACGAAAGCCATTGATGAAAGGAACTTTAGTGGCACTACTGAAAAAACGGGGAAAGAAAAGGGTATCTATGATATCGCTAATGGGCAACGGGTTGATATGACCGCGACAGAAAAGGAATTTATTATTACCTATTACGGTAGGTTAAGAAGCTTTTCAGAGGAGGATATAAAAAAATTAACCGCTTGGTTAAAAGAGCATGGAAATAATAAATTATTAATAGAAATGATTGTTCCTCAGTCGGATATTTCTTATTCGGACTCTTTGCGTTTGGGCTACGAACGAGGGATTATTTTAATGAAAGAAATTAAGATAATCTGCCCTGAGGTAGATATTGATATGAGTGTTAATTCAGGAACTTCAGGAGTAGGTGGCAAAGCCATTATTACAACTGTCGATAAAAAGGTGTCAGAGTGAAATCTATAAATAAGTATCGCTATTTCTTTACCTGTTTCCTTATCGCAATAATTCCTTTTATTGCTTTGTCTTTTGATGGGATTAGGGGTTACGTTTTTGATAATTTCATGGTATCTGCGATCTATAACAGTGTTATTATCGCTATCTATATTATGGGATCTGTATGCACATTATTTACCGTATTTAAAAATTGCGATGCAAGAGAAATTTTAACTACCAATAATGCCAATAAAAAAAGCTCTACACTTTCCAGTCTTAATCAGGTCATTTTTGCTGATGATTTCATGAAGTGTGATTCCAATTTATTAATAGAGTTAGATGATAGTGTGTCGACAGCTCGTAATCAACGATTATCATTTATTATGAGTTGTAGTAATGTCTCTACTCTAATTGGTTTATTAGGAACATTTGCAGGCTTGTCTATTACTATTGGATCAATAGGCAATCTATTGAGCACCCCATCAGGAGTTGGTGGAGAAAGTTCCAGTAATACTTTACATATGATTGTTACGATGGTGGCATCGCTTTCTGAACCATTGAAAGGAATGAATACTGCTTTTGTTTCATCTATCTATGGGGTTGTGTGTGCTATTCTTCTAACATCCCAAAGTGTTTTTGTTCGTAGTTCTTATGCTCTTATTTCTGCTGAAATTAAGAGATTAAAAGTAAAAAGAAGTCGGGCAAGTAGTAATCGACAACGAAGCTTACGGATAGAATCAGAGACACTTTTCGAATTTAAGGAACTATTTAGAGAGTTTTTCGACAACTATAAATCCATTGAACTTTCACGCACCCAAGCAGAAGAAAAAAAACTGACGGTTTTTTCTGATGGCCTATCCAGCTTACAGAATAAATTATCTGATAATACTGTGATATTAGAACAGCTTTCTAAACAGGTTGATAATTATATAAATATTAGTAATAAGCATTACATCCAAATTTCTGACAACATGGATAATGTGGCAGAACATTTATCGAAAGGTAATGCCTTAATTTCTGAAAATAACGTGATGTTAGCTCAATTAAACCATACACAAGACTCTATAGATAAAAAGAACGATACAGTAATTGCATCACTTGATAGATGTCATCAGGAATCTGTTTCCCAAAGAAAAACCATAGATAGTATTGCTATCGAAAACGTAAAGGTTACTCACCTTGTCACAGAGATGAAAGCTGCCATAGATGAGGATAGTAATAATATTCATTCAGCGTTATCCAACTTATCTGCTGCAGATGAAAAAATTATTGATAGAACAAAAATGATAGGTGCTGAAATAGTTAGTTATCGTGAAACATATATCCCATTAATGGAAAAAATAACGTTGATGCATCAGAAATTATTAAAGCAGAGCTTATTACATGATGAGGTAAAAAATGAAGATTAAACATTTTTTATTAACGGCAGCTTTTATTATGCAAGGTGCTCATGCTAGTGAATTTGCAATACTGCCATTAAGTAAGTTGGTGGATGCTGCATTAAAACATCAGCCATCTGTTGCTATTTCCTATTACGAAACTGAAAAGAAAAAAAGTGATTTAGAAGCTACGAGGGCTTCGCTTTATCCTACATTGGATCTATCGTCTGGTATTAATAATAACAGAAAAGAGTCTTCCGGTGATGAACGAAATATTGAAAATAAAATTTCACTATCGTATCGGATTACTGATTTTGGTGTAAGAGGAGCAAATATCAGAAAATCTGAATATGAAAAAAACAGTAGTGATATTGATTATGAAAAAACAAAAAACACAGTAGCTCAAGAGGTTATAACAACTTATTATAATATCAGTAAATATCGTGAAATGATTGATGGTATAAATAAAGAGAAAGAATTTTATAAAAACATGTTGGGTACCTTTTCGCTATTGGTATCATCTGGTGTTGCTATGCAATCTGACTTGAGAAAAGTACAGGTTTCGATCGATGCATTGAATACCAGAAGTATTATGTATCAATCAATGCTGGATGATGAAATGTATAAGATGAAAAATATGACTGGCATGCAGTTATCGCCAGATCAAATCCAAAGTGATGAACATTTCGATTTATTTAAAAAATATATTTTTGTGGATAGCCCTGAAAAGCTTATGAATATGGTTATGAAGTACAACGATGACTATAAAATGCTTGTCAGCGCGCGAAAGGCGGCCTCAGAAGATATTAATGCTGCTAACTCTTCCTATTTCCCAACTGTCGATTTAGTGTCTAGCTATGTACAGAATAATCCAAGTGGCAGCGCCAAAAAAAGCGATTACGAAAATGAATTTAAGACAGGGGTTAATGTTAGTTTAAATATTTTTAATGGCTTCAGAAACTCAGCACAAGAAAGTAAAATGGTAGCCAGTTATTCTCAGGCAAAATTACAAATTGACGATTTTTTGCTGAAAACGCGTTATAACATCGATTCCCAACTTTCAAAGTACAGTGCAGCAAAAGAAACATATTTAGTAGCTGAACGTTCTCATAAAAATGCTTTGCAACTTACTGGGTTATATGAGCAAGAATTTCAGCTAGGACAAAAAAGTTTGCTTGATTTAATTTCTAGCCGTAATGAAGCATTTCAGGCATATGTAAGCATGGTAGATAGTAAATATAGTTTATATATGCTGAACCTACAGCAACTATCTTTAGTTTTTCATTTAATTGATTACCTGAAAGGAAATTCAGCTAGTGAGTTGAATATAACAAAATGAACAGGAAGCAGAGTGATCGTCTTATGATGATAATCATAACGCTAACAATTATGATTGTCATTCTTACCTATTTTGTAAAGATAAATTCTGTAGTGCATGGTCAGGGTGTTATTACAACCAAAGATAATGCTCAACTAATATCTTTGTCTAAAGGTGGAACGATACAAGATATTTATGTAACAGAGGGAGACACTGTAAAAAAAGGAGAGCTACTTGCAAAGATAGTTAACCTTGATTTACAAAAGGAATATCAACGTTATAAAACTCAAAAGGGGTATCTGGATAAAGATGTAAACGAAATATCATTCATTCTTGATAAACGAAATGAAGATGGATTAATTTCACTTGATGGTGTGAGTTCTTTAAGTAACAAAGAGGTAAAAGCTAATATTGAACTGGTTCATAGCCAGATAAGAACTAAAGAATTAAAAAAAAATTCTCTTGATTCGGAGATTGATGGATTACAGGAGAAATTAAATTCCAAAGAAAAAGAATTAGCTTTGCTCGCAGAAGAAATAAATATTCTCTCTCCTTTGGTGAAAAAAGGTATTAGTCCGTATACTAATTTTCTAAATAAGAAACAGGTGTATATTAAAGTTAAATCTGAAATTAATGATATTGAGAGCAGTATAACTTTAAAAAAAGATGATATTGAGTTGGTTGGTAATGACATTAAGGCACTGAATAATGAATTAAGGCTTTCATTATCTAAGCTCATATCTAAAAATCAGCAAGAGCTTGAAGTCGTTAACTCAACCCTAAACGTAATAGAAAAACAATTAGATGAAGAGGATATTTACTCACCTGTTGATGGGGTTATTTATAAAATAAATAAAAGTGCCACTACACATGGTGGTGTTATCCAGGCAGCTGACTTACTCTTTGAAATTAAACCGAAGGTGAAGACTATGTTGGCTGACGTAAAAATACCACCTAAGTACAGAGATCAAATATATTTAGACGAAGCTGTCAAACTGGATGTTCAATCAATTATCCAGCCAAAAATGAAGTCATATAGTGCGACAATCGATAATATTAGCCCTGACTCCTATGAAGAAAACACCGGAGGAACTATTCAACGATATTATAAGGTAATTATTTCATTCGACGTAAATGAAGATGATTTGCGGTGGTTAAAACCAGGCATGACAGTTGATGCCAGTATAATTACCGGAAAACATAGCATTATGGAGTACCTGCTGTCTCCACTGATGAAAGGCGTGGATAAAGCTTTTTCAGAACCTGTTAATACTAAAAGATTAAATCTTTCTTAGAGATAAAGATACGTTTATGAAAAACATGAATATAAAAAAAGTTTTTGCTGATCAGAATTCTGTGATTGACCTTTCCTCTTTGGGAGATGCCAAAGGAGCTAAGGTTTCTTTGGCTGGGCCGGACATGAATATTACCACGTCGCATGGTTCAGTCATCATTGTCAACGGAGCTCTTTACTCAAGCATTAAAGGCAACAATCTTATCATTAAGTTTAAAGATAAGAGTATCCCTGGTTCCAAAGTTATCGGGAGTGTGGATTTAAAAGATATTCAGCTTGAGCGAATTGATAGTTCTTTAGTTGATGCAGGTCTGGTGGAGAAGAAAGGTAACGGTAAAAATAGAAATGCCAGGAAAGATGAAGAACTACAAAAGCAATTAGATGATGCTGAGGGCGCAAAAAAAGAGGCCGATAAAGCAAAGGAAGAAGCAGAAAAGGCTAAAGAAGCAGCAGAAAAAGCGATCAGTGAAGCTTTCGAAATCCAAAATTCTTCAAAACAAATAGAAGAAATGCTGCAGAATTTTTTGTCAGATAATGTAGCAAAAGACAATTTGGCTCAACAAGATAATGCCATACAGCAAAACACTTTAAGCAAAGCAGCTCAAAATATTAAGCAGGATGAATCCGAAAAAATAACACCTCAACCTCTTAATAAAAATACAGGCAGTGGAAGAAGTAATAGTAGTAAGAATTATGATAATCAATTTGAAGCTGAACCTGTTAAAGAGAAACTAAAAATATCCTTTAAGCTTGCAGCAGAAAGCAATAGTGGAAGCAAAGATGATAGTATAACTAATTTTACTAAACCACAGTTTATTGGTAGCACATCACCAAATGCAACAGTGGTTATTAAAATAAACGGAATTTCTGTCGGTCAGGTTGTTGCCGATAAGTTAGGTAATTTTACCTTTACTGCTCCTGAGAAATTGGCCGATGGAACATACAATCTGGAAGCGGAAGCCACAACTAGTAACGCAATGGGTAGCACTAAGCTTGCCATTACTATAGACTCCGTTATTGATAAACCAAGTTTTGAACTTTCGCCAGAAAGCAGTATTCCTGGTCATCAAGGCTTAACCGCTACGTTGACACCATCAATTATTGGTACCGCAGAAGAAAATGCAAAGGTTAATATTTACGTTAACGATAAACTTATTACTAGCGTAGATGTTGATAAAAATGGTAAGTGGAGTTATGGATTTAAAGGTAAAGAATTAATTGAAGGAGATAATAATATTAAGGTTGTTGCAGTAGATAAGGCTGGCAACCAAAGTGAAATTTCAAATGTAATTACAATAGATACCATTCCTCCGGAAAAGCCGACAATTGAGCTGGATATTAATAGTGATTCTGGTGTTAAAGATGACAATATAACTAACAGTACATTACCTACATTTATCGGTGTGGCTGAGCCTGGGGCAACGGTTTCCATCTATATTGGAATTAAGCACCTGGGGGATGTTGTTGCTGCTAAAGATGGTTCGTGGAGTTATACGCTTACTGAGCCCCTGAAAGATGGCGAATACCATTTAACAGCGACAGCTACAGATATCGCCGGACATACCTCTGAAACATCAGATCTTACATTTACCATTGATACTCGTATCAGTTATTTTAGTGCAGAGCTTGATCCTGCCGATGATAGTGGTATCGTTGGCGATAATGTCACTAATAATAGCCGCCCTACTTTTATCGGGAAAAGTGAACCAAATACCACGATAAATGTTAAAAACTCTGAAACTGGTGAATTAGTTGTTCTTAAAGCCAATGCTGAAGGTGAGTGGCAATTTGCTTTTACTTCGGATTCCGCTGAAGGGGTTAACAACCTGGTTTTCACTGTTGAGGATGTGGCGGGTAACCAGAAAGATTTTTATTTTAGTTATGTTATTGATACAGTAGCGCCGACAGCCCCGACAGTTTCCCTGGATGATTTTGTAACATTACCAAACGGCATTATTTTATCAGGGGATGATACACCTGCATTGGTCGGTACGGCAGAGCCTAAATCTACAATATCAATTCTGCGAGAAGGTAAATTTTATGCCAGCATTGACGTCGACTCAAATGGCTCATGGAGTTATCAATTTAATGAAAAACTCCCGCAAGGGGTATATGACATTGAGATTGTTTCTCAGGACATAGCTGGTAATAAATCCTCGGCAATTAAATACTCTTTTACTATCCAGACTGAAGTTGTAATCCCAAAAGCCGAACTTGACGCGGTTGATGACTCTGGCGAGAAAGGGGACTGGATTACCAATAAGCATAACGCTCTGACTTTACTCGGGACTGCTGGTAAATTTGCTACTGTAAATATTATTATTGATGGCAAAGCTATTGGAGTGACAACAGCAGATGAACACGGGAACTGGACTTTTGATATTTCCCGTAATTTGTCTGACGATGTTTATACAGTGACGGTTGAGGCAGTAGACCCATTAGGTAATACTGCATCGGCTGATTATCAACTTACCATTGATAGTTTTACACCAATCCCTACTGTTATGTTGCATGATAGTGCTGACTCTGGGGTTAAAGGAGACCTGATTACAAGAGTTAATACGCCTTTATTTACCGGAAGTGCAGAGCCTAATGCTAAAGTCTCAATCTATGTTGATGGTATCTTAAGCGGTGAGGCCATTGCTGGCGATGATGGTGTATGGAACTTCCAATTTTCAAATATATTGCCTGATGGCATGCATGAAGTGATGGTAAAAGCGGAAGATATTGCTGGCAATAAAGCATCATCATCAATTTATAACTTCCAAATCCTTACGCATACACAAAAGCCAACCATTGAGTTAGTCGATGACACAGGGTTGGATAATACAGATCATATCATTAATGAAAAACGACCTGCCCTGACAGGGACTGCTGCACCTTATTCAATCGTAAAATTATATATAGATAATGCTTTGGTGGCTGAAGTCAGGACGAATAAAGACGGTGTATGGGATTATACTCTGAAACCAGATCAAAGTCTGGCTGATGGTGATCATAAAATAACCGCCACAGTAGAGGATATTGCTGGAAATATTGCACATTCTGACGCCTTTTTATTTAGTGTGGATACTACCATATCTATACCGGTAGTTTCACTAAGCCCTGATTCTGAGTCCGGAATTTTAGATGATAATTTAACGAATATAACTAAACCAACTCTTATTCTTAGAAATATTGATTCAGATGTTAGAAATGTTCAGGTATGGGATGCTATCTCTAATACACAGATAGGTATTGCTACCCAACAATCTAATGGAACATGGACATATACTTTTACTTCAGATCTGATTGATGGCCTGCATCAGGTATATGTTAAAGCTGAAGATATCGCTGGCAATAAAGTTACTGGTCCTACATTTGATTTTACTATAGATACGACACTTTCCATTCCGGTTATTTCTTTGATTGCAAAAGATGATACTGGCGTGGCGGATGATAATATTACCAATATTAATAAGCCTGACTTTATTATTAGTGGTATTGATTCTGATGCACACCGGGTAGTTGTACAGGTGACACATAATGGCGTGAATGAACAGATTGTACTGACTCAAGATGGCGGTAACTGGGTATTTACACCTGCCAGCACGTGGGATGATGGCAGCTATACACTGCAAGTGACGGTGGAAGATGAGGCGGGAAATATTCGCCAGTCCACACCATTAACAGTGAAAGTGGATACGCAAATCGCGATTAATAGCATCGAACTGATCAATGACACTGGTATTGCTGACGACAATATAACTAACGATATGCGTCCACACTTCCGTGTTGAAGTGCCAAATGACGTAAATATGGTACGTCTGAGTATTGACGGGGGCAAGACATGGGGGAGTGCGACGAAAAATACGGCAGGCATTTGGGATTACAGTTGGCCGACGAATGTAACTGAAGGGTCACATATCCTGACGGTAGAAGCGACCGATATTGCTGGTAATAAGTTAACGCAGACACTCGACTTTACTATCGACACTTTGTTGACTGTGCCGACCATCGCTCTGGATAGCGCCGATGATAGTGGTGTTACCGGGGATAATATTACTAACAGCAAAACGCCGGGCTTTACCCTCAGCAATATTGACGGCGATGTGATTCGGGTGGCGCTACAAATCACGCATAATGGCAAGAACGAGGTAGTGGCGCTGACGCAGAGTGGTGGTAATTGGGTATTTACGCCAGACCACGACTGGGCAGATGGCAGCTATACGCTACAAGTGACGGTGGAAGATGAGGCGGGAAATATCCGTCAGTCCACACCGTTAACAGTGAAAGTGGATACGCAAATCGCGATCGACAATATCGAATTGATTAATGACACCGGTATGGTCGGCGACAATCTGACTAACGACATTCATCCGCAGTTCCGTGTGACGGTACCAGATGATGTGGATAGGGTACGCCTGAGTATCGACGGCGGTAAAACGTGGGTTAACGCCACACCAGGCTTAATAAAAGGGAGTTGGGATTATACATGGCTGGGGAAAGTTCCCGAAGGTAAACACACGCTGATCGTAGAAGCCACCGATATTGCAGGAAACACGGCGACACGGACGCTGGATTTTACTGTTGACACCACACTGTCAGTACCAACCATCACGCTGGATACCGCGAATGACAGCGGTGTGGCTGGCGATAATATCACCAACGAAAAAACGCCTGGTTTTACCCTCGGCAATATTGATGCCGATGCGAGCCGGGTGGTGGTACAGGTCACGCACAATGGCAAGAGTGAAGAGGTGGAGCTGACCCAGACCAGCGGCAACTGGGTATTCACACCAACCAGCGCGTGGGCTGATGGCAATTACACCCTGACGGTAAAAGTGACCGACGAGGCGGGGAATACTCGCCAGTCAGCACCGTTGTCGGTGAAAGTGGATACACAGGTCACGATTGACGGCATTGTGCTGGTCAATGACAGCGGTATCACCAGCGATAATATAACCAATGAGGTACATCCTCATTTCCGTGTGACGGTGCCGGAAGATGTCAACGTTGTACGCCTGAGCATCGATGGCGGCACGACATGGATTAACGCCACACCGTCTTCTACCGGTATCTGGGATTACACCTGGCCGGACGCGGTACCTGAGGGGAAACATACCCTTGTCGTGGAAGCTATCGACATAGCTGGGAACAAGGCGACACAGGCGCTCGGTTTTACCATTGACACCACCCTGTCGGTACCGACCATCACGCTGGATACCGCGAATGACAGTGGTGTGGCTGGCGACAATATCACCAACGAAAAAACACCTGGTTTTACTATCAACGGCATTGATGCGGATGCGATCCGGGTGGCAGTACAGGTTACGCATAATGGCACGAACCAGGAGGTGGAACTGACCCAGATCGGGGGGCAGTGGCACTTTACGCCGGCCAGTAACTGGGTGGATGGCAATTACACGCTGACGGTGAAAGTTGAGGACAGAGCCGGGAACGTCAGCCAGTCCGCGCCACTGGCAGTGACCATCGACACGCAGACGGAGATTAACAACATTGTACTGCTCAATGATACCGGTATGCCGGATGACAATCTGACCAACGCTCTGCGTCCGGAGTTCCGGGTGACGGTGCCGGAAGATGTGAATGCGGTACGCCTGAGTATTGACGGCGGCAAGACGTGGGTGGATGCGAAGAAAACGTCGGCAGGTGTCTGGGATTATAGCTGGACAACAGACATCACTGAGGGCGTACACACGCTGACGGTGGAAGCGACCGATATCGCAGGGAACACGGCGACGCGGACGCTGGACTTTACCGTTGACACCACCCTGTCGGTACCGACCATCACGCTGGATACCGCGAATGACAGTGGTGTGGCTGGCGACAATATCACCAACGAAAAAACGCCTGGTTTTACTATCAACGGCATTGATACGGATGCGAGCCGGGTGGTGGTGACGGTTACGCATGATGGCAAAAGTGAAGAGGTGGCGCTGACCAAAAACGGAGGAGGATGGACGTTCACGCCGGACAGTGCGTGGACGGATGGCCGCTACACGCTGACGGTGACGGTGGAAGACGACGCGGGGAATATCCGCCACTCAGCGCCACTGGCGGTAACCGTGGACACACGGACCGGCATTAATAGTATTGAACTGGTGAATGACTCCGGTGTTGCTGGCGACAATCTGACTAATGAAATGCGCCCGCACTTCCGGGTGGAGGTGCCGGAAGATGTGAACGCGGTACGCCTGAGCATTGACGGCGGCAAGACGTGGATGCATGCGTCGAAGAGCGCGGCAGGTGTCTGGGACTACAGTTGGTTGACTGATGTGCCGGAAGGGACATACACGCTGACGGTGGAAGCGACCGATATCGCAGGGAACACGGCGACGCGGACGCTGGACTTTACCGTTGACACCACCCTGTTGGTCCCGACCATCACGCTGGACAACGCGGATGATACCGGTGAACGGGGTGATAACCTGACCAACCGTCCCCAGCCGAATTTTATCCTGCAACATATTGATGCCGACGTCGCTAGCGTTGTGGTAAGCGTGACGCATGATGGTACGACAAGTGTATTTGATGCGAGTCAGGAAGCTGGGGGGTGGCGTTTTACGCCGGATCGCGACTGGACGGACGGCAGTTACACTCTGAGTGTGACGGTGACGGATAAAGCCGGGAACGTAAGTCAGTCCACCCCTCTGACGGTAACAGTGGATACACATATCTCAATTGGTAAGGTTGAGCTGATTAATGACAGCGGCGTCGTTGGCGATAATATGACCAATGACATCCACCCGCAGTTCCGTGTAACGGTGCCGGAAGATGTGAATTCGGTACGCCTGAGCATCGACGGTGGCGCGACATGGGTTAAGGCAACGCAGGGCGCGGCAGGGATCTGGGATTATACCTGGCCAGATGACGTGAAGGATGGGAAATACACCCTGCAGGTGGAGGCGACCGACAAGGCAGGCAACACCATCACGCGGATGCTGGAATTTACCATTGATACCACGCTGACAACGCCGACCATTGCACTGGACCATAAGGATGACAGTGGTATTACTGGCGATAATCTCACCAACGCGAAAAAGCCAGGCTTTATCCTCGGTAATATTGATGTCGATGCGAGCCGGGTGGTGGTGCAAGTAACGCATGATGGCAAGAGTGAAGAGGTAGCGCTGACCAAAAGCGGGGGGCAGTGGAGCTTTACGCCGACAGCACCGTGGGGTGACGGCGGCTACACGCTGACGGTGACGGTGGAAGATAAAGCCGGGAACGTCAGCCATTCCGCCCCGCTGACGGTGACGGTGGACACGCAGACAGCCATTAACAGTATTGCGCTGGTTAACGACACCGGCATTCCGGACGACAACCTGACCAATGCGGTGCGCCCGCACTTCCGGGTGACGGTGCCGGATGATGTGAACGCGGTACGCCTGAGTATCGACGGCGGCAAGACGTGGGTGGATGCGAAGAGAACTTCCGCCGGCGTCTGGGACTACAGCTGGCTGACGGATGTGACCGAAGGGGCGCACACGCTGACGGTGGAGGCCACCGATGTGGCGGGCAACACGGTAAAAGAGACGATGAGCTTCACCGTCGACACCACGCTGTCAGTACCGCTCATTGCGCTGGACAGCGCGGATGACAGCGGCGTCAGGGGGGATGAACTGACCCGGGTGAACAGGCCGACGTTCTTACTGGACAACATTGATAACGATGCGCGTCATGTCACGGTGGAAGTTCAGCATGGCAGCACCAGGGAGGTGCTGAAGGCGACGCAGGGTGCGAACGGACGCTGGAGTTTCACCCCGGCGGGCGACTGGGCGGACGGTCAGTACACGCTGACGGTAAAAGTGGAAGACGAGGCGGGGAACATTCGCCAGTCTGCGCCGCTGACGGTAACGGTGGACACGCAGACGGCCATTGATGGCATCGAGCTGGTGAACGACCACGGAATTTCCGGCGATAACCTGACCAACGCCCTGCGCCCGGAGTTCCGGGTGACGACACCGGGAGATGTGAATACGGTTCGTCTGAGTCTGGACGGCGATACGAACTGGGTGAACGCGACGAAGAATGCCGCCGGGGTCTGGGAATACAACTGGCCGGGCGACGTGGGCGAGGGTAAACACACGCTGACGGTGGAGGCGACGGATGCGGCGGGCAACACGGCGACGCGGACGCTGGAGTTTACCATTGACACCACCCTGTCGGTGCCGGTCATCACGCTGGACAGTGCGGATGACAGCGGCAACAGGGGAGATAACGTCACCAGCGTCAGGTCGCCGGGCTTTACCATCGAAAATATCGATCCTGATGCGAACCGGGTGACGGTACAGATCGCGCATGACGGCAGCAGCCGGGAGGTGGAGCTGACCCAGACCGGTGGCCGGTGGCACTTTACGCCGGACAGCGCGTGGACGGACGGGAGCTACACGCTGACGGTGAAAGTGGAGGACAATGCGGGAAATATCCGTTATTCCACGCCGCTGGACGTGAAGGTGGACACACATACGTCAATTAATCGTATTGAGCTGGTCAATGACAACGGCGTCCCGGATGACAACCTGACCAACGAGATGCGCCCGCAGTTCCGGGTGACGGTGCCGGAGGATGTGACCGTGGTACGCCTGAGCCTGGACGGCAGCGGCGACTGGGTGAACGCGACGGCGGGAGCAACGAAAGGGGAATGGAACTACAGCTGGCCGTCAGACGTGGGCGAGGGTAAGCACGTGCTGACGGTGGAGGTGACCGATGCGGCGGGCAACACGGCGACGAAGACCCTGGACTTCAGGATTGACACGAGGCTGTCGGAGCCGGTCATCACGCTGAACAGCGCGGATGACACGGGCGTGCCGGGAGACGGTCTGACCAGCCGCGCGCAGCCGTCGTTCACGCTGCAGGATATCGATGCCGATGTGGTGAGAGTGACAGTGAGCGTGGAGCACGGAGGAAGGACCGAGACGTTTGACGTGTTACAGGGCGCGGGCGGATGGATCTTCACGCCGGCGGCGGCATGGACGGACGGGAGCTACACGCTGAAGGTGACGGTGGAGGATGAAGCGGGCAATATCCGTCATTCAGCGCCTCTGGACGTGAAGGTGGACACACAGACGGCGATTGACCGTATTGAGCTGGTGAATGACAGCGGCGAGCCGGCAGATAACCTGACCAACGATGTGCGACCGGAGTTCCGGGTGACGGTGCCGGAGGATGTGAACAGGGTGCGGGTGAGCCTGGACGGGGGTAAGACGTGGATGGATGCGACGAAGGCATCGGCAGGCGTCTGGAGTTATGCCTGGTCGTCTGATGTGACCGAAGGCGCGCACGTGCTGACGGTGGAGGCGACCGATATTGCGGGCAATACGGCGACGCGGACGCTGGGCTTCACCATCGACACCACGCTGTCAACGCCAACCATTGAATTAGCGCCAGATCAGGATACCGGGCAAAGTAAGAATGATAATCTGACCAGTTTAACTCAGCCGGTTTTTGTTTTGGGTCATATCGATAATGATGTCCAAAGAGTTGAATTACAGATTGAGCATAACGGTACATTTAAAAACATTATTTTAACCGAATCGGCAGATGGATGGCGTTATCGACCTGACGCGGCATTAAACGATGGTAGTTATAAATTGACCGTGACGGTAACTGATACGGCGGGTAACAAAACGACATCCGCTCCTTTAACGGTAACGATAGATAGTACGTTGAGTACCCCGGTAATTGCGTTGGCTAATGGCGAAGACAGCGGCGTGGTTGGCGATCAGCTTACTAACCACGATCATCCGGTATTTGACTTGAGCCATATTGATTCTGATGCCTTGCACGTTATGGTCAGGGTTACTCATAACGGTAGCTCTCATGAGGAAGCGGCGGTATTTAACAATGGTAAATGGAGTTTCAGTCCTTCTGTGAGTTGGGCGGATGGCTTATATCAATTAGCTGTTGTTGTAGAAGATCGGGCGGGGAATGTAAAAGAATCTGCGCAATTAGATGTCCGTATTGATACTACGACCACTATCAACAATATCGTGTTGCTTAATGACACTGGCGTTCTCGGTGATCAATTAACGAATAACGCTAAACCATCATTCAGAGTTGAGGTTCCTGCGGATGTTGCCCAGATGCGCGCTACTCTTGATGGCGGCACAACCTGGATTCCGATACGGCGAAATGCGGATGGACAGTGGATTTTTGCAAGCACAAATAATCTGACTGATGGGCAACATACGCTTCGTATCGAGGCTACAGATACAGCAGGTAACGTTGCGAGCAAAGATTTAGTCTTTAATATCGATACTCACTTACAGATTCCGACAATTGCTTTGGGGGCCGGACAGGATACTGGAGCGAATACTTCCGACCATATTACGAATATTTCACGGCCCACTTTTGTTATTGGCAATGTTGATGCCGATGTTATTAAGGTAATGGTAACTATTGGTACCAATACTTATAACGCTACTAAAGTGGGGGGGACATGGGAGTTCAGACCGGATAATGCGATTCCTGATGGTTCTTATAATGTGAGCGTTACTATTGAGGATAAAGCAGGGAATATAGCGACATCTCAACCGTTATCTATAATGGTAGATACGAGAGCCGAAATTAATAGCGTAACGCTATTAACAGATAGCGGTGATAGCTCTTCAGATAATATAACCAACGTAAACAAGCCGCAGTTTGAAATTGTGGCTGCCAATGATACTGTACAGGTACGCGTTAAAATCGATAATACGGGTAATTGGATTGATTTAACGCAGAGTGTTGAAGGACACTGGGAATTTAATGTAGGAACTGCATTACCTGATGGTCAACATTCACTATTAGTGGAAGTTGTCGATGTTGCCGGTAACGTTGCACAACAAACGCTTAATTTTACGGTTGATACCACGCTGCGTGAGCCAAATATTGTGCTTGACCCTACGCAGGATACTGGCGATGACAGTAATGACAATATTACTAATATTAATAAGCCGACATTTATTATTGGCAATGTGGATAATGATGTGTCACATATCGTTATTCATCTTGATGGTCGGGATTATATCATCGAAAATAATGGTGCTAAATTAACATTTACACCAGATAAGCCGCTGACAGATGGTCATCATACGCTTACTGTTACAGTGACAGATATTGCGGGTAATACAAAAACATCAGCTGAACTGCAGGTTGAAATAGATACCCAGGTACAAATTGACAGGGTTTCATTAACAACCGATAGTGGTGTTAATGATAGCGATAGAATCACTAATGTTGCTCGTCCATCGTTTAATATTGTAACACCTGATGATGTGACCAAAGTATTGGTTTCTTTCGACGGTGTTAACTGGAGCCCGGCAAGTAAGAATGCAGCCGGACAGTGGGACTTTACGGCGGGTAGCGCTCTATTAGAAGGTCATTATGTACTCCATGTGCAGGCAACGGATCGGGCAGGAAATACGGCTAATTCCAGTCTTGCATTTACGGTGGATACACATGTTGATGGCCTTAACATTACCATGCTGGATGATACAGGGAATGACGCGGCAGACCGTATAACCAATATTACATCGCCGCGTTTTGAAATCTCAGCCAGAGAATCGCTACAGGTTGTAACGGTGACGTTAAATGGGAACGTCACCACTCTCAACAAAGGGATGGGTAATAAGTGGATATACACTCCCGAAATACCATTACTTGATGGACATTATAAACTAGAGGTCACTGCTGAAGATATTGCTGGCAATACTATTAACCAGGAGATATCGTTCACTATAGATACGACTGTACCTGTGCCTGATGTCGATTTGTTGGATGCCGATGACTCCGGTGAAAGCGCTGTAGATAATATTACCAATGTCACTAAACCACGTTTCATTATTAGTGATATTCCTACCGATATTGACACTGTTACGATAAAAATTAACGGTGTCTCTTATCCTATTACTCTGGATGGCAGTAACACCGGGACATTCCAGGTTCCTGTGGCGTTAAAAGATGGTGTCTACGAAGCGGTTGTCGTCTTCAGAGATCTTGCAGGTAATATATCCGAGACGAAACTACCATTTACCATTGATACGGCAACAAGTGTTAGTGTTCGAATGGATCCCACATCAGATACGGGAAGTTCTAATAGTGATAATCTCACTAACAGAAAAAGTCCTAAATTCGGCGGTACTGCGGAACCGGATGCAAAACTTGTTATTACCATTATCGATGATACATCAGGTCATGAGGTGTTGAAAAAACTGGTCACGGTTGGTGTTGATGGTAACTGGAGTATGACGCCAGATGCCCTGGCAGATGGTATCTACACAATTAAAGTTGTCTCAACAGACGTTGCAGGAAATACGGCGGAGGCGCAAGATAGATTTACTATCGATACGGTAACGCCCGATCCAACAATTCAGCTTACGGATTCATCAATTGATGATATGCATGAAGCTACCAGCCTGCGACCTGAGTTCAAGGGTATCGCAGAAGCATTTTCAACTATTATGATCCAGTGGGATGGCAAAGTTATCGGCTCAGCCAATGCGAATTCGAATGGCGAATGGAGTTGGACTCCCCCATCAATATTAACACCAGGTTCTTATGTCATTAGTATCGTTGCCAAAGATAAAGCGGGTAATGAATCGTCACAAGTTGACTTTCCAGTCGTAATACCTGTTATTGATGTAACCCCTCCTACGATTAAGCTAAGTGATGATAGTGATAGCGGGGCATTGGGGGACTTTATTACTAACGATAAAACGCCGACTCTTATTGGGAGCACATTACCCAATACTATTGTCAGCATTTATATCGACGGTAAGAAAGTTGGCGAGGCAACATCGGATACCGCAGGTCGATATGCCTTCCAGATGCAGGAACAGCCTGACGGGACGTACGTTGTGGAAGTTGGTATATTAAATCCACGCGTCAATGAAGAAATTCGCTCAGCAGCCGTTAGCCTCGTTATTGATACTCAGGTCGCTGACCTTGAATGGCATATATCTGGGATACATGAAGACAAATATATTAATACTGTAACGCCGGAAATTAGTGGCACAAGCGAACCAAACAGTAAAATTACGGTTTTTGTTAATGGGATTGAAAAGGCTGCTGCTTATACTACTGCAGGCGGGCATTGGGGCGTTATATTACCTACTTTAGGGAATGATGGTAATTACGTATTAACGTTCAAAGTTGAAGACATTGCAGGAAATGTTAAAGAGTTTGGCCCTCAAGAAATAACGTTAGATACGGTAATTGCTCCGTTGACAGTTACACTGCGAGAAGTTGATGATTCGGGTAAACTGGGAGACTGGATCACCAATAAATCACATGTAAATATAGATGGTACTGCGGAGGCAGGAAGTACCTTAACTATTAAAACTCAGGGAGGAGTCGTTGTTACTACTTTTGAAGTAGGAAGTGATGGGCATTGGAGTGCAGAGTTAGATCTGAGTAACGGTAATAATATCTTTGTTGTTGAGTCAGTAGATAAAGCGGGTAATAGTCAACAAAAAGAACTTTTAGTAGAATATGACACGCAGATCGAAATCAGTGCTATTTCTTTAAGCCGAGATAGTAATAGTGGTGATAAATATGATCTCATTACCAACGATAAATCGCCAGAGCTAGTCGCAATGACCGAACCTGGAGCAACAGTACAGGTTTATATTAATGATGTATTGCAAGCTACGGTAGAAGCTAATTCTGCAGGTAATGTTAGTTATACCATGCCAGCGAATAGCGCCGATGGTAACTATCATGTGCAATTTGTTGCTACCGATATAGCCGGCAACCGAACTGAATCTGCTGTTGCGACAGTGACGATCGATTCTGAAATTGCTGTGTTTACTATTGATGAAGGTTCATTACCGACTATATCAAATAGTCGGGCATTGTCAGTCGCTGGGCAAGGTGAGGCAGGCGCTCAGGTAAGCATCTTTGTCGATAATAAGCTGGTCAATGTGGTCATGGTTGAGGCTGATGGTTCCTGGCGTGCTCCGATATTGCTGCAAGATGATGGTACGTTTAAGATTCATTTCAGCATTACTGACATTGCTGGCAACACCCAGGCGAGTAAAAATTTCAGTGTCGATGTCGATTCATCAACCGAATTTCCAACAATAACCCTTGAAGATTCGAGTAACTCAGGTTTGGTTGACGATCTGATTACTAATCATAATACGCCATCCTTTGTTGGTACTGCGGAAGCGGGTGCTACAATCCATTTTTATGTTGATGAAAAAATTGTGGCAAATATCCTCGTTCAAGATGATGGAAGATGGTCATATCAATTTGATAATTCTCTGAAAGATGGTGAATACTCCATTCGTGTTGTTGCGGAAGATACCGCTGGTAACAGGGCGGAATCACCTCGCTTAATCGTTACGATAGATACCAGTACATACATTGAACCTCCTACGCTGACAGCAGGATCTGATAATGGTATGTATATTAACGACGGCGTAACAAGTCAAACCAGACCTCAGTTTAGTATCAACGGTGAGTTTAACCAGAGTGTCCAAATTTACATTGATGGCAAGCTAGTCGATACGGTCACTGTGACAGACAGAAACCAGGTTTATCAACCTGTGGCTCCATTGGGTGACGGTTCTCATAGTATTTATTATGTCATTACCGATAAGGCAGGTAACACTGCAACATCTAAAACACTAGATTTTTCAATAGATACATCGAATAAAACTCCAGTGGTGATAGAGGCCATTGATGGTCATACACTAGCGGAGATGACCGGCAGTGATGGTAAAATATATATAACAGATACTACTCATAATATAATTTTTCGCGGAAGTGCGGAGCCTGATAGTTTAATGGATTTAACTATCAATGGGCTAAACGTAGGCCAGGTTTGGGTTAGTCAGACAGGAGAGTGGCAGATGCCAGTCAACTCTGTTTATCTCTCTCAAGGTCTTCTGGAGATAAAAATAAAATCTACAGACCGTGGCGGTAATGTAAACGAGAAAAGTTATTCTATCTGGGTGGATACGATGATTGAGGACTTTACCAGTGAACTTGATGACAATAAATCATCGTCGCAAAATGACTGGTGGAGTAATAATACCCTTATCACTATGAGAGGTCTGGGGGAGGCTGGCGCGACAGTATCACTAGTGCTGGCAGGTGTCACATTGGCAACGACAGTCGTTGCGGCTAATGGTCAATGGGCATTATCGACCGATCAGCTTCCGGAAGGAAAATACGATATCACTTTGAGTATTGAGGACAACGCCGGAAACAGGAAGGAAGAGATCCGTGAAATATTCATCGATCGCGCTGCACCGGTAGCACCTGCTATAACATATTCGGACATTGTCGATGATCTCGTCATTATGAAAGGGACGGGCGAAGCAAAATCAAAATTAACGATAACTGATAGCGAGGGTAATATATATACATTAACCGTTCCTGATAACGGGAACTGGAGTATGGCTATTCCCTATCCATCAGAAGGGAAATTTACTATATCGAGTACAGATCGAATTGGTAACACCAGTGATGTTGTCTCAGTCGATTTAATAAAAGAGATACCCACTATTTCGTTAGCGGTAGATTCGAATAGTGGATCTAAAGATGACAATATTACGCATGATAAACAACCTACCTTTATTATCGGAAATTTAGAAAGTGATATCGTTAACGTTCAAATAGATATTAACGGGATGGCATATAATGCTGAAAAAAGAGCGGATGGCGTCTGGTTCTTTACGCCAGATACCGCTTTAGCTGATGGCACCTATACGATATCGGTAACTGCGAATGACGCGGCGGGTAATCAGAAAAACTCGTTACCGATTACTGTCACGATCGACACTACGCTGAAGGTGCCGGAGATCGCGCTGGCGGCAGGCGAGGACACCGGCGCGTCAGACAGCGATAATGTGACAAATCACACCCAGCCGAAGTTCACTCTGCAGCATATTGACGCGGATGTGACCGGAGTGACCGTCAGCGTGGCGCATAACGGAACCACCGACACCTATCCGGCCACGAAGGGGGATGATGGCTGGAGCTTCAGTCCGTCAGCAGCCTGGAGTGATGGTAGCTACACGCTGAGTGTGACGGTGGTGGACGGTGCGGGGAACACGCAGCAGTCATCATCGCTGACGGTGACGGTTGACAGTACGCTGAAGGTGCCGGAGATCGCGCTGGCGGCAGGCGAGGACACCGGCACGTCAGACAGCGATAACGTGACAAATCACACCCAGCCGAAGTTCACTCTGCAGCATATTGACGCGGATGTGACCGGAGTGACCGTCAGCGTGGCGCATAACGGAACCACCGACACCTATCCGGCCACGAAGGGGGATGATGGCTGGAGCTTCAGTCCGTCAGCAGCCTGGAGTGATGGTAGCTACACGCTGAGTGTGACGGTGGTGGACGGTGCGGGGAACACGCAGCAGTCATCATCGCTGACGGTGACGGTTGATTCTACTATAACAGCGACAGCGCCTGTTGAGGCTGGTGATGTTAGTGAGTTCGCCATGGCAACCGATGTAGCTCAACCGGAATCTGAAAGGGTCAGCATTGAAAGTGAAAAAAATCATAGCCCAGCTATGTTTTCAATGATGTCTGCGGTTGGAGAAGTGGCTGCGCAGGAGGATGCCTATAACATCGTATTATTAAATACCGAGTCTGGTGATGTAACTGAACGTTCTATTAGTCAGACACCATCTTTTGCAATATCAGTACCTGATAATATTGTGAATGTTAGTGTTATGTTCGAAGGAGAAGAGATTGATTTGCCGATTAATAATCAGAAGGCAATATTTGAGGTGCCAGTACCTTTGAATGATGGTGAGTATACTATAGATGTGAAATTCATCGATAAAGATGCTGATTATCTGATTAAGGAAAAAACATTCTCAGTTGATCATTCTTCGGCAGATATAGTTAATTCCATGAGTGAAAGAGGCAACAGCGAGGATGAAGTTAACGTCTCAGCCCCAGAAAGTGCTGTAACACACCATAATAATGGTGCTGTTGAGATATTCACTATTAGTGAAGTAAGTCTCCCTGTAGATAATCAAGAAGAACACGCATAACATAATGAGGCCCCTCACCGTCAGGTGAGGGGAATGATCTATTTATGGATACAAAGCTAGAACCATATTATTTAAGTGCAGAAAATGCATTGTCTATAGTTTCAAAAAAATTCAATATAAAAATAGACATTAAAGAGGAAGATATAAATATTAGATTTAAAAAATATGATAGAAATAATACCGATGACTCAATACAAATGAAGAATTTTTTCTTGTCATTAGGACTTTCTTTACAGGATATATTATTTAGTAGTGGCGAAGATCTATTAAATGAACCTATGCCCATTTTACTACTGACCCCTGAAATGAAATGGATGGTATGTATCAGCGGTGGGCAAAAAATTAAATTAGTAAATGCCCGAGGGGAACTGTGTTATGTAGAGATACCTGATGAGTATCTAAAAAAGCTATCGGCGTTTAGTATACTTCCCTTAAATAAAGTTGTTGATAGTATAAGAGTGAATAATATTATTAAAAACTCTTTATCAATGAACAAGGTTTTTTATACAAAATACTTTTTTTCATCTTTGTTTATGGCAATTTTTGCGCTGACAATTCCAGTTTTTAGTAATTTGTTTTATGACAAGCTTATTCCAAGTGCTTCTGTTTCGTCTTTATTTGGTGTCGCTATTATTGTAGCTGTATTTATCGTTTTTGAGTTTATTCTACGTACGTCAAAAGATATTTACCAATCTATAACAGCCAGACAAGATGACGTCGATATTGATATCTCGTTTCTCGAGGCGGTGCTTTATGGTAAAAAGAAAAACGGTAAATCAATGTCATCAGCATTTGTTCTGTGGAATGAGTTTCAGAAGGTTAAACCTATTTTATTGAATTCTGTTTTTCAACGTATAGCCGATATCCCAATTTTTTTGATATTTATCGCTGTTATTTATGTGAATTTAGGATGGGTAGTGGTTGTTCCCATTATTGTTTTTATAATCTCTATTATTTTGTCCATTGTTAACCATCATTATACCAATGAGTTGATGAATAAACAAAAAGAAGGCCAAAAGAACAGAAATGTTTTCATATCGGAAGTATTTTTATCAATTAAAATGATCCATACATTAAACAATCAGGGCTTACTATTTGATTGGGTTAATACATCAAACGAACAGTCATATCTTAATCTTAAGATAAGAAAGCTAAATCTTATCTATCAATCAATATTAGGAAGTATGTCATCTATTACTCAAATAACAATAATGATAATAGCTTTTTTTATGGTAATTAAAGGTGATATTACCACTGGTGCAATTGTATCTTCAGTTATCGTTTCTGGACGTATCTCGGGGATCACCTCCAACTTTTCATCTACATTAATCTCTATATTGTCAGCAGAAAAAACGGGTAAGGACTTGCTTTCTTTCTTTGATGAAGATCAGGAAGAAAAGACACCAGCGTTGCAGTCAATTTCAAAGTGTGAGGGTGAGATTTCTATTCGTGGTGTTAGCTACCAATATGATGCGCAATCTTCAGTTATTATTAACCGTTTATCTATAGACATTCCTTCCGGACAACGAGTTGCAATTATAGGTGATTGTGGCGCAGGGAAAAGTTCATTATTGGGGCTGTTATCTGGCTACCTTTCACCTACAGATGGTGCCATTTTGTACGATGGGTATAATCTAGGACATCTCTCCCAGAACTTTTTCTCACAACACTTAAGTGTCGTTACAACCCATGATGTTTTGTTTACTGGGACTGTTGAAAGTAATTTTGCATTAAAACCACAAAATGACAGAGGCCGGGTATTAAAAGCTCTTCATATAGCGAATTGTGGTTTTATTTTACAGCATCCTATGGGGTTAAAATTTCCTGTGAACTTTATGGCGAAAAACCTTTCGTCTGGCCAGCAACAGCAATTATTGTTAGCACGTAGTTTAAGTAGTGATGCTAGTGTGTTCTTGTGGGATGAGCCAACATCAAATTTGGATGAGAATACAGAAAAACAAATTTTTGATAACCTGGATGAGTTTATTCAAGGGAAAACACTCATTATGATTACTCATCGACGTTATCTTATAAAATACTTTGATAGAGTATTGGTGATGAAAGGGGGGAAAGTTATTCGGGATTGTACTCCTGAAAAACTAATGGGTTAAATAAATATTCCATTGTTGGCTATAGAACAATTGTTTTTATAAAACAGGCCATATCAATTCTATTGATATGGCCTGTTTTGAATAATTCGATTGTTATTATCCAGTTATAACAAGTCGAGATAATGATCCGAATTAGCCAGCGTTAGGTAAAAAAGCTAGCATGATGTAACGTTCCAAAAAGATATTTGATATATCAGGCTCAATACAATATCAGCGTATGATTAATTTTATAGATATAGCCACTCGTTCAAGGATAATTTTCAGTACTACCTTCTGTCGGATGACCATCATTCTTCCTGATCTCCGAAGGAAAAATCTTGAAGTGCTTTTTAAATACGCTGGTAAAGTAAGAAGATGATGTATAGCCAAGGGAAATAGCTATAGCATTTATTGGACGATTAGTACGTCTTAACTGACGTAATGCTTCAATCATTTTTATTTTTGTTATGTAAGAACTAACAGAACCGGTATCCTTATACATTTTTTTCTTAAAAGTAGATACACTCATGTTCATTTGCATTGCCAGGTCTTTACTTTTCCAATTTTTGCTATAATCGCTCATTATTAAGCTGGCTACTTTCTCCGAAGTTGTTAAGGAAGAGTAAGATAAAATCATATCTTCTAATGCCGCATTTTTTTGCTTGATTAAAGATAATATTAGCATGTACTTTGCTTCATCGACATGATCATATAATATTTCACCAGTTGCTGTGACGGGGAAACTTTCTATTAATGCATTAATTAATGTGTAATCCTTAGTTTGCTCATGTGAAAAGTTGATTATGATATAATCATTGGATGCCCAAGCTCTTGGTTCATTTTGATCTTTATAAATATAGTGTCGATTATACTCTATTATTGCTTGTTGAGGTATTTTTAACGACACAATATCATTGCGAACAAGTCCATTTTCCATTTTTCCCCAATTTAACAATACAGAGAAAGGAACAGACTTTTTTATAAAAATTGCCTGTCCTTTATTGATTTTTAATATGTCACCACTGAAAGACATATAAAAAGGTCTATCCTTAGTGTATAAGAAAAAACAAAAAGGCAACGATATTTCAAGGTTTGTCATCTTATTGTCAAAAATACCTGTTGAAACTTGTTTTACAAAATGCTCATTTTGTTTAGACATCTTATTCTCTTCTTACATTCATTTAGCGGAGTGTCAACAATAAATATTGTGGATGATATAGGAAATAATGAAGAATTATATAAATTATAAATCTCAGTGCTTTTATTGTGATGGTGTACGTTTTTAATAAGTGTGCTAATTATATTATTTTATCATTTACTGAATTTAATATTGACACAATCTGATTTTGCAGGTTAGATTATTTTAAAATATTACACATTAAAATAACAAATTGCATTTTACACCGCTTATTTTTAACGTGAAAAGAGAGAGAAAGACATAAAAATATAAAATATAGACATCTAAAAAATCTGCAAAAATATTATTTTGAGGTGCTATTCAATACCACTAGTGGCATCATCGACTATATTTTTAGGTGAGCGAATATAACTTTCCATCTATGACATATCTTTCATTGTAAGTCCATGAAATTTACAATTATATTATTTACATGCAGGTGTGTATCGAGTGGGAGTATAATTGTATAAGTGAGAATTAATTACCGTTCAGCCTAATATATTAAGTCGTCAGATATCCTTTGAAATATGAGAAATAGCTGGGGTGTGCAAACCAGATAACCTATGGAAAATTTAGTGGGTAACAAGCAGCATAAACACCACTATTTTTTCTTAATGAGGGATAAGTCTGATTTACACTAATTCTACAATTAAGTGTATATTTATAAACTGATATAAATATTATTATTTTCATCGTATTTTATTACCGCCCGAGCGGATATATTTATCTCAATAATACGAAGTCTGGTGTTACTCATAAAACGCTGTTCTGCATAGTCAGACAAAAATCTAATTTTTGAATTGATATTGTGTTCTTTAATGAATCTGGCCTGAGCGCATGGAGTATCTATGCTTACCACGTAATAGAGAACATTTATAGAGTTTTATATATTATCAAAATATTAATCTTCATAAGCGTATACAATTATATTGTTTATAATGCCTTACAAGGATAAGCCTATTAAACTATTATTACCAGATGGGCTGGTATGTATATTTTAGTCATAAAAATACAATTACTAACCCAATGTTTTTATCTGATCCATATAAAGGAAAAATCATATCATTCTGTATAGTTAATATATTGTAATGGGTGATAACAATAATAACACTTTATATTTGCCATTATGTGGTAAATTTATATCGCACTGACCGTGATATATTTTAAAAAATAAAATTTTGACGTTGAATTACGTTACCAATTCCTGCTGTAAATAATGAAAATTGCGCTGTTCCAGAAAAGCCAAGACGTTCAAGGGCTAGATAGCGTTGGCTATATTGAGTTTTACTATCAATATATTTTCCTTCAAGAAGTTTATATATTGCACGGGCTTGCCCTGCCGTTAACTTGCGGTCTGGAGTGCTTTTGCCTCGGTTTATTCTTGGGAGGATTCCTTTTTTCCATGTTTCTGCTGCTGCGAGTAAAGCATTATGTAGTTGGGCCAGCGTTCCTCCTCCCTCAATTATTGGGCAGATACTCTGACGTAACATGATTTCTTTCAAAGCAGTTGGAATAATAGCCAGCATCTGATATTTCCCTTTACGTTTTAACATATGAAGGTATTCCAGATATCTCCACCAACCTAGTAGCGGAACGGTGCTCAAAGTGACGATAAGTAAATCGTCAGCATCCAACTTAACCCCTTTTCCCTGACATACCTGAAAGCCATCGTGTTGTAATAATGCTATTATACCGGTTACTTCCGCTTCACTGGGGCCAACAACAACTATTTTATTGGATCTTGTGTATCCAGTAGAATTCGCGGTCAGACCCACCTTGAGAGTATGACTGCTGGTAGCAGAATGGATATTTTTATTCGCTTTGACTTTCATTTTAAGTTTTTTGCCTCTATTTCGCCAACACTATTAGCCCAGCGCCATCTTTAATTGAGTTAATATTAGGTACTTACTATTTTTTATCCTCTTTAATATTGCAGTACGCCCTGTCAATTAAAAAACAATAGTCAATTGATTTTTAAAATATGTACGTGTACGGCACAACGAGTAGTTTTCGATTCTATAATTATTATCCGGGATCTTCTCTGGATTCGTTAGGGAAAATATTTGGAGTCTCAAAACCGGGATGGTAAAAATAACGGTTTAGATCACTCCTGTAATATTGTCAAAAATGCCGAATGAACAGACTGTTTGAGGCTCACCATAAAAATACATGGTGTTATAATATAGGACAACTGCTGTGAACTAAAAGTAAAAAAAAGGGGGTTGGCACAATAACATATAATATAGGGCTATTATTGATATTTTATAGTGTTCCTTATCATTATTATTACGTTACAGTCAAAGCGAAACATAAGATTTTGATATAAATAAAGCGTGGGGATTTAGGATAGATCGCTTTCGATGATGCCTCCAGGGAGCGCATCATCGAAAGCAAAGGGAGGCGTTGAAAACCCTCCCGGGCCGACTTCACCGGGAAGCGATAGCACCTCAGGTCAGCACCATTGGCCATTCTGGTGGGGTATGGCTCATCGTTTCGAGCATAACGGCTTCAATGTTATGCCAAATTGCGGCGAGATCCATCATGGTGATACCGAGTAAACCTGTGGCAAACCAGCAGGCGGATACTACGCCCAGACCGCTACTGATCACCGCCAGACCAATATAATCTGATCTACGGAAACGAATATTGAGCGTGCTGGCTAAAAACATGAGCACTGCGCTCAACAGTTGCCAACGGAGAAGAACGACACCAGTGGTTATGGCAGTCATGAAACATTTCCTCTGAATAGACCTTTGTCCAGGACAGCGCGGCGTTGCTCCCGGGAAGCGTGGGACATTCTGGCTATCAACGGACGTCACATCAACATCGAATGAAACATTATTTCTGTTTCATTATTTTTGTGAACTGTATCACATAATGTTGATTGTCCACCAGATCGACAATGTATTTTTTGTGCGTTTTATAACCATCTTTTTTGTGTGGTTTCTGAACGTCCATAGAGAAACCGTCCGAAAGTAAAAGATGTATTATTACTACTCTTTTATTTTTTCCGTGAAATGTAGACCTGATAAAAATATCAAGTTATTTATCAAAAGAAATGGATAAAAATTTATAGCCGGCCGTTTACCTGAGCATCATTCTGATATTATCAAAAATATTGGGCTTCCTGCCTGTTATGCGATAAAGATTGCGCATATCCATTAATAGTAAATGTTGACCGGCAAAAGTCTGTTGCTAATATTGATAGATTCATGCACCGTAAACCTCCGTTTGGATCACATCTTGTTTTGCCAATAATAGTCATAAATAATGCAGGGAAATAGGCTGAAAATGAGTCAAAGCACGCGACGCAAGGTGTTGAAATTTCTCGAAACGATCATTGTGGTGTTACTTCCTGTATTGCTGGCGTTATGGTTTGCTCATAGCCGGGCAGTCTCTGAAACCAGAAATCAATTACATTCATTTGCACAGTGGGTATTAGATAAAACGGAGCTGGTTATCCTGCAAGCGGATTTAGCCCGCGATGCTGCTGAACAATATCAGGGACAAGCCTGTACACCAGCCCATCAACAGCGAATGCTGAATATTATCCGCGGTCGTTTGTACATTAATGAGTTGATTTATGCTGAAGGCCAGCGTTTTCTATGCTCTACGGTTATGACGCCAACAAACCCTTATTTTATTCCCCGCGCTGACTATGAGCGAAAGCCTGACATCGCTATTTATTACTATCGTGATACGCCTTTTTTTAACGGTTATAAAATGACGTATATGCAGCGGGGAAACTATGTTGTGGTTATCAATCCATTATCTTATAGCGAGGTGATGTCAGACGATCCGGCGTTGGCCTGGGGAATGTATGATACGGTGACCAATACCTTTTTCTCCCTGAGTGAACTGGCGCAGGCCGCTCAGCTATTACCTTTGGTGCGACGAAGTGAACCTGTGTTCCAACAGGGTGAACGTTTTTATACTCTGGTTAAATCAGCAAAACGACCGGTTGCCGCAATTGTTTCAACCTCAAAGGAGCGTTTTTACCAGAACCTCTTTCATCAGCTTACATTAACGCTACCGTTAGGGATCATCTGTAGCATTATTATCTTATTCATGTGGTCACGATCCCGACAGGCATATCACTCACCGCGCCGATTGCTGCAACGGGCCATGACCAGGCATCAGCTTTGCCTTCATTATCAGCCGATCATTGATATCCGAAACGGGTTGTGTGTAGGCGCCGAAGCGCTATTGCGTTGGCCGGGATATAACGGTCCGGTGATGAGCCCTGGCGAATTTATTCCACTGGCGGAAAAAGAGGGAATGATTGAGCAGATCACCGATTATGTCGTCGAAGAGGTATTTAATGATTTAGGTTGTTTTCTGGCTGCGCACCCGCATCTTTATGTCTCTATCAATCTCTCTGCCGCCGATTTTCTCTCTTCCCGGTTAATTGTGATGATTCATGAAAAAACGCGTCAGCATTCAGTGCTTGCGCAACAGATAAAGGTTGAAGTGACCGAGCGCGGATTTATTGATGTGCCTAAAATGACGCCGATTATTCAGGCGTTTCGCCAGGCGGGATACGAGGTGGCAATTGATGACTTTGGTACTGGCTATTCGAACTTGCATAACCTGTACTCATTAAATGTCGACCTTTTAAAAATTGATAAATCTTTTGTCGACACGCTAACCACTAATAGCGCCAGCCATTTGATTGTGGAACATATTATTGAAATGGCACAAAGTTTGCGGCTAAAAATCATTGCTGAAGGGGTTGAAACGGCTGAACAGGTTAGCTGGTTGCTAAAACGCGGCGTTCAGTATTGTCAGGGATGGCACTTTGCGAAAGCGTTACCGCCGCAGGAATTCATCGTCTGGCTACAACAACCGCCCGCGCCTCTGACGATACGCGGGCAGGCGTCCTACAGGCGGTGACGGTAATCGCTGGGAGTGCGATCGAACTCGCGGCGGAATACACGCGAGAAGGTTTGTTGCGATACATAGCCCAGGTCCATCGCGATATCAAAAATCGGGCGCTCAGTCGTCCGTAGTTCTACGGCTGCTAACAGGAGACGGCGCTGGCGAATATACTCGCCTAAGGTTTGATGCGTTACCGTACGGAACATCCGCTGCAAATACCACTTGGAGTAACCCGATTTTTTTGCCACCACCTCAATGTTTAGCGGTTGGTCGATATGTTCATCAATCCATTCGATAAGGGTCTGAATTATCTGCTGATGCGACATATTGCTGCCTCTTAAACAGTATTCGATTCGTCGTTTTGTCTGCGGGCGAGTATAATTCCTCAAGTTAACTTGAGGTAAAGCGATTTATGGAAAAAAAATCTCCCCGTTTAAAAGCCTTACTTACGCCGGGGGAAGTTGCGAAACGTAGTGGTGTTGCAGTGTCCGCCCTGCACTTCTATGAAAGCAAAGGGCTAATTACCAGTATCCGTAATAGCGGCAACCAGCGGCGATACAAGCGTGACGTGTTGCGTTATGTTGCGATTATCAAGATCGCCCAGCGTATAGGTATTCCGCTGGCAACTATCGGTGACGCGTTCGGTATCTTGCCGGAAGGACATACGTTGAGTGCAAAAGAGTGGAAGCAGCTCTCCTCGCAGTGGCGTGAAGAGTTAGACCGACGTATCCATACGCTGGTGGCGTTGCGCGATGAGCTGGACGGTTGTATCGGCTGCGGCTGTTTATCGCGTAGCGACTGTCCGCTGAGAAATCCAGGCGACAGGCTTGGCGAACACGGGACGGGCGCCCGCCTGCTTGAAGATGATTAACACGCATCCGGCCATCGGGCAGAATTCACCTAAAACTAAAGCGCCGCTAAGGGCGCTTTAGTTTGTTTCCGGTCTTTGTCTTTCACTCTATCCCGCTGATTACAGGAGGGTTTCCCCCGACGTCAACACCCCTCATATCGAGCACGTGGTGGAGGTTCCGGTTTGTGTTGATACTGTAAGTGTAAGCGACGGCTCCCTGTTCGCCAGCGAAATGTTGATTTTTTAGCCGAAATTTTTACGGCAACTGCCATCATTTTCTATAGTTAGTTGGCATACCTTACAGGAGACAGTCATGCTAACGGTGCACCATTTAAATCAGTCTCGTTCGCAGCGCATCCTCTGGGCGCTGGAAGAACTGGCGTTGCCTTACCAGATTGTGCGTTACCAACGTGAAAAGACAATGCTGGCGCCGCCAGCATTGAAAAAAGTGCATCCGCTGGGCAAGTCTCCGGTTATCGAAGATCACGGTATGGTTATTGCGGAATCGGGCGCCATCCTGGAATATTTGCAGGAAACTTACGACAGTATCGGGCGCTTTAAACCTGCGGATGCGCAGGGGAAACAACACTATCGATTCTGGCTACATTACGCTGAAGGTTCACTCATGCCCTTGCTATTGATGAGACTGCTCTTTACCTCGCTGGGTAAACCGCCGGTGCCATTGGGCCTGCGAACGTTGGGCGGCGTCATCGGTCAGGGCGCGCAAAAAGCGTACCTCAATCCGCAACTGGAAACCCATGCGCGCTTTATTGACGGGCATCTGGCAAATCACCCCTGGTTTGCCGGGGAGCAGTTGAGTATGGCGGATATCCAGATGAGCTTCCCGCTATTTGCGCTGCTTGCCCGGGGCGGGATCGCTCATCTCGACCATATCCGCGCATGGAAAGCGCGGGTAGAAAGGCGTCCTGCCTGGCAGCGAGCGATTCAGCAGGGCGGTCCGTTTACCATCCCTGGTGGATAATGACGTTTTTGTGAGCAGATTGCGCAACGTATTTGCTAACAGCGATGCGAAAAATTGTTGCTGGATTGCGCAGTGACGATAACGATTGCGCATAGTGTGGCGATTTATTGAGCATACTAAGCAGAAAAGCATAAAAAGCGGCAAAGTTCAGTTGAAAAAGCGTTTATGATCGCTGGATAATCGTTTGCCTTTTTTGCCACCCGTTTTGTATACGTGGAGCTAAACGTTTGCTTTTTTGCGGCACCCCGATTGTCGTAAATGTAGCACAAGGAGATAACGTTGCTCTGTTAGTGGATTACCTCCCACGTATACCGACGAATAATAAATTCTCAGGGGATGTTTTCTATGTCTACGCCTTCAGCGCGTACCGGCGGTTCACTCGACGCCTGGTTTAAAATTTCACAACGCGGGAGCACCGTTCGCCAGGAAGTCGTTGCTGGCTTAACCACGTTCCTCGCGATGGTTTACTCCGTCATCGTGGTGCCAGGGATGCTGGGTAAAGCCGGGTTCCCGCCTGCCGCCGTCTTTGTGGCGACCTGCCTGGTCGCAGGCGTCGGCTCTATTGTTATGGGACTATGGGCGAATCTGCCGCTGGCTATCGGTTGCGCTATCTCGTTGACGGCGTTTACCGCGTTTAGCCTGGTATTGGGGCAACATATTAGCGTCCCGGTCGCGCTTGGCGCTGTATTCCTGATGGGCGTACTGTTTACCATTATCTCCGCTACCGGCATTCGTAGCTGGATTTTGCGTAACTTGCCACAGGGCGTGGCTCACGGAACAGGTATCGGTATTGGCCTGTTTTTGTTGCTGATTGCCGCCAACGGCGTCGGCCTGGTCATTAAAAACCCGCTGGATGGCCTGCCGGTCGCGCTGGGTGATTTCGACACCTTCCCGGTGATCATGTCGCTGGTGGGGCTGGCTGTTATTCTCGGTCTGGAAAAGCTGAAAGTCCCCGGCGGCATTCTGTTGACCATTATTGGCATTTCTATTGTGGGTTTGCTCTTCGATCCTGGCGTCCATTTTTCCGGCATTTTCGCTATGCCTTCGTTGAGCGATGAAAACGGCAACTCGCTGATCGGCAGCCTGGATATTATGGGCGCGTTAAACCCTGTCGTCCTGCCAAGCGTACTGGCGCTGGTGATGACGGCGGTATTTGATGCGACCGGGACGATCCGTGCGGTCGCAGGGCAGGCTAATCTGCTGGACAAAGACGGACAAATTATCGATGGCGGTAAAGCGCTAACAACCGACTCCCTGAGTAGCGTTTTCTCCGGCCTGGTCGGGGCGGCGCCAGCCGCGGTGTATATCGAGTCTGCGGCCGGTACGGCGGCGGGCGGCAAAACGGGCCTGACGGCGATTACCGTGGGCGTGCTGTTTTTACTGATCCTGTTTCTTTCGCCGCTCTCTTATCTCGTTCCCGTCTATGCAACCGCCCCGGCGCTCATGTATGTCGGTCTGCTGATGCTGAGCAACGTGGCGAAAATCGATTTTGCTGATTTCGTCGATGCGATGGCTGGGCTGGTGACAGCCGTATTTATTGTACTGACCTGTAACATTGTCACCGGGATTATGATCGGCTTTGCCACGCTGGTCGTCGGGCGTGTGGTTTCCGGCGAATGGCGTAAACTGAATATCGGGACTGTCGTCATTGCGGTCGCGTTGGTCGCTTTTTATGCCGGCGGCTGGGCTATCTAGTTCTACCTTCGTTCTGAAAAACGGGTGGCGTTGGCCGCCCGTTTTCATTTTCAGGACACATCACGTTACCTTTTGCGTTAATCTGAAGAAGGTGAAACCGAGGCATGATGCCTCTCTCCATCATAAAAAACATCGCAAACAGGGAACGCATGGAAATTTTCTTCACAATACTCATCATGACCCTTGTGGTCTCGCTGTCGGGGGTATTTACGCGTGTATTACCCTTCCAGCTTCCTTTACCCCTTATGCAGATCGCCGTTGGCGCGCTGTTGGCGTGGCCGACGTTTGGTTTGCATGTGGAGTTCGACCCGGAGCTCTTCCTGGTGCTGTTTATTCCACCGCTGCTGTTTGCGGATGGCTGGAAAACGCCGACCCGTGAATTTCTTGAACATGGGCGGGAGATTTTCGGGCTGGCGCTGGCGCTGGTTCTGGTGACGGTCGTTGGGATCGGCTTCCTGATTTATTGGCTGGTGCCCGGCATTCCGCTGATCCCCGCTTTTGCGCTGGCCGCCGTGTTGTCGCCGACCGATGCGGTAGCGCTCTCCGGAATTGTGGGCGAGGGGCGTATCCCGAAAAAAATCATGGGCATTCTGCAGGGCGAGGCGTTAATGAACGACGCCTCCGGTCTGGTATCGCTGAAATTCGCCGTCGCGGTCGCGATGGGGACGATGGTGTTTACCGTCGGCGGCGCGACGCTGGAGTTTTTTAAGGTTGCTATCGGCGGTATTCTGGCGGGTTTTGTGGTCAGTTGGCTGTATGGCCGATCGCTGCGTTTTTTGAGCCGCTGGGGCGGCGATGAGCCCGCGACGCAAATCGTCCTGCTATTTCTGCTGCCCTTCGCGTCTTACCTGATTGCCGAACATATTGGCGTCTCAGGCATTCTGGCCGCCGTTGCCGCCGGGATGACCATCACCCGATCTGGCGTAATGCGCCGTGCGCCGCTGGCAATGCGTTTGCGTGCTAACAGTACCTGGGCGATGCTGGAATTTGTCTTTAACGGTATGGTCTTTCTGCTGTTGGGACTGCAATTGCCGGGTATTCTGGAGTCTTCGCTGGCGGCGGCGGAAGCTGACCCGAATGTCGAAACCTGGATGCTCTTTACCGATATCGTGCTGATTTATGCGGCATTAATGCTGGTTCGCTTCGGCTGGCTGTGGGCCATGAAAAAGTTCAGCCTGCGCTTTTTGAAGAAGAAACCGATGGAGTTCGCCAACTGGACGTCACGTGAAATTCTGATTGCTTCCTTCGCTGGCGTTCGTGGGGCGATCACATTGGCTGGTGTGCTCTCTATACCGTTACTTTTACCGAATGGCAGCGGATTTCCGGCGCGTTATGAACTGGTATTCCTGGCGGCTGGCGTCATTCTGTTCTCGCTATTTGTCGGCGTGATCATGCTGCCGCTGCTGCTGCAACATCTGGAAGTCGCCGATCATGCGCAACAGTTGAAAGAGGAGCGTATCGCCCGTGCGGCGACGGCGGAAGTGGCGATTATCGCCATTCAGAAAATGGAAGAGCGTCTGGCGGCGGATACCGAAGAAAACATCGATAATCAGTTGCTTACTGAAGTAAGCTCTCGTGTCATTGGTAACTTACGTCGCCGTGCCGATGGACGAAACGATGTCGAAAGCTCCATACAGGAAGAAAACCTGGAGCGGCGTTTCCGTCTTGCCGCGCTGCGTTCCGAACGTGCCGAGTTGTATCATCTGCGCGCCACGCGAGAGATCAGCAATGAAACATTGCAAAAGCTGCTGCATGACCTGGATTTGATGGAAGCGCTGCTGATAGAAAATCAATAGTCCTTGTGGCCCGGTGGCGCGATGCTTACCGGGCCTGGGAGCACGACTATGATTTTAACCAAAACCCTTCGCAACAGGTTAACCATGCCCGAGCGCTGTGCGACAGATACACGCCCTCGCGCCAAATCATGCCCAACTGCCAGCGGAGATCGCTTTCCAGCGGCAGCCAGCGCAGCGTGGCCTTATCCAGGCGCTGACAAATCGGTTCCGGCAAAATGGCGATGCCGACGCCCGCTTGCACCATGGCGGCGAGAAAATCCCATTGCCCGCTGCGGACTGCAATCCGTGGTTTTACGTCATGCTGGCTAAATAAGGTCATCAACTGGCGGCTCAGAGCAAAATCTTCGTTGTAGATAAGAAGTGGATGCTCCGCCAGAGCTTCAGGCGCGATGGAGTCGCAGGTTATCCACTGACCGGAACGGGGGACCAGCACGCACAGCGGATGACTGAACAGCGATAACGTCGTCAGTCCGCTTGCTTCTTCCACCGGAAGCGCGGTCATCGCGACATCCAGCTCGCCATTCATTACTGCCTGCTGCACCGTCAGGCCGCCAAACTCCGAAATTTTTAGTTCAACGCCAGGGTAGCGTTGTCGAAACAAACTGATTGGCCTGGCCATCAACATGCCGACCATCGGGGGAATACCCAGCCGCAGCAAGCCTTTATTGAGATGGTTAATATCGCTCAACTCAGCCTCTAACTGGCGAAACTCAGCGAGGATCGCCAGACCGCGTTCAAACACCACGCGCCCGGTATCGGTCAGCAATAACTTACGTCCGTCGCGGATCAGTAGCGTACAGTTAAGCTCATCTTCAAGATTTTTCAGCATCTTGCTAATGGTGGGCTGGGTGACAAATAACTTCTCCGCTGCGCGGGTGAAACTTTGTTGGCGCACCACCTCGACAAAATAACGCAGCGTTCTGATATCCATGATTATTCCTTCCGACTATGTCTGCAATGATTTTAATTCATTTCTGCCCGTGACGGAGGTTCTCTATACTGGCGCTCCGTATTATTTTTCAGGACATTCCCTCATGGCTGTGGCGATAAGCCGCGTTACGCCTGCCGTTGTGCAACGACTCCAGGTACCGGTTCAGGTACTGCTATATGCAGGTTTATTCATTTTTTCCCAATATCTTGTCTCCTGGCTGCGCCTGCCGTTACCCGCGAATCTGGTCGGCATGGTGCTTATGCTGGCGCTGATCGTTTGCCGGATTATTCCGCTTAGCTGGGTACGCGCAGGCGCGCGCTGGCTGCTGGCGGAGATGCTGCTATTTTTTGTCCCCGCCGTCGTGGCGGTAGTGAACTATGCCCATCTATTGCTGGTGGACGGCTGGCGCATCTTCTCGGTGATAGCGATCAGTACCTTAATGGTACTCGGCGCGACGGCGTGGGTGGTGGATAAAGTATATCGCTATGAGATGAGCAGGCTAAACCGTGAATAACTTTCAGTTAAGCGTACTGTGCCTGGTTATTACGCTGGGGATTTACTTCGCCAATAAGCGTCTGTATCGCCGTTTTCGCAAACTGCCGTTGATGCCATTAGTGTTGACGCCGACACTGCTGGTATTAATGCTGGTGTTCGGTCATATCTCCTGGCAAAACTACATTGGCGAATCGCACTGGCTATTGTGGCTACTCGGTCCGGCGACCATTGCCTTTGCGGTGCCGGTGTACGATAACCTCGCGATTATCAAACGTCACTGGATGTCGCTCACCGCTGGCGTAGTGACGGCGACGGTGGTGGCGGTCACCAGTTCCGTTTGGCTGGCGCGTCTGTTCACATTGTCGGATGAGATCCAGCGTAGTCTGGCGGTACGTTCCGTTACCACGCCGTTTGCGCTGGCGGCGGCAGAACCCCTGGGCGGGCAGCCGGATCTGGTGGCGTTGTTCGTGGTCGTCACTGGCGTGTTTGGCATGGCGGTCGGCGACGCGCTATTTTTGCGTCTCTCTATCCGGGAAGGCATGGCAAAAGGGGCCGGTTTCGGTGCGGCGTCACATGGGGCGGGCACGGCGCGCTCCTATGAACTTGGTCAGCAGGAGGGCGTTGTCGCCAGTCTGGTAATGATGCTGTCCGGCGTGGTGATGGTGCTGGCAGCCCCGCTGGTGGCGATGGTGATGTTCTGATTTTCCTCCGACCCACAGGGCCGGAGGAAACGGTAAGATTAATGCGCCCGCCCTTGTTCTACGCCGAATCCCGTTTGGGAGCGAATAAACTGAGCGCGGAACTGCTCACGTTCACGGTTGCCTTCTGCCGAGTTATCGGTGGCCGAGAAAAACCAGATCCCGAGGAACGCCATGCTGATAGAGAACAGCGCCGGATACTCATACGGGAAGATCGCTTTTTCGTGGCCGAGGATCTGCACCCAAATGGTAGGTCCAAGAATCATCAGCACCACCGCTGTCAGTAAACCTAGCCAGCCGCCCAGCATAGCGCCGCGCGTGGTCAGTTTTGACCAGTACATGGAAAGCAGAATGATGGGGAAGTTGCAGCTCGCGGCGATAGCAAACGCCAGGCCCACCATAAAGGCGATGTTCTGATTTTCAAACAGGACGCCGAGGATAATGGCGATCACGCCCAGCACCAGTACGGTGATTTTCGACACCTTTAGCTCTTCACGTTCGGTTGCGCCTTTGCGGAACACGTTGGCGTACAAATCATGTGATACCGCCGACGCGCCTGCCAGCGTGAGACCGGCGACAACCGCCAGGATAGTGGCGAAGGCCACGGCAGAGATAAAACCAAGGAACAGGTTGCCGCCTACCGCATTCGCCAGATGCACCGCCGCCATGTTGTTACCGCCGATGAGCGCTCCCGCAGCATCTTTATAGGCTGGATTCGCCCCCACCAGCATGATAGCGCCGAAGCCGATAATAAAGGTCAGAATGTAGAAATAGCCCATAAATCCAGTGGCGTAGAACACGCTCTTGCGCGCTTCGCGGGCATCGCTGACCGTAAAGAAACGCATCAGAATATGCGGCAATCCGGCGGTGCCGAACATCAGCCCCAGGCCCAACGACAGCGCCGAAATCGGGTCTTGCACCAACCCTCCGGGACTCATAATCGCCGCGCCTTTCGGGTGTACCGCCATGGCTTCGGTAAACAGATTATTGAAGCTAAAGCCGACGTGTTTCATCACCATAAAGGCCATAAAACTGGCGCCAAACAGCAGCAGGACGGCTTTGATAATTTGTACCCACGTTGTCGCCAGCATCCCGCCGAACAGCACGTACATCATCATCAGCACGCCGACCAGCACCACGGCGATGTGATAGTTGAGGCCGAACAGCAGTTCAATCAGTTTACCGGCGCCGACCATTTGGGCGATGAGATAAAGTGCTACCACCACCAGGGAGCCACAGGCTGAAAGAATACGGATTGGCCCCTGTTTCAGGCGGTAAGAGGCAACATCCGCAAAAGTATAACGTCCCAGATTACGCAGGCGCTCGGCAATCAAAAACAGGATGATTGGCCAGCCGACAAGGAAGCCCAGCGAATAGATCAGCCCGTCATAACCTGAGGTAAACACCAGTGCGGAAATGCCGAGAAATGACGCGGCGGACATATAGTCGCCGGCAATCGCCAGACCGTTCTGGAACCCGGTGATATTGCCGCCTGCGGTGTAATAGTCGCTACGGGAACGTACACGTTTAGAGGCCCAGTACGTAATACCGAGCGTAAACACGACGAAAATCAAAAACATGATAATCGCCTGCCAGTTGGTGGGCTGGCGTTCAACCGCGCCGCTGATAGCATCCGCCGCATGAGCGGCGAAGGGGAGTGCGGCGGCGAGCGCCGTCAGAACTCTTTTCATAATGCTTTCACCTCATGCAGTACGGCGTTATTAAGACGATCGAATTCGCCGTTCGCTCGCCAGATATAAATTCCGGTCAAAACAAAAGAAATCACAATCACCCCGACCCCAATGGGAATCCCCCGGGTGACGCTGGTTCCCGCATGTAGAGGCGTGCCCAGCCAGCCAGGCGCGAAGGCGATCAGTAAAATAAAGCTGATATAAACCGCCAGCATGATAACCGACAGAATCGTGGCAAACCGTTGCCGTTTTTCAACTAATTCCCTGAAACGCGCACAGTCTTCTATCCGCTGATAAATTGGATCATTCATCACAGAGTCTCCAGAGGTATCCCCTTCGTCTTTCACGCCGCAGGCGCGTTGGCCGCACTCGCGCACCCCAGTCACATAGTGAACTATGCTGTTGGGGATGTGCTCGCTTGCCGCCTTCCTGCAACGCGAAATCCTTTGGGGAGGTTTTTTATATTTCCCTCTCCCGGTTTGAGAGAGGGCAGGGGTAGGGTCGTAGGCCGGATAAAACGCTTTCGCGTTGCCATCCGGCATTTATGGTTATGACGGCATCGCGATGGCCTGCTTCTCTTCGAGCAGTTTCTCTACCACGCCAGGATCGGCGAGAGTCGAGGTATCGCCCAGATTGCTGGTATCGCCCGCTGCGATTTTGCGCAAAATACGGCGCATAATTTTGCCGGAACGGGTTTTTGGCAGTGAGTCGGTCCAGTGCAGCACGTCCGGCGTCGCCAGCGGGCCAATCTCTTTACGTACCCAGTTGCGCACCTCCGCGTACAGTTCTGGCGACGGCTCCTCGCCGTGGTTGAGCGTCACATAAGCGTAAATTGCCTGACCTTTGATAGTGTGTGGAATACCCACCACCGCCGCTTCGGCGATCTTCGGATGCGCCACCAGCGCCGACTCGATTTCCGCCGTACCCAGACGGTGGCCGGAGACGTTTAACACGTCATCCACGCGACCGGTGATCCAGTAATAGCCGTCTTCATCGCGACGCGCGCCGTCGCCGCTGAAATACATATTCTTAAAGGTAGAGAAATAGGTTTGCTCAAAACGTTCATGATCGCCGAACAGAGTGCGCGCCTGGCCCGGCCAGGAATCGGTGATGACCAGATTGCCTTCCGTCGCGCCTTCTTGCGGATGGCCTTCGTTATCCACCAGCGCAGGCTGTACGCCAAAGAAAGGACGGGTGGCGGAACCGGCTTTCAATTCGGTAGCGCCTGGTAGCGGCGTGATCATAAAACCGCCTGTTTCAGTCTGCCACCAGGTGTCGACGACCGGGCATTTTTCCTTGCCGATCTTCTTCCAGTACCATTCCCACGCTTCGGGGTTGATCGGCTCGCCGACGGAACCCAGAATGCGTAGTGAAGAACGGTCGGTGCCTTCAATGGCTTTATCGCCTTCCGCCATCAGCGCGCGGATTGCCGTCGGAGCGGTATAGAGAATGTTGACCTGGTGTTTGTCGACCACCTGGCACATGCGAGCGGGCGTCGGCCAATTCGGCACGCCTTCAAACATTAAGGTGGTCGCGCCGCAGGCCAGAGGACCATACAACAGATAGCTGTGCCCCGTCACCCAACCCACATCGGCGGTACACCAGTAAATATCGCCAGGGTGATAATCAAAGACATACTTAAAGGTGGTCGCGGCGTAGACCAGATAGCCGCCGGTGGTGTGCAGCACGCCTTTCGGCTTGCCGGTGGAGCCGGAGGTATAAAGGATAAACAGCGGATCTTCGGCATTCATCGCTTCAGGCTGGTGTTCAGGGCTGGCTTTTTCAATCAGATCGCGCCACCACAGGTCGCGGTCTTCTTGCCAGTCAATGTTGCCGCCGGTGCGCTTCAGGACGATCACATGCTCAACGCTAGTGACATTCGGGTTTTTCAGCGCGTCATCGACATTCTTTTTCAGCGGGATACTGCGTCCGGCGCGTACACCTTCGTCAGCGGTGATCACCAGTCGCGAGCTGGAGTCGATAATGCGTCCGGCGACGGCTTCTGGCGAGAACCCCCCGAAGATCACCGAATGCACCGCGCCGATGCGGGCGCAGGCCAACATTGCCACCGCCGCTTCCGGTACCATCGGCATATAAATCGCCACCACATCGCCTTTTTTAATGCCCAGATCCAGCAGCGTATTTGCGAAACGGCAGACATCGCGATGCAGTTCGCGATAAGAGATATGTTTACTCTGCGACGCGTCATCGCCTTCCCAGATAATGGCGGTGCGATCGCCATTTTCCTGCAAATGGCGGTCAAGACAGTTCGCCGCCAGATTCAGCGTGCCGTCCTCGTACCATTTAATCGACACATTGCCTGGCGCAAAGGAGGTGTTTTTCACTTTTTGGTACGGGGTGATCCAGTCGAGAATTTTTCCCTGTTCGCCCCAAAACGTATTGGGGTCGTTAATAGACTGTTTATATTTAGTCTCATACTGCTCTGGATTTATCAGGCAACGATCCGCAACATTGGCGGGAATGGCGTGTTTATGTGTTTGGCTCATGCTGTTGTTCTCCTTGTAAGATGTTAATAATATGTCGCATAAACGTTAAATGTAGGGTCTTAATAAGTTTTGTTTAGTATTTGGGCGACAGATCACGCAAAAAGGGAACTGTGCAAATAAGCAGCAATGTTTTTTTTGATTGTGTCCCGCAAAATTAGATAAATTTTCGGGATAACATGACGTTATATGAAATTTTTTTTAAAAAGTGATCCGTGTCCGGAAATCACAAAAGAGAGGGAGTTTTGTCCAGGCTACTAACTCTAAAGTGGTATTTTACATACACTTACAATTGATTAAAGACAACATTTTAAGTGTGGTTATTTGTTACACATAGAGGGGAGCAATGTAATAACAGTATTTGTGCGGTTGCTGTTATGGAAAACGATAAAAAATCGCCATTAAAGATAATGGCGCAATCTGGATGAGACCTCTATGGCAAGGAAAACACTACGCGCACGCCGTTTCTTCAGCCTTATATTTCCTTTTTTCTTCATTACCTCTGTTTACGCTGAGCAAACGCCTGTATCTGCAAAAACCGTTACTGTTGAAGCGAAAAATGAAACGTTCGCGCCTCAACACCCCGACCAATATCAGTCATGGAAAGCGACGTCAGAACAGTCTGCCCGTGAAGATGCGCTGGCGGAAGACCCTCGTCTGGTGATCTTGTGGGCGGGATATCCCTTCTCCCGTGATTACAACAAACCACGCGGCCACGCGTATGCGGTAACTGACGTGCGCGAAACGCTGCGTACCGGCGCGCCAAAAACGGCGGAAGACGGCCCGCTGCCGATGGCCTGCTGGAGCTGTAAAAGCCCTGATGTCGCGCGCCTTATCCAGCAAGAGGGCGAAGACGGCTACTTTCATGGCAAATGGGCGCGCGGTGGCCCGGAAATTGTCAACGATTTGGGCTGTGCCGACTGCCATAACACCGCTTCGGACGATTTCGCCCAGGGGAAACCCGCGTTAACGTTGTCACGTCCCTATGCCGAACGGGCGATGGAGGCTATCGGCAAACCGTTTGATAAAGCGGGACGGTTTGATCAGCAATCGATGGTCTGTGGACAGTGCCATGTTGAGTACTACTTTGAGGGTAAAAATAAAGCCGTTAAATTCCCGTGGGACGAAGGCATGAAGGTCGAAAATATGGAGAAATATTACGACGCCATCGCTTTCTCCGACTGGACAAACTCGTTGTCGAAAACGCCAATGCTCAAAGCGCAGCACCCGGAATATGAAACCTGGAGCGCGGGCATTCACGGTAAGAATAACGTGACCTGTATCGACTGCCACATGCCGAAAGTACAGAACGCCGAAGGCAAGCTCTACACCGACCATAAAATCGGCAACCCGTTCGACAATTTCGCCCAAACCTGCGCCAACTGCCATACCCAGGATAAAGCTACGCTGCAAAACGTGGTGGCCGAACGCAAGCAGGCGATTCACGATCTGAAAATCAAAGTAGAAGATCAGCTGGTTCATGCCCACTTCGAAGCGAAAGCCGCATGGGATGCGGGGGCGACAGACGCGGAAATGAAACCGATTCTGAACGATATTCGCCACGCGCAGTGGCGTTGGGATCTGGCGATTGCGTCACACGGTATTCATATGCATGCTCCGGAAGAAGGTCTACGGATGTTAGGCAGCGCGATGGATAAAGCCGCGGATGCCCGCACTAAACTGGCGCGACTGCTGGCAACCAAAGGCATTACCCATGAAATCCCGCTGCCGGATATTTCGACGAAAGAGAAGGCGCAGAAAGCGATTGGTTTGAATATGCAACAAATCAACGCCGAGAAGCAGGACTTCCTGAAAACGGTTGTACCGCAGTGGGAAGATCAGGCGCGTAAAAACGGTCTGTTAAGCCAATAACCCCTTTCCGCCTCGCAAGGGGCGGATAACGTAATGGAGTGAATATGAGCGTATTACGTTCGTTATTAACTGCCGGGGTGCTGGCGTCAGGCCTGTTCTGGAGCCTGAATGGGATAACTGCCGCCCCCGCCACCGCCCAGCAACCTGAACAACGCTGGACGGTCACCCAGCAGCGTAATCCGGATGCTGCCTGTCTGGACTGTCACAAACCGGAGACCGAAGGTATGCACGGTAAACATACGGGCGTTATCAACCCGAACAACAAATTGCCGGTAACCTGTACCAACTGCCACGGTCAGCCGTCGCTTCACCACCGTGAAGGGGTGAAAGATGTAATGCGTTTTAACGACCCGATGTATACGGTGGAGCAACAGAACAGCGTCTGTATGTCCTGCCATCTGCCTGAACAACTGCAAAAAGCGTTCTGGCCGCACGATGTTCATGTCACTAAAGTGGCCTGCGCCAGTTGCCACTCCCTGCATCCGCAGCAAGATACGATGCAGACGCTAAGTGAGAAAGGGCGGATCAAAATATGCGTGGATTGCCACAGCGATCAGCGTACTAATCCGCACTTTAATCCGGCGTCCGTTCCGTTGCTTAAGGAGCAGCCATGAGTTGCACCCGACGTCAATTTATTACCCGCGTCGGCGCGCTGGCGGCGGTCAGCGGGATGGCAGGACGCGTTGTAGCGAACACGTTGAATATTAACGGCGTGCGTTATGGCATGGTGCATGACGAATCGCTATGCATCGGCTGTACCGCCTGTATGGATGCCTGTCGGGAAGTGAATCAAGTACCGGAGGGCGTATCGCGACTGACCATTATCCGCAGCGAGCCGCTGGGAACGTTTCCGGAGGTGAAGTACCGTTTCTTTCGTCACTCATGCCAGCACTGCGACCATGCGCCCTGCGTTGACGTCTGCCCGACCGGCGCATCATTCCGCGATGCCGCCAGCGGTATTGTCGATGTGAACCCGGACCTTTGCGTCGGCTGCCAGTATTGTATCGCCGCGTGTCCCTACCGCGTGCGCTTTATCCATCCGGTCAGTAAGACGGCGGATAAGTGCGATTTTTGCCGGAAAACCCGGCTAAAAGAGGGCCGGTTGCCTGCCTGCGTCGAATCCTGTCCAACTAAAGCCCTGACCTTCGGCAATCTGGACGATCCTGATAGTGAGATCTCCCGTCTGCTGCGCGAGAAACCGACTTATCGCTACAAGCTGGCGCTGGGGACGAAACCGAAGGTTTATCGCGTTCCCTTTAACTATGGGGAGGTGAGCCAATGACAAACGCGTCTGCATTTCATTTTGACTCGCTGGTCTGGGACTGGCCCATTGCCATCTATTTGTTTCTGATTGGTATTTCCGCCGGGCTGGTCACGCTGGCTATTCTACTGCGCCGCTTCCATCCACAAGCCGGCGGGGCAGACAGTACCTTATTGCGCACTACACTGGTCGTCGGACCCGGGGCGATTATTCTTGGCCTGCTGATTCTGGTCTTCCACCTGACGCGCCCGTGGACCTTCTGGAAACTGATGTTTCACTACAGCTTTACCTCGGTGATGTCGATGGGCGTGATGCTGTTCCAGCTCTATATGGTGGTACTGATACTGTGGTTGGCGAAAATCTTTGAAAAAGAGGTTATTGCCCTCCAACAGCGCTGGCTACCGCGGCTGGGCCTGGTGCAAAGCGTGTTAACCCTGCTGACGCCGCTCCATCGCGCCCTTGAGACCGTGATGCTGGTACTGGCGGTACTGCTCGGCGCGTATACCGGCTTTCTGCTGTCGGCGCTGAAATCCTATCCGTTCCTCAATAACCCGATCCTGCCGGCGTTGTTTCTGTTCTCCGGCATATCCTCCGGCGCGGCGGTAGCGCTGATCGCGATGGCGTTACGCCATAACAGCAATCCGCACAGCACCGAGGCGCGCTTTGTACACCGCATGGAAACCCCGGTGGTGTGGCTGGAAATCTTCCTGTTGGCGGCCTTTTTTATTGGGCTGGCGCTGGGTGATGACGGCAAAATGCGGGCGCTGGCAGCCGCGTTGGGCGGCGGATTCTGGAGCTGGTGGTTCTGGCTTGGCGTCGTAGGACTGGGATTGATTATCCCGATGCTGCTGAAACCGTGGGCAAACCGTAGCGTAACGTTTCACGGCGTGTTGGCCGTTTGCGGTGCCAGTTTGACCGGCGTGCTGCTGCTGCGCTTTTTCATTCTTTATGCGGGACAGCTAACGGTTGCATAATCTGGACATCTTCCTTCCTGAAGCCGGATTTCTGGCGCTGTTGTTGAGTCTCGGGGTCAACGTGTTGACCCCGCTGGCGACGTGGTATGGGATTGGTCAGCATTGGTGTGGCGTCATGCGCCTGACGACCTGCGGCGCGTGGACGGCATTCACGCTGCTGCTACTGGCGTTTGCGATTCTGGTTAGCTGTTTTCTGACCAGCGACTTTTCGGTCGTTTATGTTGCGCAGCATAGCCATAGTCAGTTGTCATGGGGACTTAAACTGGCGGCGGTATGGGGCGGCCATGAAGGCTCGCTCCTGCTGTGGGCGCTGCTTCTTTCGGGGTGGACGGCGCTATTCGCCTGGCGCACCCGGCATGAATTTGACGCGCTTTTTCCACTGACCCTGAGCATCTTGTCCCTCATTATGGCCTCGTTGCTGCTGTTTATCATGCTGTGGTCCGATCCGTTTCTGCGTATTTTTCCTCCCGCCATTGAAGGGCGAGACCTTAATCCCATGCTGCAACATCTGGGGCTGATCTTACATCCGCCGCTGCTCTATCTGGGTTATGGCGGACTGATGACCGCGGCGAGCGTAGCACTGGCCTCGCTACTGTGTGGCGGCTTTAACGCGGCAACCGCCTGGGTTTGCTGGCGCTGGGCGTTACCCGGCTGGTGCGCTCTGACGCTGGGTATCATTCTCGGATCGTGGTGGGCGTATTGCGAACTGGGCTGGGGCGGCTGGTGGTTCTGGGACCCGGTGGAAAATGCCTCTTTGCTGCCGTGGCTTGCCGCCAGCGCGTTGCTGCACAGCCTGTATGTCAGCCGCCAGCGCGGGAGCTTCCGTCACTGGTCGTTGCTGCTGGCGATACTGACGTTGATCCTCTCGCTGCTGGGAACGCTGATTGTGCGTTCCGGCATTCTGATTTCCGTCCATGCTTTTGCGTTAGATAACGTGCACGCGGTGCCGCTGTTTACCCTTTTTGCCGCGTTAAGTCTGGCATCGCTTGGTCTGTACGGCTGGCGGGCGCGGGAGCAGTATCCGGCGACACGTTTGGGCGGCGGATCGCGCGAAACGTTCATTCTGGCGACGCTGCTGCTCTTTAGCGCCGTCTTGTTGATCGTACTGGTCGGGACGCTCTACCCCATGATTTATGGTTTGATGGGCTGGGGAAGGCTTTCGGTGGGCGCGCCCTATTTTAATCGCGTCACGCTGCCGTTTGGCCTGCTGATGCTGGTGGTTATCGTGCTTGCGACGGTAAGCCGCCGGACACGTTCTCTGCATCGTCAGCTTCCGGCGTTGCTGGCGCATACGGGCGTATTTATCTTCGCCGCCGGGATTATGGTTTCCAGCGTCAGTCGACATGAGATCAGCCTTAACCTCAGCCCCGGTCAGCAGGTGGTACTGGCGGGCTATACCTTTCGTTTCGAGCGTCTGGATCTGGCTGCTCACGGAAATTACACCACCGAGAAAGCGCTGATTACCCTTTCGAAAGATGACCAGGTGATTGGCCGCCTTGTGCCGGAACGGCGCTTTTATGTCGCGCGGCGCCAGCAAATGATGGAGCCGGGGATTCACTGGAACCTGCTACATGACTGGTATGCGGTGATGGGCGAGAAAACGGGAGAGGAGCGGTATGCTATGCGTTTTTATGTGCAGACTGGCGTCCGTTGGGTCTGGGGCGGCGGGCTGATGATGATCGTCGGGGCATTGCTGAGCGGCTGGCGAGGGAGGAGACGTGATGTGTAAGTTAATCACAGCGTTGCCGGATGGCGTCGCGGATGCCTTATCCGGCAAAACGCGTTTACTTTTCATCTGTGTCTTGTTTTTCTTCGCTTTCACTGCCCATGCTCAGGTGGTGGACACCTGGCGCTTCGAAAACACGCAACAGCAGGAAAAAGCCCTGCGCGTTGCCAGCCAGCTACGCTGCCCGCAGTGTCAGAATCAAAATTTACTGGAATCCAATGCGTCGGTCGCGGTCAGTATGCGCCATCAGGTCTATACCATGGTGGCGGAAGGTAAAGATGAAGCGGAAATTACCGCCTGGATGACCCGGCGTTACGGCGATTTTGTTCGCTACGATCCGCCGCTGACCGCGCAAACGCTTCTGCTATGGGCGCTGCCGTGTCTACTGTTGTTGCTGGTGGGTATTATTCTCTGGCGAGCCGGCATTTGTCAGCGTACAGAGAAGGAGGAAACATGAGTTTGCCAGCGAACGTCACGACGACATTACGCCCGCTACCCGTAAAGCGTCTGGCGGCTGCGGCGGTGTTGATGGTGGCTGCCTGTATCGGCGGCTATATGTTGACGCCGAAATGGCAGGCTGTGCGTAGCGAGCAACAGCGTCTGGCCGATCCGCTACGTGACTTTACAAACCCGCAAACGCCAGAGGCGCAGCTTTCCATGCTGCAAGAAAAAATCCACGCCAATCCGCAGGATAGCGAGCAATGGGCGCGGCTGGGCGAGTATTATCTCTATCGCAATGCGTATGACAATGCGCTGTTGGCATATCGTCAGGCGTTGCGTCTGCGAGGAGATAACGCGCAGCTTTTCGCCGCGCTGGCAACGGTGCTGTATTACCAGTCCGGGCAACATATGACGCCTGCGACTCGTGAAATGATTAACAAAGCGTTAGCGCTGGATGCGACAGAAGTGACCGCGCAGATGCTGCTGGCGGCGGATGCGTTTATGCAGGCGGATTATGCGCGAGCCGTGTCGCTGTGGCAAACCTTACTGGATGCAAACTCGCCGCGAGTGAACCGCGCGCAACTGGTAGAGGCCATTAATTTGGCAAAATTGTTACAAAATCGGCAGAAATAATTTTTTCTTTTTTGTGATTTGCGCCGTGCGCGCTGTTTAAAAAAACGGCGAATGAATCACGGATAAAAATTAATTACCTCAGTGTATTATTCGTTTTTGTCGAAATAAAAAACTTTCCATAACAAATAGTTATTCATCATTAACGCCATAAACTCGCGTTATTATGCATAAAAGCAGCCAAAAGCCCTGTTATGAAAGGGTTGCGCAAGACGCTATGCAAATGATACTGATTATGCGCGTTAAAAAACTCTACAAACCAACGCAACACAAATCATACCCTTTCAGTATGTATTGCTCTCATGCTTTTGACGGAGAGCAACGCTTCATCGAGGAAGTCTGTTGTTATGAAAAACTTGAAAGTCAGCCTGGCCTGGCAAATTTTGCTGGCTATGGTGCTGGGCATTCTGCTGGGCAGCTATCTGCATTATCACAGTGACAGCCGTGAATGGCTGATTGCCAATCTGTTGTCGCCTGCCGGCGATATCTTTATCCATCTGATTAAAATGATCGTCGTGCCGATCGTGATCTCGACTTTGATTGTCGGCATCGCCGGCGTTGGCGATGCGAAACAGCTAGGCCGTATCGGCGCAAAAACCATTCTCTATTTTGAACTGATCACCACGGTGGCGATTATCCTCGGCATTACGCTGGCGAATGTCTTTCAGCCAGGCTCAGGCATTGATATGTCGCAACTGGCGACCGTCGATATTTCGAAATACCAGAACACCACGGCGGAAGTACAAAGTCATGCGCATGGGCTGATGGGGACGATACTGTCGCTGGTGCCGACCAATATCATCGCATCGATGGCCAAAGGGGATATGCTGCCGATTATCTTTTTCTCGGTCCTGTTTGGGCTGGGGTTATCGTCCCTGCCGGCAACACACCGCGAACCGCTGGTGACGGTATTTCGTTCCATTTCTGAGACCATGTTTAAAGTCACTCATATGGTGATGCGCTATGCGCCAGTGGGCGTTTTTGCGCTGATCGCCGTCACGGTGGCGAATTTTGGTTTCGCGTCGCTGTGGCCGCTGGCGAAACTGGTGCTGCTGGTACACTTTGCCATTATTTTCTTTGCTCTGGTGGTGCTGGGCATCGTGGCGCGCCTGTGCGGGTTAAGTATCTGGATTCTGATTCGCATTCTGAAAGATGAATTGATTCTGGCGTACTCGACCGCCAGCTCTGAGAGCGTGCTGCCGCGCATTATCGAGAAGATGGAGGCTTACGGCGCGCCAGCCTCTATCACCAGCTTCGTGGTGCCGACCGGTTACTCGTTTAACCTCGACGGTTCCACTTTATATCAGAGTATCGCCGCCATTTTTATCGCGCAGCTATATGGTATCGACCTGTCGCTGTGGCAGGAAATTGTACTGGTGCTGACGCTGATGGTGACGTCGAAAGGGATTGCCGGCGTGCCGGGCGTATCCTTCGTGGTGTTACTGGCGACGCTGGGCAGCGTGGGCATTCCGCTGGAAGGGCTGGCGTTTATCGCCGGTGTTGACCGTATCCTCGACATGGCGCGTACTGCGTTAAATGTGGTGGGGAATGCGCTGGCGGTGCTGGTGATTGCCAAGTGGGAGCACAAGTTTGACCGCAAAAAAGCGCTGGCCTACGAGCGCGATGTGCTGGGGAAATTTGATAAGACCGCCCAGTAATGGGTGGTAGAACGCCGGACGGCAGTTCGCCATCCGGCAATAAACATCAACCATTCGTTAGCGTTTCGAATTCTTCGCAACCGGTATCAAACCCTTCCAGACAGCTTAGATTCAACCAGTGCAACGCCTTCTGCTTATTCTTTTCAATAAAGCCCGGTTCACCGTTTAAAAACATCATTCCTGCCCAGTATTCTGAATAGCCGGTACGGGAAATGGCGGAACTACGTTTGAAATACCAGGCAGCTTTTCCATCATCGGCGGCAATGCCCACGCCGTTGGCGTAAATCAGGCCAAGCAACATTTGCGCATCCACCGCGGAGTCGTTATCCAGATCTTCAGAGGCGTTTTGCAGCAGCGAGATGGCTTTTGGGTAATCCGGGCGTCCGGCCTGAGTGTTGACCAGGATCCGCGCCAGCGTAATTTCCCCCGTTTTACTGCCCGCATTTACCGCCTTTTCAGCCAGCTTTTTCGCGTCGGGATAATCCAGGCTTACCGGATTAGTGATTTTGATTTGCGCCAGTAATGCGCAGGCGTCAGCATCGCCATTGTCGGCGGCTTTTTGCGCCCAGTATTCGGCTTTGTTCAAATCGCCATAGCTCAACCAACTGTCGGCCAGAAAATATTGTGCGCGTCTGTCACCTGCCTCTGCTGCCTGCAAATACTGGCTACCTGGCTCAGGATCTGCGGCATGGGCAAAGAATGTCATAAACAACATCAATGCAAGAAGTGGTTTCATTTTGAATTTTATTTAGGGTACGGAAAAGACAGTATAAAGAGATCGTATGGATAAAAAAACAGCCTCTTGGAATGGACTGTCCAACTTTATGGGGTCAGTCCAGAACGAGGCTGTTTTCAATGTTAATGCCAGATGCCACCTATCCGACCTACAGTGAGATGTTCGCCTGTAAGCCTGATAAGGCGTAGCGCCATCAGGCAATTCTCATCACCCCATTGCGCTTTCGCGCAGGCGGGTTTTCAGCTTGTTGTACTCATCAATCACATACTGCTCGGCGGCTCGCTGATCGGCGATCGGCTCAACGCGTACGGCGCAGTATTTGTACTCCGGCGTTTTCGTAATCGGGCTTAGGTTTTCAGTCACCAGCTCGTTACAGGCGCCAATCCACCACTGGTAGGTCATGTAAATCGCCCCTTTGTTCGGGCGATCGCTGACCTGCGCGCGGGTGATGATTTTGCCTTTGCGCGAATGAACCCACACCAGCGCTTCATCTTCAATGCCCAGACGCGCGGCGTCGGCGGTATTGATTTGCGCATAGCCCGGTTCGTCCGCCAGCGCGGCCAGCGCTGCACAGTTACCGGTCATCGAACGGCAGGAGTAGTGGCCGACTTCGCGCACCGTCGACAGTACCATCGGGTACTCTTCGGTGAGTTTATCGATAGGTGCTACCCAGTCGCAGGTGAAGAACTGCGCCAGACCGTTGGGGGTATCGAACTTCTCTTTAAAGAGGTACGAGGTTCCCTGATCGGCATCCGAGGTGTCACGGCATGGCCACTGGATATAACCCAGTTCACCCATTTTCTCGTAAGTGGCCCCGTAGAAATCCGGGCACAGATGACGCAACTCATCCCAGATCTCCTGGGTGTTGTTGTAGTGCATCGGATAGCCCATCCGGGTGGCGATCTCACTGATAATCTGCCAGTCGGTTTTCAGATCCCACTTAGGCTCAACGGCTTTAAAGAAGCGCTGGAAACCACGGTCAGCCGCCGAGAAGACGCCTTCATGCTCGCCCCACGAGGTAGACGGTAAAATCACATCCGCCGCCGACGCGGTTTTGGTCATGAAGATGTCCTGCACGATGACCAGTTCCAGATCTTCAAACGCTTTACGTACCGCAGAGAGCTCCGCATCGGTTTGCAGCGGATCTTCACCCATAATGTACGCCGCGCGTACTTCGCCATGCGCCGCACGGTGCGGCAGCTCGCTGATGCGATAGCCGGTATGCGCAGGCAGACTTTCTACGCCCCAGGCTTTAGCGAATTTCTCACGATTTTCCGGGAACTTAACGTACTGGTAGCCCGGATACGTATCCGGCAACGCGCCCATATCGCACGCGCCCTGAACGTTGTTCTGGCCGCGAACCGGGTTAACGCCCGCGCTTGGTTTGCCGAGGTTGCCGGTCAGCATCGCGAGGCTGGTCAGTGAACGCACGGTTTCCACACCCTGATAGAACTGGGTGACGCCCATACCCCACAAGATCGCCGCGCTTTTCGCGCTGGCATACATCCGCGCCGCCTGACGAATTTCCTGTGCGCTCACGCCAGTAATCTCTTCGACGGACTCCGGCGTATAGCCTTCGACAATCTTACGGTACTCTTCAAAACCTTCGGTACGGCTGGCGACAAACGCTTTGTCGTACAGGTTTTCTTCAATAATGACATGACCCATGGCGTTGAGCAGCGCGATATTCGAGCCGTTTTTCAACGCGATATGCATGTCAGCGATGCGCGCGGTTTCAATTTTGCGCGGATCGCAGACGATAATTTTCGCCCCGTTGCGTTTAGCGTTAATCACGTGATTCGCCACGATAGGGTGGGAATCCGCCGGGTTATACCCGAAGACGAACACTAAATCGGTGTTATCAATTTCGTTAATCGCATTACTCATTGCGCCGTTACCGACCGATTGGTGCAGACCTGCAACCGATGGGCCGTGTCAGACGCGAGCGCAGCAGTCAACGTTATTGGTACCAATAACGGCGCGCGCGAATTTTTGCATTACATAGTTGGTTTCATTTCCGGTACCGCGAGAGGAGCCGGTCGTCTGGATTGCATCCGGACCGTACTTCGCTTTGATGGCGCTCAAACGTTCAGCGACGTAATTGAGTGCTTCATCCCAGGAAACAGATTCCAGTTTGCCGCCACGCTGGCGACGGATCATTGGGGTTTTCAGGCGCGGGGTCAGGATCTGGGTATCATTAATAAAATCCCAGCCGTAGTAGCCCTTCAGACACAGGGTACCCTGGTTGGTTTTCCCCTGCGCCGCCTCAGCCCGGACGATTTTGCCGTTATCGACCACCAGGTTGATTTTGCAACCTGATGCGCAATACGGGCAAACCGTGACGACTTTTTTCATCGGTTTCGCTCCAGTTAATCAAATCGCGCATACGCGCTGTCGCCCTCAGTATGCATGTTTTATGCCACTTTTTTAGTGTGGACTTCCCCTGATATTACGGGCGAATTTTGCTCAAGACCCTGACGAAAAACAGGCTATCGTCAGTTTTGACGTGTCGAAAGAAAATGCCGCATGACATTTATCAGTCCTGCTCGGTTTTTGCGGCCTGATAGCCGCCGCCCGGTGATTTGATAAGCTGGATACTCTGAATAATGCGTAGGGTATCCAACATCAGCAGCGAAACTTGTTCGCTCAACACGGGAAGTCTGGCTTCGGTGGCCTGTAATCGACTTCCCGGCCCCTGTTTTAACGCCGCCTCGGCGGAGGCCTGGGTATAACGCGTGGCGTCTACCCGCTGTGCCTGTATGGCGCGCTGATCATTAAGCGTTTGCAGACGGGTGCCGTTGATCGCCACATCACGCACGGCGTTGAGTACGGACTGGTTATACCGTTCCATCAATATATTGCTGGCGGCCCTGGTGCTTGCCAGGTTGGCATTAAGACGTCCGCCGTCAAAAAGCGGCAGGCGTAAGCCCGGAATAAAGTTGATCTGTTTACTGGTGTTTTTAAACAAATTATCCAGATGGATGGAATCGAGGCCAAAGAAGGCTTTGATATCAAAGCTGGGATAGAACAGGGCGCTGGCGCGTTGATATCAAATTTGTAGTCTTCGGCACGATAGAATGGTTTCCCGCTGGCGGTTTTTAGAATACCCTGATCCAGCAGGGGAGCGATAAACCCGCGCTGCACATCGGCAAAGTCCTGCCGATCGCTGAACGGCAGGTTCTTCGTGTATTATTGATTAACCTGTTGGGTATAGGCGGTAGCATCTTTCGCAGATTCAGCCGCGAAAGCGGTATGAATAAAAAGACCAGATGCGCAGATAACAGCAATAAACATCCTGCTTAAACGGAATAACTTCTCGTTATTCATATAAGTCTCCATTTAACATTTGTGTAGTGAATTTATTTATTCGAAGGGAATTCGGTCTGGTGGTCCCTGCTATCATAAAACCGAATTTATTATTTTTATATTCAATGTGTTTTGGCGGATTAACACCAGCACAGCGCGTATTTATTTTTTAAGATTAAAGCGTGAAAGCAAGAAATCTGTTTTTCAGATTGTGGCGAAATAAGGTATACCCGAGCCCGACAAGCGGGCTTACTCCAGAACGATTTCCATCCCGTCATAGCCAGCTTCAATACCATCAGGCAGCATGTTCGCCATCATCCACGTATCAAATTGATGGCTGATATGAGTAACAATGACCCGCGGGCAACGAATCACCTCCTTAATAGCAATAACTCTGTTTAAGTCGTTGTGGTTACGCGGCGGCGCGGGGAGTGGTTCATGGCTACAGTCGATCACGACTACCTGTAGGGCGTTGTTGAGGAGAAATTTTAGGGTGTTATCGGGTAAGCCAGCGGTATCAGATAACCATGCTACGCGACGGTGTGCCGATTCCAGCAGGTAGCCAAAGGTCAGTTTTGAGTGGTTGAGCGGTAGTGGCGTTACCTGCAATCCCTGTAAATCAAACGTTACAAAAGGCTCAACGGTGTAGCTGAAATCAAGGATGCCAGGGTGCTTAAACAGATCGTCGCACCCCTGCTCATCCGGCGGGCCATAAATCGGGATCGATGCCCCGACACCCCAGCGTAACGGAAACAATCCCTGCACATGATCCATATGATAATGGGTGAGCAAAAACTGCCGGAACGAGCCGGCGGGCCAGCGATCTGTCAGATCGTGGAGACCCGCATCGATCAAGGTGACGGCATCGTTGAATTTGACCACGCCGCTACAGGGGCGACGGCGAAACCGGAGCTGCATTTGCGCCCGACGGCAGGCAGGGCAGTCGCAGCCGTATGCCGGTACGCCCTGCGCGCCGCCGGTGCCTGTCAGCGTAATGATAAAACTCATCAATGCCTCACAGCATTTTGGTGAAGCGGAAGTGGCTCTGCGCATAACCTTCGCGTAGATAGAATCGATGAGCGTCGTGGCGCTTAATGCTGGTGGAAAGCTCCGTCATCTCCGCGCCCGCCCGACGCGTTTCCTCTTCCGCCCAGGCCAACAGTGTGCTCCCCACCTTCAACCCACGCGCCTGCGGCATCACCACCAGCTCCTGAATTTCGCCGATCCAGTTCGCATGATGAAGGTGAAACTGTATATGCAGGCCGATCATGCCAACCACCTCTCCATTGTAAAGCGCTAAATGATATCGAAAATGGGGGTCCTGCAAGTTAGCGGCGAATCCTTCTCTAAGGGCTTGATAATTAATTTCATCTTGCTTCAGCTCACAGATAAGCGCGTAAACGGAATCGATATCCTCTGCCGTTGCGCGACGTAATTCACAGACTGGCATAATGTTCCTCCTTACGTCCCATCAAAATGAGCAGTCTTTCGACAGACTGTAGCAAACTTCCGTCATTATTAACGGTAGGACAGTTAAACGGCGGATAATGCGCCGCTCGCTCCAGACGGGCGGCGATTTCGGCGTCATTTTCTCGCCCGCGCATCTGCAGTCGCTGGCGTAAAATATCGGGTGAAACCGTCAAGCAAACCGGTAATAGAGAAACGCCGTAGCGCGCCTGCGCCTGCGGCAGATGTGCGCGTGAACCGTTGACCACCACGTCAAAACCGGCATGCAGCCAGAGATCGATTTCAATACCGAGACCGTAATAAAAACCGTTAGCATACCAGCTCAGCGCCAGAAGGTTTTGTCCCGCACGAATGAAAAACTCTTTTTCACTCAACGCGATATGGTTTTCATTACCCGCATTGGCCGCCCGAGTAATGTAGCGGTGAGCGATAAGCAACTGTTCATGTTCCTGCTGACGAAGTTCCGCCAGCAAACTGTCTTTACCGGAGCCGGATGGCCCCATTAACCAGATCAGTTTTCCCATCGTTAAAACACCCTTTTCCCCTGACGCCAGACATGATCGATATGGACGTGATCGCCTTTGCGGTGCGCCAGCACCAGATCGGCGCGTTTCCCTTGCGCGACGACGCCGCGATCATCCAGCTTGAGCGCCCGCGCGGGATTGCGTGTTACCAGACAAATGGCCTGCGGCAGGGTAAACGTGTTACTGGCGTCATCCGCGACGCGAAACGCCGCATCCAGCAGGCTGGCGGGGTAATAGTCGGAAGAGAGAATATCCAGCAGCCCCAGTTCAGCCAGCTTATGGGCTGCCACGTTGCCGGAGTGCGAACCGCCGCGCACGATATTCGGCGCGCCCATCAGTACATTCATCCCATGCTGACGTGAGGCTTTTGCGGCTTCAAAGGTGGTGGGAAATTCGGCGATTACGCTGCCCATCAGATGCGATTCGTGCACATGTGCGTAAGTGGCGTCATCGTGGCTTGCCAGGGCGATATGACGTGCCTGACACATCGCGGCGATGGACTGACGATTCGGGGTGGACCATCGTTCGGCCAGCGCGATCTGTTCCGCTTCAAAACGATCCATTTCGTCGTCGGTCAGATGATATTTTCCCTGGTAATACTCGCGATATTTCTCAAGACTGACGTACTGGCGCTGACCTGGCGAGTGATCCATCAGCGACACCAGGGTGACGGCGTCGCGATCGGCTAGCTTTTCAAACAGCGGCAGGGTGGTGTGATGCGGTAGCTCGCAGCGCAGATGTAAACGATGTTCGGCGCGGTTGAGTCCGCGTTTTTGCGTCTCTTCCACGGCATTGATCATCTTCTCCAGGTTTTCCAGACGGTCGCCGCCGTCGCGCACATCACCAATGGCGACAGCGTCCAGCACGGTAGTAATGCCGCTGGCGACCATCAGCGCATCATGGCTGCTCATCGCCGAATGAGCAGGCCAGTCGACCTTAGGACGCGGGGTGAAGAATTTGTCGAGGTTATCGGTATGCAGCTCTATTAACCCCGGCAGCAGCCAGCCGCCTTCGCCATCCAGCGCTGCAGGAAGGCGGCTACGGCTTTCAGCGAAGGCACGGATAACTCCGTCCTGCATTTCCAGCGAACCCTGTACCACATCATCTTCCAGTACCAGTTTTACATTATTGATAATCATGAGGTGATTCCCATCGCATGCAAACGATCCGCCACGCGGTCGCGCACGGCCTGGTCATGAAAAATACCGACGATGGCCGCGCCGCGCGCTTTGGCTTCGGTAATCAGCGTGACCACAGCGGCACTGTTGTTGGCGTCCAGCGAGGCGGTAGGTTCATCCAGCAACAAAATCGGATAATCGACGATAAATCCGCGCGCGATGTTCACGCGCTGCTGTTCGCCGCCGGAAAAGGTGGAAGGGGCTAGATGCCATAGCGGTTCCGGCACATTCAGACGGGTGAGCAGCCGGGCGGCTTTGGCGGCGCAAACGTCACGCGGGACGCCCAGTTCCAGCAGCGGCTGCATGACGACATCCAGCGCGGAGATGCGCGGAATGACGCGTAAAAACTGGCTTACCCAGCCGATGGTCGAGCGACGGACTTCCAGCACCTTACGCGTCGGCGCCTGCACCAGATCTACCCACTCATTGCCGTGACGAATCCGGATATGCCCCTCATCGGGCAGATAATTGGCGTACAGCGAGCGCAGTAGCGTCGATTTACCGCTGCCGGAGTGACCGTGGAGCACCACGCATTCGCCGCTTTTCACTGCCAGAGTGGCGTTTTTCAGTACCGGCAGACGCACGCCGTTTTGCTGGTGGAGCACGAAGGTTTTACTGACGTTTTCAACGTGAATCATGTTGGCCTCTTAATTTTGCAATACCGACGACACCAGCAACTGGGTATACGGGTGATGCGGATCGTCGAGTACCCGGTCGGTTAACCCACTTTCCACCACTTGTCCCTGTTTCATCACCAGCAGACGATCCGCCAGCAGGCGGGCGACCCCTAAATCATGGGTGACAATTACCACCGCCAGATCCAGCTCCACCACCAGACCGCGCAGCAGATCGAGCAGACGCGCCTGTACGGAGACGTCCAGCCCGCCGGTGGGCTCGTCCATAAATACCAGTCTGGGGTGGGTGACCAGGTTACGGGCAATCTGCAAACGTTGCTGCATCCCGCCGGAAAAGGTGGTGGGTAGGTCGTCGATGCGCGAGGCGGGAATTTCAACCTCCTCCAGCCAGCGCCGGGCGGTAGCGCGGATTTCTCCGTAGTGACGCGCACCTGTCGCCATCAGACGCTCGCCGATATTGCCGCCCGCTGAAACCTGACGGCGCAGACCGTCCAGCGGATGCTGATGCACCACGCCCCATTCGGTACGCAACAGACGGCGGCGATCGGCTTCACTCATGCCATACAGCGAACGGTTCTGATACTGAACCTCACCGGACTGCGGTATCAGACGTGAAGAGATCGATTTCAGCAGAGTGGTTTTGCCGGAGCCGGACTCCCCGACGATACCCAACACTTCGCCAGGCCACAGATCAAAAGAGACATTGTTGAAGCCTTTGCCCGGCGCGTAGAGATGCGTCAGGTTATTGACCGAAAGCAGCGGTTGCGTCATGGGTTGAGAGCCTCGCTCTGTTGGCGGCAGTAATCGGTGTCGGAGCAGACAAACATCCGTTTGCCGCTATCATCCAGCACCACTTCGTCGAGATAGCTGTGCGTCGAGCCGCAGATAGCGCAGGGTTCGTCCCAGCTCTGTACGCGGAACGGATGGTCGTCGAAATCGAGACTTTCCACCCGTGTATACGGCGGTACGGCATAGATGCGTTTTTCCCGTCCCGCGCCGAACAGTTGCAGCGCGGGCATCCTGTCCATCTTAGGGTTATCGAATTTCGGGATGGGCGATGGGTCCATGACGTAGCGCCCGTTCACCTTCACCGGATAGGCGTAGGTAGTGGCGATATGGCCGAAGCGGGCGATATCTTCATACAACTTCACCTGCATCACGCCGTACTCTTCCAGCGCGTGCATGGTGCGGGTCTCCGTTTCGCGTGGTTCGATAAAGCGCAACGGTTCCGGGATTGGTACCTGATAGATAAGGATCTGATCTTCCACCAGCGGTGTTTCCGGGATTCGATGACGGGTCTGGATCAGCGTCGCGTCTTCGGTGCGCTCCGTCGTAGCTACGCCCGTGACGCGCTTGAAGAAGTTGCGGATAGACACCGCGTTGGTGGTGTCGTCCGCCCCCTGGTCGATCACTTTCAGCACGTCCGCTTCGCCAATCACACTGGCGGTTAGCTGAATACCCCCAGTACCCCAGCCGTAAGGCATCGGCATTTCGCGGCCGCCAAACGGCACCTGATAGCCGGGAATCGCCACCGCTTTTAAAATCGCGCGGCGGATCATGCGTTTAGTCTGCTCGTCCAGATAGGCAAAGTTGTAGCCAGAGAGATTAGTGGTCACGGACGGCCTCCTGTTGCAGGCGTTTGAGCAGTTCCAGCTCGGCCTGGAAATCGACGTAATGGGGGAGCTTGAGATGCGAAACAAAACCCGCCGCCTCGACGTTATCCGCATGCGCCAGTACGAACTCTTCGTCCTGCGCCGGGCCTGTGACCGCTTCATCGTAGTCGGGCGCCTGTAGGGCTCTGTCCATCAGCGCCATTGCCATTGCTTTACGTTCGCTCATGCCGAAGACCAGTCCGTAGCCGCGGGTAAAATGCGGCGTGTCGTTTTCCGGCGCGACAAAGCCGTTCACCATTTCGCATTCTGTCATCAGCAGTTCGCCGACGTTTACTGCAAATCCCAGCTCTTCTGCTACCGTTTCCAGCGCCACATAACCGCTGCGGATCTCCGCCGCGAACGGGTGGTTGCGCCCGTAGCCGCGCTGGGTGGAGTAGGCCAGCGCCAGTAGGTAACCTTCGTCGCCGCGCATGAACTGTTGCAGACGCGAGGCGCGGGAACAGGGGTAAACCGGCGGCGTGCGGGTGATATCATCCGGCTCTGCGCCGTTATCTTCTTCGCGCTTCGCCAGGTTCTGATTCGCCAGCAGTGAAAAGACATGCGGAGCGGCTTCTGACGCGTTATCGGCGGTGCGTAGCGGCGGCGTTTCACCCTTCGCCAGTAACGTAAAATCCAACAGACGATGGGTGTAATCATACGTTGGGCCTAATAACTGCCCGCCAGGAATATCTTTGTAGACCGCGGAGATGCGGCGTTCCAGGCGCATGTTTGCGGTATTCATCGGCTCGCTCACCGCCAGCTTCGCCAGAGTGGTGCGATAAGCGCGCAGCAGAAAAATAGCCTCAACGTTATCGCCGCTGGCCTGTTTCAGCGCCAGCGCCGCCAGCTCGCGGTCAGCAATGCCGCCTTCGGTCATCACGCGATCTACGGCGAGGCCCATCTGCTGCTCGATTTGCGCCACGCTGAGTTCGGCGATGGCGCTGTCGCCCCGGCGGCGGTTCTCCTGTAACGCGTGGGCGTTGGCTATCGCTTTTTCGCCCCCTTTGACAGCGACGTACATCAGCACACCTCCACATGGGTGGTTCGCGGGATGGCCAGCAGCCGTTCGCCGCAGGTAAGGAGTAAATCGACTCCCAGCGGGAAGGGATGCGGACGCTCGGTCAGTTCGTGAAGCAGGCAGTCCGGCAACTGCGGGGCAATCATCCGCTCTTCGGCGATCCCCGCGCCGGTCAGGCGCAACATCCGGCCACCGCTCAGAGCGGAAAGCTGGACAATCAGCGTGGCGCTGGTTTCCGGCGCGACGGCGGAACCGGCGGAAAGCGCGTTAAGCTGCTCGCCGCTGATGCGCGCGTCGGCGACGGCGAAGGTGGCCTGCTGCGGTTGTTCAACCAGCAGCGCGTTGGTGTGGAAGCGCAGGTTCTGGCGGGCGATATCGTTATTAACGGCAGGCGATAGCCAGACCGGGGTGTCGCCGTCAACCAGCGTCAGCAAGACGCTGGTCGTGGCAAGATTTAGCGGCTGCCAGCCATGGTTCAGTTGATGCAAGCCAACAATCACGCCCGGTTCGCTCATCGCTTTCAGCAGGCGACGAAAGCTCTGTTGCGCGTCCTGGACGGGCAGGTTAAAGGCGGTCTGTAGTGCCGTAGATGGTGTCATGCGTTATCCCCGCGTACCAGCGTGAAGAAGTCGACCCGGCTGGCGTTGACTTCGGCAGCACGAGCGCGAATTTGCGCCTCACGCTCCGCCTCCAGTGGGGCAATTAAGGTTTCCATCAGCGTCTGAAAATGAGACGGCTCCTGAAGCAGAGCGTCGATGACGGCACACTGTTCGGCGTGCGGTTTGTTGCGACCCAGCAGATAGCTGTAGCCCAGCGTGCCGCTTTTCAGGCGCACGACTGCCCGCGTCAGAGTGGTGTCGCCAGCAAAGAAGCGGCTGCCGGTGCCGCCCATTCGCGCCTGAATCTGCATCAGTCCGGTTTCCGGGGCGCGAATCAGTTCATAAGTTGGGGTCAGTTTTAACGCCTGCATACGGGCGTTCAGCGCATCGGCATTGCTGTAAGCCAGCGCGCGCATCCAGCGCTGGCGGGTGGGGGTATCGAAGTGCATGGCAAGCAGTGCCTCGTTAATCAGATAAAGTGTTTACGTAAACGCTGAGAGAGAAAGTCCAGCAGGCTGACGGTGACGATGATTAACACCATCAGGGCGCAGGTTTGCTGGAATTGAAAGCCGCGAATCGCTTCCCACAGGGTGACGCCGATGCCGCCTGCGCCGACCATTCCAACCACCGTCGCGGAGCGGACGTTAGATTCAAAACGGTATAACGAGTAGGAGATCAGTAGCGGCATTACCTGCGGCAGTACGCCAAAAAGAATTTCTTCGAGCTTATTAGCGCCGGTAGCGCGAATACCTTCAACCGGGCCGGGCTCAATGGCTTCGACTGCTTCGGAAAGCAGCTTGGAGAGCACGCCGGTGGTGTGGATAAACAGCGCCATCACCCCCGCGAACGGGCCGAGACCGACGGCGACGACAAACAGCATGGCGAAGACCATTTCATTAATGGCGCGACAGGCGTCCATCAAGCGGCGTACCGGCTGATAAATCCACCACGGTACGATGTTATCGGCGCTCATCAGGCCAAAAGGAATCGACAGAATGACGGCCAGGGCAGTGCCCCAGACGGCGATTTGCAGAGTCACGGCCATCTCGCCGAGATAGTCCTGCCACTGGCTGAAGTCCGGCGGGAAGAAGTCGGCGGCGAAGGTCGCCATATTGCCGGAATCCTCGATTAGCGTGAATGGGGCCATTTCGGCGCCCTTCCACGACACGACCAGCACGGCAAGCAGGATGGCCCAGCTTAGCAGCGAGAACCAGCTACGCTTTGGCGGGGCGACGGTGATGGTGTGCATATTTGGCTCCGTAAGAAGGATTGTTTACCGGTAGGCCGGGTAAGGCGCTGCGCTTACCCGGCCTACGCATTACTGAACCACTTTATTTACGCTGGTCATCGCGCCGAGGGCGGCGGTCAGGCGGTCGAGATCGTCAAGTTGCGCTTTCAGCGCCGAGGTTTTGCTGACTTTCTCTTCCTCGCTCAGCCCTTTGTTGTCCTTTATGCTCTGCATTTCTTTAAACAGCGTTAGCTGGCGAATCGGTACCAGTTGCAGGTCGCTGGAGGGGCGGAACGGCGCCCAGCCCAGACGCTCAAGCACGGTTTTTTCTTCCGGCGTTTTGCCGTAGTTCATAAAGAAGTCGTACACCTTATCTTTGGTGGCGTCGGGGAGATTTTTACGCCAGACGATAGGATCGCCAGGGATCAACGGCGACTTCCAGATCACCTTCAACGCTTTCAGCTTGTCCGGCGCGGAGGTTTTTAACTTATCGAGGTTTTCGGTGTTGTTGGTGGCGACATCCACCTGCTTGTTGGCGACCGCCAGCGCGTTGGTTTCGTGTCCGGCATTAACGGTACGTTTGAAGTCGCTGGTAGAAATCTTGTTTTTGGCGAAGACGTAATAGCCGGGAACAAGGAAGCCTGAGGTGGAGTTAGGATCGCCGTTACCGAAGGTAAGATCTTTACGTTTGGCGATCAGATCGTTGAGATTGTTGATCGGACTGTCTTTGTTGACGATCAACACGCTCCAGTAGCCAGGCGATCCGTCCGCCGCGACGGTCTGAGCGAAAACCTGGCCGTTGGCGCGATCCACCGCTTCCATCGCGGAAAGATTGCCATACCAGGCGATATCGACTTTGTTAAAGCGCATCCCCTGAATAATGCCCGCGTAGTCCGGGGCGAAGAAGGCATTCACTTTCACACCCAGCGTCTTTTCCATATCCTTCAGGAACGGGTCCCACTGTGGCTTCAGATTTTGCTGTGATTCAGTCGAGATAATGCCAAAATTCAGCGCCTTTTCCTGCTCTGCGGCGTGGGCAGAACTTAGCAATATGCTGGTGAAGGCCAGCGCGGCAACGGTTTTATAGCGCATTTCCATTCCTCACTAAGGGGACGTTAAGCAGCCTGCGCGTTCTGTTCGACGCGATTAATGCTGCGGTAAAGATGGTCAAATCGATCGTTATCAAAGTGCTGGCTGCCACCGTCGTAAAAGACGTTTCCCTGCCGCAGCGCGACAATCCGTTCGCAGTAGCGCAGGGCGTAGTCCACCTGATGTAGCGTGACGACCACAGTGATGCCATCGGTCTGGTTGATATCGCGCAGCGTGTCCATCACGATGCGCGCCGACTCCGGGTCCAGCGAAGCGATGGGTTCATCGGCGAGAATGACTTGCGCCTGTTGCATTAAGGCACGGGCGATGGCGACGCGCTGCTGTTGACCACCGGAGAGCGTAGAGACGCGCTGATACGCAAAGTGCGTCATACCGACGCGGGTCAGCGCCTGAAATGCTCGCTGTTTCTGTTGCCGGCTGAACCAGCGAAAACAGGTACGCCAGAGCGGCGTACTACCGAGCGCGCCAATCAGCACGTTTTCCAGTACCGTCAGGCGGTTGACCAGGTTGAATTGCTGAAAGATACAGCCGGTATGGGCGCGGCTCTTACGAATGTCGCGCGCCAGTCGGCCCTCGCGCTGAACGGTACGGCCCAGTAGCTCAATATGGCTACCCGGCGTTTTATCGCCAGTGATAAGCCCGCTCAAATGACGTAAAAGAGTGGATTTGCCGGAGCCGGACGGCCCAAGCAGCGCGACCATTTCACCGGCGGCGATATGCAGATCAACCGCATTAAGCGCCCGATTTTGCTGGAACGTTTTGGAGAGTTTCTCGACACGAATAATCGTTTGCATACTGCGGCCTCCCTGGAAAAGTGGCCCCATCGTGGCGGATTTATGTGACGTTTTAGTTAATGACTGGTTACTTCAAGATGAAGAATTAAGGGGGATTTGATGACACTGCGGGAGGCTGCGCCTCCCGGGGAGTTAGGTGGCAGGCTGCTGTTTAACAACGTTAATCATCCACGGTACACCGAACCGATCGCTGACCTTGCCGAAACCATGCGCCCAGAAGGTCTCCTGCCAGTCCATTTCGATTTGCCCTTGTGCGGCAAGGTTATCAAACCAGCGTTTCCCTTCTTCCACATCGTGGGTATCAAGCACCAGCGTAAAGCCGGAATAATGCGCCGTTCCCGACGCGATGGCATCGCTCATCATGATGTCGCTGCCCGCAATGCGCATGTTGGCATGGGCGATAGCGGTATCGGGAAAGAGCATTCCTGACGGGCAGCCCTCTTCGTTATCCGCCGCCGATGGGGGCATTTCACCGAAGCTGAGTTTATGGAGCAGTTTTGCGCCTAACGTTTGTTGGTAATACGCGATGGCGTCGGCACAGTTGCCGGCAAAAGAGAGATAGGGACTTAACGGCATGATGGTTACCTCAGGTAAGAGACGCTCGTTAAGTGTAGTTCGAAATTTGTACAATATTGTCGGTGGAAGGGAGGCTCATGCCCGGTAAGCGAGGCGTTACCGGGCAATGACACGGTAAATCAGTTCTTTTTCACGAACTCGGATTTCAGTTTCATCGGGCCAAAACCATCGATTTTGCAGTCGATGTTATGGTCGCCTTCAACCAGACGAATGTTCTTCACTTTGGTGCCGATTTTCAGCATGGAAGAGCTGCCTTTTACTTTCAGATCTTTCACGATGGTGACGCTATCGCCGTCCGCCAGCAGGTTGCCGTTAGCGTCTTTGACAATCAGTTCATCGCTCTCCTGAGCAGGCTCCGCATCGTTCCATTCGTGGGCGCATTCCGGGCAGATGAACATGCCGTTATCTTCGTAGGTATATTCGGAGTTACATTGCGGGCAGTGGGGTAATGACATGTTGGTTTCCTCAAAAAGTCAGCGGGGGCAAACGCGCCCAAAAATGGCAGATCGCCGAAAAAGGCCGCAATTATACACAAAATCCTTAGCGTTGTCGGGACTATTGCCGCTTTTATAAAAGCGGCTGCGCAACGCCAGTCCGCAATGGTTTACAGCCGAATAACCGCTTTTTTCCTGTCACCACAGCGCATGAGGGCGTCCTTGTTTACACCTTTTGACCAGATTGACATATATGTGTGAAGTTGATCACATATTTAAACACTGTTAGGGTAAAGAGGTCATTAACTGCCCATTCAGGCGTCAACAGGTTCGGTTGTACAGTCCGTAACCGGACAGTGTAAGTAAACCTGCTACGCTTGTATGAGGGATAGCGTTCGCGCTCTCCCTCCGCTCGACGGCGACGCTGGCGCGGTATGCCGGTGCCCGCCGTATATAGCGCTACAGGGCTTAGCCTATGAGGACAGCTATGCTGAAAAGGAAAAAAATAAAACCGATTACACTGGGCGATGTGACCATCATTGATGACGGTAAACTTCGCAAAGCGATTACCGCCGCCTCGCTGGGCAACGCGATGGAGTGGTTTGATTTTGGTGTTTATGGATTTGTTGCCTATGCGTTGGGTAAAGTCTTTTTCCCCGGCGCCGATCCCAGCGTCCAGATGATTGCCGCGCTGGCCACGTTTTCCGTTCCCTTCCTGATTCGACCGCTCGGCGGGTTATTCTTTGGTATGCTCGGCGATAAATACGGGCGCCAGAAGATCCTGGCGATCACGATTGTGATTATGTCGATCAGTACCTTCTGTATCGGGTTAATTCCTTCTTACGCGACGATCGGTATCTGGGCGCCAATATTATTGCTGCTGTGTAAAATGGCGCAGGGCTTCTCGGTTGGCGGGGAATATACCGGCGCATCGATCTTTGTCGCTGAATATTCGCCGGACCGTAAACGCGGGTTTATGGGAAGCTGGCTGGATTTTGGTTCCATCGCAGGGTTCGTGCTGGGCGCGGGCGTGGTGGTCTTAATCTCGACGATTGTCGGCGAGGAGAATTTCCTGGAGTGGGGCTGGCGTATTCCGTTCTTTATCGCCCTGCCGTTGGGGATTATCGGTCTCTACTTACGCCATGCGCTGGAAGAGACGCCAGCGTTCCAGCAGCACGTGGAGAAACTGGAGCAGGGCGACCGCGAAGGGCTGCAGGATGGGCCGAAAGTCTCTTTTAAAGAGATCGCCACCAAACACTGGCGTAGCCTGTTGTCGTGTATCGGTCTGGTGATTGCCACCAACGTGACCTACTACATGCTGCTCACCTACATGCCGAGCTATCTGTCGCATAACCTGCACTATTCTGAAGATCACGGCGTGTTGATTATCATCGCTATTATGATCGGGATGCTGTTTGTGCAACCGGTGATGGGGCTGTTGAGCGACCGTTTCGGTCGTCGTCCGTTTGTGATTATGGGCAGCATTGCGCTGTTTGCGCTGGCAATTCCGGCCTTTATTTTGATTAACAGTAACGTTATTGGCCTGATTTTTGCCGGTTTGTTGATGCTGGCGGTGATTTTGAACTGCTTTACCGGGGTGATGGCCTCGACGTTGCCGGCGATGTTTCCGACGCATATTCGCTACAGCGCGCTGGCGGCGGCCTTTAACATCTCTGTATTGATTGCCGGTCTGACGCCGACGCTGGCGGCCTGGCTGGTGGAAAGTTCGCAGGATCTGATGATGCCGGCGTATTATTTGATGGTCATCGCGGTGATAGGCTTGATTACCGGTATTTCCATGAAAGAGACGGCCAATCGCCCGCTAAAAGGCGCAACGCCAGCGGCGTCGGACATCCAGGAAGCGAAGGAAATTCTGGGCGAGCATTACGATAATATTGAGCAGAAAATCGACGACATCGATCAGGAAATTGCGGAGTTGCAGGTTAAACGTTCGCGTCTGGTACAGCAACATCCGCGCATCGATGAATAAATGTCGCGCTTAAGGTTCGCTTAATCTCTTGCTGGCACACTCTCCTCCATACCTTTGGAGGAGAGCGTCATGAAAAGCTATATTTATAAAAGTTTGACGACCCTGTGTAGTGTGCTGATTGTCAGCAGTTTTATCTATGTGTGGGTCACTACGTATTAAACGCCTGTTTATACCTTTTTCAACAGCACCCAGGCACGGGTGCCTGTTCTGTCCGTACGGTTTTGCAGGAAAAACTGTCCCTGATGCAGTTGGGTGATGCGGCTGACGATACTCAGCCCCAGTCCAATTCCGCCATAACGGCTGTCCATTCGCACGAACGCTTCGCTTAGCTTCCCGCATTTGCTTTCATCAATACCCGGCCCCTCGTCTTCGACCGCCATAATGGCGTCGGGGGCGGCGCTAATGTGGAGAGTGATACGGGTTCTTTCAGGGCTATAGCGATGCGCGTTTTCCACCAGATTTCGCAGCAGCATACGCAGTAACGTCGCGTCACCGCGTACCACCACGTCCGCCGCGCTTTCCGGTAGCAACAGAGTTTGCTGGCGCGTTTCCAGCATGGTGTTCAGCTCATCGTAGGAGGGGAGGATCACATCTTCCAGCAGTTTTACTTCCTGATAATTTCCGGAAGAGAATGACTGGCCCACGCGCGCCAGTTGCAGAAGCTGGGAGACGCTATCCATCATCTGGTCAAGACGGGCGATAAGCGGCGCAACATCAATATTGTGGGTTTTTGACAATAATTCCAGATGCAAACGCACCCCTGACAGCGGCGTGCGTAGCTCATGGGCCACATCGGCGGTAAAAAGGCGTTCATTGTCGAGCGTGGTGGTCAAACGCGTAACCAGTTGATTGATCGCCGAGACGACGGACTCAATCTCAAGCGTGGAGCTGTGAATGGCGATCGGTGCCAGATTATCCGCCGTCCGCGCTTCCAGCTCTTTTTGCAGTTCGGCGAGCGGACGGGTAATACGCCGTACCGCCTGGTAGCAAATCAGCAACGTCAGGCTAACCATAAATACGCCGGGGACGATCAGGCTGGCGACCGCCTCGCGAATTTCGTGCATGATATGGCGATCGTTGTTGCGATTATCCCGCAGCGCCTGCTCGAACAGTTGGATTTGCTCGGTGCTTTCATGCCATAGCCAGAAGGTACTGATTAACTGGAACACCAGCAGAATAAGACCGATTGTCAGCATTAAACGCTGGCGAAGGGTCATCGCTCTTTGCCGAAAACGCATCAGGCTCACTTAGCTTTCCTCAGTGGCAACCAGCATGTAGCCAAACCCGCGAACCGTGCGAATGCGCGACTTGCCGACTTTGTCGCGTAAATTATGTATATGCACTTCCAGAGTGTTGGTCGAGGGTTCGTTATCCCAGTTGTAGATATCGTTATAAAGAATTTCCCGGTGCACCGGACTACCTGCCTTGAGCATCAACCGTGAGAGCAGCGCGTACTCCTTAGGCGTCAGGGTCAGTTCCTGTCCGTCCCTCCACGCCTGATGTCGACCCATATTGAGCGTCAGATTGCCAACCGTCAGTTCACTTTCACCCTGATTATTATGGCGGCGCAGCAGGGCGCGGATACGGGCGTGCAACTCCTCCAGGGCGAAGGGTTTAACCAGATAATCATCTGCGCCGACATCCAGCCCGGTAATACGGTCGTTGAGCGTATCGCGGGCGGTCAGAATGAGTACCGGCAGGGTATATTTTTTCTGCCGCACTCGCGTCAGGAAATGCAGGCCATCTTCATCGGGCAGCCCTAAATCCAGCACCATCAGACTGTAATGACCTGACTCCAGACTATGCTCGGCGGCACGCGCTGTCGAAACGCCATCACACGCATAGCCTTCGGTTTGCGCGGCGAGTATTAACCCCTGTAATAATAGCGTGTCGTCTTCAACAATCAGAATCTTCATTCGCTTAATCTCCTGCACGGTTGCAGAATATCATCTGCGGCCTGGTAATACTTCGTTTGTACGCCGGTTAATCCCAGCATGGTTGAGAAAAGATTGTCCTGTGAATAATCCAGCGTGCTCGCCCGTTTTTGTAGACAAGATTGATCTACCTGATAACGTTGTTGATAATCTTTGGAAAGCCAAATAAGCATCGGGACATGTTTTTGCGTGTCCGGCGCAATGGAATACGGCAGACCGTGTAAATAGACGCCATTTTCGCCCAATGATTCGCCGTGATCGGAAAGATAGACCAGACTGGTAGTAAATTTATCCTGTTTGGATTTCAGCAAGTTAATGGCTTTATCCACAATATAGTCCACGTACAGCACGGTATTATCATAGGTGTTGACCAACTGCTGTTGGGAACAGTTCTGAATTTCGTTCGTGTCACAGGTTGGGGTAAATTTTTTAAACTGCGGTGGATAACGGTTGTAATAGGTTGGGCCGTGGCTGCCGATGGTATGCAGTACAATAACGCCATCGCCTTTCAAATGGTCGATATAGTCTTCCAGACCGTGAAATAACACCTCATCGTAGCACTCGCCGTCGATACATTGTCCGGGCAGGTTTAGCTCGGTGACATTTTGATGCGGAACGCGATCGCATGCGCCTTTACAGCCGCCGTCATTATCATTCCACAGTACGTTAATCCCCGCGCGCTGGATAATATCCAGTAGCCCTTCCTGGTGATGCGCCAGCTCTTCGTCATAATGTTTGCGCGGCATATCAGAAAACATGCAGGGAACGGAGATCGCGGTCGCCGTACCGCAAGAGGTGGTATGCGGGAAATAGATCACATCGTCTTTTGCCAGCCGCGGATTGGTGTCGCGCGGATAGCCGCCAAGAGAGAAATCATCGCCGCGTGAGGTTTCGCCAACGATGAGGATCGTCAGGTTTCTGCGATCGCCTTTCAGCATTAATGGATTGCGATGGGCATCCTCGCCAATGCGTACCAGCGGCAAATTCGCCAGCCGTTGATGCGAATACCATGACCAACTGGCGACAATACTGTTCGATGGGCTTAACGCTTTGATCAACTGTTTATTATTTCGAAATAGCGAGGCGTAATCTTTATAGAAAAAGGCGGCGACCAGAATAACTAATAAAATAGAGATCAGGACGCTGGCCAGGCGGTAAAGCCCGCTACGTAAGCGCGGCATCGCGGGGCGAATTTTAATCCAGCAGGCAACCATGGCTGCCAGAATGCCGCTTAATCCCAGCGTCAGCACCATTTGCGGCGTCATCAGCGCAAAGGTTTCCGCAGGCGTGGTATCCACCATATTGGCGATCATGGAGCGATCGATGATGATGCCGTAAGTCAAAATAAAATACTGCGCGGCAGCACCGACCAGAATAAAAATGCAGGCCAGCAGCCGGTTTAGCCAAATAAATGAGGCCAGCGTCAGCACACTATTGACCACGCTGAACGCGACGACCGGCATGGAAATAAACACCAGCACATTGCGCAGCGAGTTTAACGGTAGGTCTTGTAGTACCTGCTTATAGAACGCAATGTTCAGGCAGACGGCAATATAAAAGGAAAAAAGCAGAAGCCAGGCGATTTGCCCAAGAACAGGTCTTTTAAGAAAGCGTTTTAACATGTTGATGCGTCCATCGATTCAGTGACGCTAATCGTGACAAAGTAAAATTAAGTGAACCTTAAGAACTTAATGTTAGTGGCGACCGGATAACCTGCGCTATCCGGCCTGTTACGATAACATTAACGACGTGGTTAATCCTGTTTAACCGGCGCATCCAGAGGATACGGGTTTTTGTGAATGCGATTGTAGTTCAACGCATACAGTGCGGTGATCACCATCAACGTGACGAACGACCACATCACCTCTTTGGCACCGGAACCGATGACCGCCCAGATGCAATACACAAACGCGACGAAGGTAATCAGTAGATACAGCGGGCGTGCTTTACCAAAGTGACCGTGGCCCAACAGCAACAGCGCGGCACAGGTGTAAAGATAAGGCACCAGGGTGAAGATAACCGACACGGAGGAGACCAGACCAAACTCTTTCGCGGCGTTCGGCGACATGCTGCTGAATTGGAAGATAGTCATCAGCACGCCGACGATAAGCAATCCAGCCACTGGCGTACCGGCTTTATTCACCCGGGCGAAGATCGGTGGGAAGAGACCATCGTCCGCCGCCGCTTTTGCGGTTTGACCGGCAAGCAGCGTCCAGCCGCCGAGAGAGCCCAGGCAGCCCGCTGCCGCACAGAAGGAAACGATAGCCCCTGCGGTATCGCCCAGCGCCATACGCGCCGCGTCACCAAAAGGCGATGCCGATACACGCAGCGCCGCGTTGGGGATCATCCCCATAATCGCCGTTGTGGAAAGCACGTAGCAGACGGCGGCGATCAGTACCCCGCCGATGGTGGCGATAGGCACGTTGCGTTTCGGATTTTTCACCACCCCGGCCGCAACGGAGGCGCTTTCTACCCCGATGAATGACCATAGCGTGACGTTCAACGTGCTTTGAATCGCGCCGAAGGTATTCATGCCGCTCACGTTCCAGGCCGCCATATAGGTTTCGCCTTTAAACCAGAACCAGCCGAAGACCGCAATCCCTACGATAGGCACCAGCGCCAGTATGGTGGCGACGGCCTGTACGCGGGTAATCATTTTCGGCCCGACGATGTTCAGCAGAACAAAAATCCACAGCACCGCGACGCAGGTAAGCGTTAATACCAGCGGATCTTTCAGAATCGGGAAGAAATAGCTCAGATAGCCGACGCCGATAACAACCATCGCGATATTACCGATCCAGCATGCCAGCCAGTACAGCACGTTCGTTTGATAGCCTAAAAACGGCCCGAAGCAGCGGCGTGCGTAGGCATAGGAACCGCCGGGACTGGGATCTAAGGACGACATTTTGGCATAAACCATCGACAGCGCCAGGGCGCCGATGATAGTGACCAGCCATCCGTAGATTGCAATCCCGCCAGTGGCCGCCAGGTTGGCAGGGAGTAAGAATACCCCTGAACCCATAATATTCCCCGAGACCATTAAGGTGACGGGGATTAGGCCCACTTTGTGAGCATCAGCATCCGAAGACATAATTTGGACTCCTGAAAAGGTGACTTCGTTACGATAAATTACGTCGTATCATACCCCCTTAGAATGCTGCTGAATTATATCGGAGACAGGTTATCGCCAATGCTGATATTATCGTGTCTTATCGTTGAGTGTGTAAAAATTAGGCGGCTGATCGTTCCCGATGTTGGCTAACATAATGCAGGGGGGTCATACCATAAAACTCTTTAAACACGGAAATAAAGTACGACGTGCTGTTATACCCACAAAGCTGTGAGACTTGCGAGATATTCTTTCCATCCATTAATAATTGGTTTACGGCATAACGCATTCGGCAGGTGGTGATTATTTGGCTATAACTGGTATTCTCATTTTTGAGTTTTTTCTTTAACAAACTTGGGCTCAGACATAGGCAACTGGCGACGGCGCTCAGATTCCAGTCTTTATGAATATCGCTCTGAATGATGTGATAAACGCTGTCGCTGATGCGGCTACGCAGCATATGCATTAACAAAGAGATGAATTTTTTGTGGTCAAGAAAGCGGGATAAAACGGTGAAAAGGAGAGAACGAGTACGTTCAATAGCAATTTCATCCTGTGTTTCCATCGCGCTGTAGCGGACGGTGACCCTGAAAATATCTGGCGTCAGACAGGTGGCGGTCAATAAGGGATCGGCGTTGCGTTGCCAGATGGGTAGGTGTGAGAGATCTTTATTCAGGAATTGTAAATAGTCTTTAATATTATTGCGACTCACTTGTATTACTAGCACGCTATTTAATGATGAAATATCGATAACGTTATTTTCACAAGCCAGAATGGCCATATGATTCGCTTTTAAACTGATTGGCTCCTTACCATTTACTCGTAACCATGTGTCTTTTTCGGTTAATACCACTATGCAAGGCTCGTTGCTGCAAATCCTCATACCCGAACTCCTGGAATATGAACATAAAAGACCGGATCTCGCCAAACGGGAGAGATAACGGGGGTTGAGTCAATTGTGTGATGAATTGAAACTGCATTAAAATAACTTTCCTGAATAATATTACAATATTTGTACGATGAATTAGGGTGTACAAAAATTTGTACGCGAGTGGCAACCTGTAATTTTTGTATAAAAAAAGCGCGGGATGGGGCCCGCGCAAAAAAGGTATGACAGTATTATTGTTTTGCAGCAATACTCAGGGAATACATGCCATCCTCAAAAAAAGACTCTCTGTGATTAGGCTTTCACGCACATAACGTGATATACGCCATCAATAATTTCCGTGCCTTCGGTTTCATGCTCAAAGCCAGGGAAGTGATGATCCCAGGATTGCAGCGAGCGTAAGTAACCCACCTGCGGACTGTTTTCATCGCCAAAGTTTTCGCCGGAGAGGAGCATCGGGATTCCTGGCGGGTAAGGAATAACGGAGTTCGCCGCAATGCGACCCGGCAGATTTTCAATCGCCACCATTTCAATATTGTCGTTCACGATCGCGTTGTAGGCGTCGCGCGGGGTGATTTCCGCGGCCGGCAGGGTGGAATAAGCGGCGTTGAGACGGGCGCCTGGGTTATTTTCACGTAGCCAGGCAAACATTTTATCGCCCAGATCATGAATACCCATGTTCGCGTAAGTGTCAGGATAATCCTGCACCAGTTCCGGCATCACCTGCGCCAGCGGCGTATTCGCGTCGTAATGGTGTTTGAAGGAACACAGTGTGTTGATCAACGTCCCCCATTTCCCGCGAGTGACCCCCATGGAGAACAGGAACATAATCTGGAAGTCGGTGGTGCGGGTCGGCACGATACCGTGGCGGCCAAGCCATGCCGTGACCAGCGCAGCAGGTACACCGGATGCTTCCAGTTCGCCATCGTCGCCCATACCCGGCGCCAGGATACTGACTTTGATCGGGTCCAGCATACTCCAGTTATCCGGCAGGTCTTTAAAGCCGTGCCAGGTTTCCCCGGGGCGCATGACCCAACAGTTCTGGTCGGTAGCCAATAGTTTTGCCGGCGCGTCAGCGAAGTCATACGTTTTACCGGTTTGTGGATCGGTGACGACATCTTTATTCCACGGTTTAAAGAACCAGTCGCCTTCGTCAGTAAACTCTTTATAAAGACGCGCCATCGCCTGACGGAAATCGACCGCTTCGTCAATCACCTCCTGAGTGAGCGACAGGCCGCTGTTGCCGTCCATCATCGATACCGCCACATCGTTGGATGCGCAGATGGCATATAACGGAGAGGTGGTGGCATGCATCATATACGCCTGGTTGAAGCGGGAGAAATTCACCGCGCCGCGGCCTTCACGAACGTGGATGTAGGAGGCTTGTGAAAGCGCGTTCAGCAGTTTGTGAGTAGAGTGGGTGGCAAAAACGGTCGGACCGTTATGGTCGCCTGGCTCGCCGCGCATCGCGTAGTGATCGCAATAAATCGGGTTGAAGCGCGCATAGCCGTACCATGCTTCGTCGAAGTGAATGCGATCGCTGGTTTTTGCCAGCAGATCCTGCGCCTCTTTGGCGTTATAGCATACGCCGTCATAGGTACAGTTGGTCACCACGCTGTAAGAAGGTTTCTGTCCGGCTTTGGTTTTGGTCAGCGGGCTGGCGCTGATTTTTTTCTGCAAGGTTTCAGGCTGCATTTCCTGCGGGTAGATTGGCCCGATAATGCCGTAACGGTTACGGCTTGGCACCATATATACCGGTTTGGCCCCGGTGAGGATCAGCCCCTGTTCGATGGATTTATGGCAGTTACGATCCAGTACGACGACATCATTATCCGTCATACAGGCCTGCATAATAGTGCGGTTAGAGCCGGAGGTCCCGACAACCACGGACCAGGAGCGGTCGGCGCCGAATACGCGGGCGGCGTTTTTCTCGCTTTCGCCAAACGCGCCGGTATGGTCGAGTAGTGAACCAAGCGTGGTACGCTCAATCCCCATGTCGCTGCGGAACAGGTTTTCGCCATAATAATCGTGATAAAAGCGACCGGCAGGCGTTTTAGTGAAGCCGACGCCGCCCTGGTGTCCAGGCGCCGCCCATGAGTATTCATGAATGTCGCTGTATTTCATCAACGCGTTAAACAGCGGCGGTAACAGTTGCTGGCGATACCGGGTCATGGCGGCAACGGCGCGTCCGGCGATAAAGTCAGCGGTGTCTTCCAGAATCCAGGCGAACTCATCGACAAGCTCCAGCAGGTCGCGGTCCAGCGATGCCGTCGCTTTTTCCCTGTCGCCTAACAGGAAAACGGGTACGTTTTGCTGACGCTCGTGAAGCTTACCGATCAATTGCCTGACACTCAGGTGCTCATCCGGTTGTTCCATTTGATAGCTGAACATCAGACAGTCAATGGCTTCGTTCGCGGACAAGATGGCATAACCGTCATCGAAGGATGTCGATTTAATGACGGTAACATTTTGTTGGCTCAAGGCATCCGCCAGACGCTCAACCGCGTTGCCAACCCAGGTGTCCTGATGCAGAAACTCACTTTCAACAATTAATACTTTCATCATCTTTTACCCGGTTGTGGAGGCCGTGCAATTTACGCCTTGCCGACCCGCCGTATGAATGTGACGTGGGCAAGTATTACCCCGTCAAATAGGGGGTGTAAAGTGGTTAAACAATAGCCGGTTATTGATATTATTTTTTAATAAACAATTAGTTAATTATTTATAGCGTGCCATTTCACCCACGGTTTATCGACAGGTGAATTATTTTTTTGGCTGATAGTGGTATCCGGTTTCAGCCGGGCATCGTCTGGCGCCGTTGCTGGCTTAGCTTGCGGTATTGTTGCGGCGACATGCCGACAAATTTGCTGAAAGTACTGTAAAAACGGCTGCTGGATCGGAATCCGGCAGTCAGAGCGACATCGAGGATCGTTTTGTCAGTATCGCTCAATAAGGCGCGTACGTGATTGATGCGCATCGCCGTGATGTACTGCTTCATCGTCAGTTGCATGACCCGCTGGAATATTCCCATCGCGTAATTAGCATTGAGTTTGACATGCTCCGCGACGTCGTTAATGGTTAGCGCCTGATCGTAGTTATCGGCAATAAATCCCAGCATCTGGCTTACGTAAAACTGCGCATGGCGTGAGACGCTATTCTTGTGGGTGCGTGATGTTTTATTGAGCAAAATGGGTTGCCAGCCGGAAAGGCTAAAGCGTTTAAGCATCAGGCCGATCTCATCGATCGCCAACTGACGAATTTGCTCATTCGGGCTGCTTGTTTCCTGTTGCCAGCGCAATACTTCAAAGGTACTAAGTTGCTGGGTTGCCAGCGATTTTACCACCATCCCGTGCGTGACGTGGTTGATAAGATCGCGAGCCAGCGGCCAGGAGAGAAACAGGTGCATCGGCAAACTGAAAATCGCCATCTGTCGGCAATTGCCGGGGCGGGTAAGCTGGTGTGGCGTACAGGCCCAAAACAGGGTGATATGTCCCTGCTTTATCTGCACGACTTCATTGTTGATTAAATACTCCACATCGTCGTCAAACGGAACATTCACTTCCACTTGCCCATGCCAGTGACTGCTGGCCATCCTGTGCGGCGGCCTCAGTTCAACGTCCAGCCGTTGATATTCAGAATAGAGCGACAACGGGCTACGGGTTTGCTTTTCATCACCGTTGCACATGTGCGGGTCGGGCGGGAGAAAGGTTATTGGCTGCGTACTCATCGTCACTCCATTTCCTGAATTATCAGAATTATGCGCGTTTAGCAGGGAGGAAACCGGGAATCCGGACACAGAATCCGTCGGTATTGTAGAGCGTAGTCTGACTATCAGGCCGAATACTCTGCTTTTTACGCTATTTTGTCCCAAAAACTCAGATCTTCCGCGCGTCAGCATACGATCTGAGTTTTCGGGAATGCTCATTGGGGAAGACGGAGGTTTTCACCGGGAACGCGTGCCACCATGAAGGTGTTCACTACTGTTCTGGAGAGTCATGATGGCGGCACCCAAAATTACCTTTATCGGCGCAGGTTCTACGATTTTCGTCAAAAATATCCTCGGCGATGTGTTTCATCGCGAGGCGCTAAAGTCAGCGCATATCGCCCTGATGGATATTGACGAAACCCGGCTTGAAGAGTCGCACATTGTTGTACGAAAACTGATGGACTCAGCGGGCGCTTCTGGCCGAATTACCTGCCATACCAAACAGAAAGCGGCGCTACAGGATGCGGATTTCGTGGTGGTCGCCTTTCAGATTGGCGGCTATGAACCCTGCACCGTGACCGATTTTGAGGTCTGTAAACGTCATGGCCTGGAACAGACGATCGCCGATACGCTGGGGCCGGGCGGCATTATGCGCGCATTGCGGACCATCCCGCATCTGTGGCGGATTTGCGAAGACATGACGGAAGTCTGTCCGAAGGCCACCATGCTCAATTACGTCAACCCGATGGCGATGAATACCTGGGCGATGTATGCCCGCTATCCGCATATCAAACAGGTCGGCCTGTGCCATTCTGTACAGGGAACGGCGGAAGAACTGGCGCGCGATCTGAATATCGATCCCGCCTCGCTGCGCTACCGTTGCGCCGGCATTAATCACATGGCGTTTTACCTGGAACTGGAACGCAAAACGGCTGACGGGACTTATGTCAATCTCTATCCTGAATTGCAGGCGGCCTATGACGCCGGACAGGCACCGAAGCCCAATATTCACGGCAATGAACGCTGCCAGAACATTGTGCGCTACGAGATGTTCAAAAAGCTGGGTTACTTCGTCACCGAGTCATCAGAGCATTTTGCCGAGTACACACCGTGGTTTATTAAACCGGGACGCGAGGATCTGATTGCGCGCTACAAGGTGCCGCTGGATGAATATCCGAAACGCTGCGTAGAACAACTGGCGAACTGGCATAAAGAGCTGGAGGAGTATAAAACCGCCGAGCGTATCGATATCAAACCGTCCCGCGAGTACGCCAGCACCATTATGAACGCACTGTGGACCGGCGAGCCGAGCGTGATTTACGGCAATGTGCGTAATGAGGGGCTGATTGATAACCTGCCGCAGGGAAGCTGCGTGGAAGTGGCTTGTCTGGTGGATGCCAACGGCATCCAGCCGACGAAGGTGGGGACGATCCCTTCTCATCTGGCGGCGATGATGCAGACCAACATCAACGTGCAAACGCTGTTGACCGAAGCCATCCTCACGGAAAACCGCGATCGTGTGTATCACGCGGCGATGATGGACCCTCATACCGCGGCGGTGCTGGGTATAGAAGAAATCTATGCGTTGGTTGACGATCTGATCGCCGCGCATGGCGACTGGCTTCCGGCCTGGTTACGTCGTTAATCTCCAGCCGCGCTGGACGGCAGATCCGGCGTTTAACCTCTACTAACAGAAGGCGGGCGCTGGTAACAGCGACCCGGTACCCTATGAGCATCTCTCTGACAACAAAGCTGAGTTACGGGTTCGGTGCGTTTGGTAAGGATTTCGCCATCGGCATCGTGTATATGTACCTGATGTATTACTACACCGATGTGGTGGGACTCTCGGTCGGCCTCGTCGGCACCCTCTTTCTGGTCGCGCGAATCTGGGATGCGATAAACGATCCCATCATGGGATGGATTGTCAACGCCACGCGTTCGCGGTGGGGGAAATTTAAGCCGTGGATATTGATCGGCACCTTAACCAATTCGCTGGTGCTTTTTCTGCTGTTCAGCGCCCATCTTTTTGAGGGAACCGCGCAGGTTGTATTTGTCTGCGTGACCTACATCCTGTGGGGCATGACGTATACCATTATGGATATCCCATTTTGGTCGCTGGTGCCGACCATTACGCTTGATAAGCGAGAACGCGAACAACTGGTGCCGTTCCCGCGTTTCTTCGCCAGTCTGGCTGGCTTCGTCACTGCCGGTATAACACTGCCGTTTGTGAATTACGTTGGTGGAGCGGATCGCGGATTCGGCTTTCAGATGTTCACGCTGGTACTGATTGCGTTCTTTATAGCCTCGACTATCGTGACATTACGCAACGTACATGAGGTGTACTCCTCCGACAACGGCGTAACGGCTGGTCGCCCACATCTGACGTTAAAAACAATCGTTGGATTGATATACAAAAACGATCAGCTCTCTTGCCTGTTGGGAATGGCGCTGGCATATAACATTGCCTCCAATATTATCAACGGCTTTGCGATCTACTACTTCACCTATGTGATTGGCGATGCCGATCTTTTTCCCTATTACCTTTCTTACGCCGGCGCGGCGAATCTGCTGACGTTGATTCTCTTCCCCCGGCTGGTGAAAATGTTATCGCGGCGGATATTGTGGGCGGGTGCCTCCGTGATGCCCGTTCTGAGTTGCGCTGGGCTCTTTGCGATGGCGTTGGCGGACGTCCATAATGCCGCTTTAATCGTGGCGGCGGGTATTTTCCTTAATATCGGGACCGCGCTCTTTTGGGTGCTTCAGGTGATCATGGTGGCGGATACGGTCGATTATGGGGAATTTAAGCTCAATATTCGCTGCGAGAGTATCGCCTATTCCGTACAGACGATGGTCGTGAAGGGCGGCTCGGCGTTTGCGGCGTTCTTTATCGCTCTGGTGCTGGGGCTGATTGGCTACACGCCGAATGTGGCGCAGTCTGCGCAAACCCTGCAGGGGATGCAGTTTATTATGATTGTCCTGCCGGTACTGTTTTTCATGATGACGTTAGTTCTCTACTTCCGCTACTACCGTTTGAACGGCGATATGCTGCGCAAGATTCAGATCCACCTGCTGGATAAATACCGGAAAACACCGCCATTCGTCGAACAGCCGGATAGCCCGGTGATTTCTGTGGTAGCGACCAGCGATGTAAAAGCGTGAGCATGGTCTCTCGTCCAGGCCGGATAAGCGTAGCGCCATCCGGCAATTAACCGATAACGCGGCCCGGGAGAATGCCGGGCCTGCCAGGTTATTTCGCGCAGTTAGCGCACTGTTTGCTGACAATCTGCTGGAAGAAATCGTTGCCTTTGTCATCCACCAGGATAAAGGCCGGGAAATCTTCTACTTCAATTTTCCAGATAGCTTCCATGCCGAGTTCCGGATACTCGACGCACTCCAGATGCTTAATGCTCTGCTGCGCCAGTACCGCCGCCGGGCCGCCGATACTGCCCAAATAAAAACCGCCGTGTTTTTTACAGGCATCTGTGACCTGCTGGCTACGGTTGCCTTTCGCCAGCATGATCATACTGCCGCCGTGGGATTGCAGCAGATCGACATAAGAGTCCATTCGGCCTGCGGTGGTGGGGCCTAATGAGCCAGATGGATAACCTGCCGGGGTTTTTGCCGGACCTGCGTAATAGATGGGATGGTCTTTAATGTACTGCGGCAGACCTTCGCCGGATTCGATACGCTCTTTTAGCTTCGCGTGGGCGATATCGCGACCCACGATAATGGTGCCCGTCAGCGACAGGCGAGTCGAGACCGGATACTGTGATAGCTGGGCGAGGATCTCTTTCATCGGGCGGTTGAGATCGACTTTCACCGCGTCGCCTTCGCCCGCCTGACGCAGCGCTGGCGGAATATACTGGCCCGGATTGTGTTCCAGTTTTTCGATCCAGATGCCTTCGCGGTTAATTTTCGCTTTAATGTTACGGTCTGCCGAGCAGGAGACGCCCATCCCCACCGGACAGGAGGCGCCGTGACGCGGCAGGCGAATCACGCGAATATCGTGGGCGAAATATTTCCCGCCGAACTGGGCGCCGAGGCCAAGTTTTTGCGCTTCTTCCAGCAGTTCCTGTTCCAGGTGGAGATCGCGGAATGCCTGGCCGTGCTCGTTACCTTCCGTCGGCAGCGCGTCGTAATAGTGAGTACTGGCGAGTTTTACGGTTTTCAGCGTGCTTTCCGCCGAGGTGCCGCCAATGACAAATGCGATATGGTATGGCGGGCAGGCCGCGGTGCCCAGCGTGCGCATTTTCTCAACGAGGAAGTTTTTCAGCTTACCAGGGGTGAGCAGCGCTTTAGTCTCCTGATAGAGATACGTTTTGTTTGCTGAACCGCCGCCTTTCGCCACGCAGAGGAACTTGTACTCGTCGCCGTCGACGGCATAGAGATCGATTTGCGCTGGCAGGTTGCTGCCGGTATTAACCTCTTTGTACATATCCAGCGGCGCGTTCTGCGAGTAGCGCAGGTTATCTTCGATATAGGTATTGAATACGCCTTTGGAGAGTGCGGCTTCATCGCCGCCGCCCGTCCAGACACGTTGGCCTTTTTTACCCATGATAATCGCCGTGCCGGTATCCTGGCAGGTTGGCAGAACGCCTTTGGCGGCGATCTCGGAGTTTCTCAGGAATTGCAGCGCCACGTATTTGTCGTTTTCGCTGGCTTCGGGGTCGTGGAGAATGGCGGCGACTTGCTGCTGGTGTTCAGGGCGGAGCATGAAAGATGCGTCGTGGAAGGCTTGCTGAGCCAACAACGTTAACGCCTGCGGCTCAACGTTGAGGATAGATTCTCCGTTGAATTCACTGACGCTGACATAATCGGAGGTGAGCAGATAATACTCTGTTTTGTCCTCTCCCATCGGGAAAGGCGCCTGATAGATAAACTCTTTTTTCGACATGTGCTTCCAGCCTAATAGTAAGAAAATGTATTAAGAGCCTAATGGGCCAGACTCTAAGTCGCGCGCCGCGCATAACCGGGCGGCGCGCGCTGCCATTACAGGAATCCGTACATTGCGGCAAAGATCCAGCCAAAGACGCAGGAGACGCTTACGCCAATCAAACCCGGCAGAATGAAGCTGTGGTTAATGACGAAGCGGCCAATATGGGTCGTGCCGGAACGGTCAAACTGAATCGCCGCCAGATCGCTTGGGTAGGTCGGCAGGATGTAGTAGCCATAACATGCCGGCGCAGAGGCCACGATATACGCCGGATCGACGCCGATAGCCAGCGCGACGGGAACAATCGCCGCCAGCGCTGCCGCCTGGGAGTTAACAAACTTGGAGACCAACAGCAGAACGATGGCGTAGGCCCACGGATACTCTTTGACCATTTCACCCAGCACGCCCTGAATTTCCGACATGTGCGCGCCGAACATGGTTTCCGCCATCCAGGCGATCCCGTATACCGCGACAATCGCAATCATACCGGAACGAAAGACTTCATTTTTTGAGATAGACGCAGGATTGGTTTTGGTCAGGATGATAATGAGCGCCCCGGTCAGCAGCATGAACATCTGAATGACCAGCACCATCGACAACGGTTTGCCGCCGAAGGTAGGGCGTAAGTCGGAGTCTGCCCCCAGGATAGCGACCACGGCGATAGCCGCCAGGAAGATCCACATCGCCAGCCAGTTGCTTTTCGGCAGTTTTTTATCCAGCAGCGTCGCGGTATCGCCGTACACGTACTGACGGTTTTCCGGTACGGAAATAAATTTCTGAAACGCTTCGTCTTTATCCAGATCTTTACCGCGGAACCAGCTAAAAATGCCTATCGCCAGGATGCCGAGCAGGGTAGAGGGGATGGTGATAGACAACAGATCGAGGAATTCCAGATGCCTGCCATCAAAAGTTACGTTGCCCAGCATTGCCACCAGAGAAACAACAGCGACGGAAACCGGACTGGCGATGATGCCCATTTGCGCGCCGATAGAACTGGCCGCCATTGGACGTTCCGGACGGATATTATTCTTGATCGCTACGTCGTAGATAATCGGCAAAATGGTGTAGACCACGTGGCCTGTACCACACAGAATCGTCAGGGTACAGGTGACGAATGGCGCCACAATAGAGACATATTTGGGGTTGCGGCGCAGCAGCTTTTCGGCAATCTGCAACATCACATCCAGACCGCCTGACGCTTGTAATGTTGCCGACGCGGCGACTACCGCGATAATTACCAGCATTACGTCAACGGGCGGTTTACCTGGCTGGAGATGGAAAACAAACACCAGAATGACCAGACCGATACCGCCCAGCAACCCGAGCGCGATCCCTCCCTTTCGGGCGCCATAAAACAGACATATTAATATTATGAGAAGCTGTATACTAAATAACATTTTTATTTACCCTCGCGATAAACCCAGTCAATTTTGATAAATGGATCACAGTCATCTTCTGATTTGTATGAATGAACATCAGGAAGTGGCGAATATTCAATGCGCCAGTGGCGACGATTAACGGTTAAGCGTTTTACAGAGTTGCTTTAAGTAATTATTTTCTTACGATGGTGATGTTCAGAGGGAATCACCCTCTGGCGATGGGCAGGTGAAACGAATGAGAGCAGGAGGTTAAAATATATCTGTTTGAAAAACAGGTATATTTTATTTAGTTTTCGCGTCTCGTCAGCGTATAAATCATACAGAATGTGACTTGTGTGATCATTATCACGCCATTTTTCTAAATTATTCGTATGGCGTCTGGAGACGAGTTTCTGCTCACAAATATACGTATTGTCCATAGGCGTAGCACGAGCTCCATTGCTACAAACGTAATTTTATTTAAGTGTCAGGAAAATTCCGGACCAATCCCTTTTTTAATAAAAATACACACTCTCGGCAGGGGATAATACTTAATTAACTTTTGTTAGCGTTTTGAAATTAAAAACAGCGCATGGCGCTGTAATTATAGAAAATAACGTTAACTGGCCTACGTTGGGTATATTTGATCTGACACAATTTTCCTGATTTGTTATTAATGTGATAGCGTTTTTATTTATATTGTTATAATAATTGTTACCAATATATAACGCTTCGCGTCAGATTTATGCTGTATCCTTACTGACAATATTGTTTAAGTAAAGAGTAATGTTCCGGCTGAACGCGGTAGCGGTAAACCGGTCTGCCGGTCACGCCGTAATGAATGCTGGTAAACAAGATATGGCAATTCACCAGCCAGATAAGATATTTACGGCAGGAGACGCGAGAGATATTCACTTCGTTGGCCAGCTCGTCGGTAGAAAACTCCTGCTCCTGATGCGCATCAATCCACTGGCATAAGGTGCGTAGCGTTTGCTGCGTCAGCCCTTTTGGCAGCCGGCGAGGCTCCTGCTCGCTGGATGAATTGCCGTGAATGAGCAGATCAAGCTCAGACTGTTCGTAATACTGGCGTTTTTCCATTGCCGTTTTCTTACGTAGCCAGCCAGTTAGCGCTTCTTCAAAGCGCGTGGCCTGAAAAGGCTTGATCAGATAATCCACTACGCCGTAGTGAAGCGAATCTTTAATGGTGGCGGCGTCAGCGGCAGAAGAAATGACAATAACGTCGCTTTTGCAGCCTGCGCTGTGCAGGACAGGCAGCAGATCCAGTCCATTTTCCTGCTGCATGTAGATATCCAGCAGGATCAGGTCAATGTGATTTTCACTGTTGAAGATAAACTCTTTCGCTTTTTCCAGCGTCGAAGCGGTTCCACAGCAATGAAAACCGGAGATTTGCGCGACGTAGCGGCGATTTAGCTCCGCGACCATCGCATCGTCATCGACAATTAATACATTGATCATAGGCTGGTCCTTTCCCCATCCCAGGGTAACTGTACAAAAAATTGTGTGAAGATCCCAGGTTCAGATTCCACGGAAATTACGCCGCCAAGCGCTTCAACCTGCTGTTTAACCAGCGCTAAACCGACGCCGCGTTCGGCGCCTTTTGACGAGACGCCTTTTTCAAAAATCGCGTCGATGCGCTCAGGTTCGATACCGGGGCCATCATCGCTCACTTCGCAATGCAGCCAGCCATGACGGTAGTGTAACGAGATGCTAATTTCGCCGCCGGACTCCTGGCCCAACGCTTCCAGCGCGTTTTCAATCAAATTACCCAGCGCCGTAATCAGCACCGTGACCTGATCTTCATTGTTATTATCCGGTAATTGGCTGTCACTGCTTATCACCAGGCTGTGCCCGAAATCAGAGGTGCGATTAATCTTACTGAACAAAAATCCAGCGATAATCGGCGATTTTATTTTACCCAGCAGCAAACCGATCTCTTCCTGATAGTTATTGGCCGTCTTGATAATATACGCTTCAAGCTGCTTATAACTCTTCAGGTGCAATAATCCCAGAATCACATGTAATTTGTTCATGAATTCGTGGGATCGTTCACGGAGCGCATCCGCGTAGTTCACCATCCCGTCCAACCGTTGCATCAGTTGGCGAACTTCTGTTTTATCCCTGAAGGTGGATATCGCGCCGATAATTTCGCCGTTGCTGCGCACCGGAACGGTATTCACAAGCAGCAGACGGCCTTTGACGATGATCTCTTCATCGCGGCGCGGCGTACCGTCACGCAACACTTCGCTAATGTCTACCACCTGCGACCAGGCATGGCTCAGGGTGGATAATCTGGCGTCATCCTGCGTTTTTCGATAATCGAGCAGCGCCTGCGCCGCATGGTTAATCAACGTGACTTCGCCGCTATCATCGACGGCGATAACGCCTTCTTTGATCGACTGTAGCATAGCCTGACGCTGTTCAAAAAGAGTGGAAATTTCATACGGTTCGAGGCCAAACAAGATTCGTTTTAGCACCTTGACCAGCGCATACGTGCCTAATAACCCCACCAGAGCGCCGAACAGAATGGACCAGATAATACTGCCGCGGCTATTGTTGATCTGTTGCGTAACGTGACGGAGTTCCAGGCCAATCGCTACAACGCCGATCTGCCGGTGGCGTTCATCATAAACCGGCGTAAAAACGCGCAGCGCTTTGGCGAGAAAGCCGCGATTAATGGCGACGTTTTCCTTTCCCTGCAGCGCGAGCAGAATATCATCGCCTTTGAACGGTTGACCGATTCGCTGCGCTTCTGGGTGCGAATAACGGATGCCCTGCATATTCGTCACCACAATAAACAAAAAGCCGTTATGCTGGCTCACCGCTTCGGCGAGCGTCTGAATGCCGCTTTCCGCAGGCGGTTTTTTCAGCCCCTCGCGAATTGTCGGAGAGTCCGCCAGCGAGCGGGCCACCGCCAGCGCTTTATCTGCCAGAGCGTCGCGCGTCATGCTGCTGATTTGCGAGAAATAGATCAGATGGACCACAACGAGCACCGAGAACAAAACGGCGCTGACCATCAGAATGACGGTCGTGCCGAGTTTCATGGGGCGTTTGCGTAACGCCCGGCATGGCAGGGAGTGTTTCATAGCGGACCTGAACTGATGAATTGTAAGGTTATTATCCCTGATGAAGCGTCTAATTCAAAGGTAGTAGGCGACGTTGCACGGTTGCACCAATGTTGAAAAGCCTGTCTTGCCTTGCAGGGCACTCTACCTGCTCGTCTCGACTGGCAAACGTCATGTCGTTAATTAATATCGCTGTATACCGTGATAGGTAATTTATTTTCATCAAAATTGCATAAAATAATTCTTACCCCTGGCGCGAACTCGGACATAGTGAGCCGCTGTGCGCGTCATGGTCGCTACCGGATGATGATGCTCTTACATGGCAATTTTCCGTGTTGTTTGAAGGCCAGGGAGAGATGACCGTCTCGCCCTGGGGATTCCGCTATCTGGACCTGCTGCAATGTAATACCATTAGTGCGTTCTATGCCCGACTTGCCGTCGTGACGACATGCTATCTGCAGGACGTTCAACAGAAACAGGGGCTACAGCCTGAGACTAACCGATTGTTTTTCTGAGATATCTATCAGGTTTTGATGACGCACTGTAATGCTTATATCGCCATCGTGCCCGCTGTCGCGCCAGCGGGCACAGTCTGACATTACAGTTCCGGCGTCTTTTTAAAACCGGTCAGCATCAGCACCAGGCTCTGTTTTGAGTTCGCTGGCGTGAAATCGTAGTGATTTCCCTGACGGTCGCCGCCGATATACCAGGATACTTCCGTTTTCCCTTCTGCCAGCGCTTTGCGCACCGCTTTATCGACATCAACCATGCGGTATTCATGCGAGTAGTTTAGATATAACACGGCATCGGAACGGTAGTTGATCGCCGGTTTATTGTTCCATGACACGGTACTGGCGTGCCAGTCGTTGTTGGTTGGGTAAAAGAAGATCTGATCGGCGCCGTTCGTTTCCGTTTTGCCGCCAAAAAGGCGAATACGGTATTTGAATAGCGAAGCGTCCATATTGGCAGGTAGGGGCGGGATCTTAAATTTCACCAGCGTGAGCGTTTCCGGATGCTGCGTGCGTCCGCCATTTGTCCAGTCATCCTGTACATACAAGGTATCGACGTTGGCATGAGGCTTGTCGTCTTCGCTGCTTACCCAGGTATTTTCTTCCGCTTTACTGTAGGCGTAAGGAACCGTAGTGCCGCAATCCAGCCCCTGATTCATACACAGATCCGTCATAAACTGCGCGCCATCTTCCGTCCAGCCATTCATAAAATCGGCATGGGCGGTATAAAGACTTCCCCAGCGCTCTTCCCGGGTTTCGCCATGCATTACCGGGTCCATCGACAATTCCACCTTGGACGTATCCAGCGAGGAGATCTGCGGGAGTACCCAGGCGATGTTCATATTAACTGTCGGGATTTTGACCGGATAGTCTGCGGAACATTTCCCGTGGTCAGCATAGGTCGCATTATTGTGACTATGGGTCGGCTTCAGGTTGACGCCATCCCAACAGTTGGGGAAAGCGATCCCGATATTAAACTGGACGGCATCGCCCGCTTTACGCAGACCGCATATTTCGCCTGTTGTTTTGGTGTAACCTTTACCATTGGAGCATAAGAAGGTAATGGCTGAACTGGGGCCGGTTCCGTGATGATCGCCTGCCAGTAGTTCCAGCCCAGCCGGGAACGGATGGAGCGGATATTGCGCTACATTTGTGGATTGATAATAGGTCTTTTGGTAGGCCGGTTTTACGATTTCGCCATTGGGTAATTTCATGGACGGCGCCCAGTAAGCGGAGCTGTCGGCTTTATTATCGCAGGTGGTATCTGGTTGCGCGCGCAACGTCTGGTAGGTAGAGACCGCGTCGGTGTGGGTGTTGCCAAAAAAATCATGCCACATCGCCTGATTCGCTTTACCAAACATCATAATCGCGTCATCGCCTAGTGTGTGGTGATAGCCGCACACGACGTGCGCCTGAGGGCCGGCATGAGCCGGGAGTGCGCCAGCGGCAACAAGCGTTGTCAGGCCGGCGGTAATAAGGTTGAGTTTCATTTTTTGCTGTCCGGTTGAATAGAAGTAAGAGCAGCAATAGCAGATCCGATCGCGGTGTTGCATATCATTAATTATCACTTTTTGTCATTCGCCCTGCATAGCGGCGTTAATTTACAGACTTAATATTTAAATAATTAGCCGGAACTACCTTCCTCTTGATTATGTCAATTTACAAAAAAGATACATTAGTGATTAAAACAGGTCTTTTTGTGATAACGCTGACCATTCCATTTTGTCTATGCTGGTGGCAATCGCCATAACCGGATATCGATTCTATCGGGCACGGCTTTATTTTTAAGAAATGCGTTACGGCATCAGTCGTGACGTGATCTGCTATGGATTTTTTATGAGATTACTAAAACGCTGTATTGTGGTTGTACTCTTTGGCGTGATTTTATTTATGGTCAGGGACGATATTCGCTATGTTTATCAGCTAATTCTGAAATATGGCGATAAACCTTCGGCGCTGACACTCAGTGGCTATAAAGCGGTTATTCAGGAAAAACCAGTCGCAGGAATTAAGAGTAACCTTTCAGGTCTGACCTACTCCGCCGAAGACAGGATGCTTTTCGCCGTTATTAATAATCCCCCTGAACTGGTCTGGCTAACGACAGAAGGGCAATTAGTGGGGCGGATGCCGCTCCAGGGAATCTACGACCCTGAGTCTATTGCGTGGAGTGGGGGCAACCAGTTCCAGATAGGCAGTGAGAAAGAGGGCGCGGTATATAAAACGCAGGTTGATATTCAGCGCGGTACTATGCAGATAATCTCCATGGTTAAGCTTGAAGGCTATAACAAAACAAAAAATAAAGGGCTGGAAGGTACGGCATGGGATGCGAAAAATGAGAGATTGTATGCCGCTAAAGAAAGAAAACCCATTGTGATCAAAGAAGTAGAGATGAGCAAAAATGGTATCACCAGTGTGTTGCCTTCTACCGTCACCGCGAGCATTAGCGATGTCTCCGGGCTGGAATATTATGCCCCAACGGATTCGCTGCTGGTATTGTCGGACGAGTCAAAAATGATTCTGGAGATCAGTTCCGAGTGGCGGGTGCGCGATCGACTATTCCTGACGGCGGAGTGGTCAGGGCTTAGAGACGATATCCCTCAGCCAGAAGGGATTGCCATGGATGATGAAAATAATTTGTATATTGTGAGCGAACCAAATCTGTTTTATAAGTTTTCCCGTGATATACAGAATGACCAAAATGTATTTTTACTGTCACATCATGCTAAAACAGTACAAGGCTATTAATGCCATGATTTGCAGATTACTTGATTCGTTGATTCATTGTTTGGGGAAGTTATGTTTTACTTACCTCAGTAACGGATTACTTTGTGGTGTAGCGTAACGGTAATTGTCCTCCTCATATTTGCGGCAGCGTAGTCTGCCGCTTTTTTTTATTCTTTTAATAAACTAACTGTCTTCTGTAATAATTAACAGACAATAAATATTATTATTCTGTTTTTATCAGGAGGCCTCCGAAGAGGCCTCGTCATGGTGTTGTTTAGTTATAAGGCATAATATTCTTCCTCAACGCTTACCGAATGCAAAGTCGCCTCACTAAGCGAAATCATTTCATCTGCGCCTGAACTCTTGTTAACTGGATTTTCCGTTGGTGATGTACCCGTAAATGTTCCACTGGCAACAGCACTATTACCGGCGGGATCGGTAGCCGTTATGGTGTACTGATTCTCCCCCGACAGAATAACGGATTGCGGAACAGAAACATGCCAGTCACCAGAATCATTATCGACGCTAGCGGGATATTCCGTACCGTTAACCGTGACCTTCACCTGAATATCCTGATTGGCTTCCACCGTTCCCTGGAGGGTGACGGTACTATCAACACCGTCAGCCGTCGATCCCAGTGTGGGTTCGGCGGGCGGTTGCGTATCGATGGTCAGCCGCTCGTTCAGCGTATTTTCGTTCCCGGCAGCATCTTTAGCGGTAAGGGTATATTCATAAGCGCCGTCATTGAGGGACTGGTCAAGGGTAATTGTCCACTTCCCGGCGCTGTCAGCGGTTGTGGTGAACACCTTACTGTCGATGTTCAGTGTGATCGTCGCATTGGCTTCTGAAGTACCGGTAAAGGTTGGCGTATTGATGCTGGTGATATTATCACCTGCCGTCCCGGTATCACTGTTATCTTCCAGAGAAAGCACTGGCGGCGTAGTGTCGATTGTTAGCCAACCGGCAGACAACGAAGAGGTGTTTCCTGCTATGTCTTTAGCCTGTACGGTATATTGATAAATACCATCATCTAACGCATTAGCAGCCGGTAAGGTAAAGTGCCATCTACCGTCATTCCCCGCCTGGAAGGTATGTGTTTTCTTATTGAGCGTCAGAATAACGGTCGCTCCGGGTTCCGTTGTGCCAGTGAATGTCGGCGTTTTATCACGGGTGACATTATCTCCTTTGTTGCCGGTATCTGAATCTTCGGTAAGCGTGCCAGCGGTAGGCGCGGGTGAGGTAGAATCAACGGTGAGCGAACCGTTGGTCGGCGTAGACGTATTTCCGGCGGCGTCTTTGGCCTGTACCGTATAAATGTACGTATCGTCAGGCAGCGCATTTTCCGTCGGCAACGTGAAGCGCCATACACCGCTGCTATCGGCCTGGAACTCATACGTTTTGCTATTGATAGTGAAAATAATGGTTGCGCCTGGATCTGTCGTACCGGTAAAGGTCGGGGTGCTCACACTGGTGATATTATCGCCAGTGATACCCGTATCCGTATCGGCAGTCAGTTCCCCGACAGCCGCATCGGGCGGCGTCGTATCGATAGTTATTGATCCCGTAAAGGCATCAGATGTCGTACCTGCCGTGTTCTGGCCTTGTAGCGTGAAGTTATAAGAGCCGTCATTCAGTTCATCTCCGGCAGGTAAGGTAAAACGCCACGTGCCATCATTATTGACCGGTACGTCGTAACGTTTACCGTTGAGGGTCAAAATAACGGTGATATTAGGTTCTGCCGTACCACTGAAGGTGGGGAGATCCGTACTGGTAATATTATCACTGGGCGTACCCGTATCAGACTCGGTAGCAAGCCCACCATTTGGAATGGCAGGAAGGGCGAGATCGATTGTGATATTACCGTTAGTGGTTGCGGAAACATTTCCGGCGGCGTCTGTGGCTAACACTGTATAGGCATAGTTACCGGTTGCCAGCGCATCGGCCGAAGGTAAAGTAAAGGCCCATGTACCGTCGGTCGCCGTAGGGCATTCATATATTTTGCCGTTAATAGAAAGCGTGATAGTCGTTCCTGGTTCCGCTTTTCCAGTGAATTTGGGGGTTGTAATGCGCGTGATATTATCGCCCGCCACTCCCGTGTCATAACCGGGCGCAAGCCCGGCAGTGGGAGCTGTTGGCGGCATAGTATCAATAATGACCGAACCTGATTGTTCTGCGGATGTATTTCCGATAGCGTTTTTGCTCTGTAAGGTATAGGCGTAAGTCCCATCGGTGAGGATATCGTCTGCCGGCAACGTGAATTTCCAGGCGCCATCATTCCCTACCTGGATCTCATACGCTTTACCATTGATACGTAGAATAACGATGCTGTTGGGGTCAGCCTTACCACTAAATGTCGGTGTCGTTACGTTGGTGATATTATCTGTGCCGGTAGTGGCGTCGAGACCTCCGCCAGGGATAGTTGGCGCAGTGGTATTAATCGCCACCGATCCGGCGGTGGGCGCTGATATGTTCCCGGCGGTATCCTGAGCTAAAACAGTGTACTGATACGTTCCGTCTGGCAGCGAATGACCCACAGGTAATGTTATTGTCCAGGCACCGTCGCTCCCGGCTTTGGCCGTATAGTCTTTCCCGTTGATCGTCAAGATCACGGTAGCGTTCGCTTCCGCTGTTCCTGTAAAGGTCGGATTCTTTATATGCGTAATACCATCGCCTGTGACGCCACTGTCCGCACTTTCCGCCAGAGCGGCTACAGGAGCGTCCGGAGGGGAAGTATCAACAGTAAAATCGCCGTCATAGCGTGTTTCGTTTCCGGCATTATCCGTTGCCAAAACCTGATAAGAGTAGCCGCCATCCGTTAGTGTACCAGGGAGACGGAATGCCCAGTTTCCAGACGCATCGACTGCCACAGGATAAGTAGTGCCTGCAAAAATAACGACAATAGACGCGCCGGGCGCGGTTTTGCCCGACAGCGTGGGCTGGGTGTTGTTGGTTATCTGATCGCCCGTAACCCCGCTATCGCTTCCGGCGTGTAATCCAGCATTTGCTGAGGGCGGCGTATTTTGAACGGTAACATTACCGTTCACTTGTACGCCGCTTACGTTACCGCTGGCATCCGTCACTGTAATCGTGTATGGGTAGCTACCATCTGCTAATTTACCGGCCTCCGGCAGGGTTATGTTCCATTTACCATTATCGCCTGCAATAGCGGTATACGTTTTACCGTTAATCATTAACGTGACGGTCGCGCCGCTTTCTGTGGCTCCGCTAAAAGTTGGCGTAGTCTGATTCGTGAGATGACTGCCGAGCGCCCCGGTTTCGCTGGCGATATCCAGCCCGCCGGTTAAATAATCGGGAGCAGTGGTGTCAATCGTGATGGTCGCCGTAGAGGATGTCGTATTGCCTGCGCTATCAGTGGCAGTGACCGTGTAATGATAATCCCCATCCGTTAAGGCATGAGTCAACGGTATCGTCCATGTTCCGTCTACGTTAGCTGTGGTGGTATACCGATTACCATCAATCGTGAGCGTAATCGTGGCATTGGCCTCAGCGGTTCCCATGAGTGTGGGCGTGGTATTGTTAGTGACATTGTCCGCTTTGGCGCCGGAGTCCGTATCGTCACTCAGTCCATTTATCTGGAGGTGAGATACACTGTCGATTGTGATCTTCCCCATTATCGGAGGGGATTGATTACCTGCCACATCTTCGAGCGAGATAGAGTAATCATGATCGCCATCGCGTAATGGACTGGTAATGGCGAGTTTCCAGTTACCATGCTGATCGGCAACGGTTTTATAGGTTTTACCGCCAATCGTGACGATAACCGTGACGCCAGTGGGCGCCGTACCAGAAAAGTTAGGTTTTGTATTACTGGTGATGGTATCTCCGGTATCGCCAGTATTGCTATCAATATCCAGGCCGCCAGTCACTAAGCCCGCCATATTTCCACTCTGAATATTCAACTCGCCGTTGAGAGGCGTGCTGACGTTTTGCGCAAGGTCAGTAATGGAAACAGTATAGTTATGCGTACCACTATTTAATGGCGTGTTGACAGTGACTTCCCAGTTCCCCTGGTTGTCCGCTACCACCGTATGCGTTTGCCCGCCAATCGTGAGCGTTATCGTGGCACCAGGTTTTGTTTTGCCTGTAAAAACCGGCGTTTCATTGTTAGTGATAAAATCGCCTAATACCCCACTGTCCGTAGCAGCACTGAGTCCTACCGTTGTGGTTGGTGGCGTGTTATCAATGACGAACTGCCCGCTAATGGTCGATGATTTTCCTGCGGTGTTAGTCGCTGTCACGGTGTAGCTGTAACTATTGTTTGATAAGCCGGGGAGCGCCAGAGTCCAGTTGCCATCAGCGGTAACGATGGGGGTATAAGTCATGCCGTTGATTGTCACTATCACCGTTGCGCCTGGTGTGGTCGTGCCTTTTAACGTTTGATCGTTATGATTACTCCAGCCATTGGCGATATTCGGATCGGCAGTAGTATCCAGTCCGCCTGTTAGCGCTACGCTGGAGTTATCGACGGTAAGCGTTCCGGTAATCGTAGGGGAAAGATTACCCGCCTTATCGACAGTCGATATGCTGTAGTCATAATTACCGTCCCGCAACGTTTCCGGCACGGTAAAGCTCCATTTACCGGCGTTATTGGCGGTTACGGTGTAGTTTTGCCCATTAAGCGTAATCGTGACTTTCAGACCGGCTTCCGTGCTTCCGCTAAACGTAGGCGTGGAGTTGTGAGTAATGTTATCGCCCTCGATGCCGGTATCGCTGGCGTTGTCCAGCCCGCCGGTCAACGTCGGAGGAACGGAGTCGCGGGTGATTCTAACGGTGTAAGTGGTTTCCAAACCATAACTATTGGTTACGGTAAGACTCCAGGTGAAGTATCCGCCCTGGGGCGTATCTGCCGGGAATTCTGACGCAGGCAACTGGATTTTCCAGTTGCCATCCGCGTCAACGACGGTGGTTAAAGGGCCTGACCCGCCTGAGTTTTTTCTGATGGTAATCGTATCGCCTGGATTACCGCGTCCGACGATAACCGGCGAGGTGTCCGTATAGAAAATACTGTTAGTTGAGCCAGCAGTGCCAATGAGATAATCTTCATGACCGCCAAATTGTGCATTAGGCGCGGCGACGACATTGCTAATTGTGCCATGAAATACGCCGCTATTCCCCGCAGCATCGGTAGACGTTATGGTGTAATCATAACGTGTATTGGGAAGAAGATTTGCATCCTGTAACCAGATTTGCCAGTTACCATTACCGTCTGACGTGGTTGAGTAACGTTTTCCGTTGATCTCTACAATAACTTCCCGATTAGGTTCTGCTTTTCCATTAAACGTCGGCGTAGCCCACCGGGAGGCTGAAGGATCATTCGGTGTCGCATCGCCAGGACGAAGTCCCCCGGTAATTTCCGGCGGCGTATGGTCTATGGTGAAGGAACCGTTAAATGAGGTGACCGAGTGTCCGACAATCTCTGTCAGTTTGTAGTGATATTCCCCTTCAACGAATGGCCCTCCCGGTAATGTAAACGTCCAGGTGCCATCGGCATTAACCGGAATAGTATATTCCTGCGCATTAAACTCAATACGTAATGTGGAACCGATACTCGCTTTGCCGCTTAATGATGGTGAGGCATTTTGTGTCTGGTTATCGCCGACTACGCCAGTATCATCTTCGGGGGAAAGAAATCCGATCAGAGTACTGATTGTCACCGAGGCGGAGTGGGTGGTTTCTGTACCAAATTTATCCTTGAAAGTCAGCGTATAATCATGTGTTCCTGAACTCAGCGGCGCGCTGCCAGGCACCGTAAACGACCACTTTGTTCCCCCGGCGGTAATCGTTAACGGATAGGTTTTACCGCCGATGGTAATGGTGCCGCGCAAGTTGTCGCTAGGCTGGCCTCCGGCGATGGTGCCTTCCAGCGTTGGTTTGGTTACTGATGTCAGGTTATCGCCTTTGGTATCGCTATCCGTCTCGTCAGAGAGCCCGCTAGTGATGGTCAGTTTACGCTTACAAATATAGATGGCGTCAGACGTAGTGGTGGTATTACCGGCCGCATCGGTCGCTGTGACAGAAAAACGAATGGTGTGATAATTGCCATTATCCTGAACCAGGCCCGCAGGAAGGGTGAATTTCCATGTTCCATTGCTGGCGATATCTGTGACGTTATAGGTTTTATCATTAATGCGAATGGTCACTTTTGAGCCTGCTTCGGCTCTACCTGTGAGAGTGGGGGTAAGGTCATTAGTCCAGTATCTGTCTTTGTCGCCCGTATCGCTGCTGCTGTGTAATTCAGAGCTCGTTAACGATGGCGCTGTATTATCAGTAGTAACACTCCCTTTAGTGGTGGTTTTATTTCCGGCTTTATCCGTGACGATAATTGTATAACCGGCCTTATAATTAGGCGGCAAACCCCAGGTTGGACCTTGCAGTGTCCAGTCCCCTTTATGGTCTGCCGTGGTGTGTCGTATCTGACCATCTATATGCAGGGTGATCGTAGCGCCTGGTTCGGTTTTGCCGGTAAAAACGGGCCGGGTCGTTTTAGTGATCATATCCCCTTTGATGCCGGTATCTGAATCGCTCGTTAATCCCACTGTCGATAGGGGGTTAAGGGTATCAATAAAAATATTATTCGTGGTGATGGCGGATAACCCGGTACCGGTATCCGTTGCAGTCACCGTATATTCGCTAAACCCTTCGTTCAGTGCGTGGGTTACATCAATGGACCAGGAGCCGTCAGCCGCCGCCGTTGTGGTATAACTTTGCCCGGCGATGGTCAGGACGATCACCGTATCCGGCGTGGCCTGTCCGACAATTTTCGGCGTATTGTCATTTGTAATATTATCGCCCTTGATGCCGCTGTCGCTATCAGCATCCAGCTGCGCTGTAACTTTAGGCGGTACTACGCCTGATGGGACATAATTAAAATTACCTGTAATTGTTGCCGTGTTTCCGGCGAGATCTTCTGAGGTTACGGTATATTCATTCAGGCCGGGCTCCGCATCTTTGGGCAAGGTCAGTTTCCACCTTCCGGTGTCATCTACGGAAGCCGTATAGGTCATGCCTTTAATGGCGACGGTGACAAGGCTGCTAGGTTCTGCCATGCCGCTGAGCATCGGGCGGACAAGCTGGGTAGTATTATTTCCCGCCGTACCTTCCATTACGCTGGAAAGATCAAGCCCGCCGCTGAGTTGGGAAACGGTATCAACAGAAAACAGATGTTCGCTGCTTGAGGTGTTGCCCGCTTTATCAGTAGTGGTGACCGTATAAGTGTATGTTGCATCAGGAAGGTCGTCCGGTATTGCATAGTGCCAGGTACCATCAGCCCCAGCTTTCAATGTATGGCTCACGCCGTTAAACATAATTTCTATGTCAGCTTCGGGCTCCGTCGTACCGGTAAGAATGGGGCGGATAACATTCGTGATATTGTCCTGAGTATTCCGTCCGCTATCCGATGCTTCGTCTAAACTTGCTTCAGATGAAGGAGGGGTTGTGTCCACGGTAATGCTGCCTGATGCCGTCGCGCTGGTGCCCACCGCATTTTCAACTTTTACCGTATATTCATATGTCTCATCCGCAAGCACATCCGGGAGCGTTAAAGACCAGTTACCGTCTGTATCGGCAGCGACACGGTATTCCACATTATTGATGGTCAACACCACGGAGGTATTTGGCGTTGCTGTACCGTGGAAGGTTGGCTGATTAATGTGTGTGATACCGTCACTGTTACTCACGCCGCTATCATCGCTTTCACGCAGGCTTACGGTGATTTCCGGGATACTGGTATCAATAACCAGCGTCATATTCCCCGTGGTTTCGCTCATATTTCCCGCATTATCTTTTGCGGCCACGGTAACGTCATAGCGGCCATCTGCCAGCGGCGTATCCAAAGTGAGCTGCCAGTCGCCATTTTCATCAGCCTGAAGAGAATAAATATGGTCATCAATAGTGACGAACACTTCCGTATGAGGCTCTGATTTTCCGCTCAGAGTTGGGGTAGTAATATTGGTGATGTTGTCGCCGGAATCGCCGGAATCGCTATCGGCGTCAAGGTACACCGTGGGGGCAGACGGAGGGGTGGTATCAAGCGTAAATTTACCTTCTAATGGCGAGGAAGCACTATTACCTGCGGCATCCGTTACCGAAAGCGTATAAATATGCTCGCCATCATCTAATACCAGGTCTTCTGGCACTTTCCAGGTCCATAGCCCATTTTCATCAGCCTGGACAGAGAACGATTTACCGGCCAGCGTAACGGTAATGATCGCTAAAGGCTTGGTATTTCCGGTTAATAGGGGATGTGGGTTATTGGTAACGCCGTCAGTGTTGCTGCTACCTGTATCTGATTCTGTCGATAATGTTGCCGTTATTGTCGGAGGCTGGGTATCAATTGTCACTTTACCGGTTTGCGTAGCGCTATTCCCGGCAATATCGGTCGTTTCAACGGTAAATTCATAGCTACCGTCGTTGAGCGCCGGAGTGATTTCAAGTTTCCACTGCCCTTGTCGATCGGCAATGACTTCATAAACGTTGCCATCGAGGGTCAAAATAACATGGGCACCGGGTTCCGTTTTTCCTGTCAATACTGGCTGGGGAATATTCGTCAGAAAATCGCCCTGCTGTCCGGAATCCGTGGCGGCGGATAGCGCAAATGTAGCATCAGGCGCGGTCGTATCGATAGTTACGGTGTTATTCACCGTTGCGGTATTTCCTGCCTCATCGGTAGCAGTAACCTGATAATGATATACCCCATCTGGCAAATTCGTACCTGGAGATAAATACCACTGACCGTCTGCATTGGTAACGGTGGTTAACGTCATGCCGCCAATAATAACATTAATGATGGAACCCGGTTCGGAAGTGCCCTGAAGCACAGGTTTGGGATTATTGGTTATCGAATCACCGACAATGCCGGAGTCTGACGCAGGGGCAAGTGAGGCAGTGAGCCCGGAAACTTCACTATCGATTACGACGGTGGTAGTAGATTTCACCGTTTTGCCGCCGCTATCGGTGATAGTAAAGTTTATCTCATACTGCCCATCTGGTAGAGGAGAAGAGAGTTGTAAGGTCCATTTACCATCTTTATCAACGGTTAACGGGTAGTGCGTCTTGTCTATTATAAGGCTTGCCGTCGCGCCTGGCGTAGCATTGCCGGTAAAGGTTGGTGTAGTAATATTGGTAATACCGTCTCCTGTTTTGCCGGAATCGGCCTTCGCATCCAGTTGACCGGTAATAAAAAGAGGAACCTCTGGCGTAGGTAATGGCTCCAGGGCCTTTTCTGCCTGCTCGCTTGATGAAGAACTTGATGACGCCGGTGGGACTGGCGGTGTAGCGGGTGGTGTGGGAGTGTTATTCACGACCTCTTCTTCGGCAGGTTTTAAATTTTTAGAAAGTTCTTGCTTTGCTTTTTTGTCAATAATTTCTTTCTTTTGTGATAATTGTTCGTTTTTTTCGAGCTGTATATTTTCTTTTAAATCTGTAGTCTGCTGTTTGAGGAGTTCCTCATACTCTTTAATTTTTTGCTGTAAAGATTCTTCCAGAGCTTTATTTATATCAGCAAAAGTATCTTTTACCTGTTGTTCTGACTCATCCTTTGTAGTTTCTGGTGTGGATTCATCGCTTACTAACTTGTCAGCCAGGTAGACTGTATCTAACCCAAGCTGATAAGTTTTTATAGAAGAGATAATATGATCCTGATTAATTGTTTTTCCCGTGGTATCACGTAACTCAACATTTCCCAAAACCAGGTTGGTTAAGCCATCTTTTAAAGTTGTGGTATTACCATTAGAGGTCGTAACTATCAAGTCAAAACCACTTACTTTGTATGATTTTATATCAGAAATAGTTTCTGGCTTAAGGTTGGTATTATCTGTTGAGGAGGTGTTTTCTTTCATTGTCATACTGCCTATTTCCTAATGATAGTTGAACGGGTAGCTGAAAAAATAATAATTTTAATAGTGTGCTAACTTGTTTTTAGCGAAGTTTAATTTTACATTCCTGCCAGTTCGAAATAAATCAAGCAATATGCCAATGGTCTAAAGTTATAATATGTCAGGCCTATGCTTATATGTCTGAATAGTACTTATTAATTATAATTAAATCATGTCCAACAATATCAAGAAAAAGCTATGAGTGCAGAAGAAAATAATAGTGATGAAGAACTGGCGCCAATGGTTGATGGGCTAAGCGGAGCGCTTTGTATTCTGATACTTGTTTCTACAGTATTCATACTCTCAAGCACTGATTCAATTGTGACATCTGATGGTGGAGCATTAAAGTTCAGAGACTCATTTACTAATCTTAGTAAAAATACCATTTACTATAGTGGCGCTGTTTCACTTTCATCGTCTGATCTTTATCAAACCCGCAAGCACTTAGTTGACTCCGGGAAAAAGAAAATCACGCTCTATGGCGCAGTATCTAAATCTGTAGAAAACCATAAAGCAAAAAACACGTTTAATTTATTGAAGATTTATACAGACTTAAAATTACCTTCTGATATAGAAGTGGAGTTCAAAGAAGGGGATTCGTCTGCATGTGAAAAAAGTCTATCTTGTATTTACTGGAGTAATTAAATAAATGTATTTTCTGGGTCTGGTTTTTTATATATTAACAGCGGTATGCTACTTATTATTTCCTGCCATTAAAAATATGGTCAATCAGGCCGCTTTTCTGGCACCGCAAATTACGTATGCATGTGGAGTATTATTTATATTACCGCTGCTCCTTTTTTTAACGCATTGGGTATTCCGATTAAAGGCAAGGAAATACTACGCTTTACTGGCAACGCAAACTAAACTCGCGGCTTCAGTGGCCGTCTCCTTAGGCCTGATTGGTACCTTTATGGGATTAACCGACATGGTTTCGGCCATTTCCGGTTCTCTGGGGGGAGAAGGCGATCTTGCAGCAAAAATGGGGGCAATGATTTCATCCATTTCATCGGCACTGACAGCAATGTCATTTGCGTTCCTGACATCTATATTAGGTGTTACGGTATCAGTATTACTTTTGGTAAGCCTAAATTTTTGGGAATTTTATTACGAGACGGAGAATAATGCTGGAAAAAACCCAGAGAAAGTACCTTCAGAAAACGAGCTCCACGCTTTACTCAACAGAATAACGCTACTGGAAGAAATTAATACTAATATCGCAAATAAACTAGTTTATATTCCAGAGAATACAGACCTTTCAGAGTTATTAGTGGTAAACAGCAATACTATGGCTGAGAATTTATTGCAAATAAATACCACTGTGAAAAATATTGAAAAAGTAACAAAAGCATTTGCTGAGGTAAGTGATAATGCGCTTGTTAGTATTAATGCATCGCTAATGGATGTTAATCAAAGCAATATGGTAGCGAGTGAAAAAATTATTGCTGGTAATGAGCATTTAATGGATTTAAATGTTGGTGTTAACGCATTGCTGGCATTAATGAAGAAAAACTCTGAGTTTAACGAGGAAATGGAAAATAAGAAGACTGAACAGCTTAAAGTCATTATTGACAAGCAGGAAAGTTATTTCCATGAACAGTATAAGTTTAAGAAAAAAATGAAGCAGATTGTAGAGGTGCTGACTAATGAAAACTAATTTTATCATCATGGGGTGCCTGTTTTTTAGCCCATTAGCTTTGGCTGGTCAGGACACTTTACACTATGCAGATTTTATTAATGAGATGTATAAAGAATCAGATATGATCAAGGCTAAGGCCCTGGAGCTTGAATCAGAATTGTTACGTGCGAAACAAACTGACCTCTATTTTATGCCTAAAGTTTCCGCAGAAAGCAAGTATAAATCAGATGCCTCTCGCGGTGACATAACTGATTCAAAAATAACTGCTAGCTCTTTGATTTTTAGTACAACTATTGTTGACCGTTTTAAAGAGAAGAATAGTCGAATTCATAGTGCTGAACTGTCGCTTCTGAAGGAAAAAGAAAGCTTGTATAAGTCACTGGTAGAGAATTTAATTGGTATAAAATATTATAATAATCTTGAGGTAAAGGCGACTAAATTAGAACAGACAGCCATTGATTTATACCGTCAAATTGAGGGGCGATATCTATCTGGTATCGCTAAAGCAAGCGATGTTGAGCAGGCTCGCCTTTTGATCCAGAAAATAAAGACTGAGTCAGAGAGTATTAATAAAGAGATTGAACTACTTAAGTCTAATATAGAATTAGCTACCGGCATTGCTTTTCCTGAGCGGGGTGTTAACTTACCCGATAGTATAATTAATAAAATTAACGGCTATAATATTAATGAGAAAGAAATTTATAATAATATTGATTATAAATTATTGAACGAACAGGCTAATGCTGCAAAATTTAACGCCTGGCAGCAAGATTCATTAGTTCAGGTTAGTCTGGTCGCAGAGGAAAGATATAATAATAGTCAAAGGATTGATAAAGATTCATGGGGGGGCATTCAGGTTTCGGTAAACCTATTTGATTATGATAAAAAGATTGCTAGTCAAACCGGTATAAAATCATATCAGGTATTAAAGACAAGGATGGATTTTAAATATAAAGAATTGTTGGCAAAAATGAAATCATTACAACTGACGATAAATTCTAATCAAAAGGAACTTAAAGGATTAGAAGAGCAAAGCAGAACTACAGAAGTGATTTTAGCTAATCAGAAAAGAGAATATAATATCTCACAATCATCTTATTATGAAATGTTAAACACGCAATACGACTATTTTGCATTAGAGCGGAAAATGGTTGAAATGAAAATTAGTGATGCTATCAACAAGATATCTTTGCTACAGGTATCTGGCGAACTGTTAAGTTTGTGATATGAACAATAACCTACTATCGCGAAAGATGTTAGCGGTCTTTATGACCGTTGCTGCTTTGATTGTTTATATTTGTGTGGCGAAAATTGATATTGTCTCTCCTGGTACTGGCGTGATAACCGGTGCTTCAGATAAACTAGTAATAGTCAGTCCTGATTCAGGATTTATTAATAAATTTGATTTAAGAACTGGCTCAAAGGTTAATATCGGAGATATACTTTTTTCGTATACGAACCTTGATGTCTTTCACCAGGAAAAAACACTTAATGAGTTAGTATTATTTGCAGACAGACGGATCGTTAGCCTGGAAGAGGATCAGCGATTGCTTAAAATACTCCTGGCTGGAGAAATATCCGAGGAAAGTGAGTTTAGTACGGAAAATAAAGATTTCTTCAGTCAGGAACTTAGTGCTTATAAGCTTTTGAATGAGTATTTTTCTTTAAGAAATGAAGAAAAGAATTTAAAGCTCAGAGAGGAGAAGATGATTGAAGAAAAAAACGATCTTCACGATCGATTGCTTCTTTTGAAAAGGAAAGGAAATTTACTTAAATCGGCCCGTGCGCCAGAAATAGAGATAATAAATAATAAAACTGAAATAAGTCAAATTATATCTCAAATAACTACAGGGGAGATCAGTTTACTCTCATTACAAAATGACATTAAGCTGGCAAACAATAGGTTTCGTAGTAGCGTCCTTGAGCAACTCAATAACAATGCTGAACAACTGGAACAGTTACGTAGAGAACGTCTTGAAAATCGGGGACAATTGGAACTACTAAGAAATAAAATTAAGGCTAATAGTGTTTTATCACCGACGAATGGCATAATATTAAGTATTGAACGTAGCTTTGAGAAGGGTTCTTATGTTGAAAACTCACAGCCAGTAATGACAATAAAGAAAAGTAATGAAAGTAAAGTCATTGATGCTCGTATTTTAGCAAAATACAGGCCTTTTATCTTTATGGGCACAACGGCAAAAATTACTGTGAATTCACCTGGCTATAAAAAAACACTCTCAGGTGAAATTACGAGGATAAGTGCTGATTCGTTCTCAGATGATGAAAAAAATGGTGCTGAACGTTATTACAAAGTTGAAATAAAGCCAGATGATAAAATTATAGTCCCTCCTGAGTTAGAGGGTGTCCAGGTTAATGTATATGCGCTAAGTAAGAAAGTGACTCTGTTAAATTACATTACAGCGTTAGTCGGCGATAATATTGTATTTAATGTATGGTAACGTAAACTATGCTTGGATTTGTTTCTGCATTATCTTCCGCTGTGGCAGTAATGATATTATTACTGTCTGTATTATTAGCTAATTTGCTATCTGTAGCTATAACGAAAGACAATAAGCTTGATTCGGCAAATCTAACCTATGAAGCTGATAATAAAGATCAGACTGACGTTGTCATGGGTAAAGGATTTTCTTTGTCAGTCAAGGATCTCTTGCCGTTACGTTCATCTGATGCTGCAGTCAGACTATATTGTACATATGGTAATAATTTAAGTCTTGAGGTGGCCAAAAAATACACCACTTATAATTATATCGTTGCCAAATCAGCCTTAGGAGATAAAGAAATTATTGTAGAACAACCGATCTATGAAACTAAAAAAAATAATTGCATTGTAGAAGAAGTGAAAAAATGAATAGTAACTTTTTTGAAATTATTAGGAAATATTGTCTTGTTGAAGACATTGATTTTGTTTTTAAAAATAAAAGCAAAGATATGTGTGATGTATTACAGAACTTTAATGATTATGTAAATAATCACTTCTTTGACTATAAAATAACCACTGATAATTCTTACGATTATACTCATCTACCAAAAACATTTATAGTAGAGTGGACTGAATCTTATTTTTTAATTATACAAAAAGAAAAAAATAAGCTAATTAATTTAACATCTACAGATATCGTCACACAGGACGACTTACTTAGTAAACGAATATTTTACTTGTCAAAAGAATTAAAAAATATAAATGATGTGGATGTTTTCGATGCTATCAAAAAGATGACACCTGGGGCGAGTTATTTTGCTCTTGGTTTGATTTTCTTTGCCTTGATGACGCCACTTTATTCAAACTTGTTTAATACTCGTTTGATTTACAGTGATTCTTATCATTCTGTTTTCTTTGTTACCGGAATATTTATAATTTTTGTTATCTTTGAGCTTATTTTAAAAAGCATTATTTATGACAAAGCGTCTTCTCAGATTAAAAGTAACAATATAAAATGCAATGCTTTTTTTTTATATGCTTTAAAAATTTCAAACTGCAGAAATGCGGCAGTAAAGATACGTACTATTGAATCTTCTGTAGCATCATTTTGGGAATCTTATCCTTTAATCTCAGTAGATTTCTCATTAACATTTTTGTTTATTATATGTCTTTTTGTAATGATGGGGGGGTATGCTTTCCCCTTGTTTATCTATTATATAGCGTTAGCTTTTCTTTGTGTTCATATCCGTTTTTCTGCATATAAAAAAACGTTGCAAACAAATAGCGTCAGTTATGAAAAAATGTCTACATTAATATCATTAGAAGAAAAAAGAAAAGAGTTGAAGTTTCTACGCAGCACCTTTTTTGAAAAGCTATTGATGGATAAAACTAATCGTGACGAATATACCAAAATGGAAATGAATATTGAAAATCATCATTGGGCTGAAATGATAAAGGCTAACTCTTTTGTTTCTATGATTGTGATGTTTATTTCATCCTATTTTGCTGTCGTCAATGGTAGTTTGACGACAGCCTCTATTATTGCCATTATGATTATCAACTCTCGGCTCTCAGGGGCTTTAGTTGGGGGCGTTAATAAGTTATATTTATCACGATTACATTCGTTTCACATCATGAATAGTTTAAGCGAGCTATTAAAAGATAAAGATACATTTGTATCGCATAGCGGTATATATATATCACGGATTCAACAACTATCAGTTGAAAAATTATCTATTTCGTTTGCCGAACGAAAACTGATCGAACCGCTCTCATTTACGGCTGTTCCTGGAGATTTTATTGGCATTGTTGGTGCATCAGGAGCGGGTAAATCATCTTTAATTAAAGCACTGTCAAACTCTATTAATTGCTATACAGGGTCAGTTAAGCTAAATAATGTTGATATAACACACATTTCTGAAGAGTATATACAGAGCTGTATCGCTTATCACTCTACAAACAGCTCTTTTATAAAGGGCTCGCTTCGTGAAAATTTCATGATATATGGTGTTGTGGATGATAGTGATATCATAGAGATATTAACTTTATGCTGTAGAAATCTTATTCTTTCGAAAGAAAACGTAGACGAAAAATTTGTTGATGAGCTAAACCTTTCCAATGGGGAAAAACAGAAAATTTTATTATGTCTCGCATTATTTAAAAAACCGGAGATGGTGTTCTTGGATGAATCGACATCTTATCTTTCAACCACTGACGCTTTAGATTTTCTGGAAAGAATAAAACATCTTTACTCAGATAGTATTGTCATTTTTGCGACCCATGATATATCACTACAAAGGTTATTTACTCGAAAGATTGAACTCTCACATGAACATTTAAGAACTGTAAGTTGTAATACAACGATAAGTATTCCGAAAATGAAACTGAATGGATGAAAAGGTTTAGGTTAGTATGTATGGGATTAAAACGGTAGTGTTTTTGGTAGTGGCGATTTAAGCCAGATTATATACAATATGTAAATGTAAAGCGGTGATATGAATATTACCGCTTATAAAACTATTTGATCATTTTCTGGCTCGATGAATCTATTGATGTCACGAAAAAACCTATATTATAAATAACTATTGTAGTGAAATCATAATATCTGAAACTGTAAGATTACTGACATGACTGCACCTCCAATAGAACGTTACTATGTGACCAGTACTTTACTGTTAGTCTATTTTAATCATGGTATTTCTGAATTTTATGATCAAATCAAGTTATCTCTAATGAAATAGAAAACTCAGTTAACATTAAATGAATTAGTTCCACATCAGTAGTGATAGCCATTTTTCTATAAGCTGATCTTTTTTGGGTTGAAATGGTCTTGATGTTTCGATCTAATAAGTTTGAACAGCTTTTTACCGATAACCCTGCTGCGATATAATAAATAACCTTTTTTTCGCTCAACGTTAAATTAAACTTTTCAGCGAGTAAGAGGATGCCATTTTTTATGTTAATATGCTTTAACTTATTCTTATACTGCATTGCTATATATCTCAGTTGACAAATTGATATTGAGAGGAAGACAAAAAAGATAGGAATTCTGATGGCGTTGTTTTAAAATGTTTTTTAAAAACACATGTAAAATAAGAAGCACTATCATAGCCACACATATACGCCACACGAGTAACATTATACTCACTATTGCGTAGAAGCTTTGCCGCTTTATTCATTCGCGCATTAAGGTAAACCTCGCTGAATGAGGTGTTCTCTTGTTTTAGTTTCCTTTTTAATGTGGAGCAACTCATATAAAGTGAATCAGAAATATCCTTGAGTGTCCATTTTCGACTTATGTCACTTATAATAATATTATAAATATTTTCGGCTACTGAATTTTGCGATAGTTCTCTAAAGAGATAAAATGCTTCAGGTTCATAGATGAACTCTGAAAGTAGAAATCTTATTAAATATTCTCTTTTATCTTGTGGCAACTTCTGGTTTTTATTTGAAGAGTGTAAGAGGTTGAATACTCTTGCCACTCCTGTTTCTATTGGCGCTAATAAATGCTTTGTTGTCGGTTTTGTCGGGGGGGCCGAAAACTCTGCATGTTCATACAGAAAAAAGTTATAAGCATTTTTGATTGATGCTGAATCTAATTCAATTAAATTATAATTTAACTTTTCATTGGTCTCTTCCAGGGTGATATGAATAGTTTGCTCTTTAGCCAAAAATATTAACATTGGTCCTGTTGTTGTAATATACTCTCCGGACGATGACGTAATTGAAATTTTACCTGTGGTGAGCTTGATGAGCACGGACTGCAGTAAATTTAACCCCTGAAGAGATAAGGACTTCCGCTGCCAATTTTGTGCTGATTGTAAATATTCAATGTTCCCCACCGGGATAGGTGAGGAATTAAACTCTTTTAGCATGATAACTACCTTTTATTAAATGTGTGTAAATTAAAATTTATGCTAACAAATATAAAAGAGAACTGATGAATATAATTATGTGTGTTGGCTATCTTAAAGTTTCAGGCTTTGATCTTTTCATTTTCTATTGAAAATGGTATTTTATATTCTATTGTTATATATTATAATATCGTTAAAAAAGTATGTCGCGTATAAAAAAAAGATGAAAATTTACAAGAATTGGCTCATATTATTATAAAGTCATCTCTTTAAAATTTGAAGTAAGTAATAATCACACTTGATTTTTAGAGTTGATCTCTTTAATTTCATGGGAACGGTTAGCATGAGGTACGGGATCTGGTGTTAATTTGAGATAAGTTTTCTCTGAGTTGTAAATATTAACGATCTCGATTGGGAAAGGGCATACAAAGCGGTAAAGATATATTGCGATGGGCAGAGGGCGTAGAGATATCCGGGAGTTTGCGGGGATGGGAAGGATTGTGTTGAATGGCTGGCTTCGTGAACAATCGTGTAGCGCGCTATTAGGTTTTTTTACTGTGCGTATCCGTTAGGTTTATGCTTTTACTGGATTGCATAATGTAGCGAGCTTTGGGGGCGGGGAGTATTGAATGCGCTTTTGCTACGCTGGCCCCGAAAGGCTGAGGAATCCCCAGAAAAAAAGACAGGCATAGAGTTTTGTGATCTACTGATTGCGCTAACAAATTCAATGAGATCACCTCTATGCCTGCCCGAACATTATGCCAGAAATTTTTCCGTGGCGCTCTGAGCCCGTTTCATCAATATCGTCAGAATGCTCTTCTTGATGCTACCGTGGCTTTGACCCGTGGTGCATCACTTACTCTGACAAGCATCGGTCGCTACCTTCCTGGTTCAGCACAAGTCAAAAACAGGATAAAACGCGTTGACCGCCTGTCAGGTAATACCTCTTTGCATGAGGATATCCCGTTGATATTCCGTAATATTACATCACTCCTTACTCGCCAGTTTTCCTGGTGTGTTATCGCTGTCGACTGGAGCGGTTACCCGTCCAGGAATATCACATCCTTCGTGCCAGTCTTATCTGTGATGGGCGTTCAATCCCTCTGCTTAGTCGGCTTGTACCTTCAGCAAAGCAAAATAATTCGCTGATACAAAAAGAATTTCTCGATGAACTTCACCGGTGCGTAAATCCCAAAGCAAAAGTCATACTTATTACAGATGCGGGGTTTCAGAGTGCATGGTTTCGGCACATAAAATCACTGGGGTGGGACTTTATTGGCCGCATAAGGGGAACGGTTCAATTCTGTCTGCTGCATGATGACGAAAGATGGCTGAAAATAACGGATGTTCGGGGTAAAGCAAGCCCGGAATATCCGGGAGCAGGATGGCTTGTCCGGGCGGAATATGCCCGGTGTTCAGGCCATTTTTATCTTCATAAAAGGGAAACCAGAGGACGTAAAAACCAGCGTTCCAGAGGGCGATTATCCAGCCCAACGACAGAAAAGGAAAAACAGGCCTCAGCGAAAGAGCCCTGGCTGATATTTACCAGCACAGAAGAGTTTAAGCCGCGAGAAATCATGAAGTTATATAGCAGAAGAATGCAAATAGAGCAGAATTCCCGTGATGAGAAAAGTGAACGCTTCGGATTCGGCCTGCGGGCCAGTTACAGTCGTTCTGCCGGGCGGCTGTCAGTCCTGAGCCTTCTGGCGACACTGAGCACAATCGTGCTGTGGCTTATAGGATATCATGCTGAAAACACAGGATTACATCTGAGATACCAGGCCAACAGCATTAAATCACGGCGTGTTATCTCATATCTGACATTAGCGGAGAATGTCCTGCGACACTCTCCGCTAATTTTGAAGCGAACAGCATTAGACGTCGTTCTTCATCATCTCGCCAGAACCTACCGAAGTATGGTGCTGGTTTATTAGCACTGGTTTTGTGGGGATCTCTCAGCCGATAAGGGTTGGATTTTAGTTCTCAAGGTTAAAGGGGAACCAAAGCAGGTTATTGGTATGGATGATGTTATCGATCTGCGAAAACCAGGTATTGAAAAACTTCACCTTATTCCTGCAGAAATCAATAATGGCGAGCTGCCAGTAAATTTTCCCCGGGATTTCGCCTTACTTGAGAAAGATACTGTCTACCTATGTCAGCAGAACTTTGAATGGGAAACTCGCGTTGTAGCTGCCCGCCGCTGGCTTATCATTCATGGCTACCCCCTTCCTGAGGGGGACAACCACGCGCAAATCGATTTGGCAGTCGAAATTCCTACAACTTATCCAGATGCTCAGTTAGACATGTTCTACGTATACCCTGCGCTTACACTAGCCAATGGGAAAAGTATTAGTCACAATGCCAGGCAAATATTCTCGGCAATAGCTATCAGCGCTGGCGCCGCCATCTGAATGGAACTACGAGATGGAATCCACTGACGGATAGTGTGACGACTCATTTGGCTGTAGTAGAAGAATCACTTCTGCGAGAGGTGGAATAATGAACACTGTAAATCACGACTCTTACTTCAGGCTGGCTCTAAGTGAAAATCATCACAACATGCTACATAAACATCTTTTTCCCGGCGTTGGCCTTGAAGCCGCTGCTATACTTCTATGTTCGCAAAGTTCGGCATCTCGCTATTTAGTCAAAGATATTTTATTGGTAGATTATTCTGAGTGCCGCACAAGAACAAACGACTTTATTAGTTGGCCAGGGACCTATATTGAAAATGCGATTGATGCTGCTGAAACAAACAATCTATCAATAGTATTAGTGCACTCGCATCCAGGAGGCACATTAGTATTTTCAGATATGGATGACGACAGTGACCGTGAAGTTTTACCTGCATTATTTGAAGCCAATGAGTCGTTAGACACTCTTCATGGTTCTGCAATTATGACTCCTGACGGAGCAATTCGTGCACGATTTTATAATCGCCGACTGGATATTATTCCCGTTAACGCTGTACATTGTGCTGGTGATAACCTCATTCAATGGAAAATGACTGAATTCGATAGTTTACAACCGCATCCAATGGCTTTTTCAGCTCAAATGGGGAAAGACCTGAAGTCCTTCACTGCCTGTATTGTAGGTGTGTCAGGTACAGGATCAATCATCGTTGAGTAATTGGCACGTCTCGGCATTGGGCGACTCATCCTAATCGATTTTGATGAAATTGAATTTAAAAACCTCAATCGTATTGTCAATTCAACGATAGAAGATGCACGTAATAGCGTAACAAAGGTCGCCAGTATTGCTGATGCACTAACTACATATCGCGACGATATTGAAGTAATAGCGATTAAAGCCAGCCTGTCAACTCGTGAGGCCATAACTTTAGCTGGTATGGCTGATGTATTGTTCTGCTGCGTAGACAGCTTTGAAGGCCGACAAATGTGCGATCGCGTTGCTACTGCCTTCTTGCAACCACTGTTTGATGTTGCAGTTACTATACCTACTCGAGAAACAGAAAGTGGGGTAACAATTGGGGATGTATGTGGGCGCTTAGACTATGTGAAACCTGGAGGAAGCACACTGGCAGACCGTGGTGTATATACCCCAGAAACATTACACAGAGAATACCTTCAAAAAGTCGCCTCCGATGAGCTCGATGAGCAAATTGCCGAGGGGTATATCAAAGGTATTGCTGATGAGGCTCCTTCAGTAATAACGCTTAACATGCGTGCTGCCAGCGATTGCGTGATGGAGTTTATTGCCCGTAAATATCCATTCCGTCATGACTCAAATAGCAAACGAACTCGATCGATTTTCTCACTTGCTGCTAATGAAGAAGATTTCATGAACGAATCAGACTTTGAGCGTGCACATAATCCTCATTTTGGTCGAGGATTAATAGAGCCGCTTATGGGAATGCCGTGTTTTAGCAACAAGGAGATATCTAAATAAGTTGGCCCCGTTGGTTTTTAAAACTGAAAGAATCTCTAATGCCTCGCCGACGGGTTATTGTGGTAGAGGGGGATACCCCTCCACTCAAACTCCCTAAGCGTAATTTGATCTTAGCCAGGGAAAATAATGAAGACTGGGCAGTAGCATTTTTCTGCCCATGTGGGTGTGGCAAGTGGATTGAATTGTTACTCCTAAAAGAAGCTAAACCTAATTGGTCGATCCATGTTGATCAAAAAAACATTCCAACGTTTCATCCTTCAGTTTTGTTACAAAAAGGCTGTAAATCACATTTTTGGCTGCGAAATGGAAAAATTGAGTGGGTTTGAAAGATATAAATTGGTTGCATATGTGGATTTTTCATCTAGGGACAATCAAACCCAGTTCGGTTCCATACTCTGACAATGAGAAATTCCAGATAGCCACATAGATAATGATTGGTAGCCTGAAAAAGTCTTTTATTGTGACTATCACTGATCATGTTCCATTTTATAAAAGAACAAATCGATACGTAGCTCATTCTTCAAAAAAGTAGATATCTAATTGATAAAATGAAAAATCTAGGTGCATATCGTGAATATAAAAAGAACATTAATGGCCATAGGGGCAGCAATAATTTTTTGTCCTGGTTTTATCTTTAGCTTAAAAGGTAGTGCGGATTTTTTATTTATATCAAAAATATAATCATGCCTAAAGATGAATATAATTTGGCGGTAATTCAATCAAGGTTACTTCCAGCCAGACCGGGTTTAAAGTTTAAAACAGATATGGCCAATGATGCGTTCATTATCTTGGAGCTCAGAAACTATAGTAGCAACCCAATTATATTCACCTCAGCAAAAGTAGAGGTTATACGTAGTCATGATATATCAACAACCGGAGCATATGGGCGTGAAGCCTGCTTACTTTCTAATGATCCAAATAGTAATCGTGGGCCTGTAACAATTGAGCCCGGTCAAACCAAGTGGATTGGGGTCGCTCTGGCAATTAGATTTAAGGGCCTCCTGGAATGGTTCCCAAGGAAAGAATTAGAAAGCCTTTTTCTTCACGAAACGGCTCCTCATATGCCATTTACAATCGCCGAGAACTATTATGTAGATATTTTAAATAAGAAGCTATCAGATCTTTACGGTGAAAACTCAGCAATTAAGGTTACATATACAGTCAATCTTAATGCCGGCACCAAAAAATTCATAATCCCATTAAAAAAAAGGGAAGGATATTTTTTTTCGTGACGGTAGCTTTCAGCATGACTGGATGGCTGCTCAATTAATTGAACCTTCAGCTATCCCTTCAATTAATTTATCAAGCTCAGAATGTAATATGGATAAAATTGTGTACTTCCCTGATTATGAAAATTAAAAAAATTATTTTGTTAAAATCATAGAGTGTGAAAGTTTAATAACTTGGAAAATGGCTGTAAGTATTTACCTTAATAATTATGTAACATAGAGTGTCGTTGAATAATCTAATATTTTTCCTGGTGTTATCTAGGATAACTTACTAGAAGTAGATATAAATTAATACATGTAGTAACACTCATCAAATGTTACAGCTATCCACCTGTTCCCCGATGAGTACTCCTGCTGTAGTACCGATAGGTGCCGACTTGTAATTTATGCATGCTGTTTTGAACGATATCAGAATATTGAGTCTGTTAATATAGAAACATTCCATTTTTTCTGATTAGATAAGTATCCTCAAATATATTGAGGATACTTATTTAAATCTATATAGCCACATCTATAATTCTGCTACTACCATCGAAATATTGTATCCCAGTATTGTAGTTAACTTCTGTTGATGTATTATAGTCCTTGATGACAAGATAACAGTGTGGATTGCCTTTAGATATTATTTGACTTATTCTTCCATTGTAATCTACTCCTATGAAATTATGCGGGGATGATGCTGAAATAATTCCATTTATAGCTAATTGTGTTTTTCCCAATGATTGGCATTCAAAACCAACAGGAAGGTTTAATGCGGATATAAATTCTCTATGTACCTGAGATTCTGTTGAGCTATAAGGTAAAATTCCCCAAATCAGAAATGGTTGAAAATACTTGAATAAGATTGGATTATTAATAACAGCACCTACATAATATCCTTGATCAAGAATATTATAAATTAGTGATATGAATTCTGAAAATAATAACTCTATCTTTTCCATGTTAGTATTTTCTATCTCATTGAAATTAAATGATTTTTCGAAATCAAATAAGATAATGATACTGCATGAGTAATGCCGTCGAGCCTCCAATAGTTCAGGATTTTTATTTTCCTTGTCGAAAGAGGAGTATGCATCATAAGTCATAATGAAATATGACATGTCAGATTTGTTTTCCAAGGCCTTGATCAGATTGCTCCTTCCAAAATTAATATGGTCTGCATATTTACCTGTCGGAAATTGAGGGGCTAAATTAAGATCGATGGATGGCTCATTGAAACCATGTTTTTTGTTCATGCTACGATTCATTATTCTTGGTAAAGTATGCCCTATTAACCTTTCATAAAACAACCAAACCAGAATCCATTTTCTCTCTCGAAATTTTCATCTCCAAAAGCCCTAATGTGTTCTGACACCACATCTAGTTTTTTTAGAGATAATTTATGTAAGTATCTTTCCAATTCATCGCTTGTATACGATTTCTCGATCATATTATCGAATTTCCGTTTAAACAAGCTTTCATCGCCAAGATTAGGGTCTAATATTTTATCCTTAAAAAAACCTTCCGTTCTGACACATAAGAAAAAATATATGCCACCAGGTTTTAATAACCGACAGATATTATCGAAATATCTCAGTCTTAAATCTTCATCTGGTATAAATGTAATAGCGGACATAATGTCAAATACACAGTCAAAACTTTCATCTGAGAATGGAAGTTGTTCGCCTGCATTTTCTTTGAAAATTTTCACAATCCCGTGATTGATATAGTTATTTAATAATGAAGAGGTTTTCGATATCGAAATATCTGTTTGATCTATTCCTACATATTTTCCAGAAAATTTATTCTCTAAAAGATATAGAAGGTTTCGACCAAAACCACAACCTATTTCAAGAGTATTTGTATTGGAACATGTTCCACTCGTTTCTATCATATTTCGTTCAGAAAATATTCTGCGTATAGCATAACTAGGTGTAGTTCTAGTTTCTTTTAATGAAGATTTCTTATGCAAATCCTCCCATTTAGTTTCATTCTCATTGACTAAACTATTTGATACAAAGGTATCCATGGAATTCTCCGTATTTCATGATTGTCTCAAACTGGGTAAACCCAGCATTCATCAATAGACGTATGTTTTGATTTTCAGTGTTAGTGTTCATTACACCTTCTAAGCTAAATTTTTTCGAGAGAACTTCATCAATAGAAAATCCTTGTTTTAATTTGAATTTAAGATAGCAAGACTCAACAATTTCATTAATTTTTGAATCATTAATTATTTCTTTCTCGAAAATAATCAGAGCTCCACCCGGCTGTAATTTTTCATAGAATTTATGGAATATATATTCTCTATTTCCCATTTCTATAAACTGTACGCAATAATATGATACGATAAGATTACACGGTTCTAGTTCCACTACTTCTATACATTCATTAATGTATTCAATATGCTTTCCCTTTGATTGTTTTTTTGCTTGTTCAACCATACTTTTTACAGGTTCGATGCCAATGAACCGAACATTATTTTTCATATGGTGCCGGTCAAAAATTTTATTAATCAACGCTCCTGTCGATGAACCAACTTCATATATAATAGCGTTATCTCTAACAAAGAAATCACTAATGAAACAAATTAGTTCATGGCCTTCAAGATAAACTGGAACAGATTGCTGCACATGACTATCAAAATAAGGAGCTACATTATTATCGAAAGTCCATTGTTTACCACTTTCTAAGGCAATTTCATTACCTAATTTCATCTTTATCCCCTTTATTTAAAAGATATAATGAAAGGACAATAAGTCCTCCACCAAGTATTAGATGAGTAGAGAGCCCATCGTGTAACGCCAAAACAGAAAAAATCACAGAGAAAAGAGGTACTAAGAATAGAAAACCACTTGTCAGAGTTGCTCCTCCCTGGCGTAATGCAGAGAACCAAAGCCCAAAGGATCCGATACTTGCAGGAATGATTAACCAAATAAACCATACCCATCCCCACAATTGGAGCGATCCTATATTATATTCTTCATGTCTTATGTATGCAGTGAGTAGCATAAATATTGCCCCCCAGAATAACTGCCAGCCAGTTAATACCCAGCTACTTTTGTCAAAGATAAATCTTTTTGTTATTATTGTGCATATTGACCAGCATAATGAACCCAAAAAAGCATAAATTAGTCCTATCCCCCCTTGCATGGTACTCAATCCAAGGCAGAAAATGACACCAGAAATTCCTATTATGAGTGAAATTATTTTTCTTTTATTTAATTTATCTTTCAGTAGGAAGTGAGCTAATAATGATAACCATAGTGGGTTAGTAAAAAGTATGATTGAAGACATTGAAGATGAGACACTTTGTAATGCAAGGTTCAAAAAACCCATCGTTCCTGTTGTTTGCAAACATCCAATTATACCAGTAAGAATAATTCCTCCTACAATTGATTGCTTATATGTTGGGACTACCTGTCTGTATCCTTTTAATATGGTAGCACTAATTAACATAAGTAACCCAGCCGCTAAAAATCGCCATCCTCCCATTAAGAAAGGGGGCATGTGCTCATTTGCTATAAGGTATTTCCCTGTGGGAAATGATGATCCCATACATATGGTGGCTAATATTACTTTAGGTAGAAAACCTGTATTATGATTATTGCTCATTTATTTTTTCCTTTGAATAATTTGTTTATGAGTAAAAGAAATAATGCTGATATTAAAATAACACAGACCGAAATGATTAAGTTGTTAATGATATGGAAATATGTCGATGCTACAACTAAATATTGTATTGTTACTATAAGCAGTAGTAATTTGCGGATAAATAAATCACCTCTTTTTGTCGCGTACATTATGCCTAGAGGGGCAAAAAATATGACAATTGGGATCGTTGCACTTAGATATTCTAGTGTATGTGTACTATAGTTACCCGTACTGAAATTTATAATGGTTGATAAAATAGATATTAAAGACATAACGACGACGGCTGAGGCCGTAGCGATAGATTCTGATTCGGAAAAAATTAATATCAAAGCACAAAAAAACATCACATCTATGCCATTTCCTATCCAAGATGTAATTACCCCACCAATAAAGCTAATTATTCCTAGGGTTAACATTTTTGATGATGCCATTTCCCCTTTGTTTCTCATCGTCAGCATTACTTTGTTTTTTCGACGTAGAAGATATATAGCAATGCCGAATGTCAACCAGAATGAAGAGAAGAATATTTTTAGACTTACTGATGAAAATGGATTTTGAATATATGCTAGGCCTACTAAATATCCTAGAGTAGCAATAACTGTGCTATAAATTATAAGAAAACTATTGACTTTAATTTTATTCTTATAAATGGTTAGAGATGCTGCCGTCATACCAAAAGCCTGCATAGCAAGGCAGAAGGTCGCTGCTTCTGATGAAGGAGCATGTTTGATGAAAGAAAGCACTGGAAATGCGATCACCCCACCTCCAACAGGAGTTGCACTACCTATAAATGCTCCAAACATCATTGATAAAGATAATATATAATTATTAATTATCCCTTGTACTCCAGTGGTAAAGACTATTAACCCTCCCCATATGATCAAAATAAGTGTTCTATAAACTAAAAGTGTATTTTTTTGTAAGTAAGAATACAAAAACATTAAATTATGCCATGTGAATCAAATGTAGTTGTATTATGGCTCTTCACTTTTGGAGATGTTTCATTACACGATGAACTATCATTGCTATGGACGATTCCTTACCTAACTTTAGCCGACTTGCATACTTACTAGCCAATCCAGGCAGAGCAAAGATGCTTTCTTCACTGATGGATAGCAATCATTTGACTGCATCAGAATTGGCTTACCTATCGGGGTTATCTGCGCAATCAACAAGTAATCACTTATCGAAATTGTTATATTTCAAAGTTGTTACTTTTGAGAAGGTTGGACGAAATAGGTACTATCGCTTATAAAACCAACTTGTTGCGCAGGCTATTGAGTCAATGATGGCAGCAACTTATACTGATCTTGCTCTTCAACAGCGGCGTAAGCCTGCAGGATTCAAAAAACTATGTTATGCACGGACATGCTATGATCACATTGCTGGGCATGTTGGTGTATCTATTTTTGAAAGCTTGTCGAAACAACAGATCTTGATTACTGAACGAGATCACCTAGAAATTAGCGAAAAAGGCTATCAATGGTTTATAAAGGAACTGGACATTGATATCCGTTCTGTTCCCCCATCCCGAAGAGCGTTGGTAATTCCTTGCATGGACTGGAGCGAACAGAGCTACCACTTGTCAGGCGAATTAGGGTCTATATTGCTTCGGTGTATGCTTGATAGGCGATATATAACAAAGGCTGATGAATATCGAACTTTAACCATCACCACTTCAGGTTTGCGGTTTCTTCAACAGGCGTTAGAGATCGGTGGGCTGTTGGAACCACATGAATAGAGAATTGAAATGTTGGAAATATTGTTATCTTATTTATTAGGTTATTATTACCATGGCATAATATGATATACTTCCTTATTTTATCGTTATCATGGCATATAAAAATCACGTTATCTATATACTAGAAACACTGTGAAATATATTAGCTAAATACAATGCTATTATCTATCTACAGCCCGTCGATTAGATATTATAGATAATGAAATGGCAGTTTTGACTTCTGTGTAAATTAATTTTCAGTTAGGTAAAAGAATAGGTTGGATATATATTACCAAAAAATAATAATTTTCAGTGTTCTAAGAGTGGCTATCATTTGTGAATAATTTTATTGCGTTCTCGATTATTTGTTATAACTGCTGGAGCACTCCGTAACTACTGGGTTATCTGTCAGTTCAGACTGTCGTGGGATATTTTTATTTAAAAAATTAACTGCCGTTGATGACTATATTTGACGATGGATACATCAAAACATTCTATCCGAATAATTTGATGTATTTACCTTTTATCTGATGCAGATGTTGTTACTTCTGCTTGAGGATAGAAGATTATAAATACCAGAAGAAAGGTCATAATCTAAAAAGCTGGAATCGGTATCGCTTAGCGATGTTGTCTTATTGGAATAACCTTCGATAATTTTTTAAGGCTAAAAATAGTTTCTTCTTTCTTTACTATCGCTTGCAGGATAGACTTTTTCCCAGCACAAAATGCTTCATGGCCTGAAAGAAGCGCCTGAGGAACTCAGGATGGCAGCCCCTACCGGTGAATACCTCCGCAAACACCGGCTCGCAGGCAACTGCGACAGAGGTCAAATTTCACACTTATCCTTTTAACTGCGCCAGCTTGCTGGTTAACGCTCCTTCACGCCGAGATATTCCGGCTCATCTGCATCTGCTGACATTCAGCGCCTTTTACCTGACGGGCTGCGGCCTGCAAAGACAGCAGGCCTTGTTGCCGCGTGACCGTATACCTGCATCTGCTCCAGCAGGGTAACGGCCTGAGAAGACAGCGGCACCAGATGCTCATCTTTCATCTTTGAACCGCACTCCTTTCACCGCCTCGCGTTGCGCGGGTACTGTCCAGATACGGGCTTTGAGGTTGAACTCATCCCAGCGGGCCAGACGCAGTTCGCTGGAACGCAAAAAGACGTGCAGATTAAGCTCCAGCGCCAGACGGGTCAGCTCCCGCCCCTTGTAGCCATTGATCTTGTCCAGCAGCTCCGGCAGGCGTTTCAGGGGCAGGGCGGGGTGATGTTGGATCACAACCGGGGTCACGACGCCATCCAGGTCAAAGGCCGGATTATAGCGGATAAGACCGCGCTGTACGGCATGATGCATGATTTTGGTCAGATGCTGGCGTACCCGTCCGGCGACATCATGCACGCCCTTATCATCGATAGCTTTGACTGGCTCGGCCAGATGCAGGGTTTCAATCCTGGTGATATCCATTGCACCAATATCAGGAAAGACATAGCGCTTAAGGCATATCAGGATTTTGTCCGCATGACCTTCTGACCAGCGAACAAGGTTATCCGTGTGCCATTCGGTGGCGATGAATTTAAAGGTCCGGGACTCGTCAACGGGGGATTTTCCGGTTTTGCGAAGCTGAGAGGGGCTTATATCAGATGCCAGCAGCTTTCTTGCCGCATCACGTTTTTGGCGGGCTTTGACCAGTGTCACCTGAGGGTAAGTGCCAAACGCCAGATGGAACTCTTTACCAGCAAAGCGGTAACGGAAATACCATAAGCGTGAACCGGTGGTAGAAACCATCAGGTACAGACCGTATGTATCAGTCAGCTTGTAGGATTTTTCAAGGGATTTTGCAGTGCGGATGTGGGAATCAGTTAACATAATGAGTCACTCAGTTTATCGAACTGAATGACCCGCAATCTGACCCCAAATTTTGTCGGATGCGTACAGATAAACAGATACGCACTGAGACATTTTTTACGCTAATTCTCTGAATCTAAATACTTATAGAGACATCCTGAGAAGCATAAAAACAGAATAGTGGTGCCCGGACTCGGAATCGAACCAAGGACACGGGGATTTTCAATCCCCTGCTCTACCGACTGAGCTATCCGGGCAACGGGGCGCATTAAACCGTAAAGGGGCGCGGTCGTCAACGGCTTTACACGAAAAAAGTGATAAAAGCGCGTTGGTTGTCTGCTTTTCAGGCAAAATGCGTAAAATCAGTACTCCGTCAGGTTAGCGCGCCACCCTGGCGGCACTGTGCAAAACGCAGAATATCTTCCGCCAACCGCTGAGCGGTATCTACATCAGCCTGACTGCGGTTGACCAGCATTCGACTGAGACAACCTTCCAGCACCAGCTCCATCTGCCTTGCGACCATCGCTGGATCGTCAATTTCCAGCGTGGTCAGTAGCTCATGGGTAAAATCATGTGCCGCGCGTTTTTGTTGATCGGCCAGTTGATGAATAGGATGGGCTGGATCGGGATAAAACGTGCAGGCGGCAATGAACAGGCAACCAGGATAACGGTTATTACTGACACATTCCGAGAGCGCGCTGTAGCGTGCCAGCAGCTTTTGTTCAGCAGAAAGGGTCTCATCAAGAAGAAGCTGGCGTCGCCAGATATCTACCTGCTGACTAAGATAACGTAGCGCGTCATACAAAATGGCTTCTTTATCTGGCCAGAAACGCTGTAATGTGTCGAGTGGTTGATTTACGCGCTCCGCCACCATTTCCAGCGTAGTATTGGCTATCCCTTGCGTCTCCAGTAATTTCAGGGCTTCTCCCAGAATATCTTCACGTTGCACGGTATTCTCCTCCGTCTTTGCTTTTGCAAGTGTCGCTCACGGTTGGCGATCGTGCAAATGCGCGCTAAAGGTTGCGGCGTCCATAAAGCCGGTGACTCGCGCTTGCGGCTGTTCCTGACCTTGAGCATCAAAGAACAGAATGGTGGGTAGCCCGAGGACTTGCAGATGCTTTAACAGCGCGACATCCTGCGCATTGTTAGCGGTGACGTTAGCCTGCAAGAGCACCGTGTTGTCGAGCGCCTGTTGGACCCGCGGATCGCTGAAGGTATACTTTTCAAACTCTTTACAGGCCACGCACCAGTCGGCGTAGAAATCCAGCATAACGGGTTTGCCTTTGGCCTGTGCCAGCGCCTGATTGAGCTCGTCCACGGTAGAAATAGCCGTGAAATTGAGGTGCGCCTGAGTCTGCGCGGACGGCGATCCGAATGCCCAATCCTGTAGCGGCCGCACGCTAATGAGCGCTGCTGCCAGCAGGATAATCTGTACGATACGCATCCATGCACGTCTGGCCTGAAGGCTGGTGATAAACGCCCAGCCAAAGAAAGCGACGCCCAGCAGCGACCACAGACGTAAACCCCAAGCCTCGCCAATAATCCGCTCCAGTAAAAATACCGGTAACGCGAGGATTACGAAACCAAAAGCGGTTTTGACATGCGCCATCCACGGGCCGCTTTTCGGCAGCAGGCGGTTGCCAAATACGGTGACCAGAATTAGCGGCAGACCCATGCCTAATGCATACAGATACAGCGTGCCGCCGCCCAGCCACATATTTCCGCTCTGAGCGATATAGAGCAGAATCGCGCTTAACGGCGCTGTGGTGCAGGGAGAACAAATTAATCCGGCAATCGTCCCCATAACAAAGACGCCGCCGGGCGAGCCGCCTTGCTGACGATTACTCATTAATGTTAGCCGGGTTTGCAGTGAGGAGGGGAGCTGTAGTGTGAACAGGCCAAACATCGACAACGCAAGCAGGGTGAACACGATGGCAAGGCCGATTAACACATAAGGGTGCTGCAGCGCCGCCTGAAACTGTAATCCCGCCGCGGCGACGACCAGACCCAGTGCGGTATAGGTCAGCGCCATCCCTTGTACATAGATAAAGGCCAGCAGCAGTGCGCGACCCGTCGACAAACGTTGCCTTCCGCCCAGTACAATACCGGAAATCAGCGGATACATGGGTAAAACGCAGGGCGTAAAGGCGATGCCGATGCCGATCAGAAGTGCCCAGATCGCGGAGAAAGGTAGCTGGGCGGCGGGTTTTGACGTCTCACCCGTCTGGGTGACAGCAGGCGTCGGCGTGGCGTCTATTGCCGCGGCGACTTCACTTAGCGGCACCGTTTTCGTTTCCGGCGGATAACAGAATCCCGCATCGGCGCACCCCTGGTATGTTACCGTTAATGTCGCGCCAGCCGCCTGGTTAACTGTTACCGGAACGTTTAGCCGCTTACGGTAGATTTCGCTTTTCCCGTAAAACTCATCTTCATGCCAGACGCCTGCCGGGAGCTGGACTGCGGCGATATCCGCTTTCGTCGGCGTAATGCTGATTTGTTTACGGTAAAGGTAGTAACCCTCTTTTACCTGCCAGGAGAGGGTAAGGTCGTGTTGATTTTGCTGAAAATCAAAAACAAAAGCCCGGTCGGCAGGGACGAACTGTGAGCGACCCGGCGCGTCGAATAATCCGGCGAAGGCGGATGTGCTGCACAGCAGCAGGATCAGCGTAAAGATGCGTTGAGCCATGAGAGGTAATCAGTATCTCCGTGAGTAACAGGTAAAACCAGAAGTTCGGGCGTTTGATACGGGTGATGAGACTTCAGGCAGTCGATAAGCGCTTGCTGATGTGAAACGGTGGTTTTCAAGATCATTTGAACTTCATACTCCTGCTCCAGTTTGCCTTCCCAGTAGTACAGCGATGTCGCTCCGGGGAGGAGGGTGGCGCAGGCGGCCAGTTTTTCCGCCAGCGCTTTGGCGGCCAGATCCTGGGCGGTAGCTTCATCCGGGGCGGTGCAAAGCACCACAACGGCCTCGGGGATGGAAATATCCTGACTCTTAACATCAAGCATAAACACCTCGAAAGAACAAAAAGATCCGCAAGTGAATGGTCACTATACAATGGACGAGGGCAGGATGTTAGTCAAAGGGCGGGAGAATGCGGGGCGTGATACGCCCCGCGGGTAAAACACTTACAGCATAACGCTGCCCAGCAGGAAGCCGAAGCAGACAGCCAGAACGACGCCCAGGGTGCCTGGGATGAAGAACGGGTGGTTAAAGACGAATTTACCGATACGGGTTGTACCGGTGTCATCCATCTGTACCGCCGCAACCAGAGTCGGGTAGGTCGGCAGAATGAACAGGCCGGAAACGGCAGCGAAGGAAGCGACTGCCGTCAACGGAGAGACGTTCAGCGCCAGCGCCATCGGCATCAGAGCTTTCGCCGTTGCCGCCTGAGAGTAGAGCAGCGCGGAAGCAAAGAAGAAGATGACGGCCAGCAGCCACGGATGACCCTGAATGACGCTACCCGCAGTATCTTTGATCCAGTCGATGTTAGCGGATACGAAGGTATCACCCAGCCACGCCACGCCCAGAATACAGATACAGGCGCTCATCCCTGCTTTAAAGGTACTGGAGTTGAGGATGGCGTCAGTTTCCACTTTACACAGGATGGTGGTCAGCGTTGCGACGCTCAGCATGATGATCAGAATAGCGTTGGTGGTGTTCATCAGCGGTTTCTCAACCAGGCCGAGGCTCGGACTGTTGACAATCGCATAAACAACCACGCAGATAACGCCCAGCAGGAACAGCCAGACGGAGTTTTTTGCCATCGGTTTGATTTCAATCTGCTTTTCACCACGCAGTTCAATCAGTCCTTCTTCCAGACGCTTGCGGTAAATCGGGTCGTCCGAAAGTTTGGAGTTGAACAGCATAGTGACCAGGAAGGACATCACCAGTACCGCCAGCAGCGTAGATGGGATAACCACGGACAACAGGTGGATGTAGCTGATGCCATGACCTTCCATGACAGAAGACATATACACCACGGCCGCAGAAATCGGCGAGGCGGTAATCGCGATCTGCGCGGATACCACGGCGGTAGAGAGTGGCCGGCAAGGTTTGATTCCCTGCTCCTTCGCGACTTCAGCAATAACCGGTAGCGTTGCCAGGGAAATGTTCCCGGTACCGGCAAAAATAGTCAGGAAATAGGTCACAATCGGTGCGAGGATGGTGATGTATTTCGGGTTCTTACGCAGCAGTTTTTCTGTCTGGTTTACCAAATAATCCAGACCGCCCGCGACCTGCATGGCAGAGATCGCGGCGATAACCGCCATGATGATGGAAATGACATCGAATGGAATTGTCCCTGGCTTCACGCCGATGGCGGCAAGTACCAGAACACCCAGCCCACCTGCGAATCCAATACCGATGCCCCCAAGTCTGGCGCCCAAAAAGATTGCCAGCAAAACAATGATAAGTTCGACAACTATCATATTAGCCTTCCTTGTTGTTTAACAAGTTGATATTAAATTGTTGTTATTTGGTAACTTATTGCAAGAAAAAAGGCACGTCATCTTGACGTGCCTCTTTGGTACTACCCTGTACGATTACTGTTCGCTTTCATCAGTATAACGTTTAGCTTTATAAGCCGGGTGCATCAAGTTCTGTACGGAGAAAATATCGTCCAGCTCGGCTTCCGTCAACAGGCCGCGCTCCAGCACAACTTCACGTACGCTCTTACCGGTTTCGGCACAGATTTTACCGACGATGTCGCCGTTGTGGTGGCCGATGAACGGGTTGAGGTAAGTGACGATACCGATGGAGTTATAAACGTACCCTTCGCACACTTCTTTATTCGCGGTAATGCCGTTAACGCATTTTTCCAGCAGGTTGTAGCACGCGTTGCTCAGAATGTGAATGGATTCGAACATCGCCTGACCGATAACCGGTTCCATAACGTTCAACTGTAGCTGACCGGCTTCCGCCGCCATCGTAACGGTGGTGTCGTTACCGATGACTTTAAAGCATACCTGGTTTACGACTTCCGGTACAACCGGGTTCACTTTTGCTGGCATGATGGAAGAGCCCGCCTGCAGTTCCGGCAAGTTGATCTCGTTCAAGCCGGCACGAGGGCCAGAAGAGAGCAAGCGCAGGTCGTTACAGATTTTGGACATCTTCACCGCCAGGCGTTTCAGCGCGCTATGAACCATGACATATGCGCCACAGTCAGACGTCGCTTCAATCAGGTCTTCAGCCGGAACACAAGCAAAACCAGTTACTTCAGCCAGTTTTTTCACCGCCAGCGGAGAGTATTCTTTCGGCGTGTTCAGACCGGTACCGATTGCCGTAGCGCCAAGGTTCACTTCCAGCAGCAGTTCAGCAGTACGTTCGATGCTTTTCACTTCTTCTTTCAGCAGGATGCTGAAAGCACGGAATTCTTGACCAAGCGTCATCGGTACGGCGTCCTGCAACTGGGTACGACCCATTTTCAGGATGTCCTGGAATTCAACTGCTTTACGTTCGAAGCCTTCACGTAACTGGTTGATGGCATCAATTAGTTTGATGATAGAGGCGTAAACCGCTACACGGAAGCCTGTCGGATAGGCGTCGTTAGTCGATTGACATTTATTCACGTGGTCGTTCGGGTTCAGGTACTGATATTCACCTTTCTGATGACCCATCAGTTCCAGCCCGATATTGGCCAGCACTTCGTTGGTATTCATGTTGACGGAAGTGCCCGCGCCGCCCTGGTAGACATCTACCGGGAACTGATCCATGCACTTACCGTTATTAAGGACTTCATCACATGCGGCAATGATGGCATTCGCCACACTCTTAGGAATGGTTTGCAGCTCTTTGTTGGCCAGCGCCGCCGCTTTTTTTACCATAACCATGCCACGCACAAATTCAGGGATGTCGCTGATTTTGTTATTGCTAATGTAGAAGTTTTCAATCGCTCTCAGAGTGTGAACACCATAGTAGGCTTCAGCTGGAACTTCCCTGGTACCCAACAGATCTTCTTCGATACGAATGTTGTTTGACATGTGAACCTTCTTTTTCAAGCTGCCAATGATTTTTACTTTAAAACACACAGGATATATGTGATTTCGAATGTTTTCTGACCGACGATTATCCCCTCCATCGGCCTGATAAACGAGATCATATGCTGGTTCAGAATTCCTACCGTAATCTGGATCACTTAAAGTGTGGGAATTTACCCCTTATTTATTATTTTGTGAAATAGGTCACCGCTTTAGGATTACTACTTAAAATAAGTGTACAAACTGCTTGAAATTTTGCTAAGCACCACCATATCGGATCAATGCGAATCGCAAACCCATTTAAATGGTCGTCGCAGACGGCTATGACTTACAGGAGAGTCCTTTGCGCTGGATACCCTTTTTAGCTGTCTTTCTCTATGTTTATATTGAGATTTCTATCTTTATCCAGGTCGCCCATGTGCTTGGCGTCCTGATGACGCTAATCCTGGTGATTTTTACGTCGGTTATCGGTATGTCGCTGGTACGTAACCAGGGTTTTAAAAACTTTTTGCTGATGCAACAAAAAATGGCGGCCGGTGAGAGCCCTGCGGCAGAAATGATTAAGAGCGTATCGCTGATCATCGCTGGCTTACTGCTCCTGTTGCCGGGTTTTTTCACCGATTTTCTCGGCCTTCTCCTTTTGTTACCGCCAGTGCAAAAACATTTGACGCTAAAGTTGTTGCCACATTTACGTTTTTCCCGGATGCCGGGCGGCGGGTTTAGCGCAGGTACTGGTGGTGGCGAAACATTTGACGGCGAGTATCAGCGTAAAGACGACGATCGCGATCGTATTGAACATAAGGATGATCGTCGGGATTAAAGGTGGAGATGCAGGTCGGATAAGTTGCGTGAGCGTCGCTATCCGGCCAATGGTTGCCTCTCACGTCATGCGTTTCCGCTTCGGTAAAAACCGCCATAACATTACCAGCATAATAGTGGCGTATAAGCTTTTCCAACCCACCATTACCAGCAATAATAGACACAGTAGACAACCCGTCACCGCCAGTGCATGACCGCGCCCTTTCAACAGCCGACAGCCCGCCAGCATACAAAGCAGATAGAGCATAATAAAAATACCGTTAGCATAGACGATCAGCGCATTGAGATTAATTCTCAGGGCGTAGACGACCAGGGAACTCACGCAACAACAGGCCAGAATGGCGTTTAACGCGTGCAAGGGGATGCGTCCGGGAGAGAGTTGAGCCAGATAGTGGTCGGGCTTATATTGCATTTGCGTCCATATCAGGCGCGCGAAACTCTGAGCATACACATTCAGGCTGGCAAAGCAGGTGAGATAACCAATAATGCAGGCTACCCACAACGCCTGCAGACCGAAGAGATGAACAATAATAAGCGGTAGCGATGCTGTCGCCGCTATCTTGTCGCTATAGACGCCAAAATGCAGTACCACGGCGGTACTGGCCCAATAAATGGAGCCGGCCAGCATCAGGCCAATGATCAATGCGCGCGGAAAATCACGTTCAGGATTTTTAAATTCAGACGACAAATGCGTAAAAGCCTCAATTCCCACAAATCCCCAGAATATGATCGCCAGGGCGGTACACAGCCGGGAAAATGTGAGTTCGTTTACGGCTGGAAAGGTGATATCCGCAGGTTTAATCGCGCCTTTCCACAGAATGGCGGCAATAAGCGCGATAATTAATCCAGCGATAATGGCTTGCAGGTTGGCGCTGGAGCTGGCGCCGCGAGAGCCCATAAACCATAGTAAGACTATAGTTCCCAGTTCCCCGAATAAGAGCTGCTCGTTCCGCCAGCCAAACAGCGCCTGACCGAAGCCCACCGCAATATGCAGGGCTGCGGGAAAGCTGACAGGAATTACCGATAAAAATAACCAACTGATCACCCGTTGTAGGTGCGGGCCAAATGCCATTCCGACAAAATGCGCTATGCCGCCAGCGTGTGGAAAATGACGTCCCAGCACGGCAAAGACAATGGCAATAGGGAAAATCAAAATAATGAGCAGCGGCCATGCCCACAGGCTGATGTTGCCTGCGGCCCGCGCAGCCAGTTCCGGAAGCGCAAAAACGCCAGTCCCTAATAATGACGTGGTTAACAAGATAACGCCCTGAACCAGCCCAAGCTCTTTTTTTAGTTCATTCATAAGCTAATTATCCGGCGGCATTGTAACGTCAGGCGACGACAGACATTTTTAAGCGTATCACACACGCATTTTCTTTTAGCAGGATGTTCTAAACCTCGGGTAAACGTGAGATAAGTAGCGTTTTTACAGCTTTTTTGGCTTAGAAGAATTTTTTTTCATCTCCCCCCTTGAAGGGGCAAAATCCCATCCCCATCTCTCTGGTCACCAGCCGGGAAACCGTTTACGGGCCGGCGTAACCCATAACTGATAAAGACTTTCTCAAAGGAGAGCTATCAATGAGTATTCGTCCGTTACATGATCGTGTGATCGTCAAACGTAAAGAAGTTGAGTCCAAATCTGCTGGCGGCATCGTATTGACCGGTTCCGCAGCGGGTAAATCAACTCGTGGCGAAATCATCGCTGTCGGTAAGGGTCGCATCCTGGACAACGGTACTGTACAGCCGCTGGATGTGAAAGTCGGCGACATCGTTATTTTTAACGATGGCTACGGTGTGAAATCTGAGAAGATCGACAATGAAGAAGTGTTGATCATGTCTGAAAGCGACATTCTGGCAATTGTTGAAGCGTAATCCGCGAACGACACTGAACATACGAATTTAAGGGAAAGAGAAAATGGCAGCTAAAGACGTAAAATTCGGTAACGACGCTCGTGTGAAAATGCTGCGCGGCGTAAACGTACTGGCAGATGCAGTGAAAGTAACCCTCGGTCCGAAAGGCCGTAACGTGGTTCTGGATAAATCTTTCGGTGCACCGACTATCACTAAAGATGGTGTTTCCGTAGCGCGTGAAATCGAACTGGAAGACAAGTTTGAAAACATGGGCGCGCAGATGGTGAAAGAAGTTGCCTCTAAAGCGAACGATGCTGCAGGCGACGGCACCACCACCGCGACCGTACTGGCGCAGTCCATCATTACCGAAGGCCTGAAAGCCGTTGCTGCGGGCATGAACCCGATGGATCTGAAACGTGGTATCGACAAAGCGGTTGCTGCTGCGGTTGAAGAGCTGAAGGCGCTGTCCGTACCGTGCTCCGACTCTAAAGCGATTGCTCAGGTAGGTACTATCTCCGCTAACTCCGACGAGACCGTAGGTAAACTGATCGCGGAAGCGATGGATAAAGTCGGTAAAGAAGGTGTCATCACCGTTGAAGACGGTACCGGTCTGCAGGACGAACTGGATGTGGTTGAAGGTATGCAGTTTGACCGCGGCTACCTGTCCCCTTACTTCATCAACAAGCCGGAAACTGGCGCAGTAGAGCTGGAAAGCCCGTTCATCCTGCTGGCTGATAAGAAAATCTCCAACATTCGTGAAATGCTGCCGGTTCTGGAAGCCGTTGCGAAGGCTGGTAAACCGCTGCTGATTATCGCAGAAGATGTTGAAGGCGAAGCTCTGGCTACCCTGGTCGTGAACACCATGCGTGGTATCGTGAAAGTGGCTGCGGTTAAAGCGCCTGGCTTCGGCGATCGTCGTAAGGCGATGCTGCAGGATATCGCTACCCTGACCGGCGGTACCGTAATCTCTGAAGAGATCGGTATGGAGCTGGAAAAAGCAACTCTGGAAGATCTGGGCCAGGCGAAACGCGTTGTGATCAACAAAGACACCACCACCATCATTGATGGCGTGGGTGAAGAAGCGGCCATCCAGGGCCGTGTCGCTCAGATTCGTCAGCAGATTGAAGAAGCGACCTCCGACTACGATCGTGAAAAACTGCAGGAGCGCGTAGCGAAACTGGCAGGCGGCGTTGCGGTTATCAAAGTTGGCGCTGCGACCGAAGTTGAAATGAAAGAGAAGAAAGCCCGCGTTGAAGATGCCCTGCACGCGACCCGTGCGGCGGTAGAAGAAGGCGTGGTTGCTGGTGGTGGTGTTGCGCTGATTCGCGTGGCGTCCAAACTGAGCGAGCTGCGTGGTCAGAACGAAGACCAGAATGTGGGTATCAAAGTTGCGCTGCGCGCAATGGAAGCTCCGCTGCGTCAGATCGTGCTGAACTGCGGCGAAGAGCCGTCTGTTGTGGCTAACACCGTTAAAGGTGGCGACGGTAACTACGGTTACAACGCAGCGACCGAAGAATACGGCAACATGATTGATATGGGTATCCTGGACCCAACCAAAGTCACCCGTTCTGCGCTGCAGTACGCGGCTTCTGTGGCTGGTCTGATGATCACCACCGAGTGCATGGTGACCGACCTGCCGAAAAGCGATGCGCCTGATTTAGGTGCTGCTGGCGGTATGGGTGGTATGGGTGGTATGGGCGGCATGATGTAATTGCCTACACCCTGCATCCTTCAGGCTGCAGATGCGTTGGCTGCGTTTGCTAACCCCAGTCACTTACTTGAGTAAGCTCCTGGGGATTAACAAACTGGCCGCCTTCCTGCAACCAGAATGATTTGGGTGCTTATCTCCCAGAATTGAGAAACCTCCGGGCAGAAATGACCGGGGGTTTTTCTTTTGGTCATCTTTTTAGTATAAGATTCAGATACGGACAAAACGTCCAGCTCATTGATTATGGGGAATAACATGCACGTGAAATATTTAGCAGGGATCGTTGGCGCCGCGCTGCTGATGGCGGGTTGTAGCTCCAGCAACGAACTCACCGCGGCCGGCCAGAATGTGCGCTTTGTCGAAGATAAGCCAGGCGCGGAATGCCAGCTTATTGGTACGGCAACCGGTAAACAGAGTAACTGGTTTTCAGGCCAGCACGGCGAAGAGGGGGGGTCAATGCGCGGCGCAGCGAACGATCTGCGTAACCAGGCGGCGGCGATGGGCGGGAACGTTCTGTATGGCGTAAGTAGCCCGTCGCAGGGCATGTTGTCCAGCTTTGTCCCGACGGCCAGCGAGATGAACGGCCAGGTTTATAAATGTCCGAACTGATATGTCTGAATCGTAACGCCCTCTGCAAGATTCAGAGGGCGATATGGTTAGTGTTTTTCCTGCGATGACTCCATGCGTAGATTATGCAACGCGCGCAGGCATTGATCTTGCGTCAGACGCGTTGCTTTACCGGTTCCTGGCGTTCTGACAAAAACCTTACATGGTCTTCCCTCCAGCTTTTTAAGACGCGGGCTGTAATTCAGCAAACGGCGTGATATCGCTTCGGCTTCTTTAGAGCCTGACTGACTGCGGGTTTTAATGATGGTGCCGCAATCATAAGATTTTCCTGCTTCATCCGTGTAACGATAAACGAGCGCCAGATAATGGTTATACAGATTATGTTTCCAGTCGGGCTGGTTATAGGTATCGAATTGCAGATTACCGTTTTCCAGACAATCAGCATCGTATAATGGTAAAAAGTCCAGCATTGAAGAAATACGCAATGCGAGCTCACGCATTCCGGCATTGTTAATAGCGTGAATAATAGCTATCACCAGGACTTCAACCTGCCACTTTCCAACCTGTAAATCCAGGTGGCTACCATTGTGCAGATTTAACGTAAAGATTAATGCCTCTTCTGTATTATCGCTGAGCGCTAAGGACTCAATGCGCTAATTAATATTGGCGTTTTCCAGCTCTTCACGGAGTATTGCCGGAATATTCTCATGCATTTTACGCACATGGCTGCTTTTGGCTTTCTGGCGTTTTTCCTGCTCTTGTTCCGGAAGCGAGTGTTGTAAATAAAGCTGGTGTTCAAGGCCGATCAGCAGGTCTCGCAGCGCGAGCACAGGAAAGAAAAGCACTATTTCTTTATTTCTCAGGGACTTCACCTTAAGCGCCAGCGCGATAAACGTATTATTGTGACGAATAACTCCGGTATTTAGTTCTTTAATCGTTAAGGCTATGTCAATTCTCCATAAATATAAAATAATTAAATGTTTAATAGTAATGTATTTAATATATGAATTGTTTATGCTGCTCTATAAAAAGGAAAGCCAGTATAATTTGAAAATGCAGTACATGCTAAGCGAGTCCTAAAACGGATTTTATTGAAAAGAGAGTGTCAGAAATAGGAGGGATAACGAACGTTATTTTATCGTCGCCAGATGGTGAGGAGAATCGCAGGGCGAATCTCCTCGTGATATTGCGCGGTAATATTTTTCGCCGTCCCTGATTCGCCCGCGAGTATTATTGTTGACGAAGCTGTAAATCAAGCGGCGTTTTGCTCGGTTCGCCGCCAATTTCACGCGCCAGTCTTGGCACCATATAGCCGGATACCAGCGTGAGCAGTTCGCGCATGATTTGCCGAGCTTCGTCATCGGTGACCATAAAATGCGCGGCACCCTGCACTTTATCCAGCACATGCAGGTAATAGGGCATCACTCCGGCGTCGAATAGCGCGTTGCTCAGATTCGCCAGCGTTTGCGCATTATCATTCACGCCACGCAGCAGGACGCTCTGGTTGAGAAGCGTTACGCCCACGCGGCGCAGTTTCTTCATCGCCAGGCAGAACGCCTCGTCCACTTCATTGGCGTGGTTGATATGGTTCACCAGCAAAAGTTGCAGACGCGACTGGTCAAAGCGGGCGACCAGTTCGTCAGTAATACGTGCCGGGATGACGATAGGCAACCGGCTATGGATGCGTAACCGCTTGACGTGCTTAATGGCTTCCAGTTGCGTAAGCAGCCAGTCCAGCTCATGATCTTTCGCCATCAGCGGATCGCCGCCGGAAAAGATGATCTCATCCAGTTCCGGGTGCGCGGCAATATACTCCAGCGCGACTTTCCAGTTGCGTTTATTGCCTTGATTCTCCGCATACGGGAAGTGACGACGGAAACAGTAGCGGCAATTTACCGCGCATCCGCCTTTTACCAGCAATAGCGCTCGGTTTTGGTATTTATGCAATAATCCTGGCACCACGCTGTGTTGCTCTTCCAGCGGGTCGGTGGAGAAACCGGGGGCGACAATAAATTCGTCCCGGGACGTCAGTACCTGACGTAAAAGAGGATCGTCAGGGTTGCCTTTCTCCATGCGCGCAATAAAAGCGCGCGGCACGCGGAGGGCAAACAAATGCCTGGCGTCCTGTCCTGCCCGGAGTTTTTCATCAGCTTCAATCTGTAAAAGATGCAGCAGTTCATCGGGATTGGTCACAACATCGGCAAGTTGCGCTAACCAATCTTCTCGCAATGGGGTATTTAGGGTTACAATATGCGCCATTTTGTGGCTTAGCTACCAGTTAACAATTTCAGAGGGCCTTATGGCGACTTACTATAGCAACGATTTTCGTTCCGGTCTTAAAATCATGTTGGATGGCGAACCTTATGCGGTTGAATCCAGTGAATTCGTGAAACCGGGTAAAGGCCAGGCGTTTGCCCGCGTTAAGCTGCGCCGCCTGCTGACCGGCACGCGTGTAGAGAAAACCTTCAAATCGACCGATTCCGCTGAAGGCGCGGATGTGGTCGATATGAACCTGACTTACCTGTATAACGACGGTGAGTTCTGGCATTTCATGAACAACGAAACCTTCGAACAGCTCTCTGCAGATGCCAAAGCTATCGGCGACAACGCAAAATGGCTGCTGGATCAGGCGGAATGCATCGTGACCCTGTGGAACGGTCAGCCAATCTCTGTCACCCCGCCAAACTTTGTTGAACTGGAAATCGTTGATACCGACCCAGGTCTGAAGGGCGATACCGCAGGTACGGGCGGTAAACCAGCTACTCTGTCTACTGGCGCAGTGGTTAAAGTTCCGCTGTTCGTGCAGATTGGTGAAGTGATCAAAGTCGATACCCGTTCCGGCGAATACGTATCTCGCGTAAAATAATTTACGTTACCGGGAAGTATGGCGTAGCGTGTGCTGCGCCATCGTATTTTTCGAGCATCAATGATGAAACGCCTTATCAGCCTTGTCGCGCTGGTTCTCCTCATCGGCACATTATTAACGGCATGTAATACCGCTCGTGGTTTTTGCGAAGATATTCAGCATCTCGGTCACACCCTCTCCCGCGCAGCCAGTTAATCACTTCTCGTCTTCCTAAAATTAGTCGAACGTCCGTCATTTTCTGGGATGTTGTCTATTATTAAGTTGCTATACACAAACAACATTGGCTAGAAAAGGAAGACATTATGGTTAAAAAGACAATTGCAGCGATCTTTTCTGTTTTGGTACTTTCCACTGTATTAACCGCTTGTAATACCACGCGTGGCGTGGGTGAGGACATCTCGGACGGTGGTAGTGCGATCTCTGGCGCTGCAACCAGAGCTCAGCAGTAATCATCAACGGTACGGCATGGCGTCGTACCGTTAATCTATTCTCTCCGGAAGCGTTAGAAAGGGAGAATACCGATTATCCATATGAAGTTTCATACGGATATTACGTTTATAGGTGTAAACCGTTTTCCCATGAATGCCAAGCGCATACGCAATTTCTTTATTGCTGGTGCCTTCTGTCCACATCGCGAGCACCTTTTCCTCCTGCGGAGAGAGCAATGGCGTGGCGCTTTCCGGCGCTTCCTGCAGTGGATGAGTACAGAGTGCGCCTTTAATTCGTTGTGCAAGCTCATGTAAAGACGTGTGTTTAGATAACACCGCATGGCTGGCATAGTGTGACCTGTACGGCACATCCCCTGACTGTAATAATACCAACGGCGTCATCCCACAGGCGGCGAAAAATGCATTGATAGGCTGCGCGGGCAAGGCATCGTTGAGAAAACCATATAAATCAGCGATAACCAGATGAGGCTTCCATTGCAGAATATGTTCTTTCGCCAGTATAAGGTTATTCATCCCGGATACCAGCAGCGAAGAACTGAGCACATCAGTGTGATTAAGCCAGGCCTCCATTCCCGTACGGGTAAAATGGCATCGGTCTATCACTAAAATTTTCAACATAGTTTTTTTGCACCTGGAAGTAGATAAAGCATTTTCTGATCCCAGAAAGCGCTCCATCATAGAGAACTCCTGTTGGCGCTAAATGCGAAAATTACGCGGCTTAAAAGGGTCAATTCCCGCCTTTAGACGGAAAAAAATAAAAAGGTTGAAATTCATTTTCTCTCAGGCAAGAATAGCTTTTAATCCGTATACGTTACAGGACGACCTGTAAACGCTATTCTCAGCGGGGACGGCCCCATTAATTCTCTGGAGCCTGATATGTCCTGGATCATTTTATTAATCGCTGGTTTACTTGAAGTGGTATGGGCTGTCGGCCTGAAGTATACCCACGGTTTTTCTCGTCTGACCCCCAGTATTATCACTATTATTGCCATGATTATCAGTATGGCGTTACTTTCCTGGGCAATGAAAACGCTACCTGTTGGAACGGCGTACGCTATCTGGACCGGCATCGGTGCCGTCGGGGCGGCAATCACCGGTATCCTTCTGCTGGGCGAGTCTGCCTCACCGGCGCGTTTGCTCAGTCTTGGCTTGATCGTCGCGGGTATAATTGGGCTAAAACTCAGCACGCATTAATTCGTCGCTGACATCGCTACGAACCTGATTGTTTTACCCAAATTAATTTATTGACGTCAAACCCCTCCCGGGTCGCGACGGCCAGCATTTGCTGTTTTATTTCCTCAGAGAGCGTTGGCGTGCGAGAGAGTATCCACAAATAATCGCGATCCGGGCCGCACACCAGCGCATGACGGTATTCCCTGTCAAGCGCAATCACGTTATAGCCGCCGTAGAACGGGCCGAAAAAAGAGACCTTGAGCGCGGCGCGGTTTGGACTACCGGTAAAATACGCTTTGCCTTCTGTTTTTTGCCACATTCCCCGATCCGGGTTATAGCCTTTATTGATGACATTAAGCCCGCCATCGTTACGCAGACTATAGGTGGCAGTAACTTGCTCCAGTCCACGCTCAAATCGATGATCGAGGCGTGCGATTTCATACCAGGTGCCGAGGTAACGTTTGGCATCAAAGTTATTTACCACGGTAACGCCTTTAGGCGGCGTAGGCGAACTACAGGCGACAACCAAAAATGCCGCGGTAACTGCAGCAACGACGGGCAGCAAGCGCATAGAATTTTTCCTTCCAGTGTTTTTTCTAAGTGTAGAACCTGGCGGGAAAATGAGGGGCAGGAAAAGAAAAAACGCCCTCTTACCGAGTAGATAAGAGGGCATCGTTGCGACTTAGAGAGTGATAACGCCAATCGCCGTCACAACGGTCAGGATTGCCGCCAGGCCGTAGAAGACCCATTTGCCCGCGGGCACATGAATTTTCAGGTCATGCATCGCATGGTGCATACGGTGTAAGCCACACCATAGTGGCAGTACGATCATCAGGAACAGAAAAACGCGACCAATAAAGCTTTGGGCGAACGTCAGTACGCGCTCAAAACTTAGGGCATCGCCCGGAAACAGCCCCAGCGGCAGCATGATGCCAACCAGTAGCACGATCACCGGCGCGATGATCGCGCCCCACATACCGCCTGCGCCAAACAGTCCCCAGAATACGGGTTCATCAGAACGTTTTGGGTTTGGATTAATCATCCGGGACTCCTTACCAGAACAGGGCAACATACAGAATGACTACGGTGACTACCGCAGTGACCATCCAAAGCCCTTTGATGATTGGCTCTGGCCCCATTTTTTCGTCTTTTACAATGATATTGGCAGCCTTCGGCGCCAGCTCAAACCAGGTTTTGGTATGCAGCAGCGCGGCAGCCAGGGTGATCAGGTTTAAGATCACTACCACCGGATTTTGTAAAAAGCCGACGAATCCCATCCAGGATTCCGCGCCGTGTTTGAGTGCAAACAGACCGAAAATCAGTTCAATACTGAACCAGACTGCCGGCACCGCTGTGCCTTCGCGCAGCATATAAAAGCGATAAAACGGCAGTTTCTTCCACCAGGTGGACGTCATCGGCCGCACATAGGGTTTGCGTTTAGTCGTCATGTTGCACTCCTTAGCGTGGTTTCAGGGTGGCGATAAGAAAGTCTTTCGAGCTTTCCACTTTACCCTGCTGAATGGCCGCAGCCGGATCGACATGTTTTGGACAGACTTCGGAGCAGTAGCCCACGAAAGTACAGGTCCATACGCCGTTCGGACTGTTCAACTGCGCCATACGCTCCTTCTTACCGTGGTCGCGGCTGTCTTCGTTATAGCGATGCGCCAGCGTAATCGCAGCCGGTCCGATAAACTCAGGGTTCAGACCGAACTGCGGGCACGCGGCGTAGCACAGACCACAGTTGATGCAACCGGAGAACTGGTGATACTTCGCCATTTGCGCCGGGGTCTGGACGTTCGGCCCCTGATCCGGCGTGCGAGAGTTGCCAATAATGTACGGTTTGATCGCTTCCAGACTTTCAATAAAGTGCGTCATATCGACAACCAGGTCGCGCTCAATCGGGAAGTTTGCCAGCGCTTCCACCTTCATACCGTTGGTGTAATCGCGCAGGAAAGTTTTACACGCCAGTTTAGGGACGTTGTTGACCATCATGCCGCAAGAGCCGCAGATAGCCATACGACAGGACCAGCGGTAGCTCAGGTCTGGCGACAGGTTATCTTTGATGTAGCCCAACGCATCCAGTAGCGACGTTGTCTCATCATAAGGAACTTCATAGAAAGCACTGTGTGGCGCGGTATCGGTTTCCGGGTTATAGCGCACCACCTCAACTTTCAGGTTTTTCATCTCAGCCATTCGCCTTCTCCTTCTTATCGGCTGCTTCCGCTTCACCGCCGTAAACACGTTTGGCTGGCGGCAGGGTGGTGATTTTCACGTCACTGTATTCCAGGCGGGTCGTGCCATCAGCATCGCGGAAGGCGAGGGTGTGCTTGAGGAAGTTCACATCGTCGCGCTCGGTACAGCCTTCATCCAGACGCTGATGCGCGCCGCGGGACTCTTTACGCGCCAGAGCAGAGTGCGCCATACATTCCGCCACGTTCAGACCATGACCCAGTTCGATGGTATATAGCAGGTCAGTGTTGAACACACTGGAGGTATCGGAGATACGTACGCGCTTGAAGCGTTCCTGAAGTTCGGCCAGTTTATCAACGGTTTTCTGCATCAGTTCCGGGGTACGGTAGATACCGCAACCTTCTTCCATAGACAGACCCATCTCATCGCGGATCTTCGACCAGTTTTCGTTGCCTTCCTGGTTCACCAGATTTTTCAGACGTTGTTCAATGTCGGCAACCTGGGCGTCGAGCGCGGCGCTATTTGCGGCGCCTGCCGTAGCAGCGCGCTCCATCGCTTGTTCGCCAGCCAGACGACCAAATACCACCAGTTCCGCCAGTGAGTTGGAACCGAGGCGGTTCGCGCCATGCAGACCGACAGAGGAACATTCGCCAACGGCAAACAGTCCTTTGACACGGCTTTCACAGTTCTGGTCGGTTTCAATGCCGCCCATGGTGTAGTGCGCGGTCGGACGTACTGGAATCGGTTCTTTAACCGGATCAACGCCGACATAGGCTTTCGCCAGTTCGCAAATGAACGGCAGACGTTCATGCAGTTTCTTCTCGCCGAGATGACGCAGGTCGAGGTGAACCACATCGCCGCGCGGCGTGGAGATAGTGTTGCCTTTACGCCATTCGTGCCAGAAAGCCTGGGATACTTTGTCGCGCGGCCCCAGTTCCATATATTTGTTTTTCGGCTCGCCCAGCGGCGTTTCAGGGCCCATGCCGTAGTCTTGCAGGTAACGGTAGCCATTTTTGTTGACCAGAATACCGCCTTCGCCACGGCAACCTTCGGTCATCAGGATACCGGAACCTGGCAGGCCGGTCGGGTGATACTGAACGAATTCCATATCACGCAGCGGAACGCCGTGGCTCAGCGCCATGCCCATCCCGTCGCCGGTGACGATGCCGCCGTTGGTGTTATAGCGGTATACGCGGCCTGCGCCGCCTGTCGCCATTACCACGGCGTTGGCGCGGATTTGCACCAGCGTGCCTTCCATCATGTTCATCGCCACCAGGCCGCGCGCATGGTTGTCATCAACCAGAATGTCCAGCACAAAATGTTCGTCAAAGCGCTGGATTTGTGGGAATTGCAGGGAAGTCTGGAACAGGGTATGCAGCATATGGAAGCCGGTTTTATCTGCGGCGAACCAGGTACGCTCGATTTTCATACCACCGAAGCGACGCACGTTAACGCTACCGTCCGGACGGCGGCTCCACGGGCAGCCCCATTGCTCGAGCTGCGTCATTTCAGTGGGACAATGGTGGACAAAGTAATCCACGACATCCTGCTCACACAGCCAGTCTCCGCCTGCTACCGTATCGTGAAAATGATAGTCAAAGCTGTCATGATCCTGGGCGACAGCGGCTGAACCCCCTTCGGCAGCGACAGTGTGGCTGCGCATCGGGTACACTTTTGAGATCAGTGCGATTTTAGCGTTGGGATTCGCCTGTGCGGCAGCAATTGCAGCACGTAATCCCGCGCCACCGGCGCCTATAATGGCAAGATCGGCTTGAAAGGTTTGCACGACATTCCTCCAGATTATTGTAATTTCACCCTCGCGCAGCCAGATAAAGCCTCTGGGTTCTGCGGAGTATGAATGCGTTTCCACTGCTCCTTTATGGGTACAACAGTATAGTCTCAGGGATGTCAGGGAAATTTGACGTGTTCGATTTTTTTAGCGTATCAGGGGGATGAATTATCATTGATTTTGATTAATTTAATTACTAAACCATCTGAAATCACTTTTTTTACCCTCCAGAAGGCGCCCGATACGCCCGCGCAAAATTTGTTTCGCCCGCGCGTTGCGAGTAGACTTCGTGACCTTGTCTTAAACTGGAGAAAGAATCATGAGCGAAACGGCAACCTGGCAGCCGAGCGCGTCCATCCCCAATTTATTAAAACGCGCGGCGATTATGGCGGAAATCCGTCGTTTCTTTGCCGATCGTGGAGTGCTTGAGGTTGAGACGCCTTGCATGAGTCAGGCGACGGTCACGGACATCCATCTGTTCCCGTTCGAAACGCGTTTCGTCGGACCTGGCCATTCCCAGGGGATGAACCTCTATTTAATGACCAGTCCGGAATACCATATGAAACGCCTGCTGGCGGCAGGATGTGGTCCGGTTTTTCAGCTATGCCGCAGCTTCCGCAACGAAGAGATGGGACGACATCATAATCCGGAATTCACTATGCTGGAGTGGTATCGACCGCATTACGATATGTACCGCCTGATGAATGAAGTGGATGATTTGCTTCAGCAAGTGTTGGATTGTCAGCCTGCGGAAAGCCTCTCCTATCAACAGGCGTTTCAGCGCCACCTGGAGATTGACCCATTATCAGCGGACAAAATGCAGATGCGTGAGGTGGCGGCAAAGCTTGATTTAAGCAATATTGCCGATACGGAAGAAGACCGGGACACCTTGCTGCAACTGCTGTTCACGATGGGGGTCGAGCCGCATATAGGTAAAGAAAAGCCGACCTTTATTTATCATTTTCCGGCAAGTCAGGCATCGCTGGCGCAAATCAGTACCGAGGATCATCGCGTCGCCGAGCGCTTTGAGGTGTACTACAAAGGTATTGAGCTGGCGAATGGTTTCCACGAGCTGACGGACGCACGTGAACAACAACAGCGCTTTGAACAGGATAATCGTAAGCGCGCTGCGCGCGGCCTGCCGCAGCAGCCGATTGACCAAAATCTGCTGGATGCGCTGGCCGCAGGTTTACCGGATTGTTCCGGTGTGGCGCTGGGCGTTGATCGTCTGGTGATGCTGGCGCTGGGGGCGGAAAGCCTGGCGGACGTGATTGCTTTTACGGTCGATCGGGCGTAAATCTGAAATTTACTCTTTTGCGAGATAAAATGGCGCAATAAGCGCCATTTTGTAGCATATTTTTTCAATTATCCTCTACTTGCCACAACATAAGGCTGGATATTTGATGCCATTTAGGTATCAATCCTGTGTTGATTTTTTTATCGCTGACCTTTGTAAAAAAGAAGGCGGCGTCAATCGGTGAGCGGCGTCTGGCAAACGCGCTCGAGCGTAAGGGATGGTTGAATGACTCACACAATAAAAAAGATGAGCCTTATTGGGCTTATCCTGATGATTTTTACTTCTGTTTTTGGTTTTGCGAATAGCCCTTCGGCGTTTTATTTAATGGGATATAGCGCAATCCCGTGGTATATATTTTCTGCCTTACTGTTTTTTATTCCATTCGCCTTAATGATGGCTGAAATGGGTTCCGCTTATCGAAAAGAAGAGGGTGGAATCTATTCCTGGATGAATAATAGCGTGGGGCCGCGTTATGCGTTTATCGGCACGTTTATGTGGTTTTCATCGTATGTCATCTGGATGGTAAGTACGGCGGCAAAAGTCTGGGTACCGTTTTCTACTTTTGTTTTTGGCGCCGATATGACGCAGCACTGGGGGATCGCCGGGCTTGAAGCTACCCAGGTTGTCGGATTGTTGGCCGTTGGCTGGATGATTCTGGTGACGTGTGTCGCCGCCAGAGGGATTAATAAAATTGCGCGAATTACGGCAGTCGGAGGTATTGCCGTAATGTGTCTTAATTTAGTTTTATTGTTAGTGAGTGTCGCTATTTTGTTGTTAAATGGTGGGCATTTTGCACAAGAAATTAATTTTACCTCGTCACCGAATCCGGGTTATCACTCTGGCCTGGCAATGTTGTCATTTGTTGTATTTGCTATTTTTGCTTACGGTGGCATTGAAGCCGTCGGCGGGCTGGTGGATAAAACCGAGAAACCGGAAAAGAATTTTGCGAAAGGTATCGTCTTCGCGGCAATTGTGATTTCAATTGGTTATTCTTTGGCAATCTTTTTATGGGGCGTCAGCACTAACTGGCAACAGATATTAAGTAATAGCGCCGTTAACTTAGGGAATATCACCTATATTCTGATGTCGAGTTTAGGCACGACATTAGGCAACGCGTTAAACCTTTCTCCAGAAGCGGCGTTGACGGTGGGCGTCTGGTTTGCACGTATCACTGGTCTTTCTATGTTTCTGGCTTATACCGGCGCGTTTTTTACGTTGAGCTATTCACCGCTGAAAGCCATTATTCAGGGGACGCCAAAAGCGTTGTGGCCCGCGCCGATGACGAAACTGAACGCTAACGGTATGCCGGCGACCGCTATGTGGCTACAGTGTGTGCTGGTGAGTCTGTTTATTTTGCTGGTCTCTTTTGGCGGCGATACCGCGTCGGCGTTTTATAACAAACTCACGCTGATGGCGAATGTCTCAATGACGTTGCCATACCTGTTCCTTGCGCTGGCATTTCCCTTCTTTAAAGCGCGTCAGGATCTGGAGCGGCCATTTGTTCTCTTTAAAACCAAAGCCTCTACCCTGGTCGCGACAGTTGTTGTGGTGCTGGTGGTGACGTTTGCCAACGTTTTTACCATCATCCAACCAGTGATTGAGGCCGGGGACTGGAATAGCGCTCTGTGGATGACCGGCGGCCCGATCTTCTTCTCGTTGTTAGCGATGGCGATTTATCAGAATTACAGCCGCCGTATGAGCGCTGATCCGGAGTGGGCGGCGGAGTAAGCGCTTTGCGTGTAGGCCTGATAGCGCTGCGCTTATCAGGCCTACACGACACGAACCCGGATTACAAACTGCCGGCCGGGCGGCTGGTTTTACCGGCTGACGTTAACGTTCTTCCCGTCTGCTTCCCGTTCAGGCTTTCCAGACGCATCTGGAACGGTGGGAATGGCATATCGATACCGTGCTTATGGAAGCCCGCCAGAATCAACTGATGGATCTCATGGCGTAATGGCATACGGTGCCCCATTTCCGCGGCATAGATACGCAGTTCGAAAATCTGAATACCCTGCTGGAGATCCACCAGAAAGATTTCAGGTGGTGGGTTATCAAGCACCAAAGAACAGCGCTGCGCCGCCGTCAGTAGAATTTGCGTCACCTCTTCGCTATTGGCATCCGCTGGCGCCGGGATGGTTAACACCACGCGCGTAACGGAGTCAGACAGCGACCAGTTAATAAACTGTTCAGTGATAAAGGCTTTGTTCGGCACGATAATCTCTTTACGATCCCAGTCGCTGATGGTGGTGGCGCGGGTATTGATTTTGGTCACGCTACCGGTGAGATCGCGAATGGTCACCGTATCGCCGATACGAATCGGCTTTTCAAACAAAATAATCAGACCGGAGATAAAGTTAGCGAAAATTTCCTGCAGGCCAAAACCGAGCCCAACGCCGAGTGCGGCAACCAGCCACTGTAGCTTCGACCACTCAATTCCGATCATCGAGAAGCCGACCAGTCCGCCAATCAGCATTAACAGATATTTGGTGATGGTAGTGATGGCGTAACCGGTGCCCGGCGTTAAATCGAGATGCTGTAATAACGCCAGCTCCAGCAGCGCAGGCAGATTACGCACCAACTGCGTGGTGATGATAAACACCAGAATCGCAATGAGCACCGCCCCCAGGGTAATCGGCTCCAGGCTCTCCACACCCTGCACCGTAGAGGTGACATCCCACAGCGAAATATTCTCCAGGAAGCCGAACGCCGAGTGGATTTCCGACCACAGTACGATCACCGATAGCAGGGCGATAAGCATCAGAATCGAGCGGACCAGACGTAGCGATTGAGCGCTAATAGTGTCAAGATCGATTTCACTTTCATCGATGTCGACCGCGCCTTCAAGGCTGGAGGAGTGCGCCGGTTCTTCTTCGCCGCGCGCGCGCTGCGCCAACATTTCCGCCCGACGATGTTTGGCGCGGTCAAAAGCCAGTCGGCGTCGTTGGATCAGCATCCAGCGGCGAATTACGTGATAAATGACCAGCAGCAGGAACCAGATGGCGACCGAGGTTTCCAGTCTCGCCAGTAGCGCCTGCGCCGTGGCCAGATAGCCCACCGCCGCCGCCAGAATCGCGATAAGTGGCGCGCCCATCAACATATTCCACAGCAGGCTGTTGACCATGTTGTCGCTGTTGCCTTCTTTATCGAGATAGAGCGGGATTCCCGCTTTTTTCAGACTCAGCGTCACCAGCGCCAGCGCGCCGCATATCAGGATGAAGCAAAGGCGGCCCAACGAGCCGGAAAACTCCCGATCGTTAAGATTATCAAACATGATCACCGCCATAATGAGCGGCACGATCAGCCCAATGCTCATCAGGTAGTAGCGCATCGCTTTCGCTACCCGATTTCGCGGCCAGCCGAAATGCGCCACAAACAGGCCGTTAGGGCGGGCAAAAGCAGCGCAAATCATGACTACCCACAACAGCGGTACTGTCGCCGTCACGCCATCGCCGATGGCGACGGCCAGCGGATACGGCCAGGCTTCCTGTAGGCCATAACCAAGCGTCGCCCATAAGACGGGCAGCGGCGAGGCGACCAGAATCGACCAGAACACCGTTCGCAGCGTCAGCGAGAAGTGATCCTGGGTAACTTTCCCGACGCGCGAGGCTGAGCGCTCAAGGAACCGGTTGAAGTGTTGGCGCGAATAGAGGCTAAATCCGACCAGCACCAGCGCGCCGAATAACGGCAGTAGCGTCTCTTTGCTGGTCAGCATCATGATGCTGGCTTTACCTAACTGATTAAACGTATCTAATGAGATAAGCCGACGTAAATCCTGAACCAAATCAACAGGCCAGGAGAGCGATAGTGGGCTAACGTCAGCGGTCCAGAACAGATAACGGTGGGTCGCTTCGTTAACCTCTTTAAGCGCATCCTCCAGTTGACTATTGGAGACTTTCAGTTTGGTCAGCTCCAGGATCAGCGTGTCGCCGCCCTGTAACAAGGAGTTGAGCAGCTCACGCTGAGTACGAAGCTGGGCGTCAAGGATCCGGTTTTGCTCGGCGGTCAGCGGCTGTCCATCGGCCTGACGTATTTGCCGTAGCTGCGGCTGCTTATTGAGTAACTCTTCATAGCGCATACGGTGAACGCGTAGCTGCGCCATTTCCGTATCAAGCTGCTGCGGCTTAGGCATTTCCGGCAGACGGGCGACCTGCGCGCGCAGCGCTTCGCCAAGCATGTTGGACACGCCAAGCCATTGCGATTGCTCCCGCAGCGTATTGAGCGCCTGACGCACCTGTAACGTTTGGCTGGTGGCCTGTCGCTGCTGCGAGGCGACCAGATCCATCCGCTGCGCTTGTTGATTGAGTGCTTGTGACAGTTCGCGGTTGATTTTAAATTGCTCGACGATGCCTTCCGGCAGACCGGCGCTGTTTTCCGCCAGCAGCTCAGTGCTTTCCAGCGCGCGTTCCGCTTCACGTTGACGCAGGCTGTTAAGCTGATTGCGCAGCGCCTGAAGATACGCATCCAATTGCTGACTCTGTTTTTCCGCCAGTTCGGAACGCAGACGAGCCAGTTCCTGACGGTTGTTGGCGGACAGTTGCGCCAGCTCCAGTTCGTCGACTAACGCCTTTAGTTTAGCGGATTCCGCCTGCATACTGAGACTTTGCGCCTGGCTAAGCGAGGCACTTCCGCCCGCGGCGCCGAGCCGTCGCTCAATCTCATTAAGCTGGCGGCGGGCGTCGTTTTGCTGTTGGGGAAGCTGGCTGAGCGAGTCGGCGATCTCCCTGGCGCGCTCCTGCTCCTGTTGCGCCTCGCGGGTTTTATCCAGTAGCTGGCTGCTAACCTGCAAGATCTCCTGATTTAACACCTCGGTGGACATCTCTGGCGGTACGCTGCGAGGTTCATCGCGCAGATTATTCAACTGGGCGCGCAAGGTGGCGGACAGCTTAGGGAAATTATCAATAACGTGTTGATATTGTTTCGCGCGCTCAAGCGAGCCTTTTCGCTCTTCAAGCGCGTTTAACGCAGTCTGGAGCGCCTCAACAACTTCCGGCTGAGCAGGCTTCGCCGCTTTTGCCTGCTCCAGTTCCTGCGTGATTTGTTTGGCGTCGGGGGCCGTTGCGGCGAACGCCCCCGTGCTGAGGCACCAGGCCATCAGAAAAGCGATAATCAGGCGCACGTCAGCGTTCTCTCTTGATTAGGTTTCGTCTTTTTTATCGTCAACCAGCGGGCTGGCGTCGTGTTCGGCTTTAATTTCTTCTTCCGGCAGTGGAGCAGGTTCTACCTCTGGTGCGACGAATGTTTCGGTCGAGGTTGCCAGCGGTTGGCCAATTTTGGTGACGGACAGGCTTGCCAGCGACTCGATCAGATCCACTTTCCCCGGCGCAAATAAGTTGATGACCGTGGAACCCAGTTTAAAGCGCCCCATCTCCTGGCCTTTCAACAAGGCGACAGACCCTTCATGTTCGCCTTCTGGCCAGGTCCAGCGCTTGATGATACCTTCGCGCGGCGGCGTAATGGTCCCCGCCCAGACGGTTTCGATACTGCCGACAATAGTCGCGCCGACCAGAATCTGCGCCATAGGGCCGAACTCGGTATCAAACAGACAGATAACGCGCTCGTTGCGGGCAAACAGGTTGGGGACGTTTTGCGCGGTCAGATGGTTAACGGAGAACAGATCGCCCGGTACGTAGATCATTTCGCGCAGGATGCCGTTGCATGGCATATGCACGCGATGGTAGTCGCGAGGGGAGAGGTAAGTGGTCACGAACGTGCCGTTGCGGAACTTATTCGCCATCAGGTAGTTACCCGCCAACAACGCCTCAAGGCTGTAATTATGGCCTTTGGCCTGCAAAATTTTATCTTCTTCGATACGGCCCAACTGGCTAATCACACCGTCGGCAGGCATAACCAGGATGTTAGGATCGGTATTGAGCGGGCGCACATCATCACGCAGCGGGCGCACGAAAAAATCATTGAACGTACGATAGCTGGCGGTATCCGGTTTTTGCGCCTCTGTCATATCGACTTTGTAATACTTTACAAAGAGATCGATAACCAGTTTCGTCAGCCATCCTGCTCGTTTGCTTGCGCCCCAGCCCGCCAGGCGAGTGAGCCATAGTTTCGGCAGAATGTATTGTAGCGAAAGTTTAAATGAGTTTAACAAGGTAGCCTCCAGGCCATTGTTGTTCCTGAACCGGCATTTATACCGGCATCCTGAAAAAAGGGGACGATTCTAACGACGCCTAGCGTATCTGTCAGTCGTCCGTATCAGAAAAGTTTTTACGCGTTTTTACCTGCGCCATACTTTCAAGAATTCGGTGATAATTTTCGAAACGGGTTTCCGCTATAGCGCCGTTCTCTACCGCCTCGCGAATGGCGCAGCCTGGATCGGCGTCATGCTTGCAGTCCCGGTATTTGCAATGTCCCAAATAGTCATGAAATTCGACAAAGCCCTGCGTGATTTGTTCCGGCTCCAGATGCCATAAGCCGAACTCGCGCACGCCAGGGGAGTCAATGACATCGCCGCCATGCGGGAAATGATACAGACGAGCAGCGGTAGTGGTATGTTGACCCAGACCGGAGACATTCGACACATCGTTCGTCAGAATCTCGTTCTGTAAGCCGAGCAGGGCGTTTAGCAGACTGGATTTTCCGACGCCGGACTGTCCGGCAAAAATACTGATGCGACCGGTTAACGCCTCTTCCAGCGGTTTCAGGCCATCCTGCGTATGGCTGGAGACCATCAGCACGCGATAGCCGATATTGCGGTAAATATCCATCTGCTCATTAACGAAGTCCATGCCTTCGTCATCCAGCAGATCAATTTTGTTCAGTACGATAAGCGGCTCAACCTGTAGGGTTTCACAGCCGACCAGATAGCGATCGATGATATTCAGCGACAGCTCCGGCAAAATCGCGGAGACGATAACGATTTGGTCAATGTTGGCGGCAATAGGCTTCACGCCGTCGTAGAAGTCCGGGCGCGTCAATACCGAGGTGCGCTCATGCACCGCTTCAACGATGCCTTTTACGTTGACGCCCTCTGAGGCGGCTTTGCCCGGACGCCAGACGACACGATCGCCTGTCACCAGCGAGCGAATGGTGCGGCGGATATTGCAACGGTGAACCTCGCCGTCAGCAGATTCCACATCGGCATGCATACCAAAACGGCTAATGACGATACCTTCTGCAGGCTCGCCAAACAGGTTGTCATCGTAGTCGGCTTTCTCCGCGGACGTTTTTAAACGACGCTGGTGATTGGCGTTCACACGGCGCTGCTGGCCTTTGGAGAGTTTATTTTTGCTCAATCGTACTGGCTCCTGGTCGCCCATAGTGGGCAAAACATCTATGATACACGCAATTGTAGATGAATATAGTCACAGTGAATGTGACCTCTGAAGGGTGGAAAATAGCATGAGTGCCGATGAAAACAACCTGATTTGGATCGATCTGGAGATGACAGGTCTGGACCCCGAGCGCGATCGCATTATTGAGATAGCCACGCTGGTGACGGATGCCAGTCTGAATATTCTGGCGGAAGGGCCGACGATTGCGGTACATCAACCCGATGCGCAACTGGCGTTAATGGATGACTGGAACGTGCGCACCCATACCGGCAGCGGCCTGGTGGGTCGCGTTAAGGCAAGTACGATGGGCGAACGAGACGCTGAACTGGCGACGATTGAATTCTTGAAAACGTGGGTGCCTGCGGGTAAGTCGCCGATTTGCGGTAATAGCATTGGTCAGGATCGTCGTTTCCTGTTTAAATATATGCCGGAACTGGAGGCTTACTTCCACTATCGCTATCTGGATGTCAGTACACTCAAGGAACTGGCGCGCCGCTGGAAGCCGGAGATTCTGGCTGGCTTTACCAAGCAGGGCACGCACCAGGCGATGGATGATATTCGCGAGTCGGTAGCGGAACTGGCTTACTACCGCGAGCATTTCATTAAGCTATGAGGCGCGACATGCCGGATGACGACGCCAGAGCGTTTTATCCGGCAGCTCTCCCGCCGCTGAATTACTGCGTAAACCATTTCTCTTGCATCTGCGCATATTCCGGCGACGCTTTCACCTTGTCGAGTGCGGCATTAATCTCTTGCAATAGCGGGTCATTGCCTTTGCGTACCGCAATGCCTAACCCTTTTCCGTAGTAGTCAGGATCGCTGGCGCGTTCATCCATGATGGCGTAATCTGGATTGTTTTTTAGCCATTTGCCAATCGCGGCGACATCGCCAAACACGCCCTCAAGGCGGTTATTTTTCAGATCGGTAAAGGCGTTCAGATAGCTGTCATAGGCGACTGGCGTGATTGCTTGTTGTTTATCCTGCAAATAGCGCTGATGCGTTGTACCGTTTTCCAGTCCGACTTTTTTGCCTTTCAGATCGGCAAAAGTGTGATAAGCCCCTTTACGCGTGACGACTACCGCCGACAAACCTTCGTAATAGGGTTGGCTAAAGGAGACCTGCTGTTCACGTTTGGGCGTCATGTCCATACCAGCGATCACCGCATCAAATTTCTTGAAGCGTAGACCGGGGATCAGGCTATCAAAGCTCTGGTTAGTGAATGAACACTCCGCTTGCATCTCTTTGCAGACTGCGTTGGCGACATCAATATCGAAACCAACAATTTTATTATCGGCATCGACAAACTCATAGGGCGCATAGGTTGCGGAGGTGCCAAAATGTAATGTTCTGGCGGAAACGGAAGCAGCGTGAACGGAGAGGCTGGCTAACAGCATGACAATAAGCTTTTTTTTCATCTTGATCCTTGATATCGATTGGATGTTGTGGTGGTTCCGATGCGCTTCGTTCTTTAAGCGGTTTTCTGGCGGCTGGCTTAAGATACGCCAGTCACATCGCTATCTATGTTCCTGATCGTTTTTTGCTGCTGCGATACCGCGTAAATGATGAGGCGCATACACCTTGCTATTCTTTTTTTGGCGCAGGGTGCTATTCTGATTCTGTGCCTTTAGGCGTGGCGTGAAAAGTTTTTTGTCGAATGACGCACGCTTTGCTCGTTTTTTATCTTGTTTGGTGATTTAATCAGCACTCAAACAAAAAACGCGAAAAAATGCGCTCAGGGGCTTGCAGCTAAATGGATTTCTCGTATAATGCGCCTCCCGTAACGACGCAGAAATGCGAATTACGACAGCAACAAATTTGCGGGAATAGCTCAGTTGGTAGAGCACGACCTTGCCAAGGTCGGGGTCGCGAGTTCGAGTCTCGTTTCCCGCTCCAAAATTTGAAAGTACTTGTTAAGTACAGACCACCAATCGCAGGATTTCGAATTGCGACAAGGCGGCAACTGAATGAGTCCTCAGAAGCTTACTGAAGTAAGTGGCTGAGGCGAGTGAAGGCAGCCAACGCAGTAGCGGTTCGAAAGACGAAGATTATGCGGGAATAGCTCAGTTGGTAGAGCACGACCTTGCCAAGGTCGGGGTCGCGAGTTCGAGTCTCGTTTCCCGCTCCAAATTTGATAGTGCTTGTTAAGCACAAACGCACCCAAGCGGGAATAGCTCAGTTGGTAGAGCACGACCTTGCCAAGGTCGGGGTCGCGAGTTCGAGTCTCGTTTCCCGCTCCAATTCTTATCTACAGTAAAATTATCCACAACGAAAATCGCGTTGGGGAACGTTTTGTTCCGCTTTCGTCAGATCCTTGTAAACAGACTTATCCACAGGATGGTCCATTACTCCTGGAATGCCAAAAATCATACCTAACCAGTGGAATTTATACAACGCATTGAAATTTATGCAAAAAATAAGATTTCAAAATGTTAGCGTTATGGACTGTTCCTTTTCTCCCTCTTGAATCGCAATGTGTTTTTATTTTTATACACAGCCTGTGAATAATTCAGGCATCGCGCACCAGCCCTTTCTCAATCACCCTGACCAGACGTTGTTTTTTCGGTAGCTGCACTTCAATGATGCAGGCGTTCCGCTTTTCAATTTGTTGCGCAACCGCCCATTCGATATGCTCATCAAGGAGTGGATGCTCACCCTTGCGGCTTTCCAGCGCCGCAATGACGGCATTACTCCACGGCGCATTCCCCAGCGCGACGGCAACATTGCGCAGCCAGCGTAAATGACCAATGCGCCGAATCGCAGAACCTTCAGTGACTTTCAGAAATTGCGCTTCGCTCCAGCTAAACAACTCAAGCAACTCCGGAGCATGCAGCGCCTTGCGTGGGCTAAAATCTGCTTCGTCGGTCAACTGAGAATAACGATTCCACGGACAGATAAGCTGGCAGTCATCGCAGCCGTAAATACGGTTGCCTATCAGTGGGCGAAATGCTTCTGGAATAGCGCCTTCCAGCTCAATGGTAAGATAAGAAATACAGCGCCGCGCGTCCACCGTATAGGGTTCGACAATCGCCCCGGTCGGGCAAATGGTCATACAGGCGACGCATTTGCCGCAACCTTCCTCAATCGGTTGGTCGACCGGCAGCGGTAAATCAATCAGCAATTCCCCCAGGAAAAAGAATGACCCCGCCTCCCGATTAAGAATAAGTGAGTGCTTACCCGTCCAGCCAAGTCCGGCTTTTTCCGCTAATGGGCGTTCAAGAATAGGCGCAGAGTCGACAAACGGTCTAAAATTCAGCGAACCGCAGTGCTGCTGGATCTGCTCGCCCAGTTTTTTAAGGCGGTTGCGTAATAGCTTGTGATAATCACGCCCCAGCGCATATCGGCTAACGTAGCCCAGCGTGGGATTCTTCAACGTACTGGCAAACGCGGCGTTGGCGGGCAGATAGTTCATGCGCACGCTGATGACACGTAGCGTTCCAGGTAAGAGTTCATGAGGCCGGGCGCGCATCATACCGTGGCGCGCCATCCATGCCATCTCGCCGTGGTATTGTTTGTCCAGCCACGCCTGCAGCACAGGTTCGGATGCGCGCAGATCGGTGTCGGTAATACCGACCTGCTGAAAGCCCAGCTCCAGCCCCCACTGCTTAATATTTTGCGCTAACTGATTGAGATCGAGGGGCTTTGACATGATGGACCATAACATGAAGAAAAACCCTGTAAGTATACCACACTCCATTTGGCCCGCCGATGACATCAAACGGCTGGAACGCGATGCGGCGGATGCCTTCGGGCTCACACTCTATGAATTGATGCTGCGCGCTGGCGACGCAGCGTTTCGGATAGCTCGTGACATGTACCCTGACGCCCGACACTGGCTGGTGCTGTGTGGTCATGGTAACAACGGCGGCGATGGTTACGTCGTGGCGCGACTGGCGCAAGCGGCGGGCATTAGCGTGACGTTGCTGGCGCAGGAGAGCGACAAACCGTTGCCTGAAGAAGCAGCACAGGCGCGCGATGCCTGGCTGAATGCCGGGGGAATTATTCATGCTGCCGATATTATCTGGCCGGAAGTGACAGATCTGATTATCGACGCGCTGCTTGGCACTGGCATAGCCCAGGCGCCGCGCGCCCCGGTAGCCAGTCTGATTGAACAGGCGAACGCCCATCCTGCGCCGGTTGTCGCCGTCGATATCCCGTCAGGTCTGCTGGCGCAAACGGGCACCACGCCCGGCGCGGTGATAAGTGCCGCGCATACGGTCACGTTTATCGCGCTGAAACCTGGGCTGCTGACCGGCAAAGCGCGTGATGTTACCGGCATACTGCATTATGACGCGTTGGGACTGGAAGGCTGGCTGGCGAGCCAGACGCCGCCGCTCCGGCGTTTTGATGCGACGCAGTTGGGGCAATGGCTAACGCCGCGTCGACCGACCTCCCATAAGGGCGATCATGGTCGCCTGGCCATTATCGGCGGTGACCTGGGAACTGCGGGCGCGATTCGGATGGCTGGCGAGGCGGCGCTGCGTGCGGGAGCGGGGTTGGTCAGGGTACTGACCCGCGGTGAAAACATCGCGCCGTTGCTGACGGCCCGCCCGGAACTGATGGTACATGAACTGACGCCTCAGTCGCTGGAAGAGAGCCTGACCTGGGCTGACGTTGTGGTTATCGGCCCGGGGCTTGGGCAGCAGGAATGGGGCAAAAAAGCCTTACAGAAAGTAGAAAACGTCCGTAAACCTATGCTGTGGGATGCGGATGCGTTGAACCTACTGGCAATCAATCCTGATAAACGTCACAATCGCGTGATTACGCCGCATCCGGGAGAGGCTGCCCGCCTGTTAGGATGTTCTGTGGCAGAAATTGAAAGTGATCGCTTACTTTCAGCACAGCGTCTGGTAAAACGTTACGGAGGCGTGGTTGTGTTAAAAGGCGCAGGAACGATTATCGCCTCTGCACACCACCCTTTGGCTATCGTTGACGCTGGTAATGCGGGGATGGCGAGCGGCGGGATGGGCGATGTCCTGTCTGGCATCATCGGCGCATTGCTTGGACAGAAGTTTACCCCGTATGATGCGGCATGTGTGGGATGTGTGGCTCACGGCGCGGCGGCGGACTTACTGGCAGCGCGTTATGGCGCTCGCGGCATGTTGGCGACCGATCTTTTTACTACGCTGCGGCGTATTGTTAACCCTGATGTGATTGACGTAAACCATGATGAATCGAGTAATTCCGCTACCTGACGAACAGGCGACGCTAGACCTGGGGCAACGGGTAGCCAACGCCTGCGATGGCGCGACCGTTATTTATCTGTATGGCGATTTAGGTGCCGGTAAAACGACGTTTAGCCGGGGGTTTTTACAGGCGTTAGGCCATAACGGTAATGTAAAAAGTCCCACCTATACACTGGTAGAACCTTATGCGCTTGATAACATGATGGTATATCACTTCGACTTATACCGTCTTGCGGACCCGGAGGAGCTGGAGTTTATGGGCATTCGCGATTATTTCGCCAACGACGCCATTTGCCTGGTGGAGTGGCCGCAACAAGGTAAAGGCGTTCTCCCCGACCCGGACGTCGAAATCCATATTGATTATCAGACGCAGGGGCGTGAGGCGCGCGTAAGCGCAGTATCCTCAGCGGGTCATTCGTTACTGGCGCGTTTAGCCGATTAGCTATAAAGGTGGCGGGATGATTTATCGCATCAAAAATGCCGTAATAGCAGCCTTAATCCTGCTGTGCGCGCAGGCGGGCGCCGCCAGTCTCTCTGATATTCAGGTTTCCAACGGCGAGCAGCAGGCGCGCATTACGCTCAGTTTTATCGGCGAGCCGGAATATGCTTACTCACAGGACGGTAAACGTACCGTGGCGCTGGATATCAGGCAGACCGGCGTGATTCAGGGGCTGCCGCTTCAGTTTAGCGGTAACAATCTGGTGAAAACGATCCGTGCCGGGACGCCGAAAGATGCGCAATCTTTACGGTTGCTTGTCGATCTAACAGAAAATGGCAAAACCGAGGCTGTGAAGCGGCAAAACGGCGGCAACTATACGGTCATTTTCACCATTAATGCCGATGTCCCGCCACCACCACCTGTCGTTGCGAAACGGGTTGAAAGTGCGCCCCGCCCGACGGAGCCTGCCCGTAATCCGTTTAAATCTCCTGATGATCGCCTAACCGGCGTAACCAGCAGCAAGACCGTTACGCGACCTACGGCGCGCGCGCCGGCAGGCGCTGGCGATAAAGTGGTGATTGCTATTGATGCCGGACATGGAGGCCAGGACCCCGGCGCGATAGGCCCGGGTGGTACGCGTGAGAAAAATGTCACCATCGCCATCGCGCGTAAGTTACGCACATTACTGAATAACGATCCGATGTTTAAAGGCGTGCTGACGCGTGACGGCGACTATTTTATTTCGGTGATGGGGCGGTCTGACGTGGCGCGTAAGCAAAACGCCAACTTCCTTGTCTCTATTCATGCGGATGCCGCGCCAAATCGCGACGCCACCGGCGCCTCCGTTTGGGTATTGTCCAATCGTCGCGCGAACAGCGAAATGGCAAACTGGCTTGAGCAGCATGAGAAGCAGTCCGAACTGTTAGGCGGCGCTGGCGATGTGCTGGCGAACAGTCAGTCAGACCCTTACCTGAGCCAGGCGGTACTGGATTTGCAATTCGGTCATTCGCAGCGGGTAGGGTATGATGTGGCGACGAACGTGCTAAGCCAACTGGACGGCGTGGGGTCACTGCATAAACGTCGCCCGGAACACGCGAGCCTCGGCGTGCTGCGTTCGCCGGATATCCCGTCCATTTTGGTGGAGACAGGCTTTATCAGTAATCACGGCGAAGAGCGATTGCTGGCGAGCGATCGCTATCAGCAGCAGATTGCTGACGCTATATACAAAGGGTTGCGTAAGTACTTTGCAGCGCATCCGATCCAGTCTGCGCCGCAGGGCGGCCCAGGCCAGACGGCCAGTACCAACCAGCCTGGCGGCATAACCGCCGCGAATTAAGGAGATTTCATGCCGATTCAGGTTCTGCCGCCGCAGCTTGCGAACCAAATCGCCGCTGGCGAAGTGGTGGAACGCCCTGCGTCGGTTGTTAAAGAGCTGGTAGAGAATAGTCTGGATGCCGGCGCCACCCGCGTTGATATCGACATCGAGCGTGGCGGCGCGAAGCTTATTCGTATTCGTGACAATGGCTGCGGCATTAAAAAAGAGGAGCTGGCGCTGGCGCTGGCCCGACATGCCACCAGTAAAATCGCCTCGCTTGACGATCTGGAAGCGATTATGAGTCTGGGATTTCGCGGCGAAGCGTTGGCGAGTATCAGTTCGGTCTCGCGTCTGACGCTAACGTCGCGCACGGCGGAGCAGGCGGAAGCCTGGCAGGCGTATGCGGAAGGGCGCGACATGGACGTGACGGTAAAACCCGCCGCGCACCCGGTCGGCACCACCCTGGAAGTTCTGGATCTCTTTTATAATACGCCCGCCCGGCGCAAATTCATGCGTACCGAAAAAACGGAATTTAATCATATCGATGAGATCATCCGTCGTATTGCATTGGTTCGTTTTGACGTCACTCTTAACCTGTCGCACAACGGCAAATTGGTACGGCAGTATCGCGCTGTTACAAAGGATGGGCAAAAAGAGCGCCGGTTAGGCGCCATCTGCGGCACGCCGTTTCTCGAACAGGCATTGGCGATCGAGTGGCAGCATGGCGATCTGACTCTGCGCGGCTGGGTCGCCGATCCGAATCATAGCACCACGGCGTTAACGGAGATCCAGTACTGCTATGTGAATGGCCGCATGATGCGCGATCGTTTGATCAACCATGCTATTCGCCAGGCCTGTGAAGACAAATTGGGCGCGGACCAACAGCCTGCGTTTGTGCTGTATCTGGAGATTGACCCGCATCAGGTGGATGTCAATGTTCATCCCGCCAAGCACGAAGTGCGCTTTCATCAATCCCGACTGGTGCACGACTTCATCTATCAAGGGGTGCTGAGCGTTCTGCAACAGCAGACGGAAACGACGCTGCCGCTGGAGGACATTGCGCCAGCGCCGCGGCATGTCCCGGAAAACCGTATCGCCGCCGGACGTAACCATTTTGCTGAACCCGCCGTGTCGGCTGCGGCGCGCGAGCCGGCTACACCGCGTTATTCTGGCGGCGCATCGGGCGGTAGCGGCGGGCGTCAGTCCGCTGGCGGCTGGCCTCACGCGCAGCCGGGCTATCAGAAGCAGCAGGGCGAGGTTTATCGCGCGCTTTTACAGACGCCTGCGACGAGCCCAACGCCGGAACCGGTTGCGCCTGCGCTTGACGGACATAGCCAGAGTTTTGGCCGCGTACTGACGATAGTCGGCGGTGACTGCGCGTTACTGGAACATGTGGGGAATATCCAGCTCTTGTCGCTGTCGGTTGCGGAGCGTTGGCTGCGTCAGGCGCAGCTTACGCCGGGTCAAAATCCGGTTTGCGCGCAGCCGCTGCTGATTCCGCTGCGTTTAAAAGTGAGCGCCGATGAAAAAGCCGCGCTGCAAAAAGCCCAACCTTTGCTGGGAGAATTGGGCATTGAATTTCAGTCAGATGCGCAGCATGTGACCATTCGTGCAGTGCCTTTACCCTTACGACAACAAAATTTACAAATCTTGATTCCTGAACTGATAGGCTACCTGGCGCAACAAACTACATTTGCAACGGTCAATATTGCACAGTGGATAGCGCGTAATGTGCAGAGCGAACATCCGCAGTGGTCGATGGCGCAGGCCATATCGCTGCTGGCGGATGTTGAGCGGCTATGTCCGCAACTGGTAAAAGCGCCGCCGGGTGGTCTGTTACAACCTGTTGATTTACATTCGGCGATGAACGCCCTGAAGCATGAATGATGTAAGTAAGGCGAGCCTGCCTAAGGCGATATTTTTGATGGGGCCGACGGCCTCCGGCAAAACGGCACTGGCGATAGAACTGCGTAAAGTTTTGCCAGTAGAGTTGATAAGCGTTGATTCCGCCCTCATTTATCGGGGAATGGATATTGGTACGGCCAAGCCGAATGCCGATGAGCTGAAAGCGGCGCCGCATCGACTGCTGGATATACGCGACCCGTCGCAGGCGTATTCGGCGGCAGATTTTCGCCGTGATGCGTTAGCGCAAATGGCGGAGATCACCTCCGCGGGGCGTATCCCGCTGTTAGTAGGCGGTACCATGCTGTATTTTAAGGCATTGCTTGAAGGGTTATCGCCGTTGCCTTCAGCAGATCCGGAAGTCAGATCCCGGATAGAGCAGCAAGCTGCGGAGCTTGGATGGGAAGCGTTGCACCAGCAACTTCAGGAGATAGATCCGGTTGCCGCCGCGCGAATTCATCCAAATGATCCGCAAAGACTTTCCCGGGCACTGGAAGTTTTTTTCATTTCGGGTAAAACTTTAACGGAGCTAACGCAAACGTCAGGAGACGCGCTACCGTATCAGGTGCATCAGTTCGCTATCGCCCCGGCGAGCCGTGAACTGCTCCATCAGCGCATTGAGCAGCGTTTTCATCAGATGTTGGCTTCAGGTTTTGAAGCAGAAGTCCGGGCGCTTTTTGCCCGAGGAGATTTGCATACGGACTTGCCTTCCATCCGTTGTGTGGGATACCGCCAGATGTGGTCATACATTGAGGGCGAAATTTCATATGATGAAATGGTTTATAGAGGTGTTTGCGCCACGAGACAGTTGGCGAAGCGCCAGATGACCTGGTTGCGCGGTTGGGAAGGGGTGCGCTGGCTTGACAGTGAAAATCCCGATCGAGCGCGAAAAGAAGTATTACAGGTTGTTGGTGCTATCGCAGACTGAATGTGTACAATTGAGACGTATCGTGCGCAATTTTTCAGAATCGAAAGGTTCAAAGTACAAATAAGCATATAAGGAAAAGAGAATGGCTAAGGGGCAATCTTTACAAGATCCGTTCCTGAACGCATTGCGTCGGGAACGTGTTCCAGTTTCTATTTATTTGGTGAATGGTATTAAGCTGCAAGGTCAAATCGAGTCCTTTGATCAGTTCGTGATCCTGTTGAAAAACACGGTCAGCCAGATGGTTTATAAGCACGCGATTTCTACTGTTGTCCCGTCTCGCCCGGTTTCCCATCACAGCAACAATGCCGGTGGCGGCACCAGCAATAACTACCATCACGGTAGCAACGCGCAGGGTTCTACTGCGCAACAGGACAGCGAAGAGACTGAATAAGTTCACGCGCTGTTTATCCATGTCGGGGGCGTCGGATAATCGCCCCCGCTGGTTATTAAGAGGGTTTACGCTTGTTTGACCGTTATGATGCCGGTGAGCAGGCGGTACTGGTACACATCTATTTTTCGCAAGACAAAGATATGGAAGACCTCCAGGAGTTTGAATCTCTGGTCTCTTCCGCCGGTGTCGAAGCAATGCAGGTGATTACCGGTAGCCGTAAAGCACCGCACCCGAAGTACTTTGTAGGTGAAGGTAAGGCAGTTGAAATTGCGGAAGCCGTGAAAGCGACTGGCGCAGCGGTCGTATTGTTTGATCATGCATTGAGTCCAGCCCAGGAGCGAAACCTGGAACGTTTGTGCGAGTGCCGGGTTATCGATCGCACCGGTCTTATCTTAGATATTTTTGCCCAACGTGCGCGAACCCATGAAGGTAAGCTGCAGGTTGAGCTGGCGCAGTTGCGCCATCTGGCTACGCGTCTGGTGCGTGGCTGGACCCACCTTGAACGTCAGAAAGGCGGGATTGGTTTGCGCGGTCCGGGTGAAACCCAGCTCGAAACCGACCGTCGTTTACTGCGTAATCGCATTGTGCAGATTCAGTCGCGCCTGGAGAAAGTTGAGAAGCAACGTGAGCAGGGGCGACAGTCGCGTATCAAGGCCGACGTTCCGACGGTATCGCTGGTGGGCTATACCAACGCCGGAAAATCCACCCTTTTTAATCAGATCACTGAAGCGCGGGTCTACGCGGCAGATCAGCTATTCGCGACGCTGGACCCCACGTTACGTCGTATTGATGTGGCGGATGTCGGTGAAACCGTGCTGGCGGATACGGTAGGTTTTATCCGCCATTTACCGCACGATCTGGTGGCTGCCTTTAAAGCTACCCTGCAGGAGACGCGTCAGGCGACGCTGCTGCTGCATGTGGTCGATGCGGCGGATGTTCGTGTGCAGGAAAACATCGAGGCGGTAAATACCGTTCTTGAAGAGATTGACGCTCACGAAATCCCCACCTTAATGGTGATGAACAAAATCGATATGCTGGACGACTTTGAACCGCGTATCGACAGAGATGAAGAGAATAAACCCATCCGTGTTTGGCTTTCAGCGCAAACCGGCGTGGGAATACCACAGCTTTTTCAGGCTTTGACGGAGCGTCTTTCCGGCGAGGTGGCGCAGCACACGCTGCGTTTGCCGCCGCAGGAAGGGCGTCTGAGAAGCCGGTTTTATCAGCTTCAGGCAATAGAAAAAGAGTGGATGGAGGAAGACGGTAGCGTCAGTCTGCAGGTACGAATGCCGATTGTCGACTGGCGTCGCCTCTGTAAACAAGAACCGGCGTTGATCGAATACGTGATCTAGAGCGGAGTCATTCAGGTCGCATTGAAGCGGTAGCTGAGAGAATCTCAGGAGTTTACAACTGTAAAGTGACTGGGGTGAAAGTAGCAGCCACTCAAGGAGCGGCCTGAGAGATGACGCCTGTAACGGCGGCTCGTCTGAAGCATGGAGTAATTTCGCCTTATCCTCTGGAGTCGAAAGACAACGGGGATCACCGCATAACAAATATGGAGCACAAACATGGCGTGGAATCAGCCCGGTAATAACGGACAGGACCGCGACCCGTGGGGAAGCAGCAAACCTGGCAGCAACTCTGGGGGAAATGGAAACAAAGGTGGCCGCGATCAGGGACCTCCCGATCTGGATGATATCTTCCGTAAGCTGAGTAAAAAACTCGGTGGTTTTGGGGGCGGTAAAGGCACCGGTTCCGGCGGCGGTAGCTCATCGCAAGGCCCGCGTCCGCAACTGGGCGGTCGTATCGTCGCCATTGCCGCGGCGGCAATAGTCATTATCTGGGCAGCCAGCGGCTTCTATACCATTAAAGAAGCCGAGCGCGGCGTTGTGACGCGTTTTGGTAAATTCAGCCATCTGGTAGAGCCAGGCCTGAACTGGAAGCCGACATTTATTGACGACGTCACGCCGGTGAACGTCGAAGCGGTGCGCGAACTGGCGGCGTCAGGCGTGATGCTGACGTCTGATGAAAACGTCGTGCGTGTTGAAATGAACGTGCAATACCGCGTCACCGATCCGCAGAAATATCTGTTTAGCGTGACCAACCCGGACGATAGCCTGCGTCAGGCCACCGACAGCGCGCTGCGCGGCGTCATTGGTAAATACACGATGGATCGCATCCTGACCGAAGGTCGTACCGTTATTCGTAGCGATACCCAACGCGAACTGGAAGAAACCATCAAGCCGTACAACATGGGGATTACCCTGCTGGACGTGAACTTCCAGGCTGCGCGGCCGCCGGAAGAGGTGAAAGCCGCCTTTGACGACGCGATTGCCGCACGTGAAAACGAGCAGCAGTACATTCGTGAAGCGGAAGCGTATACCAACGAAGTTCAGCCGCGCGCCAACGGTCAGGCGCAGCGTATTCTTGAAGAAGCACGCGCGTATAAAACCCAGACTATCCTGGAAGCGCAGGGTGAAGTTGCCCGGTTTGCGAAGATTTTGCCGGAATATAAAGCCGCGCCACAGATTACGCGCGAGCGTCTGTATATTGAAACGATGGAAAAAGTGCTGAGCCATACCCGTAAAGTACTGGTTAACGACAAGAGCGGTAATTTAATGGTGCTGCCGTTAGATCAGATGCTAAAAGGCGGGAATGCGCCGGCGGCAAAGAGCGACAATAGCGCCAGCAACCTGCTGCGCCTGCCGCCGTCCACAAAGTCTAACGCCAGCGGAGCAAGCAACACGTCGTCCTCAAATCAGGGCGATATTATGGACCAACGCCGCGCGAATGCGCAGCGTAACGACTACCAGCGTCAGGGGGAATAACGATGCGTAAGTCAGTTATTGCGATTATCATCATCGTGCTGGTAGTGCTCTACATGTCCGTCTTTGTGGTCAAAGAGGGCGAGCGCGGCATTACGCTGCGTTTTGGTAAAGTTCTGCGTGACGATGAGAACAAACCGTTGGTTTACGCGCCGGGTCTGCACTTTAAGATCCCGTTTATTGAATCAGTGAAAATGCTTGATGCGCGTATCCAGACGATGGATAACCAGGCCGATCGCTTTGTTACCAAAGAGAAGAAAGACCTGATTGTCGACTCCTACATCAAATGGCGTATCAGCGACTTTAGCCGTTACTATCTGGCGACCGGCGGTGGCGATATTTCGCAAGCCGAAGTGCTGTTAAAACGTAAATTCTCGGACCGCTTGCGTTCTGAGATTGGTCGCCTGGACGTAAAAGACATCGTGACCGATTCTCGTGGTCGTCTGACTCTGGAAGTGCGCGACGCGCTGAACTCCGGTTCAGCCGGTACTGACGATGAAGTGGCGACCCCGGCGGCGGATGACGCCATTGCCGAAGCGGCGGAACGCGTCACGGCGGAAACCAAAGGTAAGGTACCAGTCATCAATCCGAACAGTATGGCGGCATTGGGTATCGAAGTGGTCGATGTGCGTATTAAGCAGATCAACCTGCCGACCGAGGTTTCTGAGGCGATTTACAACCGTATGCGCGCCGAGCGTGAAGCGGTAGCGCGTCGTCACCGTTCACAAGGTCAGGAAGAAGCGGAAAAACTGCGTGCGGCGGCTGACTACGAAGTGACGAAAACTCTGGCGGAAGCTGAGCGTCAGGGGCGTATCATGCGTGGTGAAGGCGATGCCGAAGCCGCGAAGCTGTTTGCCGACGCATTCAGCCAGGACCCTGACTTCTACGCGTTCATTCGTAGTCTGCGCGCTTACGAGAATAGCTTCGAAGGTAATCAGGACGTCATGGTGCTGAGCCCGGACAGCGATTTCTTCCGCTACATGAAGACACCGAGTTCGACGACACGCTAAAATAGCGTCAGCGGTTTTAGACCAGCAAAACCACCGCATCCAAAGGATGCCGGTGGTTTTCTTTTATAAGGGCGATAAATGAATTCAACAATCTGGCTGGCGCTTGCTCTGGTATTAGTCCTCGAAGGGCTGGGACCGATGCTATATCCCGGCGCATGGAAAAAAATGGTTTCGGCACTGGCGCAACTGCCGGAAAATGTTTTACGTCGTTTTGGCGGCGGACTTGTGGTTGCGGGAGTTGTAGTCTACTACATGTTGAGGAAAACGATTGGCTGAGCAAAAAGTGGTCGGATTTGCCGCAGATTGAGTGCAAAAAGTGCTGTATATCTGAAAAAGCGATGGTAGAATCCATTTTTAAGCAAACGGTGATTTTGAAAAATGGGTAACAACGTCGTCGTACTGGGCACCCAATGGGGTGACGAAGGTAAAGGAAAGATCGTCGATCTTCTGACTGAACGGGCTAAATATGTTGTACGCTATCAGGGCGGTCACAACGCAGGCCATACTCTCGTAATCAACGGTGAAAAAACCGTCCTCCATCTTATTCCATCAGGTATTCTTCGTGAGAATGTTACCAGCATCATCGGTAACGGCGTCGTGCTGTCTCCGAGCGCGCTGATGAAAGAGATGAAAGAACTGGAAGACCGTGGCATCCCCGTTCGTGAGCGTCTGCTGCTGTCTGAAGCCTGTCCGCTGATCCTTGATTATCACGTTGCGCTGGATAACGCGCGTGAGAAAGCGCGTGGCGCGAAAGCGATCGGCACCACCGGTCGTGGAATCGGGCCTGCTTATGAAGATAAAGTGGCACGTCGCGGTCTGCGTGTTGGTGACCTTTTCGACAAAGAAACCTTCGCTGAAAAACTGAAAGAAGTGATGGAATATCACAACTTCCAGTTGGTTAACTACTACAAAGTTGAAGCGGTTGATTACCAGAAAGTTCTGGATGATACGATGGCTGTTGCCGACATCCTGACTTCTATGGTTGTTGACGTTTCGGACCTGCTCGACCAGGCGCGTCAGCGTGGCGATTTCGTCATGTTTGAAGGTGCGCAGGGTACCCTGCTGGATATCGACCACGGTACTTATCCGTACGTAACTTCTTCTAACACCACTGCAGGTGGCGTGGCGACCGGTTCCGGCCTGGGCCCGCGTTATGTTGATTACGTTCTGGGTATCCTCAAAGCTTACTCCACTCGTGTAGGTGCAGGTCCGTTCCCGACTGAGCTGTTTGATGAAACCGGCGAGTTCCTCTGCAAGCAGGGTAACGAATACGGCGCCACTACCGGTCGTCGTCGTCGTACCGGCTGGCTGGACACCGTTGCCGTTCGTCGTGCGGTACAGTTGAACTCCCTGTCTGGCTTCTGCCTGACCAAACTGGACGTTCTGGATGGCCTGAAAGAGGTGAAACTCTGCGTGGCTTATCGTATGCCGGACGGTCGCGAAGTGACCACTACTCCGCTGGCGGCGGACGACTGGAAAGGCATCGAGCCGATTTACGAAACCATGCCGGGCTGGTCTGAATCCACCTTCGGCGTGAAAGATCGTAGCGGCCTGCCGCAGGCGGCGCTGAACTATATCAAGCGTATCGAAGAACTGACCGGCGTACCGATTGATATTATTTCTACCGGCCCCGATCGTACTGAGACGATGATTCTGCGCGACCCGTTCGACGCGTAATCTTCCTGAGGGCGTGGTTATCCACGCCCTATGTTATCCTTCCCGCCGTTAGCGCCGCGCGTAAGCCCGCGACATTTCCCTGTTTTTAGACGCCAGCAACGCGAAGTTCGTTGGGTATAGCTATGTCCGGTTACGTGGTAGGATAAACGTTGGCATCAAGGCGCCAGAGAGGGAAAGCATGTTGACCATTACCACTGAGAGATTAATTCTACGTCCACAAACCATCGCTGATTTTGCAATATGGTATCCTATGTATGCCGATCCTGAGATATTTCGTCTGGATAATGCGCCTGGATTCACACCAGAAGAGGGATGGAATCGCCTATTAAGGAATGTGGGTCATTGGGCGGCATTCGGTTACGGCATCTTTGCCATTTTCCAGAAATCTGACGGCGCTTTCCTTGGGGAAACGGGGCTGGCTAACTTTCATCGCGGCCTTGATGATAACTTTGCGCGTTGCGCTGAGGCTTCCTGGGTTATTTCACGCCCGGCGCAGGGGCGGGGAATTGCAAAGGAAGCGGCTGTTGCCGCGCATCAGTGGTTTGTGCAGACATTCTCGCCAGCAAAAACGGTCTGTCTGATTGCCAAAAATAACCCTGGCTCGGTCAGCGTTGCTGAACATGTGGATTATCATATTTACGACGAATGTTTATACAAAGGCGCCGAGTGTTTAAAGCTTGCGTGTTTATGGGATAAATCAGTCGGCTCGCCTTGAGATTCGCGCTTTTTTGCTCTTGCGTTTAAATAAATTAGCGGCCTGAGCGCTGGCTGGTTTATCATCAACGATAATGCTCTTTATTGAGCTGGTGTCTGTGTTGGGTGTGTTGGCGCAACATTGATATCCTGAATCATAGAGGCATCCCTATCCGTTTTTCCCAGAGGTTGATGTGCAGTTAACGAGTTTCACCGATTACGGCTTACGTGCGCTAATCTATATGGCGTCGTTACCAGATGGACGAATGACCAGCATTTCTGAGGTGACAGAAGTCTACGGCGTGTCCCGTAATCATATGGTCAAAATTATCAATCAGCTTAGCCGGGCGGGCTTTGTCACCGCCGTTCGGGGAAAAAATGGCGGTATCCGCCTGGGTAAACCGGCTAATACTATTTGTATTGGCGATGTGGTGCGTGAGCTGGAACCCTTATCACTGGTCAACTGTAGCAGCGAATTTTGCCACATCACCCCTGCCTGTCGTCTGAAACAGGCGCTTTCTAAGGCCGTGCAGAGTTTTCTCAAGGAGCTGGATAACTACACGCTTGCCGATTTGGTTGAAGAGAATCAACCGCTTTATAAATTATTACTGGTGGAGTGAAGTAAACTTCATTAGAGATGACAATGGAGGAACCTCAATGTCACATGATCCTTTCCAGGAACGCGAAGCAGAAAAATACGCGAATCCTATCCCGAGCCGGGAATTTATCCTCGAACATTTAACGAAACGTGAAAAACCGGCCAGTCGCGAAGAACTGGCCGTAGAACTGAATATTGAAGGCGAAGAGCAGCTTGAAGCCTTGCGTCGCCGCCTGCGCGCGATGGAGCGCGACGGACAACTGGTCTTTACCCGTCGCCAGTGCTATGCGCTGCCGGAACGCCTCGACTTGGTGAAAGGCACCGTGATCGGTCATCGTGACGGTTACGGTTTCTTACGTGTCGAAGGCCGCAAAGATGATCTGTATCTTTCCAGCGAGCAGATGAAAACCTGTATTCATGGCGACCAGGTGCTGGCGCAGCCGCTGGGCGCCGATCGTAAAGGGCGTCGCGAGGCGCGTATCGTCCGTGTTCTGGTACCGAAAACCAGCCAGATAGTCGGGCGTTATTTTACTGATGCGGGCGTGGGTTTTGTGGTGCCTGACGACAGCCGTCTGAGCTTCGACATTCTTATCCCGCCAGAAGACGTCATGGGCGCGCGGATGGGGTTCGTGGTAGTGGTTGAACTGACCCAACGTCCAACCCGGCGTACCAAAGCGGTAGGGAAAATCGTCGAAGTGCTGGGCGACAATATGGGCACTGGTATGGCGGTTGATATGGCGCTGCGTACCCATGAAATTCCCTACATCTGGCCGCAGGCGGTAGAGCAGCAGGTCGCCGGGCTGAAAGAAGAGGTGCCGGAAGAGGCGAAAGCAGGCCGTGTCGATCTGCGCGATTTACCGCTGGTCACTATTGATGGCGAAGATGCCCGTGACTTCGACGACGCGGTTTACTGTGAGAAAAAACGCGGCGGTGGCTGGCGTTTGTGGGTCGCGATTGCTGACGTGAGCTATTATGTACGGCCGCCAACGCCGCTGGATCGCGAGGCGCGCAATCGCGGCACGTCGGTTTACTTCCCATCACAGGTTGTCCCAATGCTGCCGGAGGTGCTCTCCAACGGCCTGTGCTCGCTGAACCCGCAGGTTGACAGGCTGTGTATGGTCTGTGAAATGACCATCTCGGCGAAGGGGCGGCTGACCGGCTACAAATTCTATGAAGCGGTGATGAGCTCCCATGCGCGTCTGACCTATACCAAAGTCTGGCATATGTTGCAGGGCGACCAGGAACTGCGTGAACAATATGCGCCGTTGGTGAAGCATATTGAAGAGCTGCACAACCTCTACAACGTGCTGGATAAAGCGCGTGAGGAGCGCGGGGGGATCTCATTTGAGAGCGAAGAGGCGAAGTTTATCTTTAACGCCGAGCGTCGCATTGAGCGTATCGAACAGACCCAGCGTAATGACGCGCATAAGCTTATCGAAGAGTGCATGATCATGGCGAATATCTCGGCGGCGCGCTTTGTCGAAAAAGCTAAAGAGCCGGCGCTATTCCGTATTCATGATAAGCCCACTACCGAAGCGATTACCTCATTCCGCTCTGTACTGGCGGAGCTGGGACTGGAGCTTCCGGGCGGAAATAAACCGGAACCGCGCGATTATGCCGAACTGCTTGAATCCATTGCCGACAGGCCGGACGCCGAAATGCTGCAAACTATGCTGCTGCGTTCAATGAAGCAGGCGATTTACGATCCGGAAAACCGCGGGCACTTTGGCCTGGCATTGCAGTCTTATGCGCACTTTACCTCGCCGATTCGCCGCTATCCGGATCTTTCTTTGCACCGCGCCATTAAGTACCTGCTGGCGAAAGAGCAAGGGAACAAGGGCAACACCACAGAAACGGGTGGCTATCACTACTCGATGGAAGAGATGTTGCAGCTCGGTCAGCACTGTTCGATGGCGGAACGCCGCGCTGATGAAGCGACGCGTGATGTCTCCGACTGGCTGAAATGTGACTTTATGCTGGATCAGGTAGGCAACGTCTTTAAGGGCGTGATTGCCAGCGTCACCGGTTTCGGCTTCTTTGTCCGCCTTGACGAACTGTTTATCGATGGGCTGGTACACGTTTCCTCACTGGATAACGATTACTATCGCTTCGATCAGGTAGGGCAACGTCTGATTGGCGAGTCTGGCGGACAGACGTATCGCCTTGGCGACCGGGTCGAGGTACGCGTCGAAGCGGTGAATATGGACGAGCGTAAAATCGACTTTAGCCTCATCTCCAGCGAGCGCGCGCCGCGTAACGTCGGCAAAACGGCGCGTGAAAAAGCGAAAAAAGGCGAAAGTAAAAACGCCGGTAAGCGTCGTCAGGTAGGTAAAAAAGTTAACTTCGAGCCTGATAGCGCCTTCCGCGGCGAGAAAAAAGGTAAGGCAAAGCCGAAAGCGGAGAAAAAAGGCGATAAAAAAGCGAAAAAGCCGTCGGCAAAAACGCTCAAAATCGCCGCGGCTACCAAAGCAAAACGCGCCGCGAAAAAGCAATCCGCGGAGTAAATTTCCCCTTATAAGCCGGGTAAGCGTAGCGCCCCCGGCAAACGTCATGAATGAGAACCATCAATGAGTGAAATGATTTACGGCATCCACGCGGTGCAGGCCCTGTTGGAGCGTGCTCCTGAACGTTTTCAGGATGTCTTTATCCTAAAAGGGCGTGAAGACAAACGCCTGTTGCCGTTGATCCATGCTTTAGAAGCGCAGGGCGTTGTTATTCAGCTGGCAAACCGCCAGTTTCTGGATGAGAAAAGTGAAGGCGCGGTACACCAGGGCATTATCGCCCGTGTGAAACCAGGCCGGCAATATCAGGAAAACGATCTACCGGATCTGATCGCATTACACGATCGCCCCTTTTTGTTGATCCTTGATGGCGTCACCGATCCGCATAATCTTGGCGCCTGTCTGCGCAGCGCCGATGCCGCAGGCGTACATGCGGTAATTGTGCCGAAAGACCGCTCCGCGCAACTCAACGCGACGGCGAAGAAAGTCGCCTGCGGCGCAGCGGAAAGCGTGCCGTTGATCCGCGTCACCAACCTGGCGCGCACGATGCGCATGTTGCAGGAAGAAAATATCTGGATTGTCGGGACGGCGGGCGAGGCTGACCATACGCTGTATCAGAGCAAAATGCCTGGCCGCATGGCGCTGGTCATGGGCGCAGAAGGTGAAGGTATGCGTCGTCTGACCCGTGAGCACTGCGATGAGCTGATCAGCATTCCCATGGCCGGTAGCGTGTCGTCGCTGAATGTCTCTGTTGCGACCGGGATTTGTCTGTTTGAAGCCGTTCGCCAGCGAACCTGATGCTGATATTATTTTTTCAGAAAAAACCATCCATAATCGGATGGTTTTTTTTAATCTTTGGCTGGTAATATAAAAAGCAAAACATACCCTGTAGTTTCTTTTAGTTATAAAGAGATAGGAATATGGTATGGACTCCACGGACGCTGGCGGATGCGTTAAACAACATCGCCGATTTAGATATAGAATATAATAAATCATTCATTAATAATAAAAATGAATGATTATGGCGATTTACCACTGACGGTTTTATTTACCTCGCAACAAATAATTATCGAGACTTATATATGTCCGGCAAATACTATTAGAAATACCGCGGAGTTTAACGTTTTCTTACTTAGAAATCAGAAGGTTTTACCACTGTCTTCGGTCGGTATTACTCGGGTGAAACAGGAAGAATATTATGTCACTTTTGGTGCGTTGTCGTTAAATTCTTCGCTTGACGACGTGACGCTGGAGATCACCACGCTTATAGAAAATGCGTTGGATATCGTTGAAATAACACAAGACTACTTACAGGAATAATACAGGCGGCAGTCAGATTTTTCGCTACTACACCTCTGGCGATGAGTTTCTGCAAATTAACACGACTGGCGGCACGGATGTTGACGACATTGATGACATCAAACTCTTTGTGTACGAGGAAAATTTCGGTATTAACGAGGAACGATACTGGCGTTCAGCCATTGCGCCAGCGGAAATGGGACCGATAACCCTCAACTGGCAAGAACGGCGCTGGCTGGCGGTATTTTTAACTCTGCCTGTATGACATGGTAACGGAAGATCATGGCAAGAAAACGAAAATCCAGAAGCACATCCGGCGTAGGCTATTCGGCAATAAGACGGAAAGCCGAACCGGTTAATCCTTTTGAGCGGAAACGAAATCGCTACACGCCAAAATGCCTGATGCTGCCGCTATTGTGGCGCTTCTTCCCTGACCATCCGAATCTGCTGCCGGCCTGGTTTGAGGGCGAAAAATCGCTCGCAGCGCCTGGCGAAAGCAGTGTACGGAAGCCGATTTATTCGCGGGAAGGCGGTAATGCCACGATTTTCGATGACCGGAAAAATGTTATCGATTATGCCGACAGTGGCTACGCCGATGAGCCGATGATTTACCAGGCGTTTCAGCCTTTGCCGCGCGTTGGCGATAGCGATACGCTGATTGGCAGTTGGATCATTGACGATGAAGCCTCCGGGATGGGGATTCGCGAGGATAATATGCTGATTACCAAAGATACTTCCCGTTTCGTTCCACATTATATTGCCGATTAATCATACTTTTGTGATCTTCCTCCGGCGTCAATGGCGCGGTCATGACCATACTTGACTTCACCGCCATTGAAGGAGGGAGACACCATGTCCTGGCAAACACATACCGTTTTTAATCAACCTGCTCCGCTCAATAACAGTAACTTATTCCTGTCTGATGGCGCGCTGTGTGAAGCGGTTTCCCGGGAAGGCGCGGGATGGGACAGCGACCTTCTCGCCAGCATTGGTCAACAACTGGGAACGGCGGAATCACTGGAACTGGGTCGTCTGGCGAACGCGTATCCTCCTGAGTTGCTGCGTTACGATCCACAGGGACAACGTCTGGATGACGTTCGCTTTCATCCCGCCTGGCATCTGTTGATGCAGGGACTTTGCGCTAATCGGGTACATAATCTGGCCTGGGAGGAGGATGCCAGGGCGGGGAGCTTTGTCGCCCGAGCCGCGCGTTTTGTATTACATGCTCAGGTAGAAGCGGGAACACTCTGTCCTGTCACGATGACTTTTGCCGCGACACCGTTGCTATTGCAAATGCTTCCCGCCACTTTCCATGACTGGCTGGCGCCGCTGCGCAGCGATCGCTACGATTCGCATTTATTACCGGGCGGGCAAAAACGGGGTCTACTCATCGGTATGGGGATGACGGAAAAGCAGGGCGGATCTGACGTGCTCAGTAATACGACCCGCGCGGATCGGCTGGCGGATGGTTCATATCGGTTGGTGGGGCATAAATGGTTTTTCTCTGTGCCGCAAAGCGATGCACACCTGGTGCTGGCGCAGGCAAAAGGAGGTCTATCCTGTTTCTTTGTGCCGCGTTTCCTGCCTGACGGGCAACGGAACTCTGTTCGTCTTGAACGCCTGAAAGATAAACTCGGTAATCGCTCGAATGCCAGCGCCGAAGTTGAGTTTCATGATGCCGTCGGCTGGCTGCTGGGAGAAGAGGGCGAAGGGATTCGGCATATCTTAAAGATGGGCGGTATGACGCGTTTTGACTGCGCGCTTGGGAGTCATGGCTTAATGCGGCGCGCGTTTTCAGTCGCGATTTACCATGCTCATCAGCGTCAGGCTTTTGGTAAGCCGCTGATCGAGCAACCGTTGATGCGACAAACCTTAAGTCGTATGGCGCTATGCCTGGAGGGGCAGACGGCACTTTTGTTTCGGCTGGCGCGCGCCTGGGAGCAACGTCGCGAGGCGAAAGAGGCATTATGGGCGCGATTATTTACGCCAGCGGCGAAATTCGCCATCTGTAAGCAGGGAATCCCTTTTGTGGCTGAGGCGATGGAGGTTCTCGGCGGGATGGGGTATTGCGAAGAGAGCGAACTCCCGCGCCTGTACCGTGAAATGCCGGTGAACAGTATCTGGGAAGGTTCCGGCAATATCATGTGTCTGGATGTACTTCGGGTGCTGACAAAACAACACGGTGTCTATGACGTATTGGGTGAAGTTTTTGCAGAAGTCAAAGGTCAGGATCGCCATTACGACCGCGCGGTACGTCAGCTACAGCAACGTTTACGCAAACCGGACGAAGCAATGGGCAGAGAGATTACGCAGCCGCTTTTCTTGCTGGGATGCGGAGCGGAAATGCTTCGTCATGCATCGCCGCCACTGGCGCAGGCGTGGTGTCAGATGATGCTGGATACACGTGGCGAAATGCCGCTGTCTGCACAGGTACAAAATGATTTATTGTTAAGGGCGACGGGGGGATTGCGGTAGCGTTTTTCTGGTTTCGACCTGGTCCGGATGGGACACGGTGTGCCTGATGATACCTGGTGTCTGGCCTGCAGTACATGCCCATCCTTCAGGCCGGATAAGACCTAGCCGCCCTCCGGAAAATTGCCCGGTGGCGCTGTCGCTTACCGGGCCTTCGGGGGCGTCAATGTGTAGGCCAGATAAGATGCTGGCGTCGCTATCCACGCGGAATCAGGCGTAGAGTATCGCCTGTACGCGCCAGTTATCCGGCTGTTGTTCTTCATACATTTGAATAATCCTGTACCAGGATGCGCCCTGTTCATCGGCTTTCAGGGCGATAATCCGCTCTACATCCTGTGGGTTTCCTGCAACATTACTGACCGATATCAGGCCGATTTCATTCAGACCCGTTACGCAGTCAGCACTGGCGAATTCGGCAGACTGTGCCGTCGTACTCACCAGTCCGGCAGAAAGCAGCAGTGAGGATAAGGCAAGTTCTTGTTTCATCGTCAGCTCCTTATTACATACCCCGCATTTAACAGGACGCTCCATCACGGTAAACCTGTTTGTTTATTGTGCACAGGTAAACGCATAGGGGCGCAAAGCAATGTAAAACTGACTAAAAATCAATCTACTGTTATTGACGATACAAAATGGCTTGTGAATACCACTGTCCGGTTACAACCGTTTCATCAACCATTAAGATAACGTAATAATCGGCTTTCGCAGCGGCGGCTTTCGCTCTGATTTCATCTATTGCATCATCCGGGGAACCCCGAACCAGCGCGCTTACGGTCCCCATCCGCTGTAGTCCTTGCGTTTGATCGCGACGGATTTCCTGCGGGTGATCGGCGACAGGCGGCGCAGGTTGCGGCGTACCTTGCAGCACGCTACACGCGCTTAATAACAGTGCTGCTATTAATGAAGCAAACCGACGCATAACTCTATCTCGTTTCCTGATAACCATAGTGTAATGCCTTATTGATTTCCCTTTAGGGGGAATGTTCCCGAAGTGTTACCTGTCACGCGATTTTCGAATGAAAATGTTGCGAAAGCGTAACCCAGTTCTCAACATTATGAATCATTGCGCTATCCATAAACTTGCGTTAAGTATTTCTCCGTGGCATACCGGATAAAAAGGAGAGAATAATGATAGCGATTGAAACACGACAATTAGACGGGCGCGCCGTACTGCATGCCTTCCCGGAAGGGAAACGCGACGCGCCGCTTCCCTGTGTGGTGTTCTATCATGGTTTCACCTCCTCCAGCCTGGTTTATAGTTATTTTGCCGTTGCCCTGGCGCAGGCCGGATTCCGGGTGGTCATGCCGGATGCGCCGGAACATGGCGCTCGCTTCGGCGGCGACTCACAGGGACGGATACAGCGATTCTGGCAAATTCTGCAACAAAACATGCAGGAATTTACGACGTTACGTGCGGCGATTCTGGCGGAAAACTGGCTGCTTGACGAGCGTCTGGCGGTAGGCGGCGCATCCATGGGCGGTATGACGGCGCTGGGCATTATGACGCGTCACCGTGAGGTAAAATGCGGGGCCAGTTTAATGGGGTCGGGCTATTTTACCGAGCTCGCCCGGACGCTTTTCCCGCCGTTGTCCCCGCAGAACCCGGCACAACAGGCGGAATTTGACAATATCATTGCGCCGCTGCAGGAATGGGAAGTCACACACCAACTGGAACGACTGGCCGACAGGCCGCTTCTGTTGTGGCATGGTCAGGAGGATGACGTGGTGCCTGCTATTGAAACCTTCCGGCTCCAGCAGGCACTCGCCGGAGCGAAGCTGGATAAGCATGTGACCTGTTTGTGGGCCGCAGGCGTGCGGCATCGCATTACGCCAGAAGCGTTGTCGGCGACGGTAGCGTTTTTCCGACAGCATCTTTAAACGCGCAGTATGCTTACGCCCTGGGCTTCAAGCTGTTGCAAAACCTCCGGATTGGCATTTTTGCCGGTAATCAGCATATCGATTTGATCGGCGCGGCTGAATAACATCCCCGCGCGCTCCCCAATTTTACTGCTATCGACCAGAGCGACCAGTTTCCCGACGACGCTGAGCATTTTTTGTTCCGCCATGGCGGTCAGCATATCGGTTTTGTACAGGCCATCTGCGGTTAAGCCCTTTCCGCTGGTAAACATCCAGTGGCCAGCATAGAGACTGTTTTCACTTCCCTGCGGGCTCAGGGTAATCGACTGGCTTTTGTTGTACTGACCGCCCATGATAATCACGCTTTCATGCTCTTGATCGATCAAATAATTCGCCAGCGGCAGATAGTTAGTAATGATCTGTACCGGCTTCCCGCACATTTCGCGCCCCAGCAGGAAGGCGGTAGAGCCGCAGTTAATCACTACGCTTTCACCCGGATTCACCAGTTGTGACGCCGCTTTCGCGATGCGTACTTTTTCATCATGGTTTTGCGCCTGGTGCAGATTCATTGGCGTCCAGCGGGGCCGCTGTTGGGTGATGGCTTCCGCGCCGTTGCGTACTTTTTTAAGTTTACCGCTTTCGTCGAGCTTGTTAATGTCACGGCGCGCTGTCGCCGGGGAGATCCCCAGACGCTCAATCACGTTTTCGACGGTAACAAAGCCAAACTGTGCCAGCATATCCAGCAGTATTTGATGTCTTTGTGCTTCAGTCATGAGCTATTCCGATATAAATTGATTTGAAAAGATGATATTTGAAATAGCCTGAAAATACTAAAGTAAATGGGAAAAAATGCCGGGTAATCCCGGCATGATGTCGGCTCAGAGGAAGGATTTGAACGGTAGATCTGGCTCAATCGTAAAGCAATCGTCAAAACCACGTGGATAATGGTATTCGAAATTGTCTTTATCCAGCGGCCAGGTAAACTTGCCGCCAACCTGCCAGATAAACGGTTTAAAACCATACTTCAGGCGATCTTTTTTCATTTCCCATAGCACGCGGATCTCCTGCGGATCGGCCTGGAAGTTCGACCAGATATCGTGGTGGAACGGGATCACCACTTTGGTATTCAGCGATTCCGCCATGCGTAGAATATCCGCACTGGTCATTTTATCCGTAATACCGCGTGGGTTTTCGCCATAGGAACCGAGCGCGACATCAATTTGATGCTCGTTGCCGTGTTTCGCGTAATAGTTGGAATAGTGAGAATCGCCGCTGTGATAGAGATTGCCGCCCGGCGTTTTAAACAGATAGTTAACCGCGCGTACATCCATGCCGTCCGGCAGTACGCCAGCGGCTTTCTGATCGGCGGGCAGCGTGATTAATGCGGTGCGGTCAAAAGCATCAAGCGCATGAATTTCAATATCTTTCACTTTCACTCTATCGCCCGGTTTTACCACGATGCAGCGTTCTTTCGGGACACCCCATCCGACCCATAAATCCACGCAGGTCTGCGGGCCGATAAACGGAACATCATCGGCGCAATTCTGCATTACGGCAGCCGCCACATTGACATCAATGTGATCGTTATGGTCATGGGTCGCCAGTACGGCGTCAATCTGACGGATAGCGAAAGGATCGAGAACAAACGGTGTGGTGCGCAGATTAGGCTGTAATTTTTTGACGCCAGCCATACGCTGCATCTGATGGCCGGTTTTCATCAGCGGATTACCGTGACTTTGTTTACCAGTACCGCACCAGAAATCGACGCATACGTTAGTGCCGCCTTCAGATTTTAGCCAGATGCCGGTACAGCCCAGCCACCACATGGCGAACGTGCCCGGCGCGACCTGCTCTTGCTCAATCTCTTCATTCAGCCAGCTTCCCCACTCCGGAAACGTGCTCAGAATCCATGATTCACGCGTGATGCTTTGTACTTTACTCATCGCATTTACCTTCATGTTTGTTCAAAATTGCTCAAAGTGTGATTTGTTTTGATTAATCCTGACACTATTTTCTCAAGAAGGCAATGGGCTATTTTTTGGCTTTTTGGGAGAGGATAACGCTGATAGATGAAAAAATTAATCCGATATAGCGTCATGTAGATATATTCATGTTTATGATTTTACTTATTTTAATTAAAAAATAGGTTATCTGTAAGTAAACCATGTATTAAGTGTGCTAATTATTTGCGCGCTACGTCACATTTAATCAAATTCAATCTTGTTGTGATTACTTTTGAAAATTACAGTGAAGGGACACTATCCTGAGCGCCTGCGACTCAGCAACCTTGTCTACCGGAGATCGTTATGGGGATTCTCTACAACATCTTTACCGTTTTCTTTAATCAGGTAATGACCAATGCCCCGCTATTACTGGGTATTGTGACCTGCCTGGGCTATATCCTGCTGCGCAAAAGCGTCAGCGTCATCATCAAAGGAACGATCAAAACCATCATTGGCTTCATGCTGCTACAGGCCGGGTCCGGTATTCTGACCAGCACCTTTAAGCCTGTGGTGGCGAAGATGTCCGAGGTCTACGGTATCAACGGCGCGATTTCCGATACCTATGCTTCGATGATGGCAACGATCGACCGAATGGGCGATGCGTATAGTTGGGTAGGCTACGCGGTGTTACTCGCGCTTGCGCTGAACATTTGTTACGTCTTGTTGCGACGCATTACCGGTATTCGCACCATCATGTTGACCGGGCACATCATGTTTCAGCAGGCGGGGCTGATTGCGGTCTCTTTCTATATCTTCGGCTATTCCATGTGGACCACCATTATCTGCACGGCGATACTGGTTTCCCTGTACTGGGGCATCACCTCCAACATGATGTATAAGCCCACCCAGGAAGTGACCGATGGCTGCGGTTTTTCTATTGGTCACCAGCAGCAATTTGCTTCCTGGATTGCCTACAAAGTTGCGCCATACCTGGGCAAAAAAGAGGAGAGCGTTGAAGATCTCAAGCTGCCGGGCTGGCTGAATATCTTCCACGACAACATCGTCTCTACGGCGATTGTGATGACCATTTTCTTTGGCGCGATCCTGCTCTCTTTTGGTATCGACACCGTACAGGCGATGGCGGGTAAAACCCACTGGACGGTCTATATCCTGCAAACCGGCTTCTCGTTCGCTGTGGCGATTTTCATCATTACTCAGGGCGTGCGTATGTTCGTTGCCGAGCTCTCTGAGGCCTTTAATGGTATCTCCCAGCGTCTGATTCCGGGCGCGGTACTGGCGATTGACTGCGCCGCTATTTACAGCTTCGCGCCTAACGCCGTGGTCTGGGGCTTTATGTGGGGCACCATCGGACAACTGATAGCCGTTGGTATCCTGGTAGGTTGCGGCTCTTCCATTCTGATCATTCCCGGCTTCATTCCGATGTTCTTCTCTAACGCTACCATCGGCGTCTTTGCCAACCACTTTGGCGGCTGGCGCGCGGCGCTCAAGATTTGTCTGGTGATGGGCATGATTGAAATTTTTGGCTGCGTCTGGGCAGTAAAACTCACCGGTATGAGCGCCTGGATGGGGATGGCGGATTGGTCGATTCTGGCGCCGCCGATGATGCAGGGGTTCTTCTCCCTCGGCATCCTCTTTATGGCTGTCATCATTGTTATTGCACTGGTTTATATGATCTTCGCAGGACGCGCGCTGCGTGCTGAAGAAGATGCAGAAAAACAACTGGCAGAGATTTCTGCTCAATAAGGAGTTTGGATTATGACCGTACGTATTCTGGCTGTATGTGGCAACGGACAAGGCAGTTCTATGATCATGAAAATGAAAGTAGATCAGTTTCTAACCCAATCCAATATCGACCACACGGTAAACAGTTGCGCGGTGGGAGAGTACAAAAGTGAGCTGAACGGTGCGGACATCATCATCGCTTCCACACATATTGCAGGTGAAATCAGCGTGACGGGCAACAAATATGTGGTTGGCGTGCGCAACATGCTATCGCCCGCAGACTTTGGTCCGAAACTACTGGAAGTGATCAACGCGCATTTTCCACAGGACGTGAAGAAGTAAGGACGCAACATGAAATTACGTGATTCGCTGGCGCAAAACCATTCCATTTGTTTACAGGCGGAAGCCGACACCTGGCAAGAAGCTGTCAAGATCGGCGTCGATTTGCTGGTGGCTGCCGACGTGGTGGAGCCGCGCTATTACCAGGCCATTCTCGATGGTGTTGAGCAGTTTGGCCCCTATTTTGTGATTGCCCCCGGCCTGGCGATGCCGCATGGCCGCCCGGAAGAAGGGGTCAATAACACGGGTTTTGCTCTGGTGACGCTGAAAAAGCCGCTGGCGTTTAACCACGAAGATAACGACCCGGTCGATATTTTGATCACCATGGCGGCAGTAGACGCTAATACCCATCAGGAAGTGGGCATCATGCAGATCGTCAATCTGTTTGAAGATGAAGCCAATTTTGACCGTTTACGCGCCTGCCGCACCGAGCAGGATGTGCTGGATTTAATCGATAACGCCACTGCGGCGGCTGTTTAAGGGAGAAACAAAATGTCATTACCGATGTTGCAGGTCGCGCTGGACAACCAGACCATGGATAGCGCCTATGAAACTACCCGCCTGATTGCCGAAGAGGTCGACATTATCGAAGTGGGTACCATTCTATGCGTTGGCGAAGGCGTACGTGCCGTTCGCGACCTGAAAGCGCTCTATCCACACAAAATAGTGCTGGCGGACGCTAAAATTGCCGATGCCGGTAAAATTCTCTCCCGTATGTGTTTCGAAGCCAACGCGGACTGGGTGACAGTTATTTGCTGCGCCGATATCAATACCGCGAAAGGCGCGCTGGATGTGGCGAAAGAGTTCAACGGCGACGTGCAGATAGAACTGACCGGCTACTGGACCTGGGAACAGGCGCAGCAGTGGCGCGATGCGGGTATTGGGCAGGTAGTTTATCACCGTAGTCGCGATGCGCAGGCCGCGGGCGTAGCGTGGGGCGAGGCGGATATCACCGCCATCAAACGTCTGTCCGATATGGGCTTTAAAGTGACCGTGACCGGCGGCCTGGCGCTGGAAGACCTGCCGCTGTTCAAAGGCATTCCGATCCATGTCTTTATCGCAGGCCGTAGCATTCGCGATGCCGAATCGCCGGTAGAAGCCGCACGTCAGTTCAAACGCTCCATTGCCCAGTTGTGGGGCTAAGGAGGGGCTATGCTGTCGAAACAAATTCCGCTCGGCATCTATGAAAAAGCGCTCCCTGCCGGGGAGTGCTGGCTGGCGCGCCTGCGGTTGGCGAAAACGCTGGGTTTTGACTTCGTCGAAATGTCGGTGGATGAGACCGACGCCCGGCTGGCGCGGCTCGACTGGAGTCGCGAGCAGCGTCTGGCGCTGGTAAATGCGGTTGCTGAAACCGGCGTGCGCGTACCGTCCATGTGCCTGAGCGCGCATCGTCGTTTTCCGCTCGGTAGCGAAGATGACGCGGTGCGGGCGCAGGGGCTGGAGATTATGCGTAAAGCAATTCAGTTTGCGCAGGACGTCGGGATTCGCGTCATTCAACTGGCGGGGTACGACGTTTACTATCAGCAGGCCAATGACGAAACGCGCCGTCGCTTCCGCGATGGATTAAAAGAGAGCGTTGATATGGCCAGCCGCGCCCAGGTCACGCTGGCGATGGAGATCATGGATTACCCGCTGATGAATTCCATCAGTAAAGCATTGGGTTACGCTCATTATCTGAATAACCCCTGGTTCCAGCTTTATCCGGATATCGGCAATTTGTCGGCATGGGATAACGATGTACAGATGGAACTGCAGGCCGGAATAGGCCATATCGTCGCGGTACACGTCAAAGATACTAAACCCGGCGTGTTCAAGAATGTGCCGTTTGGCGAAGGCGTTGTCGATTTCGAACGCTGTTTTGCAACGCTCAGGCAGAGTGGGTATTGCGGGCCATACCTGATTGAGATGTGGAGCGAAACGGCAGACGATCCGGCGCTTGAAGTCGCGAAAGCGCGCGACTGGGTGAAAGCGCGCATGGCCAGCGCCGGCCTGGTGGAGGCAGCTTAATGCAAAAACTCAAGCAGCAGGTATTTGACGCTAACATGGATTTGCCCCGTTACGGACTGGTGACGTTTACCTGGGGCAACGTCAGCGCTATTGATCGCGAACGCGGGCTGGTGGCGATTAAGCCAAGCGGTGTCGCCTATGAAACCATGAAAGTAGATGACATGGTGGTGGTGAATATGGATGGCAAAGTGGTGGAGGGGCGTTATCGTCCTTCTTCCGATACCGCTACCCATCTGGCGTTGTATCAACGTTATCCATCGCTTGGCGGCGTCGTTCATACCCATTCAACCCATGCCACGGCATGGGCGCAGGCAGGGAAGGCGATTCCAGCGCTGGGCACGACCCATGCTGACTACTTCTTTGGCGATATTCCTTGTACCCGGGCGTTAAGCGAAGAGGAAGTGCAGGGCGAATATGAGCTAAACACCGGCAAGGTGATTATCGAAACGCTGGGTGACGTGGAACCGCTGCACTCGCCAGGTATTGTGGTGTATCAACACGGACCGTTCGCCTGGGGGAAAGATGCGCATGATGCGGTACATAACGCAGTAGTCATGGAGGAAGTTGCGCGAATGGCGTGGATTGCCCGCGGTATTAACCCTGGCCTCAACCCCATTGACGATTATCTGATGAATAAGCACTTCATGCGTAAGCATGGCCCGGATGCGTATTACGGGCAAAAGTGAAATGTGTGCTCCGTAATGTGAATATTATCGGGATGTCACAGGTCTAATTCCGGAGCCATCTTTCAGAGAAAAAAGCCCCCTGTTCAGGGGGCAAATCAAACTATGGCTTTTTTGTTGGTTTTCCTGATGCTAGCGATAAATATCCGCGCTGGCGTGTATATTGCCGTTGCTACCCGGTTCCCGGATAAGTATGACGTGATAATAGATTGCGTTTCGTGCCTCAGCCTCTTCATTCAGCGCCAGATTGGCTTCACTTTCCGTGGCGAAGTTATGGTTGATGTAGATCACGCCTAAGCTGTGCACATCATCCATATTTTTGGCCAGGCGATTATTTATTCTGGTAGCTGCTGTTGCTGTTATGCTAAGCAAGAGCGCAGCCAGAAATAGCATTATCCAGGCTCGCATGGTGTACCTCCTCAACAGCGCGGTCTGGTTGGCGCTATCTCCCGTCAGTGAATCGCTTCTGGTTTAATTTTAACCATAACCCGCCGCAGAGATGGCGACCTTTTCTGATGCTGTTGTTCAAAAAATTATCGCATTGTCGTTTTTTGCCTGATTAACAACTCGTTGACGTATGCCGCGATGTTTAAGAAAACCTGTATGGCAAATCAGTGCGCTTACCACATCGTCAATTTCTCGGCCGGAACAGGCTGTTTATAGTGGAGTGCGATATAAAGTTAACTTTATGATAATAAGGGAAAAGCATAGGTATCAAAATGCGACGGGATAGGTATTGCGTCCGGCACGATAAATAATCGTACAATCACCTTGAGTTTGCCCGCAGGCGCCAGTATTATAATGCGTCATTTTTCAGCCGACCTTTAACACGTTCCTTGCCTCCATGGGCCGCGGCTGACCCAGACAGGAGGCTGAATAATCCGTAAGGAGCAATTCGATGCGTCATTACGAAATCGTTTTTATGGTCCATCCTGACCAGAGCGAACAGGTTCCGGGCATGATCGAGCGTTACTCTGCCGCCATCACTGGCGCAGAAGGCAAGATCCACCGTCTGGAAGACTGGGGCCGCCGTCAGCTGGCTTACCCGATCAACAAACTGCACAAAGCGCACTATGTTCTGATGAACGTTGAAGCGCCGCAGGAAGTGATCGATGAGCTGGAAACTACCTTCCGCTTCAACGATGCCGTTATCCGCAGCATGGTTATGCGTACTAAGCACGCTGTTACCGAAGCATCTCCGATGGTTAAAGCGAAAGACGAGCGCCGTGAGCGTCGCGATGATTTCGCTAACGAAACCGCAGATGATGCTGAAGCTGGGGATTCTGAAGAGTAATTTCTGATGACCAACCGTCTGGCGTTGTCCGGCACCGTGTGCAGGATGCCCCTTCGTAAGGTCAGTCCATCAGGAATTCCGCATTGCCAGTTCGTGCTTGAGCATCGTTCTGTGCAAGAGGAAGCCGGCTTTCACCGGCAGGCGTGGTGCCAAATGCCCGTTATTGTTAGCGGACACGAAAACCAGGCCATTACTCACAGTATAACGGTCGGCAGTCGCATAACCGTTCAGGGGTTTATCTCTTGCCACAAGGCAAAGAACGGTCTGAGCAAAATGGTTCTGCATGCCGAGCAGATTGAATTGATAGATTCTGGAGACTAGCCATATGGCACGTTATTTCCGTCGTCGCAAGTTCTGCCGTTTCACCGCGGAAGGCGTTCAAGAGATCGACTATAAAGATATCGCTACGCTGAAAAACTACATCACCGAAAGCGGTAAGATTGTCCCAAGCCGTATCACCGGTACCCGTGCAAAATACCAGCGTCAGCTGGCTCGCGCTATCAAACGCGCTCGCTACCTGTCTCTGCTGCCGTACACTGATCGCCATCAGTAATCGGTCACGGTCCATTAATACGACTTTGAGAGGATAAGGTAATGCAAGTTATTCTGCTTGATAAAGTAGCAAACCTGGGTAGCCTGGGTGATCAGGTTAACGTTAAAGCGGGCTATGCTCGTAACTTCCTGGTACCACAGGGTAAAGCTGTTCCGGCTACCAAGAAAAACGTTGAATACTTCGAAGCACGTCGCGCTGAACTGGAAGCTAAACTGGCTGACGTTCTGGCTGCTGCAAATGCACGCGCAGAGAAAATCAACGCCCTGGAAACCGTTACTATCGCGTCTAAAGCAGGCGACGAAGGTAAACTGTTCGGTTCCATCGGTACTCGCGACATCGCTGACGCTGTTACTGCGGCTGGCGTTGACGTGGCTAAGAGCGAAGTTCGTCTGCCGAACGGCGTTCTGCGTACCACTGGTGAACACGAAGTGAACTTCCAGGTTCACAGCGAAGTATTCGCTAAAGTTATCATCAACGTGGTTGCTGAGTAATCAGTCATTCTCGTTTTTGCTAGCAACGAAACGTCGGCCCAGCGCCGGCGTTTTGCTTTTTTTACCCTATCGTTTTTCGACTGGCTATCTCCCCCTCTTTTCGCGATAATCAAAAAATAAAACATTATTTTAATTTCTTGGTGACAGAATGGATACCCAACGCCAGGCCTCTCCGTTTGCCCGCAGAAACGTCGTTTATTTGTGTGCCGCATTTTGTTGCCTGCTGTGGGGCAGCGCCTATCCGGCCATCAAAAGCGGTTATGACCTCTTTCAGATAGCCACCGACGATATCCCTTCTAAAATTGTTTTTGCTGGTTATCGTTTTTTGTTTGCGGGTGGGTTGCTGCTACTGTTCGCGCTGCTTCAGCGTAAACCGATTGGTCGGTTTCGCCCGCGCCAGTTTGGTCAGTTGACGTTACTGGGGCTGACCCAGACGTCGCTGCAATATCTCTTTTTCTATATCGGCCTCGCGTTCACCACTGGCGTGAAAGGCTCAATCATGAACGCCACGGGCACATTCTTCAGCGTATTGCTGGCGCACTTTATTTATCAGAACGACCGACTGAGCTACAACAAAACGCTCGGCTGTATTCTGGGCTTTGCGGGCGTCATGGCGGTGAACGTCAGTAGCGGTCTGGATTTCAGCTTTAATCTGCCGGGGGAGGGCTCCGTAGTACTGGCGGCGTTTATTCTTTCTGCGGCCACGTTGTATGGTAAACGTCTCTCGCAGACGGTCGATCCGATGGTCATGACTGGCTATCAATTGGGGATTGGCGGTCTGGTACTGGTCATTGGCGGTTACGTTTTTGGCGGTACGCTGACGATACATGGCTTCTCGTCGGTGGCGATTTTGGGCTACCTGACGCTGCTCTCGTCGGTCGCTTTTGCGCTATGGAGCATTTTACTCAAATATAATCGCGTGGGGATGATTGCGCCGTTTAACTTTCTGATCCCGGTTTCCGGCGCGGTACTCTCGGCTATTTTTCTCGGCGAGAATATTCTGGAGTGGAAATACATGGTTGCGCTGGTGCTGGTATGTTCAGGGATCTGGTGGGTAAATCAGGTGAAGCGGTAATGCTTCACCTGAACGAATGCGGTGTAGGTGGGGTAAGGCGCAGCCGGCGTTACTGTGCGCGAATAAAACTGCCGTCAGGCTGACGCGTAAACAGCACCTGCTGACCATTATCGCCATCTATCGTTAAACCTGTCACCACGCCGCTGGCATTCTGGCGAATTTTAATCATTTGACCATTTTTGAGATTACTCAGCGGTTTGCCAGCGCCTTCTACCTGCGCCATTGCATAAACGTCTGTCGGGGGCAGTCCGTGATCGCGGAACAGTTGCGCCAGAGTTTTACCCGGTTCCACCCGGTACGAGCGCCACTGTTGACCGATGCCGCTATCCTGCTGGAAAGGCTGAGTTTGCGCTTGGCCTGGTTCTTCCGGTTGGCCTTCCTGGATAGGTTCAGGCGCAACGGGCGCCACCTGATCCGGATCGTTTTGCGGTGCGACCAGTTGCGCCTGAATCTGCGCTTCGTCAGGCGCCCGGGAGGGCGATTGCAGATCCAATTGCGCTTCCCGCGTGACGACAGGCGCGTCGCTGGTCTCGCTGGCGGGCAGCAGGAAACCAATCACCAGCACGATAGCGGCAATGATAATGCCACGACGATGCATCGGCGGCAGTGGCTCCATGAGGCGAAAATTATCCGGCGCGTGCCAGATTTTCGCCAGGGTTGGTTTTAGTTCAAAGCGCCCGGGCATGGTTTACCTCCTGCTCCGCATCTCGTTCCTTAATCATAGAGTATAGATGGCTAACGCTATGATACTGGTAGTGCTATCCGCTTTCGTGACGTCAATACGGATAATCTATTGTTTCTTTTTCCCTGCGATTTGTCATCCTCCCTGAGACAAAGTTTTACCAGAAGAAGCGTGGCTGTTATGCTGCCCGCTACTTTTTTTGATATCCGATGAAGGAAAAATAATGGCCACCCCGAATTTTGACACTATCGAAGCGCAAGCGAGCTACGGCATTGGTTTGCAGGTAGGGCAGCAGCTCAGCGAATCCGGTCTTGAAGGACTGTTGCCTGAAGCGCTGGTTGCAGGCATTGCTGATGCGCTGGAAGGTAAACAGCCGGCGGTTCCTGTTGATGTGGTGCATCGTGCGCTGCGTGAAATTCATGAACGTGCGGACGCGGTGCGTCGTGAGCGTTTTAAAGCGATGGCGGCCGAGGGCGTGAAATATCTGGAAGAAAACCGCGAAAAAGACGGTGTGAACAGTACTGAATCCGGTTTGCAGTTCCGCGTTCTGACGCAAGGCGAAGGTGCGATTCCAGCGCGTACCGACCGCGTACGAGTGCATTATACTGGTAAGCTTATTGATGGCACCGTATTTGACAGCTCCGTCGCACGCGGCGAACCGGCTGAATTTCCGGTAAATGGCGTGATCGCCGGCTGGATTGAAGCGCTGACTCTGATGCCAGTAGGTTCCAAATGGGAGCTGACTATACCACAGGAGCTAGCCTATGGTGAGCGTGGGGCCGGGGCATCTATTCCGCCATTCAGTACCCTGGTGTTTGAGGTAGAGTTGCTGGAAATCCTGTAAGCGCCGTGGATTTGCCGGATAAGGCGAAGCCGCCATCCGGCAATCCTTGAATTCAGTAGATGTCGATATTTTATTTTGCAAATGGAATCGCTACGTGTATTTTTGTGAGATAATTCGCATTATCAAAGTGATATAACACTCACTTTAAACATAAAATTAACATTATATTTAAATCTTAGTATTCATCCCGCCGATTCTTACCTAATATCGATGAGTCCTGATAACAGGATCGTCGTATCATAGACCAAAGGCCGTAGAGCCCGCACAACACAGACAGGTACAGGAAGAAAAAACATGGTAGATCAGGTAAAAGTCGCAGCCGACGAACAGGCTCCGGCTGAACAGTCGCTACGGCGCAATCTTACAAACCGTCATATACAGCTTATCGCCATCGGCGGCGCTATTGGTACCGGTCTGTTTATGGGATCGGGTAAAACGATCAGTCTCGCCGGACCGTCGATCATTTTTGTGTATATGATCATCGGTTTTATGCTTTTCTTCGTGATGCGCGCCATGGGGGAGTTGCTGCTCTCGAATCTGGAATACAAATCGTTTAGTGATTTTGCTTCCGACCTGCTTGGTCCCTGGGCGGGATATTTCACCGGCTGGACGTACTGGTTTTGCTGGGTAGTGACCGGTATGGCTGACGTGGTGGCGATTACCGCCTACGCGCAGTTCTGGTTCCCTGGCCTTTCCGATTGGGTGGCCTCGCTGGTGATAGTGATCCTGCTGCTAAGCCTCAACCTCGCCACCGTTAAAATGTTTGGTGAAATGGAATTTTGGTTTGCTATGGTCAAAATCGTCGCCATCGTGGCGTTGATTGTGGTCGGGCTGGTCATGATTGCGATGCACTTTAAATCGCCAACCGGCGTTGAAGCGTCTTTCGCGCATCTGTGGAATGACGGCGGCTGGTTCCCGAAAGGTATTAGCGGGTTCTTTGCCGGTTTCCAGATTGCGGTGTTCGCCTTCGTAGGGATTGAACTGGTCGGCACCACCGCCGCAGAAACCAAAGATCCGGAAAAATCGCTGCCGCGCGCGATTAACTCGATACCGATCCGTATCATTATGTTCTACGTCTTTGCGCTGATTGTTATTATGTCGGTGACGCCGTGGAGTTCCGTGGTGCCGGATAAGAGCCCGTTTGTTGAGCTGTTTGTGCTGGTGGGCCTGCCTGCTGCCGCGAGCGTGATCAACTTTGTCGTGTTGACCTCGGCGGCGTCTTCCGCCAACAGCGGCGTCTTCTCGACCAGTCGTATGCTGTTTGGTCTGGCGCAAGAAGGCGTGGCGCCAAAAGCATTCGCTAAACTGTCAAAACGCGCAGTACCGGCGAAAGGACTAACCTTCTCGTGTATCTGCCTGCTGGGCGGCGTGGTTATGCTGATGGTCAACCCGAGCGTGATTGGCGCATTCACCATGATCACTACGGTTTCGGCCATTCTGTTTATGTTTGTCTGGACCATCATTCTGTGTTCATACCTGGTGTACCGCAAACAGCGTCCTCACCTGCATGAAAAATCCATCTATAAGATGCCGCTCGGTAAGCTGATGTGCTGGGTCTGCATGGCGTTCTTTGCGTTCGTGCTGGTATTGCTGACGCTGGAAGATGATACGCGCCAGGCGCTGATCGTGACGCCGCTGTGGTTTATCGCGTTGGGTCTGGGCTGGCTGTTGATAGGTAAGAAACGGATGGCGGGAATGCGTTAATTGTTTTGCCCGGTGGCGCTGGCGCTTACCGGGCTTACAGCGTAGCGTTGATTTGTAGGCCGGATAAGGCGCAGTTTACAGCCGCCATCCGGCAAAATGCCCGGCTGGCGATTATTCGCCGGCCAGCGCGCGTGGGAACAGCACGTTATTCTCTAGGCTGATGTGCTCCATCAGATCATCAATCATCTCATTAATGCCGTTATACATCGCTTTCCAGGTGGTGCAGGCTTCTGGCGGCGGCGTTACATTTTGGGTGACGTGTTTGATGACGTCTACCAGCTCTCCCGCCTCGTCATGCTCGCTTTCCATTACGCTTATCGGGCCCGTTGCCTGGCGACCCATACCCTGTTTGATCATTGGGAACAGGATCTGTTCTTCTTTCATCATATGGCTGGAAAGCTCTTCATGCAGCGCGGTGAGATATTTTGTCAGGCCGCGTGGGACGTTTGGCTTATCCGCGTGAACGCGTTCCACTTTGGTTGCCTGCAGGATAAGCTCCGGCAGTTGTTCGCGATGTCGGTCATGATAGCGAACAACGATATGGTCAATAATGTCCGCCAGCGGAACGGCGCGCCAGTCTTTTTCGATGGGCTGTTCAGCCAATTGCGCCAGTTGCGCTTCAATGATGTCAATATCGACGTCGTGACGCGCGGCGGCGCGCGCCAGCGTCTGTTTTCCGCCGCAGCAGTAATCCATATCGTACTGGCGAAACAGCGCCGATGCGCGGGGAATAGAGAGCGCCAGTTCGCCTAAAGGTTGATCGCGATAAGCCATAGCCGTTACCTCATTTGCAATAACATAAGTTGTATTTTAAATGCATCTTTAAGACGAGGCTATAACTCTTTCGGGGTGCGTATAATTTAATCCAGCATGAGACTAGCGTTCCGTGACCGGAACGACGGTCGCTTTTTCTGGTTTCGCTCTCACGGCGATGACCACGCCAGCCACCAGGAGCGCAATGCCGCTTAACGTCAGGAATGGCGGAATTTCCTGGCGTAGAATGAAGGTATAGAGCAGTCCCGCCAGCGTCTCAAAAACAATCAGCGGCCCTAAAATAACGGTTGGCAATTTTTGGCTGGCGATATTCCAGCACAGCGCGCCCACCCAGGAACATAGCACCGCGATGGCGATCATCAGACCGATAAACAGCGCGGGATGTGGGCCAAAGGGCAGGGCAAACGTCGGTTTCTGGATACTCAGCCACAGACAAACCGCCGCATAGCCGATTAACGAGACTGGCAGCGTGACCAGCGCCTGCGCCGTTGCCCACATCATGGGATGTTTGTCGGGATTTTCCCGCAGCCAGCGGGCGTTGCGCAGCGCATACCATGCCCAGCACGCTACAGAAATCAGCGCCAGCACAATACCTGAACCATAGCGCCAGCCGCTAACATCGGATAATCCTTGACTAAGTTCAGCAATATTGACGCACAGCAGGCCAAAACCGATAAGCGCCAGCGCGGGCGCTAAGCGCAGCCAGGATAATCTGCCGTCCCGTTGGCTATAGAGAACGTTAGCGAAAACCGGAATGACGACCGGTAGCGTCCCGATGATCATCGTCGAAACTGGCGCGCCGGTTCGCTGAATGGCGCTGGCGAGGCAGGTGTAATAGATCAGGTTGCCCATCAGAGTCAGTGACAGGGCGGTGGACCAGTCTTTGCGCGTCAACTGGCGTAACCGCGTGCGGCCTAACCAGGCAACCGGCAGGGCAATCAGCCCCAGCGCCAGATAGCGTCCCATTGACTGTAAGAGGGCCGGGTAATCCGGCACGATTAACGGGCCGACGAAAATCAATCCCCACATTAGCCCTGCCAGCAGGGCGTATAGCACGCCGCTAATCATCAGATTCTCCTCATAAACCGTTCCGTCATTATCAGAGAAGGTCTATGAGGATGCTACATAAATTAACTAAATTTTAACACTTACAATACGGAGCGAAGGCTTTCTGTGAGCATCGTCGTCGGGCGACCAATGAGTTTACGCAACGTATGGCTGTTATCAAACAGGCCGCCTTTCGCTGCGCCAACGTCAGAATTAGCCAACATATCCGCCAGTCCGTCAGGCAGGCCTGCGCCTTTCAGCGCGGCGGCAAAATCGACTTCGCTCAGGTTCTGGTAGACGATTTTTTTTCCGCTCTGATGAGTAAGTTCATCCACCAACTGGCTTAATGTCCAGGCGTCATCACCTGCCAGCTCGTAAACATTCCCGGCGTGACCCTCTTCACTGATGACGCGCGCGGCGGCGGCGGCATAGTCAGCGCGCATTGCGGAGGCGATTTTCCCTTCTCCCGCCGCGCCAATAAAGACGCCATGCTTCAGCGCGGCAGGGACGCTCGCCAGATAGTTTTCCGTATACCAGCCGTTACGTAATAGCGTGTGAGGAATACCTGACTCAGCCAGCATCTTTTCAGTTTCAATATGTTCATCAGCGAGCGCCAGTGGCGATTTATCCGCATGTAGCAGGCTGGTATAGGCGATGAATTTCACCTTCGCGGTAATGGCGGCCTGAATGACGTTGCGATGCTGCGCGGTGCGTTGTCCTACTTCGCTGGATGAAATGAGCAGCAGTTTATCAACGCCCTGTAACGCGGTGGTCAGTGCAGCTTCGTTAGCGTAATCCGCCAGGCGAACGGCGATCCCGCGCTGACTGAGCGGGGCGGCTTTTTTCGGGTTACGGACAATCGCGACGAGGTGACTGGCGGGCGTCGTTTTTAGCAGGTTTTCAATAACGTGTTGGCCCAGTTGGCCCGTTGCGCCGGTGATAGCAATCATGGTGAACTCCTCAGTATTGGTCTTGTGTTTTATTACGCTACCACCTAAACTTACTTTTAGTAAGTACGTACAAAAAGGTAAGTATCAATGCATGCTCATTCTCTTTCCCGGCAGTTGCGTGAAGGCAATCTCTTTGCTGAACAGTGCCCGTCCCGCGAGGTGTTAAAACATGTCACCAGTCGCTGGGGCGTGCTGATCCTGGTGGCGTTACGCGACGGTACACACCGTTTTAGCGACCTGCGCCGCAAGATGGGAGGCGTGAGTGAAAAGATGCTGGCGCAGTCGTTACAGGCGCTTGAACAGGACGGATTTCTCAACCGGGTGTCATATCCCGTTGTTCCGCCGCATGTGGAGTACAGCCTGACGCCGCTTGGCGAGCAGGTGAGCGATAAAGTCGCCGCGCTGGCGGACTGGGTAGAACTGAATTTGTCGCAGGTATTGGCGCAGCGGGAGCGTATATCAGATGGCGGCTAGCGCTTTATTCGGCCTGCCAGTCAGGCCGAATAAACGCGGCGCCATACGGTACTAACGTTACTTGCTCAAATCCACCTGATAAATGGCAAAACCGATATCATCGACAGCAACCTTATTCATCGGATACTGCCCTTTCTCTTTAATGAAAGCAGCGGCTTTATCGCCTGGCGATGTTTCAAAGCGGATATCCAGCGTCGTATCGCTGTGGATTGGTGCCAGACGCCAGTTATTATCCGCCGCCGGATGGATTTCGCCTGCGCGTTTTGACTCTGCGCCAATCCATGCCGCCAGCACGGCGCGATTTTCATCCGGAGACGCAAAGGCGATATGGCTGTCGCCAGTGCCGGCAAACTTGCCGCCGTAAGCGCGATAGTTATTCGTGGCGACCAGGAACGTAGCGCTCGGGTCGACAGGCTTACCGTTAAAGGTCAGGTTTTTAATACGCTCCGCCTGCGGATTCACCATCTGGCATTCGCCATCATAGCGGGCGGGCTGTGACACATCGATTTGATAATTCACGCCGTCAATGACATCGAAATTATAGGTGCGAAAGCCATCCCAATTGATCAATGATTGCGGTTTGTTGCTGTGAATATCAATCTGATTAAACTGTCCGGCAGAACATTCCAGCCACTCTTTTACCTCCTTGCCGCTGGCTTTCACCACCACCAGCGTATTCGGATAGAGATAAAGATCGGCGGCGTTACGGAAGGTCAACTGGCCTTTTTCCACTTCGACAAAGCTGGCGGGATCGTTCTTACGCCCCCCGACTTTAAACGGCGCGGCGGCGGAAAGCACCGGCAGTTTCGCCAGATCCGGATCGCCCTGAATAAAGTGTTCCACATACGCTTTTTGCGCGTTATTCACCACCTGTACGGTAGGATCGTCCTGCACCAGAGCAAGATAGCTGTACATGTTATCGGCGGATTTACCAATGGGCTTGCTGACAAACTCGCGGGTGGCATCGTGGTCGGCTTTCAGAATACCGACCAGCTTACTGTCTTCCGCCGCCAGCGACTTTTTAGCGGCGGCGTCGTAAATGGGCCGCGCTTCCGCTTTCGCCTGCGTAACCTGCCATTTGCCGCTGTCGTTATTGAGCACCAAATCGACCACTCCCAGATGGTCGCCCCACATGCCAGGCATCACCGCAGGAATGCCGTTAAGCGTACCTTTGGCGATATCCGCGCCTTTGATGTCGGCAAAATCTTTACCGGGGAAGACGGCGTGGGCGTGGCCAAACATAATAGCGTCGACGCCGGGAACTTCACTGAGGTAATAAACCGAGTTTTCCGCCATGCTGTGGTACGGATCGGCAGAAAGGCCAGAGTGAGCAATTACTACCACTATATCAGCACCTTTCTCGCGCATTTCGGGCACATATTTCCTGGCGGTTTCCGTGATGTCATTTACGGTGACTTTTCCGCTCAGATTCGCTTTATCCCAGATCATGATTTGCGGCGGCACAAAGCCGATATAGCCGATTTTCACGGTTTGCGGGTTGCCGTCTTTATCAATAACGTTCGTCTCTTTAATCAGATAAGGCGTAAAGAGCGGCTTTTGGGTTTTAACGTCGATAATATTGGCGTTAACGTAAGGGAATTTCGCGCCGGCCAGCGCGTTATGCAGATAGTCCAGACCATAATTAAACTCATGGTTGCCGAGGTTTCCAACCGCGTAATCCAGAGTATTGAGCGCTTTATAGACCGGGTGAATATCGCCTTCTTTGAGTCCTTTTGCCGCCATATAATCGCCCAGTGGGCTCCCCTGAATCAGGTCGCCGTTATCCACCAGCACACTGTTTTTGACTTCATTTCGGGCGGCATTAATCAAACTTGCGGTACGTACCAATCCGAATTTTTCGGTTGCGGTATCCTTGTAATAATCGAAATCCATCATGTTGCTATGTAAATCAGTAGTTTCCATGATACGGAGATCGACGGTGGCCGCATTCACGCTGGCAGCGATCAGCGTAGCCAGAAGCGTTGCACTAAACTTAATCATCAGAGGCACCTTTTAAGAACGCAATACAAAAGCCGGATAGTGAAAAATAGCGATGACAAACAGTGAAACCCGATAATCGCTCTGACCGTCGCCAGGAGAAGGCGAAACCGTCCCATCTGGCCGATTTTTTGCGATTGTTCACAGAATGGTGAATCATGCCATGAAAGGTATTATCAAAACCGCAGACGGTATCACAGTTGGCGGAACCCTTAACGATCGGGTATAAGTAAAACAACGAGTTAACGCCCCTGCCATAAAGAGGTGGAGAATGTTAGAACAAGTATGCCAGCTTGCACGGAACGCGGGCGATGCCATTATGCAGGTTTATGATGGAGCCAAACCGATGGAGTACGCCCGTAAGCAGGACGATTCTCCAGTCACTGCGGCGGATATCGCCGCACATACCGTGATTCTCGAAGGGTTACGTACGCTCACGCCGGATATTCCTGTGCTTTCAGAAGAAGATCCGCCCGCCTGGGAAGTGCGCCAGCACTGGCAGCGTTACTGGCTGGTCGATCCGCTCGACGGCACCAAAGAATTCATCAAGCGTAATGGAGAATTTACGGTCAATATTGCGCTGATTGAGCAGGGCAAGCCGGTGTTGGGCGTTGTCTATGCGCCGGTGCTGAAAGTGATGTACTACGCGGCGGAGGGTAAGGCCTGGAAAGAGGAGTGCGGGGTGCGTAAGCAGATTCAGGTCCGGGATGCCCGCCCGCCGCTGGTAGTGATTAGCCGTTCGCATACGGATGATGAACTCACCGAATATCTCCAACAGCTTGGCGAACATCAGACAACCTCTATTGGTTCCTCGCTGAAATTCTGTCTGGTGGCGGAAGGCCAGGCGCAGCTTTACCCCAGATTTGGGCCGACCAGCGTCTGGGACACTGCCGCAGGCCATGCTATTGCCGTTGCAGCCGGGGCGCACGTTCACGACTGGCAGGGAAAAACGCTGGACTATACCCCTCGTGAATCGTTCCTTAACCCCGGCTTCCGGGTGACTATTTATTGAGGAGCTTATGCAGCAGGTCGACCACCTGTTGTACCTCTTGTTGGGTTAACGCGCCATCTTTCACCCATTGAACCCGCCCGTCTTTGTCAAGCACGATGACGGCGGACCCCTCTTCTTTTAATTGCCAGGCGTTGCGCGCCACGCCATTGCTGTCGACAATAAATTGCGACCACGGATAGAGCTTTTTATTACTTTCTATACTGCTACGCACGAACATACCGGAGCCTGGGATCGCATCATCGGTATTCACAATTGTGGTCGTCTGGTATCTGTCGTGCGGAAGCCTGGCGGCTTTAATCGCTTCAATCAGCGTGGCGTTTTTCTCCTTCGCTGACGTTCGTCCGGCAATATGTAGCAGGACGCGCACTTTTCCCGCCAGTTGCGCGCTATTCCAGTTTTTATAGCTAAACTCATCTTTATTCAACATCAGTTCGCCACGATCGGCAATGCCTACCGGCGGCACCCGTTGGTTAACTTCAAGGTTATGCGCGGAAGCCATTATAGGGAGTAGCAGGCACGACATTGCCAGAATTTTACGTAGGGTCATGGTCATTCCTTCTTTATTTTTTGCAGGTGATCCGACCACTTTGGGCCGACAGTTAATCATATGTGCGATTGATGCTTTTTCCCGCAAAGGGGATGCCAGTTTGCGGGTGGGCGCACACTTCCTGTGAAAAATGAAGGCATATACTGACAAAAATGAGCTGATGTTTAGATAATTCTGAATAACTGTAATCAAAAGGTAAATATACTTATGCACACTGGAAACGACGTAGATATGGTCTATAGTCATATGGCATTAAAATTTGCGCCTTAAAACTGTTGGGCCGATTGTGGCACCGCAAGGGCGTAATACTCAGCAGGAGACAACAATGAAAATTTTCCAACGCTACAACCCGCTACAGGTGGCGAAGTACGTGAAGATCCTGTTCCGTGGACGGTTATATATCAAGGATGTTGGCGCTTTTGAGTTCGATAAGGGTAAGATTCTTATCCCAAAAGTGAGAGACAAGCAGCATTTTTCTGTGATGTCTGAAGTTAACCGTCAGGTTATGCGTCTGCAAACTGAGATGGCGTAACCAAAAGTGCTATGCAGTAGGTTAAAAAAGTAAAAAAAAACGGCTCCTGGATCAGGAGCCGTTAATGTTTCTGGTAAACGGATTTCAGGCCGCGCCGTCTTCTTTGCCTTTCGCATCTGGCAATTTCGGTGCCGGAACGTTGGTTTTACTGTCGAGACGCGTGACCAGCAACTGATCGATGCGGTAGTTGTCGATATCCACCACTTCAAATTTGTAGCCAGCCAGCTTCACCGAATCGGTACGTTTCGGGATCTTACGCAGCATAAACATCATAAAGCCGCCGATGGTTTCATAGTTGCCGGATTGCGGAAACTCATCGATATCCAGCACGCGCATGACGTCGTCAATCGGCGTGCCGCCGTCAACCAGCCAGGAATTCTCATCGCGCGCCACAATTTGTTCTTCCAGTCCCTGGCCGACCAGATCGCCCATCAGCGTAGTCATCACATCGTTCAGCGTGATAATACCGACGACCAGCGCGTATTCATTCATAATGACCGCGAAATCTTCGCCCGCCGTTTTGAAACTTTCCAGCGCCTCGGAAAGGGTCAGCGTATCCGGCACAATCAAGGTATTGCGAATTTGCACGCCGCTATTCAGCGCCATACTTTGGTTCGCCAGCACGCGATTCAGCAGATCTTTGGAGTCTACATAGCCGATGATGTGGTCGATATCTTCATTACATACTAAAAATTTTGAGTGCGGATGTTCGGCGACCTTTTTCTTCAGGCTTTGTTCGTCTTCGTGCAGATCAAACCAGATGATACTTTCGCGCGACGTCATAGAAGACGGTACGGTGCGGGATTCAAGTTCAAACACGTTTTCAATCAGTTCGTGCTCTTGCTTGCGCAAAACGCCCGCCAGCGCGCCGGCTTCCACCACCGCGTAAATATCATCAGAAGTGATGTCGTCTTTCCGCACCATTGGAATTTTGAACAGGCGGAAGATGTTGTTTGCCATGCCGTTAAACAGCCACACCAGCGGGCGAAAAACGAACAGGCAGAAGCGCATCGGGTTGATGATACGCAAAGCCACAGCTTCTGGCGCAATCATACCGATGCGTTTCGGGGTTAAATCCGCGAACAGGATAAACAGCCCCGTCACCAGCGAGAAAGAGAGAATAAAGCTCAGCTGCTCGGAGAGTTCTGGCGACATATAGTGCGAGAAAAGGGCGGAAAAGGCGGGCGAAAATGCCGCATCGCCGACGATACCGCCAAGAATAGCGACGGCGTTCAGGCCAATTTGCACAACGGTGAAAAACATGCCGGGATTTTCCTGCATTTTCAATACGCGTTGTGCGTTGATACTGCCTTCATCAGCCAATAACTTGAGTTTAATCTTACGTGATGCGGCAAGCGAGATCTCGGAGATGGAGAAGAACGCACTTACAGCGATCAGGCAGAATATAATGAATATACTGTTTAACATATCTTATCCGGCGAAACGCCAGATCCTCGGAAGGGAAGTTTATAAATCCGTGTGGTAACGTTTAATGAAAACCGGCTCGTAGCAGTGAGCCGGTAAGTTCAGGGCTAGTATAGCGTAAGCTACTGTAAAGTCGCCAGAGGGTTAATTTTCAACGCCGACAAGCGCCCCCTACGCCGTCACGCGTCACGCGTCAGGCGGCAGGCAAACGCCGAGCCCGCCAATCCCGCAGTAACCGTACGGATTTTTGTGCAGATACTGTTGGTGTTCATCTTCGGCGTAGTAAAACGGCGTCGCATGGGCGATTTCCGTGGTAATTGGGCGATCGTCTCCGGCGGTGGCCATTGCCGACTGGAAGCGCTCGCGACTGGCGTGAGCGGCGGTACTCTGTTCCGGTGTTAAGGGATAAATCGCAGAACGGTATTGCGTACCGTGATCGTTGCCTTGTTGCATCCCCTGCGCCGGATCGTGATTTTCCCAGAAGACCTGTAAAAGTTGCTCATAACTGATAACGGCAGGATCGTACACTACCCGTACCGCTTCGGCATGACCGGTCTGTCCGGAGCAGACTTCCCGGTAGGTTGGATTAGGCGTGTAACCGCCCGCATACCCTGCCGCGGTGCTATATACGCCGGGCAATTGCCAGAATAAACGTTCTACGCCCCAGAAACAGCCCATAGCGAAGTAGGCGATCTCCATCCCGGCAGGAACATTGGTCATAGAGTGTTCATTTACCGCATGCAGAGTGGCGATCGGCATCGGGGTATTGCGTCCTGGTAACGCATCTGCTTGAGTAACAAGATGTTTTTTATCAAATAAACTCATGAGCCATTCTCCCGAAAGCGTTAATTGGCGTTAAGGTTGTAACGAGACGCATCTTTGCACACAATAACAACATTAATGTATCTGGATTTAACCATAAGAAATATTTGGGCTGTCGTCTGCTTTTCAATCGCGATTGTTGATTTTATGTTAAGCCGCGGAGCGGTAGTGTGATTTTTTCCAGGGGTGGGAATAGGGGATATTCAGGAGAAAATGTGCCACATATCCGTCAGTTATGTTGGGTTAGCTTACTGTGCCTGAGCAGTTCTGCGGTAGCCGCAAATGTTCGTCTGAAAGTCGAAGGGCTATCCGGAGAACTGGAAAAAAACGTTCGCGCACAGCTCTCTACGATTCAAAGCGACGAGGTGACGCCGGATCGGCGCTTTCGCGCTCGAGTTGATGATGCGATTCGCGAAGGGCTTAAAGCGTTAGGCTATTACGAACCCACTATCAATTTCGACTTGCTTCCGCCGCCTGCGAAAGGACGGCAGGTATTAATCGCCAAAGTTACGCCCGGCCAGCCGGTGCTGATTGGCGGTACAGAAGTCATTTTACGCGGCGGCGCGCGTACGGACAAAGATTATCTGGCCTTACTGAAAACGCGTCCGGCAATCGGTACGGTGCTGAACCAGGGAGACTATGACAATTTTAAAAAGTCGTTAACCAGCGTGTCGCTACGTAAAGGCTATTTCGACAGCGAATTCGTTAAAAGCCAGTTGGGAATTGCTCTGGGCCGTCATCAGGCGTTTTGGGATATTGATTATGATAGCGGTGAGCGCTATCGCTTCGGACATGTCACCTTCGAAGGTTCGCAGATTCGTGATGAATATTTACAAAATCTGTTGCCGTTTAAAGAGGGCGATGAGTACGAGTCGAAAGATTTGGCGGAACTAAACCGCCGACTTTCCGCTACCGGATGGTTTAATTCTGTCGTCGTGGCGCCGGAATTTGAGAAATCCCGTAAAACAAAAATTCTGCCGTTAAAAGGCGTGGTATCGCCGCGAACCGAAAACACGATTGAAACCGGGGTGGGGTACTCCACCGACGTCGGGCCGCGCGTGAAAGCGTCGTGGAAAAAGCCGTGGATGAACTCTTACGGTCATAGTCTGACCACCAGCACCAGTATTTCTGCGCCGGAACAGGTGCTGGATTTTAGTTATAAAATGCCGCTGCTGAAAAATCCGCTGGAGCAATACTATCTGGTACAAGGCGGTTTTAAACGTACCGATTTGAATGATACGGAGCAGGATTCGACCACGCTTGCCGTTTCGCGTTACTGGGACCTTTCCAGCGGCTGGCAGCGGGCGATTAACCTGCGCTGGAGTTTCGACCACTTTACCCAGGGGAACGTCACCAATACCACCATGCTGTTCTACCCGGGTGTGATGATCAGCCGAACCCGCTCGCGAGGGGGGCTGATGCCAACCTGGGGCGATTCGCAGCGCTACTCGGTAGACTATTCGAATACGGCCTGGGGTTCCGACGTGGATTTCTCCGTGCTACAGGCGCAAAACGTCTGGATTCGGACTTTGTACGATCGCCACCGTTTTGTGATGCGCGCCAATTTGGGCTGGATAGAAACCGGTGACTTCGACAAAGTTCCGCCGGATTTGCGTTTCTTCGCCGGGGGCGATCGCAGTATTCGCGGCTATAAATACAAATCTATTTCGCCTAAAGACAGCGACGGCAATCTTAAAGGTGCCTCAAAACTGGCAACCGGATCGCTGGAGTACCAGTATAACGTCACCGGCAAATGGTGGGGGGCGGTATTTGTCGATAGCGGCGAGGCGGTGAGTGATATTCGCCGTAGCGATTTCAAAACCGGGACCGGGGTCGGCGTGCGCTGGGCGTCGCCGGTTGGGCCTGTCAAACTCGATTTTGCCATACCGGTCGGCGACAAAGACGAACACGGTTTACAGTTTTATATCGGTCTGGGGCCTGAATTATGAGTTTATGGAAGAAAATAAGCCTCGGGGTGTTGATTTTCATTGTGCTGTTACTGGCGAGCGTCGCGTTTCTGGTCGGGACGACGACGGGGCTGCATCTGGTGTTCAGTGCGGCGAACCGCTGGGTGCCGGGGCTGGAAATTGGGCAGGCCACCGGTGGCTGGCGGGATTTATCATTGAAAAATATCCGCTATGAGCAGCCGGGCGTCGCGGTACATGCGGGCGAAATTCATCTGGCCGTCGGGCTTGGTTGCCTGTGGCACAGTAGCCTGTGCGTCAATGATCTGGCGCTAAAAGACATTAATGTCGCTATCGACAGCAAAAAAATGCCGCCTTCCGCACCGGCGCAAGAAGAGGAAGAAAGCGGACCGCTGAACCTCTCCACGCCCTGGCCCATCACGCTGTCGCGCGTGGCGCTGAATAACATCAATATCAAGATTGATGGCACTACCGTTTCGGTGCTGGATTTTACCTCCGGGCTGACATGGCAGGAGAAAAACCTGACCCTGAAACCGACGCGGCTTCAGGGGTTGCTGATTGCGCTGCCGAAGGTCGCCGACGTGGCGCAGGAAGAGGTGGTTGAACCTAAAATCGAGAAACCTCAACCAGATGAAAAGCCGCTTGGCGAAACGCTAAAAGATCTGTTTGCAAAACCGGTAATGCCGGAGATGACCGATGTTCACCTGCCGCTCAATCTGAATATCGAGTCATTTCGCGGCGAGCAGCTACGCGTTACCGGCGATACCGATCTCACGGTGCGCACGATGCTGCTTAAAGTCAGCAGTATCGACGGTAATATGAAGCTGGATACTCTGGATATCGACGCCAACCAGGGCACGGTGAAAGCCTCCGGTACGGCGCAGCTCGCCAATAACTGGCCGGTCGATATTACGCTCAACAGTACGCTGAATATCGATCCGCTAAAGGGTGAAAAGATAAAACTTAAGGTCGGCGGCGCGCTACGCGAACAACTGGAGGTTGGGGTGAACCTTTCCGGGCCGATGGATGTCGCGCTTCGCGCCCAGACGCGGCTGGCGGAGGCCGGTTTACCGCTCAATCTTGAAGTCGTCAGCCAACGTATTGCCTGGCCGTTCACGGGCGATACCCAATTTCAGGCTGACGATCTGAAGCTCAAACTGAGCGGTAAGATGACCGACTATACGTTGTCGATGCGAACCGCCGTGAAAGGACAAGATATTCCGCCTGCGACCATTACGCTGGATGCCAAAGGGAATGAGCGGCAGATTAATCTTGATAAACTTACCGTCGCCGTTCTGGAAGGCAAAACTGAACTGAAAGCGCTGGTAGACTGGCAGCAGGCGATTAGCTGGCGTGGTGAACTGACGCTGAATGGCATCAATACCGCCAAAGAGATCCCGGACTGGCCCGCGAAGCTTAACGGCGTAATGAAAACCAAAGGCAGTCTCTACGGCGGTACCTGGCAGATGGATGTTCCGGAGCTCAAGCTGACCGGCAATGTGAAGCAGAACAACGTTAACGTCAACGGGACGCTAAAGGGCAACAGCTACATGCAGTGGACGATCCCGGGGCTGCACCTTGCGCTGGGCCCAAACAGCGCCGATGTAAAAGGCGAGCTTGGCGTTAAGGAGCTGAATCTTGATGCCACCATCGATGCGCCAGGGCTGGATAATGCGCTGCCAGGGCTGGGCGGCACCGCAAAAGGTATCGTTAAAGTCCGCGGTACGGTAGAAGCGCCGCAGTTGCTGGCGGATATCACCGCCCGCGGTCTGCGTTGGCAGGCGTTGTCTATCGCCCAGGCGCGCATCGAGGGCGATATTAAATCCACCGATCAGATAGCGGGCCATCTCAACGTTCGCGTAGAGCGGATTTCGCAGCCCGATGTTAACATCAATCTGGTGACGCTTGACGCCAAAGGCAGCGAGAAGCAGCATCAGCTACAGCTCCGCGTTCAGGGAGAGCCGGTATCCGGCCAACTCTCTCTGAGTGGCAGTTTCGATCGCGATGCGGCGCGCTGGAAAGGGACGTTAAGCGACACCCGCTTCCAGACGCCAGTGGGGCCATGGTCGTTGACCCGCGCGATTGCGCTGGACTACCGCAATAAAGAACAGAAAATCAGTATCGGGCCACATTGTTGGCTGAACCCGAACGCCGAGCTGTGCATACCGCAAACCATTGATGCGGGCGCCGCAGGACGAGCGGTGGTCAATCTCAACCGCTTTGATCTGGCGATGCTGAAGCCATTTATGCCTGATACCACTCAGGCCAGCGGGATCTTTAGCGGGAAAGCGGACGTGTCGTGGGACACCACCAAAGAAGGATTGCCGCAGGGGAAGGTCACGCTTTCCGGTCGTAACGTGAAGGTTACGCAGACCGTCAATGACGCGCCGTTACCGGTCGCGTTTGAAACGCTGAACCTCAATGCCGATCTGCACAATAATCGCGCCGAGCTGGGATGGCTGATTCGCCTGACGAACAATGGTCAATTCGATGGCCAGGTGCAGGTAACCGATCCTCAGGGGCGGCGCAATCTCGGCGGTAACGTCAACATGCGCAATATCAATCTGGCGATGGTCAACCCTATCTTTTCGCGTGGCGAAAAAGCGGCGGGAATGTTAAACGCCAGACTACGCCTGGGCGGTGATGTGCAAAGCCCGCAGTTGTTTGGTCAGTTGCAGCTTAGCGCGCTGGATATTGACGGTAATTTTATGCCGTTTGAGATGCAGCCGAGCCAGTTCACCATGAACTTTAGCGGTACGCGTTCGACGCTCGCCGGTATCGTGCGAACGCAACAAGGGCAAATTAACCTGAACGGCAACGCCGACTGGAGTCAGATTGACAACTGGCGCGCGCGGGTGACGGCGAAAGGCAGCCGGGTGCGGATTACCGTTCCGCCGATGGTGCGCCTGGATGTCTCGCCGGATGTGGTCTTTGACGCGACGCCCTCACTGTTCACGTTGGATGGTCGTGTGGACGTTCCGTGGGCGCGAATTGTGGTGCATGACCTACCGGAGAGCGCGGTCGGCGTCTCCAGCGATGTGGTCATGCTCAACAATAACCTGCAACCAGAAACGCCGCAGACAGCGTCTATTCCCATCAACAGTAATCTGACGGTACACGTCGGCAACAACGTGCGCATCGACGCCTTCGGGCTTAAAGCGCGTTTGACCGGCGATTTGAAAGTTGCGCAGGATAAGCAGGGGCTGGGGCTGAATGGTCAAATCAATATTCCTGACGGCCGATTCCGCGCCTACGGCCAGGACCTGCTTGTCCGTAAAGGCGAGCTGCTGTTCTCCGGCCCGCCGGATCAGCCGCTGCTTAATATCGAAGCGATCCGTAACCCTGACGCCACCGAAGACGATGTCATTGCGGGCGTGCGCGTCACAGGCACTGCTGATGAACCCAAGGCGGAAATCTTCTCCGATCCAGCGATGCCGCAGGCTGAAGCGCTTTCTTATCTGCTGCGTGGGCAGGGGTTGGACAGCAATCAGAGCGATAGCGCGGCAATGACCTCCATGCTTATTGGCCTGGGGGTTGCGCAAAGTGGTCAGGTTGTGGGTAAAATCGGAGAGACATTTGGCGTAAGTAATTTGGCGCTGGATACGCAAGGGGTGGGCGATTCGTCTCAGGTCGTGGTCAGCGGCTATGTACTGCCGGGTCTACAGGTGAAGTATGGTGTAGGGATATTTGACTCTCTGGCGACGCTCACGTTACGTTATCGCCTGATGCCTAAGCTATATCTGGAAGCAGTGTCTGGCGTAGATCAGGCACTTGATTTGCTCTATCAGTTTGAGTTTTAGCAATGCGAATATTTGTCTATGGCAGTTTACGACAGAAACAAGGCAACAGTCACTGGATGACCAATGCCCAATTGCTTGGCGATTACCGTATCGATAACTACCAGTTGTATAGTCTGGGCCACTATCCAGGCGCTGTTCCGGGAAACGGATCGGTACACGGCGAAGTTTATCGAATTGATAACGCCACGCTGGCCGAACTTGATGCTTTGCGCACCAGGGGCGGTGAATACGCACGCCAGTTAATCCTGACACCGTACGGCAGCGCATGGATGTATGTATACCAACGTCCTGTGGATGGATTAACTCTGATTGAAAGCGGTGACTGGTTAGACAGAAACCAGCCCTGAACTGAACACGCCACCCTCGGGTGGCGTTGTTTTTTTACATCCAGGCTGATGGCGCTAACGCTTATCAGGCCTACGCTATCCGGCAGGTATAAAAAAACCCTGACGCGCCGATAACTGGCGCTCAGGGTTTTTCCGCAACCAAAGACTTATTTCTTCGCTGCGCGCTCGAAGGAGGCAACGATTTCCGCTTTAGCCGCTTCGGCGTTGTCCCATCCGTCCACTTTCACCCATTTGCCTTTTTCGAGATCTTTATAGTGCTCGAAGAAGTGAGTGATCTGCGCTTTCAGCAGTTCCGGCAGGTCGTTCACATCTTTAATGTGATCGTACTCTTTGCTCAGTTTGGTGTGTGGTACGGCAACCAGTTTCGCATCTTCACCGGATTCGTCGGTCATTTTCAGTACGCCAACCGGACGGCAACGGATGACGGCGCCTGGCTGCAGCGGGTACGGCGTCGGGACCAGAACGTCTACCGGGTCGCCGTCCAGAGACAGGGTATGGTTGATGTAGCCGTAGTTGCACGGATAGAACATCGCGGTGGACATGAAGCGGTCAACGAACAGCGCGCCGCTCTCTTTGTCAACTTCGTATTTGATCGGATCTGCGTTAGCCGGGATCTCAATAACGACGTAGATATCTTCCGGCAGTTCTTTACCCGCCGGGACGTTGAGTAAGCTCATGTCTGTTTCCTTTGAATTTATGACAAACAAGTGGCGAGTATTATAGCCAACTCACGCCGAAAGTCTTCGCTTGTTTTTGTTTTCACTTCTCTTCACGCGTGCGTTGCTTGTCATTTTTATGACAAGAAAGTCCATAAGTTTAGCCGCTTTTTTAATAGGAAAATGGGAATAAATATAAACATTTAATTAACATTGCATTTGCTTTTTTGAGGTGTGATGTAGCGCAATTTGTTACATGGGTGATTGTCTATGGTTTTTCCCGCGATGGTTTTTTCGCCAATACAATTCCCCTACGAGGATGCCCTTATGTGGAAGCGCTTACTTTTAGTGACAACAGTTTCGGCAGCCATGCCGTCTATGGCGTTCGCCGCTCCCTTAACCATAGGATTTTCGCAAGTTGGATCGGAATCCGGCTGGCGCACTGCGGAAACGAATGTGGCGAAAAGCGAGGCTGAAAAACGCGGCATTACGCTGAAGATCGCCGACGGTCAGCAAAAGCAGGAAAATCAGATCAAAGCAGTACGTTCTTTTGTGGCCCAGGGCGTAGATGCGATCTTCATTGCACCGATAGTGGCGACTGGCTGGGAGCCGGTACTCAAAGAGGCTAAGGATGCGGAGATCCCGGTTTTTCTACTCGATCGTTCTCGGCGAATTTGATGGGAATCTCCATGCGAAGCGTCATGATTCGTATTTATATGTTGTCGACCGGTTTAGCGACGCTGCCGGGATCGTATTTTCCATTTATACCCAGGCGGGCGTCGGGGTGGAACTGGACGCCATTGCGTCGGTGGTGATCGGCGGTACGCTGCTGAGCGGCGGGGTAGGTACGGTACTGGGGACGTTATTTGGCGTCGCTATCCAGGGGCTGATTCAGACCTATATTATCTTTGATGGTACGCTAAGTTCCTGGTGGACAAAAATCGCTATCGGCGTTCTGTTATTTATTTTTATCGCGCTACAGCGAGGACTAACGGTACTGTGGGAGCATCGCCAGAGTTCGCCGGTGAGGCGTATAGCCGACAATAGCTAAACTTTTTTCGGTTGTAGTCGATAGGTTTTGTTAAGCCAAATTCAACTCTACAACTGGAATATAACAATGCCAAAAATCCTTTCTATTCGAGCCAGCTTGCTGGCGTTATTGTCTTCCCTGACGCTGCTTTTATTGCTAACGGGGAGTATGGGACTCTATGCTTCAGCGCGTGTTATCACCTCCTGGGCATACTATGGCGTGATGAGCGCCGCAACGTTGGTTGCGCTGGGCCTGTTATGGGTGATGTGGCTGATGCTGCGTAATAAGTTGCTGTATCCGTTGGATAACGTAGTGGAACAGCTAGAGCGGTTGGCGACCGGCGATTTAACGCCTGTTGACTATCAACCTGCCTGCGTCGAGTTTAACCGCCTTAATACCGCGATGGCGGATATGCGCGCCGCGCTGAGCAATTCCGTGAGGCGCGTGCGTGATGCCAGTTCACAGATTGACATCGGTAGCCGGGAATTAACGGCAGGTAATGTTCATCTTGCTACGCGAACCGAGTCGACCGCGACATCGCTCGAACAGACTGCTGCCAGCATGGAAGAATTGACGGCAACGGTGAAGCAGAATGCGGAAAACGCGGAACAAGCACATCAACTGGCGAAAACCGTGTCTGATACCGCCGATCGCGGCAGCGAAATGGTGTGCTACGTTATCGAAAAAATGCGCGATATATCAGGGAGTTCTAATCGCATCGCCGATATTCTCAGTGTGATTGACGGCATTGCTTTTCAGACTAACATCCTGGCGCTGAATGCGTCAGTAGAAGCGGCGCGCGCAGGTGAACAAGGGCGCGGCTTTGCCGTGGTTGCCGGAGAGGTTCGTCATTTAGCCAGCCGTAGCGCCGAGGCGGCAAAAGAGATTCGCACGTTGATTAGTGATTCGCAAACACAGGTGGGCGAAGGAAGCGAGCTGGCGCAGCAGGCTGGCGAAACCATGGATGAAATTGCGACCGAAGTTTTACGCATGACTAAATTGATGCGCGAAATCGCTAATGCGTCCCGCGAGCAGAGCCGGGGTATTGAGCAGGTCAATATTGCCGTCAGCCAGATGGATGAAACGGCGCAGCAGAACGCAGCGTTGGTACAACAATCATCCGCCGCAACGCGCTCTCTGGAGGAACAATCGCACGTATTAGTGGAGGCTGTTGCCACGTTTAAACTGCAAACGGCGTAACCACAAATTGTAGGCCGGATAAGGCGAAGCCGCCATCCGGCAATCGGCAACGCCACGCTTTTTCTCCGGCCTACATGCGGGCCTTTGCCCGAACGGATTACGCGTCCGGGAATTCCCGGATAAAGCGTTCCACATCTTCAACCATATGGCGATTACCGACGAAGAATGAGCGGCGCTGGTGCAGGCTTTCCGGGATGATATCCAGAATACGCTCTTTACCATCGCTCGCTTTGCCGCCGGCCTGTTCCGCGAGGAACGCCATCGGGTTGCACTCATACAGTAGACGCAGTTTTCCCTGCGGGTGGCTGGCGGTGCTCGGGTAGAGATAGATGCCGCCTTTTAGCAGGTTGCGGTGAAAATCGGCCACCAGAGAGCCAATGTAACGCGAGGTATAAGGGCGGCTTGTTGAACTATCCTCTTCCTGGCAGAATTTGATGTACTTCTTCACGCCATTCGGGAACTTAATGTAGTTGCCTTCGTTAATAGAGTAGGTTTTACCCTTTTCCGGAAAACGCATACGTTCCTGGCACAGACAGAACACGCCCAGCGACGGATCGTAGGTGAAAGCGTGTACGCCGCAGCCAGTGGTGTAAACCAGCATGGTGGAAGAGCCATACACGACATATCCCGCAGCGACCTGCTTGTTGCCGGGTTGCAGGAAATCTTCTTCGGTGACCGGCGTGCCAACGGGCGTCACGCGACGATAAATTGAGAAAATCGTACCGACAGAGACGTTAACGTCGATGTTAGAAGAGCCATCCAGAGGGTCCATCAGCACTACATATTTCGCGTGTTCGCAGCCTTCAAAGACGACGATTTCGTCCTCTTCTTCCGATGCGATGCCCGCTACAATATCGCGCGCTTTTAGTGCAGCTTTCAGTTTCTCGTTCGCGAACAGATCGAGTTTCTGCTGAACCTCGCCCTGTACGTTCTCAGCACCGCTGGCACCCAGGATATCGACCAGACCGGCCTTGTTGATATCGCGGTGGATGATCTTGGCGCCCAATTTTATTGCCGACAGCAAAGCAGTGAGCTCACCGGTAGCCTGAGAGAACTCGTGCTGCTTTTCGACAATAAATTCACCTAACGTTTTCATAACACTTTCCCTGCAATTGATTGGAGTAAAGCGACCGTAACAATCTTAACAAACATTTCAGATGATGCGCTCAGGTGAATCGCGCCAGCAAAGTACAGATTTACCTGAAATGCGTTTCTCACTTGCCAGACATGTGCGTAAAATGTCTCGCAGATAAAAAAAGGATAGTGACGTATGCGCATTCATATTTTGGGAATTTGTGGCACTTTCATGGGTGGACTGGCGATGCTCGCTCGCTCGCTTGGTCATGAAGTAACGGGGTCGGACGCCAATGTGTATCCGCCGATGAGTACTTTACTTGAGAAGCAAGGGATTGATCTGATTCAGGGTTATGACGCCAGCCAGCTCGATCCTCAGCCGGATCTGGTGATTATCGGCAATGCGATGACGCGCGGGAATCCGTGCGTGGAAGCGGTACTGGAAAAAAACATTCCCTTTATGTCTGGTCCACAGTGGCTGCACGATTTTGTGTTGCGCGATCGCTGGGTACTGGCGGTCGCCGGTACTCACGGTAAAACCACGACCGCAGGCATGGCGACCTGGATACTGGAATCGTGCGGGTACAAGCCGGGATTCGTTATCGGCGGCGTACCGGGCAACTTTGAGGTTTCCGCGCGGCTGGGCGAAAGTCCGTTCTTTGTTATCGAAGCGGATGAGTACGACTGCGCGTTCTTTGATAAACGTTCTAAATTTGTGCATTACTGCCCGCGTACGTTGATCCTCAATAATCTTGAGTTTGATCATGCCGACATCTTCGACGATCTGAAAGCGATCCAGAAGCAGTTCCATCATCTGGTGCGCATTGTGCCAGGGCAGGGACGGATCATTTGGCCCGAAAACGATATCAATATAAAACAAACCATGGCGCTGGGCTGCTGGAGCGAGCAGGAGCTGGTGGGCGAGCAGGGGCACTGGCAGGCGAAGAAGCTGACTACCGATGCTTCCGAGTGGGAAGTGTGGCTGGACGGCGAAAAAGTCGGCGATGTGAAATGGGGACTGGTGGGCGAGCACAATATGCATAATGGGCTGATGGCGATTGCCGCCGCGCGCCACGTGGGCGTCGCGCCCGCTGAAGCGGCCAGCGCGCTGGGGTCATTTATTAACGCCCGCCGCCGCCTGGAACTGCGCGGGGAAGCTTACGGCGTAACGGTCTATGACGATTTCGCCCATCACCCGACGGCGATTCTGGCAACGCTGGCGGCCTTACGCGGTAAAGTCGGAGGTACGGCGCGTATCATTGCGGTGCTTGAGCCGCGTTCTAACACCATGAAGATGGGGTTATGCAAGGATGACCTGGCGCCGTCGTTAGGGCGTGCGGATGAAGTTTTCCTGCTTCAGCCGCCGCATATTCCGTGGCAGGTTTCGGAAGTGGCGGACGCCTGCGTACAGCCTGCTCACTGGAATGGCGATGTCGATACTCTGGCGGATATGGTAGTGAAAACTGCACAGCCTGGCGATCATATTCTGGTGATGAGCAATGGAGGTTTCGGCGGCATCCATCAGAAATTGTTGGATGGCCTGGCGAATAAGGCATTGTTGTAACAATATTATATTAACGCACTATAAAGTGATCTTTATAGTGCGTAATATTATTTAATATACCTTTTAAGTTGATCTCTTAATATATTTTAAAATCGTCACCATTCATAATCCTAGTGAATGCACCCCTTCTAAACATCCCATTCTTATATTAATTTATTCTGAAAATGATACTTCAAGCTTCTGCATTCCTTGAACATATAAGTCCCACAATGGATGATAGTGCTATTAATTTTACTCTAACGCAAGGTCATTTTTATGGAAGAAAGCAACCCATGGCCAACATTTGTTGATGCATTTTCGACAGTATTAAGTATCTTTATTTTTCTGACGCTTCTATTCATATTGAATAGTATGGTCGTAATGTATGAGAGTTCACAAAAAGTTTATGCTCAGTTTAAAGCTGAAGTGCAGCAAAACAGCCAGTCTGAAACTGTAAGCGTTGAAAATAAAAAAGAATATAGCGTCTCAAAAGATGGTGTTTTTATTAAGGACGCAACTAATCATTCATCTTTAATTTTTAGTAAAGATAAAGTCATTATTAGTTATGATCCCAATAAGTGGCAGATATCAGAAAATGAACTAAAGCAGATAGTTGACTGGATTGGTAGTGAAGATCATGTCAGCATTGTGGCGACAAACGGCAATAACTTGCCTGTATCTGATGAAATTAAAATTGCCTATGAGAGAGCTGTCTTGCTGGCAAAATCTCTTGAAATTAATAAACATGAATTGAAGCTTTCAATTGAAGTGGCACCAGGCTCAAATAGCAGTAATGGGCAAATAATAATCTACAAGGGAACGAAATGATTTCAATAAAGAATAAATTCAGCATACTTATAATTCCAATTTTATCTTTGGTCGTTGCATTAATTCCCGCTATGTTTTTATTTTCTCCTTATCTAAGAGGATATATATTCTCAACATACAGAGCGAGTGCTATATTCAATACTGCAATTCTTACTATTTATAGCATTGGTGCTTTTGTTAGTTTCTACTCGATAGTTGAAGTTGGACGTGCCAGATTTATTTTAAGTAGTGGGGATGGAGATAAAAACTGTCGATTGATCTCTAATCTTAATAAGGTTTTTTATTCCGCTGAATACCCCAATGCAGGTTCATTGATATCAAGTGCCAATGAAAGCGCCTTTAAGACAAAAACGCAAAGGTTGTCATTGATTCACACTTGTATGAATACATCAACCATGATGGGGCTGCTTGGCACGTTTTTTGGTTTGTCTGTAACGGTTGCATCTGTTGTTGTCTTATTAGACAAATCAGGCCTTGGAGGTGGGGGCGTAAACAGTAGCGAGATATTAGATGTTATCGTTAATATCATGAAATCCCTTTCTGCCCCACTTCGTGGGATGAATATTGCTTTTGTGGCTTCTATTTATGGCGTAGTTAGTGCCATCCTCTTAGGCGTACAGACAATTATGTGTCGGAGCGCCTACAATTCACTTTTTTATTGTTTAAGAGAGATGTCAATTGAATACCTTAAGAGAAATGATGAGCAAATAGATTTAAATAATAACAAAGTTAATACAGGCAGAATTATTGCAAAGGGTATTAATAGTATTCTTGAACAGGTAATTAATCTAAATAACACAACTGATAAACAATATAATATTACTGCTGAGGTATTGTCTGGGATTGATATGAATATGTCCCGTATCAACTCTTGCCTTTCAAGTATTAATGATGCTTTGGTAATTTTGAGTCAGGAACAGGTTATCCTTAAGTCTGGTATTGATTCTGCAAAAAAAATGATTAGCGAAGGTATTTGTTTGCAGATGAAAAATCACCAGGAATATAGCAATAAATGCAATGATATCCTCAAAGGAAATTTATCGATAGCGGCAGAAATAGACAGTATTAGTGGGCAACAGGAAAAAAACCATCTTGAACACCTTGACATGCTAAAAGAAAATGCAACTGAAAATAAAATGTATGCAGATATTCTCTTAAAAGAAATGGAGTCAAGTCATTCAACATTTTATCCTTTGTTTGAAAAATTAGTAGAAATGCATAAAGCTTTAACAAGTAAGGTTACTAAATAATGTCAACATCTAAAGTTAATTATGCATTATTTGCTTTTGCATCGCTTTTCTCAATGCCATCGTTTTCTTCAGGGCAAAATATCTATGCGCTATCAACTTTGATTAAGGATGGGATTACTTCATCAAGTTCTGTGGCCTCAGCAAAATGGGGTTCTGAAGCAAAAAGAGAAGATATTAATATCGCAAAGTCATCATTATATCCGACATTAGATATGACATCAGAGGTTGCTCGTGCATATGAGAAAGGCTCTACGCGCACCACTGAAGACAATGTAAAAAATCAGATCATGCTAAATTATCGCATACTTGATTTTGGTGTAAGAGATCAGTTAATCGATGAGAGTAATAATGAATGGAGTTCTGCAAATTATATATATCTGGATCGTGAGAGTGAAATTGCAGGGAAAGTGACGAAAAGTTTCTTAACCGTGAATAAACAAAAAGAACTACTGGATATTATCCAAAATGAATTGAGCTACTATCATGACCGCTTGCATGATTTTGAATATCTCGTGAAATCTGGCGAGTCGACCGAGTCAGATCTAAAAAAAATACAGGCTTCAATTGATTCATTAAATGTCCAAAAGATAAATGTTAACGAAAAGCTTGATGATGAACTTAATACGCTAAATATATATACTAATGATCGGATATCCAGAAATAATTTGACTAGTGTACCATCGGCAATTAGTAAATACAGGTTTAATATGGATGGTGAAGCATTTTTATCACTTATATTGAAGCAGAATTCTAAAGTTCTTAGTGCAGATAAAAAAATTGATGCTGCAAAAGCAGAGTATATAGCATCAAAAGATAAATTCTTTCCAACAGTGGACTTCCAGGCTGGCTATACAGACAACACACCATCAAATGATTCTGATATTGATGACTATAAAGATGAATTTCGAGTTGGAGTAAAAGTTGGCTGGAATATTTTTAATGGGTTTAAGGATGTTTCTGATGCTAACAAAAGACGCGATATGTTGAATAAGACTCTCGCAGACCGGGATGATTTACTTAAAGAAGTTACGCTGAAAATAAAATCTAATGCCGCGCAGTATCGCTCTGGTATTGAATCTTTAAAATTGGCAAATCAATCATGCCGCAATGCCCGAGATTTGACATCTCTTTATGAGCAGGAGTTTAAAATTGGTCAAAAATCTTTACTTGATCTGGTCACTAGCCGTAGTGAACTCTTTCGCGCATGCTCAGAAATTATTGAAAGCCAATATCAGGTATACACAGCCAATTTAGATCAAATGTTATTAGGTGATATGCTAATAAAAACTATTAATGAAAATGAAAATGTATACCGTTGATGTGGACTCCATACACTCAGTTCGTATGATGCAGTGGCTTATTGTCTTTCTGCTTATTTTGTTGGGCATTTCTTCCTCGGCTGAAATTAATGCGGTTGTTCACGGGGAAGGTAATGTTGTTAACCGTTCAAACTCTCAGGTAGTTTCACTGAGTAAGGGGGGCGTAATCGCGGATTTATACTGCCATGAAGGCGATTATGTTCATAAAGGACAAGAACTGGCAAAGATAATTAACCACGATATAGATAAGGATTTCGAACAAAAGAAAGTTAAAGCGAAGCAACTTCAGAAAAAGATCAATGATCTTTCATATTTTATTTCAAATAATTTAAATGTAATTGATTATTTTAATTATGCAAATGTTGATGATCCTGAAATAATTAGTAATTCGAAGACTATCAATGATCAAATACAGTCAAAGCAAAGTGAAAGTAAAGGTGCTGAAAGTGAAATTCATGGTCTTGAGGAAGAAGTAAAAAATAAAAAAGAAGAATATAACCTGAGCGCTAAAGAAATAAACATCATTGAACCATTGGTGAAAAAAGGTATAAGTCCACTAAGTAATTTATTAGTTAAAAAACAAAGTGCTGTTCGTCTTCAATCTGAGATTTCAGAAATAAATAATCAAATTGTTAGTAAAAATAACTTTATTGATCTTAAAGGTAACGAGATCTCGACCATCAGGCAAGACTATTTACACTCAATTCAAAAAAAACTACAAGATAGTGAAAATGATTTGTCAATCTTGAATGCTGAGCTAAAAATTATCGGTTTACAACGTTCTGAGAATATTGTTCACTCCCCTGTTGAAGGCGTTATATATAATGTAAATAAAAATGCGATGACTATTGGGGGGGTTATTTCACCGACAGAAATGTTATTCGAGATTAAACCTGTTGATAAGCATATCAGGGCTGAGGTGAAAATTAATCCGAAGTACCGCGATCAAATTTTTGTTGGTGAAAAAACAACAATTTCAATCGAGTCAATTGTAAACTCCAGGCGTCAACCATATCCGGCAATAATTGAAAGTATTAGCCCTGATATTATTGAATCTAAGGATAATGCCGGGTTGAAAGAATATTATAAAGTTATGGTTGAGTTTTATGTTTCCGACAGTGCTTTATCAAATATTAAACCGGGAATGATCGTTGATGCAAATATTATAACTGGTAAGCATACGATTCTTGATTATCTTATGTCACCTATTGCTAAAACATTTAAAGGGGCGCTCTCAGAGCCGTTACCTTCTGACCATCGATAAGGAGTTTTATTATGGAAAATTATTACGTAAGCAATAATTCAAATGTTGATTTGACTAAGTATGGTTCGCTTGCTGATGCAAAAATTTCCATAAATGGGTCAGATCTTATTGTTAAATTTGAATCAAATGAGATCCATATTATAAATGGTGCGCTTTATTCATCGCTAAATGGATCGGGTATTGTCGTTACGTTTTCGGATACTGCAGTTGCGGGGAAAACACTTCTTGATAAAGTTGATCTGCAGAATGTCAATCTTACGCATTTAAGTCAGGATGTCATCAATAATCAACATACTCAAAATATCGATAAAGAAGAACTGGAAAAAGAACTCGCGAAAACAAAAGAGGAGCTCAAACATCTTGCTGAACATGTCAAACAGGAGCAACACTCTGAGCATTCCCTTCTTCAGGAAATGCATCAGATATTACAGCAAGATGCCAGGCAGCAAGATTTTTCTAATCCACAATCTGATGTTCATTTGAAGGATTTTGATTTTGAGTATGATGAGCAGATGGACAACGTCGAGCAGCGCGAATTTATGGTTTTATCAGACCCCTCAAGCTCAGTCAGTGCTCCTCCTGAGACACCGAGCGGCGGTAATTTGCCTTCTATCACGTTGGAGTTGGTTGACAGTAGTGATAGTGGCGTTGCACGTGATAATGTTACCAATGATATCTGCCCTATGGTTGCAGGAAAATCGCAAGCGGACAGTATTGTCTATATTTCAATTAATGGGGTAGTGGTTGGTGAAACAACAACGGACGCTTCAGGTAATTTTTCATATATAATTGATAGAAATCTTCCTGATGGAAGCTACTCCGTTCAGGCAACGACAATATATCCATCCGGTGCTCAGGAAAAATCAGGTATCAATATTACTATTGACACTCATGTATCAGTTCCTGAGATTAGTCTTGCGCTAAATAATGATACAGGAATAAGTAATGTCGATGGTGTGACAAATATTAACTCTCCCGTGTTAACTATATCTAATATAGATCCTGATGCTGCATCGGTTAAGGCCACTATTACCAATGATAATGGGGAGTTGATATCCGCTTCAACAGCATCAGAAAATGATGATGGAACCTGGTCTTTTAATGTTGGTCAGCAACTTCCTGATGGCGTTTATGTGATTTCAGTTACTGTGACCGATATTGCTGGTAATTCAGCAACATCAGTACCCGTTGATATCAGAATTGATACAACGATTTCACCCGTCACGGCAAATTTACTTTCATCAGATGATACGGGAAGCAGCAGTATTGATGGTATTACAATGCATAAAAATGTCTCCGTGACAGGTAATGCTGAGTCCGGTAGTATAATAACTATTTATGATAGCAATGGAATACCTGTCAGTACTACAACTGCAGATAATGAAGGGCATTGGGAAGTTACATTAAATTCATTGCCAGAAGGTAGTAATATTTTCACTATTACATCACAAGATGCAGCGGGTAATATTTCGGAAACTGTAATAAATATTGACTGTGATACTTCAACATTTGTTACTAATTTGACTATTACTGATGAAACAAATAGTGGAGCATTAACCGATCTTATTACGAATAATTCGTCTCCGGTGATTACAGCAAATGGTGAAGTTGGATCATCAGTTGATATCATAGTCAATGGTGTCAAAGTTGACACCATATCGGTTGGCGATGATGGGGTTATTACTTATGAGCTTAAATCTCTTCCTGATGGGGAATACTCCGTACAGCTGGTAACAACAGATGTGGCAGGAAATACGGCAACCTCTGAGGCTATTTCTGTCACAGTCGATACTCATATCAGTCAATTCTCTATTAGTATGAGCTCTCTGACGAATGACACTACACCCGCATTGTCTGGAAAGGGTGAGGCAGGGTCTACAATTGATGTTTATGTAGATGGTAGACATGTTGATGAATTGGCCGTTGATTCAAACGGGAACTGGTCTACTAATCTGTCATTAGGCCCTGATGGCGTATATTCTGTTTCCGTTGTTATCACCGACATCGCCGGTAACACTGAGACAAAAACAGCCTCTTTAACACTTGATACACATATTGATACTCCCACTATTGTATTTCCCGCATCGCAAGATTCGGCAGATCCAACAGACATGATTACAAATGTCTCTAAACCTACTTTCTCTGGCGAGGGTGAAGTAGGAGACACAATTACCGTTTATGTGGATGGTAAAAGCTATGCGACGACAACGGTTGATTCACAAGGAAATTGGACATATGAATTTTCTAATTCCTTAAGCGATGGGGCGCATAGTATTTATGTTGTTGCTAACGATGCTGCTGGAAATAGAGCCACATCGGATACAATTTCACTGACTATTGATACGGTTGCCCAAATTAATACGCCAACACTGGTTTCAGATGATGGGCTTTATAATAACGATAATATCACAGGCAATAATAACCCCGGTTTTAAAATTTCAGGCGAAGTCGGTGAGACAGTTATTATCTATCTGGATGGTAAGCCGGTCGATACGATTGTTTTAACGCAATCATCGCAAAATTGGCAATATACTCAAACATTAGATGATGGTGTGCATACCTTACAATATTCAGTCACTGATGTTGCAGGGAATACCAGTATTTCAGATGTTACAAATTTTACAATCGATACACACTATGATGCAACGCTTCTGGTGACCTCTGTTGAAGGAGTACAGGTTACTGCAAATACCGATGTGATATATATTACAGATAATCCTGCGACAATTTCTTTAAACGGTGAGGGGGAGGCCGATAGCAAAATCACTATTTATATTGATGGGGTACAAGTTGCCTCCGTATTGGCCGATAATTCGGGTAACTGGCAGGCAGATATTGATTCTGGAAAATTTCCTCCACAAGAGAACGCCTCAGTACAAATTATTTCGGAAGACGTTGGTGGTAACACTTCAGAAGTTGATTACACCATTCGTGTTGATAATCAAGTTGATGGTCTGACATTACAACTTGATAATCCAATAGCCAATACTTCTGGTGCTGAAGACTCTCCTGTCGTATGGAAATCAAATTCCGAATCGTTAGACTTTAGCGGGACGGGAGAAGCTGGAGCAACCGTCTCTATAATGATAGGTGGCGTTATCGTTGCGTCTTGTATTGTTGACAGCAATGGACAGTGGAGTACTGAATCATCACCTGTCAGTGATGGAACATGGAGCGTTACTATTGAAGAAACGGATGTTGCGGGTAATACAATGGAGTATACGCATGACATTGTTATAGATACCACGCCACCGCAAACACCTGATATTGAGTATTCCTCTTATATTGATGAACAAGGTATTGTTGTTCTTTCTGGTATGGGGGAGCCTGATAGTACTATTTATCTGACTGATAGTGCAGGAAATATCATTGCACAAGCAACGGTTTCTGATGATGGTTCATGGACTCTTTCCGCAAAATATACTTCAGGCACAGATTATTCTGTGTACTCTGTAGATAGCTTTGGGAACCAAAGCCCAGCAGTTGCAGTTAATGGTTCAACAGACGCCAATACCTGGCCCACAGATTCTATAGACAATATTAATCATTTGCTGATTACTAATGCTGATACCCATACGGTTGTTTTTTCCGATATCCCCAACAGTGCTAGCTCTGTTGATATTATATGGCAAGGAAAAACATATGCTTTAGTCCATGATGATGATGGTTCCTGGTCTATTCCTGGTAATGTCGTTCACGAGAATGGAGTTTATGAGGTTAATCTGGCAATCCATTATGCCGACGGAAGCACCTCGTATATGAATGAGTTTGTTGTGGTCGATATTCCTCAGGCTAAAAGTGCTTCTCATCAGGACTTATCTCATGTGTCTGATTTGATACCCCATATGGTCGATCATCATGTTGAACATTCGGGAGGCTTCGATAAGCATAAGTTGGCTGATATATTTCATCATGCCTCTGAGTCTCACCCACACTCAGTTCCAGCTAGCGTTACCCGATCAGAACATACGCCTTTGGAGCATACAAGTATCGATGCGTTTGCACAATTTATGCATAAAATGGAGCATCATTCTTCCGTATCCGAAAAAATCACTGGGCTTAATGACGCTTTTGCTAAGAACCATGAAGGGGAACATAGGGGATTATCTGGTAATCACCAGGTTAATATTATAAGGCATTTTATTACTCACGCGTATAACGAACATATGCATAATGCTGATGAACATCATCATAGTATTCATACCAATCATCATATTTAATCTATTCTTATAGAGTTAATAATGCTTAATATTGTTAGTGATTTATGTATTCGAACAGGCGAATTGATAACTGTACTGTCATGTTTTTGGGGGAGGGCGGAGCCTTCCCCCCCAGAAGTTGATGAAATTGCTGATTCAGAAGTAAAGATTAATGGTGTATTGTTACCTTATGGTATCACGGCTAAGCCTGTGTTAGCGGGATGTATTCATGACATAAGTGCAAAGAATATGCCCCTCATTATTCATGCTGGTGAAGGCCGTTGGTTAGTTGTCGTTAGAGTGATGAAAAATGCGGTCACGGTACTTGGATTAGATAAAAAGTTTCAGGATGTCATCATTGATGATTCTTTTTATAATGGTAAAACAATATTTCATGTTACCCAGAATGAAACCCTTAAAGAAAAAATATCAGTAAAGCGTATGCTTTTTAGACTTATCTCTGAGAACAAAAGTTATTACTGTAGATATTTTTTGGCCTCTTTTCTGTTAGCATTGACTGCGCTAACCATTCCTGTTTTTAGTAGTGTGTTTTATGATAAGTTAATACCTAGTGAGTCTGTTTCTTCGCTGTTCTCGATATGTGGTATTGTAGTGATTATGATACTACTTGAATTGTTTTTACGGACTTCGCGTGATATTAGTCAGTCATTGCTTTCTCGAGCTGATGATGTCACTCTTGATATTAGTTTTATGGAAAATGTTATCCGTACGAACAGCCATTCATACATGGTGTCGACGCTCTATTTCCTCTGGGTCGAGTTTCAGAGAGTTAAGTCTATTATTTTCTATGGGCTTATTCAAAAAGTTGCTGAATTACCTGTATTCATAATCTATGTTACTATTATTTGTATGAATCTCGGATTTGTGGGGCTGGTACCGGTAGTGATGACTATAGTTGGGGTAATATATTCCTGGTACCATAACATATCCATGGATAAACTAGGAAAAGAACAGCAAAATAAAAATCAGTCGCGAGACTCGTGGTTTTCTGAAGTTTTATTTTCTCTTGATTCGGTCAAAAATATAAATAGTGAAAGGTTATTGACTGACTGGGTAGTTATGTCAGAAGATAATTCAATTACCTCATTGAAGATTAAAAGGATGATGTCTACCTATCAGTATATTATGGCATCGATGTCTGGTTTAAATCAACTGTTGATAATGATGTGCTCGTGGTTTTTGGTCGTGCAGGGACGCATTACAACCGGCGCTATTATTTCTTCAGTTATTATTGTTGGGCGTATGTCTTCTATAATGAATTCATTTTCCTCACTGTTTATGTCTGTACTAACAGCAAGAAGAGTTACTCATGACATGGGGGCGCTATTTGATTCACCAACAAGTACTTCTCCAAATTTGTTAACCTATATTAAACCCAAAAATTCTATTCTGGTTAAAAATCTTTCCTGGAAATACGATGATGTTGGACCTGATGTTTTAAGAGAAATCGATCTCGAAATACCCATTGGACAAAAAATTGCAATTGTGGGGGAATGTGGAGCCGGTAAGTCAACTCTGCTTTCACTCATTAGTGGAATGAAATTGCCTCATTCGGGCGCAGTAATTTATGATGGTGTTAGCTCGAATCATTTATCCTCTGATTTTTTCTTTAAAGAAATTAGCTGTATTTACCCTAAAGATGGTTTTTTATCTGGTACCCTTGAATACAATTTTTTGCTTAAGAACAGCACCAATCCGCCTAAGGTTGTAGATGCCTTAAAGTTACTTGGGTGTGATTTTATTCTTAATGACCCTGGCGGTATGAAACGGCATGTTAGCTATATGGAAGAGGGTTTTTCATCGGGGCAATTACAGAAATTGCTTCTGGCAAGAAGTATCAGCGGTTCAGCAAATATCTTTGTTTGGGATGAGCCGACTTCTTCTCTTGACGAGAAAAGTGAAAGCGAATTTTTCAGTAAAATAGATACTATCCTTAAAGGAAAAACACTCGTCATGACAACGCATCGCAAACATTTATTACAATTTTTTGACAGAGTAATTTATTTAAAGAATGGAAAAATTACAGGTGATTATCTGCACGCAGAGCTATTCCCTTAATCAGTACAGTGTACCGCTTTTTTACATTTCTGCTGTTTGACCTGTAAATTAGCCCGCATATACGGGCTAATTTGTGCCAGTTATTTACGTTTTATCTTGGCTCATGCAAATGACTTCAGGCATGATGCCTGCATACCCGGCGCTGATGGAACTCTTTTCAAATTTTCCATGGACGGTACAAGCCTGCGCGCCCGGTATTATATTCTTTTCCAGAAGAAACCTGGCCGCCGTCATGGCGGCTTTTTCATTCACGGGAGTGTCGATGGATAAGAAGATTTGTGTCGTGTGCCTTAGCGTCAGAAAGCCAGCAATGCGTATTTATAAATAACTGGACCGGTAAAAGGCTATCAAGCGCCCACGGCAGGAGTCAGGGAAGTACATTCTGCATCAACGTATTTTCGATTCTGACCGGGATAAAAAAGGCGAGGAGTTTTACATTTTATTGAGTGGATACGCAAGGTTGCCCTTGCGTATCATTTTACTCTTCGTTCTCAGACAGCTCGCGCAGATACTGGAAGATCTGACGCGCTGATTTCGGCGGTTTGTTGCCTTCTTTCTCTTTCTTCGCATTGCGGATCAATGAACGAAGCTGTTGACGATCGGCGTTAGGCCACAGGATCAGTACTTCGGCTACTGCGTCATCGCCTTCGACGATCAGACGATCGCGCAGATGCTCAAGCTTGTGAAACAGCACCACCTGCTGATTATGGCGATTCTTTAGCTTGTCCAGCGCCTGGCGAATAGGTTCAACGTCGCGCTGGCGCAGCATCTTTCCGATAAGCTGCAACTGGCGGCGACGTCCTTCCATTTTGATACGCTGGGCCAGTTCAATGGCGTCGCGCAGATCGGCGTCCAGCGGGATCTTATCCAGCGCGTTTTTCCCCAGATCCACCAGTTCCGCGCCCAGGCGTTTTAATTCCTCGGCATCGCGTTTAATTTCACTTTTACTGACCCAGATAATTTCATCGTCTTCGTCTTCGTCTTCGATGTCATCACCGGGAACGTCGTCGAGCCAGTCTTCGGGCTGCTTTGTCATGTCAGGCTCCTTAAAAAAAGAGGCTAATGTTACCAGTTAAGATGCGCACTGAAAAACGGTTCTCTGTTAGACTTCAGAGAAACTCTCTCTACATTATGGCATTTGCAATGAAAGTAATCTCACAAGTTGAAGCGCAGCGTAAGATTCTGGAAGAAGCAGTTTCGACAGCGCTGGAGTTAGCCTCAGGCAAATCGGATGGGGCGGAAGTGGCCGTCAGCAAGACCACCGGCATTAGCGTCAGTACCCGTTATGGTGAAGTAGAGAATGTCGAATTTAATAGCGACGGCGCGCTGGGGATCACCGTTTATCACCAGAACCGCAAAGGCAGCGCTTCCTCGACGGATTTAAGCCCGCAGGCGATTGCCCGCACCGTGCAGGCCGCGCTGGATATCGCTCGTTACACGTCGCCGGACCCGTGCGCAGGCGTGGCGGACAGAGAGCTGCTGGCGTTTGACGCGCCGGATCTGGACTTGTTCCACCCGGCAGAGGTTACGCCAGACGAAGCCATTGAACTAGCCGCGCGTGCGGAGCAGGCTTCTCTAAAGGTGGATAAACGCATTACCAATACCGAAGGCGGTAGCTTTAACAGCCATTACGGCATTAAAGTGTTCGGCAACAGCCACGGTATGTTGCAAGGATATTGCTCCACGCGCCATTCGCTCTCAAGCTGTGTCATTGCTGAAGAAAATGGCGATATGGAGCGTGATTACGCTTATACCATTGGTCGGGCGATGGCGGATCTGCAAGCGCCGGAATGGGTCGGGGCCGAGTGCGCGCGCCGTACTTTATCCCGTCTGTCGCCGCGCAAGCTTTCCACCATGAAAGCGCCGGTAATTTTCGCCAATGAAGTGGCGACAGGGTTATTTGGCCACCTGGTCGGGGCGATTGCCGGCGGCGCGGTATACCGTAAATCCACTTTTCTGCTTGACTCGCTGGGCAAACAAATTCTGCCGGAATGGTTAACCATCGAAGAACACCCGCATCTGCTAAAAGGGCTGGCGTCTTCACCGTTCGACGGCGAAGGCGTGCGCACGGAGCGCCGTGACATTGTGAAGGATGGCGTGCTGACTCAATGGTTACTGACCAACTATTCTGCCCGCAAACTGGGGCTGAAAAGTACTGGTCATGCGGGCGGCATCCATAACTGGCGTATCGCCGGGCAGGGGTTGAACTTTGAGCAGTTGCTTAAAGAGATGGGCACCGGCCTGGTGGTGACAGAACTGATGGGCCAGGGTGTCAGCGGTATTACCGGCGACTACTCCCGTGGCGCTGCCGGATTCTGGGTTGAAAATGGTGAAATCCAGTACCCGGTGAGTGAAATCACCATTGCCGGCAACTTAAAAGAGATGTGGCGAAATATTGTCACCGTCGGCGACGATATTGAAACGCGTAGTAATATACAGTGTGGTTCGGTACTGTTACCGGAGATGAAAATCGCCGGACAATAATACCCGTCATACTTCAAGCTGCGGGTGTGCTGGCTGCGTCCGTTTACCCCGGCCACTTACTTATGTAAGTGACCGGGGGTACGTGCTTACCGGCTGCCTGCAACTCGAATTATTTAGGGTATTCAGCTTATCGTTAATAATAAAAAGGAAGTGAACAATGCGTAAAAGCCTGTTAGCTGCTCTTGCTGTGTCATCTCTGGTGTTCGGTTCGGCTGCTTTTGCTGCCGATCTTGAAGATAATATGGATATTCTCAATGATAACCTGAAAGTCGTTGAGAAAACGGATAACGCCCCTGAACTGAAAGCGGCGTTAACCAAAATGCGCGCGGCCGCGCTGGATGCTCAAAAAGCTACTCCGCCGAAGCTGGAGGATAAAGCGCCGGATAGCCCGGAAATGAAGGATTTTCGTCACGGTTTTGACATTCTGGTCGGCCAAATTGATGGCGCGCTGAAGCTGGCGAACGAAGGTAACGTCAAAGAAGCGAAAGCCGCGGCGGAAGCGCTAAAAAACACCCGCAATACATATCACAAGAAGTATCGTTAATTTTTGTGGGATGGCGGCTTTGCTTTATCCGTAGGTCGCCATCCGGAAAAATGTAATACTCATCACACTTTCTCACTTTATACGACCACGCCGTTGTTGATTTCTGCCGCGCCATTTTCTCTTTACGCCACGATACGCCTCACACTTTCCCGGCGCTAACTCATCAAGGCCGCCTTTTCTGTGCAGCAGATCACCCTCCCCACTCACCTTTCCACTTCGAGGTGGAAAATGACTCGCTACAAACTTTTAACCCTTGTCGCTAGTTTTATCTCATTGCCATTAACGGGGTGAGACGCGTGGATAACGGAGCAGTAAAACACAACGCCGGGGAGCGAATTAACGAACTGGCTGAACAGGTGTTAACACAGGTGGATGGCCTGCTGGGGCGGCATCACATTGTCCCCAATGCGGTACAGACGCAAATGCTGACCTCGCACGTTCGCGCGATGGCGCACCGGTCAATTACCGGCGAGCCTTTACCGGAGGTCGATGCCAGCTTGTTTGATGAAATCTCAGCCGAATCAATGGCGCTCGCCCGCGAAATCGTAGCGGCGTTTGGCAACCTTCCTGACGAAGAAGCCTGGCTATTATCGGTACATTTTGAAGTCGCGAAAGACAACCTCTAAGGAGCAAAAAATGGAACAGATTACCGTCGTGATTGGCGATCGCCTGGGTAAAGGCCAGAAAGTGGCGGCAGGCGTGGAAAAAGCGGGCGGACGTGCGGTTGTTGTACCGGGCGTCGCGGCAGACATGAAGCTGGGCGATGTGATGAAAGCGGAAAACGCCACCTTCGGCATTTCATTTTGCGGCAGCGGCGGCGCGGGCGCTATCACCGCGCAAAACAAGCATGGCTACAAAGCCAAATATGGGATGCGGTCAGTGGATGAAGGCGTCACCGCTATCAATGAGGGCTGTAACGTGTTGGGTTTCGGCTTTATGGATAAAGAAGAGCTCGGTGAGCGCCTGGTGCAGGCGTGGCAAAAGAAATACGGCGCCTGATGATGAAAGAGCAATTCACCACCACGGTGAGAGTAAAAGGCAAGGGCGACGCCAAAGCACGCGCCTTTGCCGATGCGCTGGACCATGTTCAATCGACGGTGATGAGAAAGTCGCCGTATATCTTACTGCGTATTGAGCCACAGGATGTGCGGATTGTTCAGGCGCATGAGTCGGTGCGTAAAGAGGCCTTTCTGTTTTTCTTTTTGCGCCGGGAACGACGCACTTACAGCGTGGAGCTGGATGTGACCGTCAACGTGACCGCCATCAATCTCGACAGGGTGGATTTTGTCGCGAAACGCTGATTTTTGTTAAAAAGGCATAGTTATGTTCCTGATAATACTAATTAAATCGCTCATTATCGGCGCGTTGGTCGGCGTAGGAGTGGGCGCTGGGGCTGCACGCATGTTTCACGCGCCAACCACGCAGGGGATGGGCGCGTTCCGTACGCTGGGCGAACTCAACTCTTGTGAAGGCGACCCGGCATCTCACTTCTCCTTTGGGTTAGGTTTCTTCTTTAACGCCTGGGCGTCGTCCGTAGCGGCCGGATCGTTCACCCAGGATGTCGATCACCGCATCATCCCGAACTGGGGCGCGGCGGCGCTAATGATCAAAAACCGTAACGTCGGCGAGACGCTGCACGATCCGAAGAAAATGGCGATTGCCTGCGCCGTCATCGGCATGATTGTCGTGACGTTCCTTAACCTGACCGCCTCATCCGTACCAGAAGCGCTACAGGTAACGGCGGTTAAGGTGCTGGTGCCAGCGGCAAACCTGCTGGTCAACATCGTCATGCCTGTGATCTTCTGGTTAGCAGCGATCGACGCTGGTAAAAAATCGGGCTTCTGGGCCACCGTTTTCGGCGGCGCGGCGCAGCTCATCATGGGGAACGCCGTACCGGGGCTGGTGCTGGGTATATTGATCGGTAAAGGCGTAGAAGAGAGCGGCTGGAACCATGTCACCAGAGTGATGATGGTTGCCATCGTGTTGCTGTTTGTATTGAGCGGCTTCTTCCGCGGCTTCGACATGAAAATGATCGAGTCTTTCAACATGACGGTCCCGAACTGGCTTGAACTGATCCACAACTCGCTCAGCGGCAAATAACGGAGGCCACAATGGAAGAGAATAAAGGTTTTTGGTATGCCGACTGGTCGTTCCCGATCTTTGTTGGCCTGCTCTCATCCGGCGTTTTCGCCGGGACGCATATGTACTATCTGTACGGTATCGGCGCATTTAACGAAGTCGCTTTTGTGGCGATGCTGAAAGCGGGGATGGATACCGGCGTCTATGGTGCGGTCGCCGCTTTCGGTGCCAGCTTTTTATTTGCCCGCATTATCGAAGGTTCGCTGGTCGGGATTCTGGATATCGGCGGGGCAATTCAGACCGGCGTGGGCTTAGGGGTTCCGGCGTTACTGCTGGGGGCTGGCTTTGTCTTCCCGGTGGCGAACTTTATCGCCTCGCTGATAACCGGTCTGGTGATTGGCCTGGCGATTGGCTACATCATTATTCTGGCGCGTAAGTTCACCATCAATCAGAGCGACTCCACGTACGGGGCGGACGTCATGATGGGGGCCGGTAACGCTTCAGGCCGTTTTCTGGGACCGCTGATTATCCTCAGCGCCATGACGGCGTCTATTCCGATTGGCCTGGGTTCGCTGGTGGGCGCGCTGCTGTTTTATATCTGGCAGAAACCGATTACCGGCGGCGCGATTTTAGGCGCGATGATTTTAGGTTGGCTGTTCCCGGTGGCCCTTTAATCCCTACGGGCGCTCCGGCGCCCGCCTCTTCAGGAGAACGTTATGTTTGATTTACTCCTGCGCCGTGCGCGGCTGGTCGACGATACGGTCTGCGATATCGCCCTACAAAACGGCAAAATTGCCGCGCTGGGCGACATTTCCGCGCCGGCGGTAAAAATCCTCGATCTACGCGGCAACTGTTTTGTCAGCGCAGGTTGGATTGATTCGCACGTCCACTGTTACCCAAAATCGCCGATTTATTTCGATGAGCCGGATAGTATCGGCATCGCGACGGGGGTGACGACGGTGATTGATGCAGGCAGCACCGGCGCAGACGACATTGATGATTTCTATGCCCTGACCCGTCAGGCGACCACCGACGTTTATGCGCTATTGAATATTTCCCGCGTCGGGCTGATAGCTCAGAATGAACTGGCGGACATGAACAACATTGATGCCGGAGCGGTAACGCTGGCGGTAAAACGCCACCCGGATTTTATCGTCGGCCTCAAGGCGCGGATGAGCAGCAGCGTGGTAGGCGTTAACGGCATCACGCCGCTGGAACGCGCTAAAGCCATGCAGCAAGAAAACGGCAACCTGCCGCTGATGGTACATATTGGCAATAACCCGCCGGATCTGGACGAAATAGCGGAGCGTCTGACGGCGGGCGATATCATTACCCACTGTTACAACGGTAAGCCGAACCGTATTCTTCGGCCTGACGGCGAGCTGCGTGCCTCGGTGACACGGGCGCTGGCGCGCGGTGTGCGTCTGGACGTCGGACATGGCACCGCCAGCCTGAGCTTTGCGGTGGCAAAACGCGCCATTAGCCTGGGGATTTTACCGCATACCATCAGTTCCGATATCTACTGCCGTAACCGCATCAACGGCCCGGTGCATTCGCTGGCTAATGTGATGTCGAAATTCCTCGCCATCGGCATGTCGCTGCCGCAGGTCATTGCGTGCGTGACGGCCAATGCCGCCGATAGCCTGAATCTGAAAACCAAAGGTCGTCTTCAGCCCGGCCTGGATGCCGACCTGACCCTCTTTACGCTTAAACGCCAGCCCACCGTGCTGGTAGACACGGAAAACGACAGCTTACAGGCTGAGGAATTGCTGACGCCGCTTGCCGCGATACGCGCAGGCAAGGGCTATATGACCGAACAAGGGAGCGCGGAACATGCCTTCGATTTTTGAGAAGTATCGATTAAAACAGGTGATTAACGCTTCCGGACGTATGACGGCGCTTGGCGTCTCCACACCGCGCCCGGAAGTGATAGACGCGGCGATAGCCGGAATGAATCAGTATTTCGAAATGAACGATCTGGTGAATAAAACCGGCGAGTACATTGCGAAATTGCTGGAGGTGGAAGGGGCAACGGTAGTCTCCTGCGCCAGTGCGGGCATTGCCCAGTCGGTTGCCGCGGTACTGGTTCAGGACAGCGACTGGCTGCTGGAAAACCTGCACGTTACACCGATTGAAAATAACGAAATCGTCCTGCCAAAGGGCCACAACGTCAACTTTGGCGCGCCGGTGGGAACGATGGTGGCGCTGGGCGGCGGCAAACTGGTGGAAGCTGGTTACGCCAACGAATGTTCCGCCGCGCAGTTGGCGGCGGCCATTACGCCGCGCACGGCGGCTATTCTCTATATCAAATCTCACCACTGCGTACAGAAAAGTATGCTTAGTGTGGAACAGGCAGTCGTTGTGGCGCGTAAACACCATCTGCCGCTTATTGTGGATGCTGCGGCGGAGGAAGATTTGCAATGCTACTACCGTTCCGGGGCGAGTTTGGTGATTTACAGCGGCGCGAAAGCGATTGAAGGGCCGACCAGCGGACTGGTAATTGGTAAAACGCAGTATGTTGAGTGGGTGAAGCGTCAGTCAGCGGGCATTGGCCGGGCGATGAAGGTTGGCAAAGAGGGAATTGTTGGCCTGACCTGCGCTATTGAATTGTACCTGCGGGCGCAAAAAGAGAGCGGCGCGGAGATGGTAGAAAAAATGGCTCCCTTTATCGACACGTTGAACACGTTTAACGGCGTCAGCGCCCGCGTAGTGTGGGACAGCGCCGGGCGCGATATCGCGCGGGCGGAGATTCAATTTGATGAAGCGGTCACCGGCATCGCCACTGGCGATCTGGTGGAGGCACTCAAACAGGGCGACTATGCGATTTACTTCCGCGGATACAAAGCCAACGAAGGGATTATTGAAGCGGATGTCCGCAGCGTCGATCGCGCGCAGTTAGCGATTGCGGCGCGTCGTATTGGCGAGGTGATTAATCAGGAGAAAAAAGCATGAAACTGACCCCTAACTTTTACCGCGATCGCGTTTGCCTGAACGTACTGGCCGGTTCGAAAGATAACGCCCGGGAAATCTACGCGGCGGCGGAAGGTCATGTGCTGGTTGGCGTGCTCTCCAAAAACTATCCGGATGTGGAAAGCGCAGTTGCGGATATGCGTGAATATGCGCGGCTTATCGATAATGCGCTCTCCGTAGGACTGGGGGCGGGCGATCCGCACCAGTCGGCGATGGTGAGCGAAATCTCCCGTCAGGTACAGCCGCAGCATGTTAACCAGGTGTTTACCGGCGTAGGGACCAGCCGGGCGCTGCTTGGGCAAAACGAGACGGTGGTGAACGGACTGATCTCGCCGACCGGTACGCCGGGGCTGGTGAAGATCTCTACCGGCCCACTAAGCCGTCGCGCGCCGGACGGCATCGTACCCATAGAAACGGCGATTGCGCTGCTCAAAGACATGGGCGGCAGCTCCGTTAAATACTTTCCGATGGGAGGTCTCACCTGTCGCGACGAGTATAAAGCGGTGGCTGACGCCTGTGCCCGCCATGATTTCTGGCTGGAACCGACGGGCGGTATCGATCTGGAAAACATTGCCGAGATTCTGCACATCGCCCTTGATGCCGGTGTAAGCAAAATCATTCCTCACATTTATAGTTCGATTATTGATAAGGTGAGCGGCAACACCCGTGCGGACGATGTGCGTCAGTTACTCGCTATCGTCCGGTCGCGTGTCGGCTAATCATGAGGAGAGAGACGTGCGATTCCCCAACCAACGTTTAGCGCAGCTATTTGCGATGCTGCAAAACGAGACGCTGCCGCAGGACGAGCTGGCGCAGCGGTTGTCGGTCTCCACGCGGACCGTTCGGGCGGATATCGCCGCGCTGAACATGTTGCTGACGCCGCATGGCGCGCAATTTACTCTCAGCCGCGGCAACGGGTATCAGCTCAAAATTGATGATCCGGCACGTTATCAATCCCTGCAAACGCAGCAATCTCCCGCGCTGGCGCGCGGTCCGCGCACCAGCCAGGAGCGGATACACTATTTGCTGGCGCGTTTTTTAACCTCCGCCTTCTCGCTGAAGCTGGAGGATTTAGCAGATGAATGGTTCGTCAGCCGTGCGACGCTGCAGAACGACATGGCGGACGTGCGCGAGTATTTGCTGCGTTATCATCTGACGCTGGAAACGCGTCCGCGTCATGGCATGAAACTGTTTGGCGGAGAGATGGCGATTCGCGCCTGCCTGACCGATCTTTTATGGACGCTGGCGCAGCAGGAGCCGTCTCATCCGTTAATCGTTGATACCACGCTGAGCACCGATGTGTCTCAACGGCTGCGGTCTCTTTTGCCGGATATTTTCTCTCATTTTCAAATTCGCCTGACCGATGAGGGCGAGCTGTTTCTGCGTTTATACTGCGCGGTGGCGGTACGGCGTATTGGCGAGAGTTATCCGTTATCGGAATGCGTGGCGGAGGAAGTGGATGAAAAGGTGCGCTATGCGGCGCATGAGATTGCGGAGCTACTACAACAACTGGCCGGCAAGCCGCTGTCGGAGCCGGAAGTAAGCTGGCTGAAGGTGCATATTGCCGCCCGCCAGGTACAGGAGATTGCCCCCAGCGCCATTAATGCCGATGATGAAGAGGCGCTGGTGCACTATATCCTCAATTTTATTAATACCCAGTACAACTATAACCTGTTGAATGATAAACAGCTTCATGCGGACTTGCTGACCCACATCAAAACGATGATTACCCGCGTGCGCTACCAGATCATGATCCCCAACCCACTACTGGAAAATATTAAGCAGCACTATCCGATGGCGTGGGATATGACGCTGGCGGCGATATCGAGTTGGGGAAAATACACGCCGTATACCATTAGCGAAAACGAAATCGGTTTTCTGGTGCTGCATATTGGCGTTGGGCTGGAACGTAGTTACAACATTGGCTACCAGCGGCAGCCGCAGGTACTGCTGGTGTGTGACGCCGGTAATGCGATGGTGCGGATGATTGAAGCGGTACTGGCGCGGAAATACCCGCAGATTGAGATTGCCCGCACTCTGACGCTACGCGATTATGAGGCGCGGGAAAGTATTGTGGAGGATTTTGTGATTTCCACGGCGCGGATCGGCGAAAAAGATAAACCGGTCATTATGATCGCGCCTTTTCCCACCGACTATCAATTGGAACAGATCGGTAAGCTGGTGCTGGTGGACAGAACCCGTCCGTGGATGCTGGATAAATATTTCGATGCCTCGCATTTTCGCATCGTGGAAGGGGAAATAGATCAACAGACGCTGTTTAAAACGTTGTGCGATCAGTTACACGAGGAAGGCTTTGTTGATGCGGCGTTTCTCGATTCGGTTATTGAACGTGAAGCTATTGTCAGTACGTTATTAGGCGACGGGATTGCCTTGCCGCACGCGCTGGGGCTGTTGGCGAAGAAAACGGTGGTTTATACGGTGCTTGCGCCGCAAGGAATTGTCTGGGGTGACGAAACGGCGCACGTTATTTTTTTACTCGCCATCAGCAAAAGCGAATATGAAGAGGCGATGGCTATCTACGATATTTTCGTCACGTTTCTACGCGAACGCGCCATGACGCGCCTCTGCGCATGTCAGAATTTTACGCAATTTAAAACGGTGGCGATGGAGTGCGTGAGCCGCTTTTGAGAGGCGTTTTCCAGAATCGAATGTAATACATATGTAATGCTATAATGCATTACAATAATATTATGCTCTGGAGACATAATGGCCACACTTAACGTCCGTTTGGATGACAAACTCAAAAACGAGGCTTATGCCGTGCTGGAAAAACTCAATATTACCCCCACAGAAGCTGTCCGGCTGTTGTTTCAATATGTGGCGGAAAACGGGCGTATGCCTGTTAAAACCGTTACGATTAGCGACAGCGAAGACGCATTGCTACAGACAGTCCGGGAACGACTGGCTAACCCACAGAAAGGAATCAGAGTTAGTCTGGATGACCTATGAGCTGGAGTTTGATCCACGCGCGCTAAAAGAGTGGCAAAAGCTGGGTGAAACGGTAAAAAAACAGTTCCGCAAGAAACTTGTCGACGTGTTGTCAAATCCGCGGGTTGAGTCTGCGCGGCTGCGTGAACTGCCAGATTGCTACAAAATCAAGCTGAAGACCTCAGGCTATCGTTTAGTGTATCAGGTGCAGGACGACGTGGTATTGGTGGTGGTGATTGCTATCGGCAAGAGAGAGAAATCGGCCGTTTATCGCCAGGCAGACAAACGGCTTTAGAACGCTGGACTAACGAAGGTGATGCACCACCTGGTTGCTGCTGCCGCGCCAGATAAGCGCAGGGTCTTTCAGATCCTGGACAAATTTACCGTCCACCAGCACGTTGATAATATTTACCACCTGCATCTGCGCGGCGTTGAGTTCATCAAGCTTGTAGCCAGTCCATACCCAGATATCCTTCCCGGGACACTCGGCGCGAATACGTTGTACCAGCGTCAGGATATCCGGCACGTTTTGCGGATGGAGCGGATCGCCGCCGGAAAGCGAGATCCCCTGGCGTTTAATCCGTGTATCGTTCAGATCGTGAATGATCCGATCTTCCATCTCTTTGGTGAACGGCTGGCCGGAATTAAGCCGCCAGGTGCTTTTGTTATAGCAGCCTGGGCATTCATGCACGCATCCTGACACAAACAGGGTGCAGCGAGTGCCGGGGCCGTTAACGATATCGACGGGGTAATATTGGTGAAATCTCATTTTTGCTTCTCATCCGCTTATCAATTCGCGCCATAGCTGCGTTAGCTGCATTCATGCGCCCGAGTCACTTACTCATGTAAGCTCCCCGGGACCCACTCATTTGCTGCCTTGCTATGACGTGAATTGCGTTGCGGAAAAAATGGCCCGAAAAGCGTCGCATCGCCAGGCAATAATACTGTCGAAATTAACCTATCTGCCCGTTGCCTAAATGCTTAACGCGGCGCTTCACTTCTTCCTGTTTGCCGGCGTTAAACGGACGTGCATCCGGGCTGCCTAAATAACCGCACACGCGGCGGGTGACCGACACGCGAGACGCGTCGTGGTTGCCGCATTTCGGGCAGGTGAAGCCTTTACTGGTGCACTCGAACTCACCGGTAAAGCCGCACTCGTAGCATTCATCGATCGGCGTGTTGGTGCCGTAATACGGTACGTGCTGATAGCTGTAATCCCAGACATCTTCCAGCGCTTTCAGGTTATGCTGAATGTTCGGGTATTCGCCGTAGCAAATGAAACCGCCGTTCGCCAGCGGCGGATACGGTGCTTCGAAATCGATTTTGTCGTACGGATTGACCTTTTTCTCCACGTCGAGGTGGAAGCTGTTGGTGTAGTAACCTTTATCGGTTACGCCCGGCACCACGCCGAACTCGGCGGTATCCAGACGACAGAAGCGGTCACAGAGGTTTTCGCTTGGCGTGCTGTACAGGCTGAAGCCATAGCCGGTCTCTTCTTTCCACTGATCCACGGCCTGGCGCAGACGCTCCACAATCGCGATGCCTTTAGCGCGAAGCTGCTCGCTGTCGTACAGGTGTTCGCCGCCGAACAGCGCGTTAATGGTTTCATGGATACCAATGTAGCCCAGAGAGATGGACGCACGACCATTTTTAAAGATTTCAGATACATCGTCGTCCGCTTTCAGCCGCACGCCGCAGGCGCCTTCCATATACAGGATAGGCGCGACGCGGGCTTTCACGCCTTCAAGGCGGGCGATACGGGTCATCAGCGCCTTCCGCGCCAGCGCCAGACGCTCATCCAGCAGTTTCCAGAATGCGGTTTCGTCGCCTTTTGCTTCCAGCGCGATGCGCGGCAGGTTAAGGCTAATCACGCCCAGGTTGTTACGCCCGTCGTGGATCTGCTCGCCGTTTTCGTTTTCCCACACGCCGAGGAAGCTGCGGCAGCCCATTGGCGTTTTGAACGAACCGGTGACTTTGACCACCTGATCGTAGTTGAGGATGTCCGGATACATGCGCTTGCTCGCGCACTCCAGCGCCAGTTGTTTAATGTCGTAGTTCGGATCGCCAAACTTGTGGTTCAGACCGTCGCGGATGGCGAAGACCAGTTTCGGGAACACGGCGGTTTTGCGATTTTTACCCAGACCGGCGATACGGTTACGCAAAATAGACGCCTGGATCAGACGCGACTCCCAACTGGTGCCGAGGCCAAAACCAAAGGTCACGAAAGGCGTCTGGCCGTTAGCGGTGTGCAGCGTGTTAACTTCGTACTCCAGCGACTGGAAGGCGTCGTAGCACTCTTTTTCGGTACGGGAGCGCGCATACCCTTCGGCATCCGGAATCTGCCACTCCGCGGCGGTTTGACGATGTTTATTGAAGCTGGCGGTAACAAACGGCGCCAGTACTTCATCAATCCGGTTAATCGTGGTGCCGCCATAAATATGGCTGGCAACCTGAGCGATAATCTGCGCGGTAACGGCAGTGGCGGTGGAGATAGATTTTGGCGGTTCGATCTCGGCGTTACCCATCTTAAAGCCCTGGGTCAACATGCCTTTCAGGTCGATCAACATACAGTTGAACATCGGGAAGAACGGCGAATAGTCGAGATCGTGATAGTGGATATCGCCGCGCTCATGCGCTTGCACTACGTCACGCGGCAGCAGGTGCTGGCGGGCATAGTGTTTGGCGACAATCCCGGCCAGCAAATCACGCTGGGTTGGAATGACTTTACTGTCTTTGTTGGCGTTTTCATTGAGCAACGCAGAGTTAGTTTGCTCGACCAGGCCGCGAATTTCCTGGTTCAGACGACCACGCTTTTCACGCTGGATGTCGCGATCGTGACGGTATTCGATGTAGGCGCGGGCAAGCTGTTTGTACGGGCCGGACATCAGTTGGTTTTCAACCGCAGTCTGGATCTCGTTAATATCGACCTGACTGCGCGCGTTCATTTGGCTGCTAACGACTTCTGCGACGGTGGCACAGTAATCTGCGTCATCGACTCCCGCTGCTTTAGCTGCACGTAGAATGGCTTCTTTAATGCGCTCTGATTTGAATGGCACTTTACAGCCATCTCGTTTCATCACATGCGGTGTCATGATCACTCCATATTTATAAGAACAGGTTATCCACAGAGGCCGGGGAAGCCATACCAGGTTTATTCATCTCTTTTCCAACGACTTCCCGCAATCCTGACCCAGGTTATCCACAATTCACCTTGTGTCGAGTGAACGGGTGTTGTAGCAATTGTAGTCAATTAATACAATATATTGGGTCGGCGTGCATTTTAAAGTCTATATGTAGTGATTTGCATCAAGGATGTTTGCAATTTTATTGACGTAGAACAAGGTAAAAATCAGAGCGTACAGATGGCGGGCACTGTAGCGTTTGTAAAGGATAGCAAGAAAAATCTGATTAATTATTCAACAAAAACAGAGAGTAACTTGAAGCAACGCCACAGCCCGTGCTAATAGGTCTGCGGCGTTTATCCCTATAGGGACGTCGCGCTAGCGTTGTAACCACCAGATGGCTTCAAATGGGCGGAGCGTCATCGCGGCTGGCTGGCTGGCGACTTCCTCATAATTGTGCAGTAGCGCCTGCCATTGCCCTTTGGTATGCGGCGGATGCCACTCCTGGCACGTTTTGCTCAAGTTGGCGACGACTAATAGAGTTTGCCCCTGCCATTGGCGGCGATAACACCATACTGATGGGCTATCCGGGAGGAGATCCTGATAATCGCCCCAGATCAGTACAGGCTGTGTTTTACGCAGCGAGATCAGTTTTTGATAGGTGTAGAACACCGAGTTTTCATCGCTCAATGCCGCCGCGACATTAACCTCCGCATAGTTATCACACAGGTTTATCCACGGCTCGCCCTGGGTGAAACCGGCGTTTTTAGCGTTGTCCCACTGCATCGGCGTGCGGCTGTTGTCGCGGGATTTACTGGCCAGGATAGCCAGCAGTTCGTCGGGGTCGCGCCCGGCGGCGCGTAGCGCGGCAAACATGTTATGGCTTTCCACGTCGCGATAATCGGTGATACGGGTAAAGCGCGGGTTGGTCATGCCGATTTCTTCGCCCTGATAGATATAAGGCGTCCCTTGCATACCGTGCAGCGCCATCGCCAGCATTTTCGCGGCCGGAATCCGGTATTCCCCCTCGTCACCAAAGCGGGAAACGATGCGCGGCTGATCGTGATTACACCAGAATAACGCGTTCCAGGCGACGTTATGCATCCCCTGTTGCCAGTGGCGGAACAACGCTTTCAGCGCCACATAATCAGGTTTGGCCTGCGTCCACTTTTCGCCATTGGGGTAATCCACCTTCAGATGATGAAAATTGAAGGTCATCGAGAGTTCGTTGCCGCTAAGCGCGGCATATTGCTGGCAGTTTTCCAGGGTGGTAGAGGACATTTCGCCTACCGTCATCAGATTACGCGGCGTAAAAACGTCACGGTTCATTTCGCGTAAAAACGCATGCGCGCGCGGTCCGTCGGTATAAAAACGGCGTCCGTCGCCCGCCGGATCGTCAGGAAAATCTTGATCTTTGGCGATCAGATTCACTACGTCCAGACGCAGGCCATCCACGCCGCGATCGGCCCAGAATTCACAGACCTTTTTCAGTTCGGCGCGCACGGCGGGGTTTTCCCAGTTCAGGTCGGCCTGCTCAGGCGCGAAAAGGTGTAAATAATACTGTTCGCTCTGGCTATGCCAGCGCCAGGCGCTACCACCAAATTTGGATTGCCAGTTATTCGGGCAGACATCCGGTGTACCATCGCGCCAGATGTAAAACTGACGGTATGGACTCTCTTTGTTCAGCGCGTCGCGAAACCAGGCATGCTGGGTAGAAGTATGGTTAAACACCATATCCAGGATGATGCGAATACCGCGTGCTTTCGCCTGCGCGACCAGCTCGTCAAAATCATCCAGAGTGCCGTAGGTCGGGTCGATAGCCGTATAATTTGCGACGTCATAACCGTTATCCACCTGCGGTGAGATATAAAACGGCGTGAGCCAGATGGCATCCACGCCGAGTCGCTGTAGATAGTCAAGGCGCTGCGTGACGCCGCGTAAATCGCCGGTGCCGCTGCCGGTCGTGTCCTGAAAACTTTTCGGGTAGATCTGATAAATAACGCCGTTTTGCCACCAGAGGGGAATAGTCATTGTAGTTTCCTGCAAGTGCGTTGGGGCGCAACTGCGCCCCGAAGAAGAATTAGACAATTTGTAATGTGCCCTGACGATGCTTACGCTGATAGATAAAGGTGGTCAGAATCATCGGGATAACGATCGCGATAACCATCGCCATGCCGTACACCTGCCAGTAGCGCGGCGGTATAGACAGGATGCCCGGCAGGCCGCCCACGCCGATACCGTTAGCGATGACGCCGTTCAGGCCGCAGAGCAGTCCCGCCAGACCAGAGCCTATCATCGCGCACAGCATCGGAAAACGATACTTCAGGTTGATACCGTACATCGCCGGTTCGGTTACGCCAAGATAAGCGGAAATGGCGGCAGGAACGGAGATCTCGCGTTCATTGTGTTTACGGCTGGAGATGATGATGCCCACCACGGCGGAGGCCTGCGCGATATTCGACAGCGCAATCAGCGGCCAGACTGGCGTACCGCCCATGCTCTGGACCATCTGCATATCGATAGCGAGCGTTGTCTGGTGGACGCCGGTAATGACCAACGGGGCATACAGGAAGCCGAACAGCGCCGCGCCTATCGGGGCGAAACTGCCGGTCATCAGATAACGTACCGCAAAGGCCACGCCGTCGCCGATCATACGGCCAAAGGGACCGATAAAGGTATGGGCGAGAAAGACGGCCAGTATCAACGAACAGACCGGGACGACGACCAGGTAGAGATAATTCGGCACGATGCGCTTCAACCGTGTTTCAATAAACCCAAGCGCCAGCCCTGCCAGTAGCGCCGGGATAACCTGCGCCTGGTAGCCCACTTTCTCAATGCTAAACAAGCCGAAGTTCCAGACGTCCGGCGTTTGCTGGCCCAGCAGATACGCATTCATCAACTGCGGTGACACCAGCGTCACGCCGAGCACGATACCAAGAATCGGCGTGCCGCCCATTTTTTTCACCGCCGACCAGCAGATTCCCACCGGCAGATAGAAGAAGATCGCTTCGCCGATCAACCATAAAAAATCATAAAGCGTTTTTAGCGTCGGATACATCTGCGCCAGCGTTTGGCCGTTGCTCATCGGCACATCGCCGATCACGTTACGAAAGCCTAAGATCAAACCGCCGCTGATCAACGCCGGTAGTAGCGGAAAGAAGATCTCCGCGAAGTGGGAAATTAACTGTTCATGCCACTTCATGTTCTGGCGAGCGGCTTTTTTTGCCTGCTCTTTATCGGCATGCGCTTTGCCGGTAGTGTCCAGCAGTGCTTTGTAGTAATCGCCAACGTCGGTGCCGATCACCACCTGAAACTGCCCGGCGTTGGTGAAACAGCCTTTAACCATCGGCAGTTGTTCGATCTCTTTTGGCCTGGCGTTTGTTGGCTGGTGGAGCACAAAGCGCAGGCGAGTAATGCAATGGCTCACCGTGGCGATATTGTCGCGCCCGCCGACCCGTTCAATCAGCCGGTCGATATCGGCTTGTTTTACTTTGCTCATCGTAAAGCCTCATGACAGAGGAGGTATGTTATTGGTTGGCGCAAGAGTATCTCTTCAACGTTTGTTTAAGAATGGGAACGTTCCCGAAATACGGCGACGATCACAAATTACTCATGGTATTCGGTTTAATTAGCCATTCAGGCGAGGGTAGAAGGAATGACGATCCGGCGCGGTTCGCAGCGGCCATTGATCTGTTCGATCAACTGCGAAGCCGCCTGTCGTCCGGCTTCAGCATAGCCAGGATCGACGGTGACGATCTCCGGGTGCAGGAATTTCATCAGCGGCGTGTTCCCGACGCTTGCCAGTTGCAGCGTCTCAATACGTTGCTCCTGTAAATACTTACTGGCGCCCAGCGCCAGCGTATCGGTGGCACAGACTAACGCGGTGGTATCCGGCATGATGACGCTTGCCGTATGGTCATAGCCCTGTTTCATGGCAAGACCGGGCAGGGCGGCGACGGGATGAAGTTTATGTTTTTTGCAAAACGCCAGGTATGCGTCATGCCGACGTTTGCCGGTCGTAACGTCGCTATGGGGAACGCCCAGAAAGCTAATGTTGCGGTGTCCCTGCTCATACAGCCGCTGCATGAGGATATGAATCGCGCCCTCGTCGTCGTAACAGACGGAGGCAAAACCTTTCGCATCTCTTGCCAGCAGCACCAGCGAGGCTTTCCAGGGGGCGATCAGCTCTTCTGTGATGCAGGTAAAGCCAAACAGCACCACGCCATCGATATTGCGTCGTCTGAGCATTCCCAGATGTTCCGCTACCAGCGTTGATGAGAACTGACTTTCCATCATAATAGGGTCGTAGCCCTGCTCATAAAACGCAGGCAGCATGGTCTGAACTGCAAGGTTTTCAGACAACGAATCGAGGCGAGTGACGATAATAGCGACCACTTTATCGCTTTGCCCCCGCATCGCACGGGCGGAGCGGGACGGGGAGAAACCGTGCTGATTCATCACCGCTTCGACACGCTCGCGGGTACGTTCGCTTACGCCGCTTTCATTGTTAAGCACGCGGGAAACGGTTGATTTCCCTACGCCGCTCAGGCGGGCGATGTCTTTGATAGTGAGCCGATATTGCATCCTGTTTTCCCGTAGCGTGACGTTGGTGGTGATAAAAAGAGTAACTTTACTCAAGCGAAGGACAATGGGCAAAGTCTGGTTTATAGTTGGTTTAATTACGTAACGGTATGATACCGCCATAATTGCCACAAAACTTATGGATTTATGCGTATAATCCGCGACGCAGATCATTCACTTACCGGAGGCGACATGGACCCTGAACCCACCCCTCTCCCGCGATGGAGAATTTTCCTTTTCCGGTAAGCCTGCCTCTGCTGTCTTACCGGTTTGTAAGACAGTGACACGATAACGTCCCTGTTTTTATTTAAAAATTGCTCATCGGGCAAGGCTTTGCCGTGCCTGAAGAATTTTCTGCGCCTGACTTCGGCGCGGAGGGATTACCTATGCTAAAAACCATTACCCGTCAGCTTTTTGCCCGGCTTAATCGTCATTTGCCTTATCGTCTGGTTCACCGCGATCCGCTGCCTGGTGCGCAAACCGTCGTAAACGCGACTATCCCGCCTTCGCTGAGCGAGCGCTGTCTGAAAGTCGCGGTAATGGAGCAGGAGACTCTCTGGCGCGTCTTTGATACGCACCCGGAGGGATTAAACGCCGCCGAGGTGACGCGCGCGCGTGAAAAGTATGGTGAAAACCGCCTTCCCGCACAGAAACCCTCGCCGTGGTGGGTGCATCTGTGGGTATGCTATCGCAATCCTTTCAACATCTTACTCACGATTCTTGGCGGCATTTCTTATGCCACGGAGGATCTGTTTGCCGCAGGCGTTATCGCCCTGATGGTCTGTATCTCAACGCTGCTGAATTTTGTGCAGGAAGCGCGCTCGACGAAAGCGGCGGATGCGCTAAAAGCGATGGTCAGCAATACCGCTACCGTACTGCGGGTTATTAATGAAAATGGCGAAAACGGCTGGCTGGAATTACCCATCGATCAACTGGTGCCCGGCGATATTATTAAGCTGGCGGCGGGAGATATGATCCCGGCGGATTTACGGATTATCCAGGCGCGCGATTTGTTTGTCGCCCAGGCGTCGCTGACCGGCGAGTCTCTGCCGGTCGAGAAGGTCGCCACGACCCGCGAGCCCCGGCAAAATAATCCGCTTGAGCGCGACACGCTGTGCTTTATGGGAACGAACGTGGTGAGCGGAACGGCGCAGGCCATGGTGATGGCGACTGGCGCCGACACCTGGTTTGGTCAATTGGCGGGTCGCGTTTCGGAACAAGATAACGAGCAGAACGCTTTCCAGAAAGGGATTAGCCGCGTCAGTATGTTGCTGATCCGCTTTATGCTGGTCATGGCGCCGGTAGTGCTGATTATTAATGGTTACACGAAAGGTGATTGGTGGGAAGCGGCGCTATTTGCGCTCTCGGTCGCGGTAGGGCTAACCCCGGAAATGTTACCGATGATCGTCACCTCCACCCTGGCGCGCGGGGCGGTGAAGCTATCGAAACAGAAAGTTATCGTGAAGCACCTTGACGCGATTCAGAACTTCGGCGCGATGGATATTCTGTGCACCGATAAAACCGGCACTCTGACGCAGGACAAAATTGTGCTGGAGAATCATACGGATATTTCCGGTAAGCCCAGTGAGCATGTACTGCATTGCGCCTGGCTGAACAGCCATTATCAGACCGGTCTAAAAAATTTACTGGATACGGCGGTCCTGGAGGGAGTAGACGAAACCGCCGCGCGTCAGCTCTCCGGACGCTGGCAGAAAATCGATGAGATCCCTTTTGATTTTGAGCGTCGCCGGATGTCGGTGGTGGTCGCCGAAGACTCTCACGTGCATCAACTGGTCTGTAAAGGCGCGTTACAGGAGATCCTGAACGTGTGTACCCAGGTGCGTCACAACGGCGATATTGTGCCGTTGGACGACAATATGCTGCGCCGAGTGAAACGCGTTACCGACACGCTGAACCGTCAGGGGCTACGCGTGGTCGCCGTCGCAACCAAATACCTGCCTGCGCGTGAGGGCGATTACCAGCGTATCGATGAGTCTGACCTGATTCTGGAAGGGTATATCGCTTTTCTCGATCCGCCAAAAGAGACCACTGCGCCGGCGCTGAAAGCGCTGAAAGCGAGCGGGATTACGGTGAAAATTCTCACCGGCGACAGCGAGCTGGTGGCGGCGAAAGTCTGTCATGAAGTCGGGCTGGATGCAGGCGATGTCGTCATCGGCAGCGATATTGAAGGGTTAAACGACGACGCGCTGGCGGCGCTGGCCGCGCGTACGACGTTGTTTGCGCGTCTGACGCCGATGCATAAAGAGCGCATCGTTACTCTGCTCAAACGTGAGGGGCATGTGGTCGGTTTTATGGGCGACGGGATTAACGATGCCCCGGCGTTGCGGGCGGCGGATATTGGTATCTCGGTAGATGGCGCGGTGGACATCGCCCGTGAAGCGGCCGATATTATCCTGCTGGAAAAGAGCCTGATGGTGCTGGAAGAAGGCGTCATTGAAGGTCGTCGTACTTTTTCTAATATGTTGAAATATATCAAGATGACCGCCAGCTCAAACTTCGGTAACGTGTTTAGCGTGCTGGTGGCGAGCGCCTTTTTGCCGTTCCTGCCGATGCTGCCGCTGCACTTGCTGATTCAAAACCTGCTGTACGATGTATCCCAGGTGGCGATTCCGTTTGATAATGTCGATGAAGAACAAATTCAAAAGCCGCAGCGCTGGAATCCGGCGGATTTGGGGCGCTTTATGGTCTTTTTCGGTCCGATCAGCTCGATTTTCGACATTCTGACATTTTGTCTGATGTGGTGGGTATTTCATGCGAATACGCCAGAAGCGCAAACTTTGTTCCAGTCCGGCTGGTTTGTGGTGGGATTACTGTCGCAAACGCTGATTGTGCATATGATCCGTACCCGTCGTCTGCCGTTTATTCAAAGTCGCGCCGCCTGGCCGCTGATGGCGATGACGTTGTTGGTGATGGTCGTGGGGATCTCATTGCCGTTTTCGCCGCTGGCGTCTTACCTGCAATTGCAGGCGCTGCCGTTAAGCTATTTCCCGTGGCTGATTGCCATTCTGGCTGGCTATATGACGTTAACCCAGTTGGTGAAAGGGTTTTACAGCCGACGTTATGGCTGGCAGTAAGCGTCGCAGTATTATGCATTATCGGCCTGGATGGCATACCAGGCCGAATAAGCGATAGCGCCATCCGGCCTCTATCTATAAACGAGCGTTAGCGACGAACAGCGATCGCTTCGATCTCAATTTTTACATCTTTCGGCAGACGCGCGACTTCCACGCAGGAACGCGCCGGGAAGGTGGCGTTGTGCTCGGTGAAGAAAGCTTCGTAGGTGGCGTTGACGGTCGCAAAGTCGTTCAGGTCTTTTACGAATACGGTCGTTTTCACAATGTCGCCTACTTTCAGACCGGCGGCTTCCACGATAGCTTTAACGTTGTCAAGCGACTGACGCGCCTGTGCGGACACGTCTTCCGGTACGCTACCTGTTTTCGGATCAACCGGGATCTGACCGGAAGTGATGATCATGCTGCCCAGATCTACGCCCTGAACGTATGGACCGATAGCTGCGGGTGCATTTTCCGTCGCAATAGTTTTGCTCATGATTTCTCCTGAATTACAGCGGTAAGTAAGGCTGCATCATGTGATTAAGGGATGCAGCCTGATGTCCCGCCATTATAGGGAGCCCGAAATTGTTAACCAACCCCAATTAGTTGGCCAGCACCACATTATGCGAAAACTCTTTTTCACAGTATTTGCATTTGAGGGCGATGTCATTGGCGCGTTTTTTCACTGCAAAGCTGGAGGACACCGGTTCTGCGTGGCTGATGCAGTTGCTGTTCGGGCAAACCAGCACATTATTAATACGCTCCGGCAGGTTGGGGCGTGATTTCCCGACTACGTCGTAGTTGTCGATACGGTTAACGGTGGCCTGCGGCGCGTACAGAGCAAGTTGGTTAACCTGCTCATCGGTGAGGAAGGTGTTTTCTATTTTGATTAAGTCCTTACGCCCCATCTCGCCAGACGGTAGATTCAGGCCGATAGTAATCCGCTGATCGGTCTCGGTCAGTTTAAACAGACTCAGCAGCTTAAAACCTACCTGCGCAGGGATATGGTCAATCACGGTGCCGCATTTAATAGCTTCAACCTGCAGTTTATTATCGTGTGTCATCTCTTTTCTCCCTTACAGACTCAGTTCGCTATTCAGTACCAACGCCAGTAACGCCTGGCGAGCGAAAATACCGTTGCCCGCCTGCTGGAAGTACCAGGCGTGTGGCGTTTTATCCACATCCGTGGTGATTTCATCAATCCGCGGCAGCGGGTGCAGCACTTTCATATTTTCACGCGCGCCGTTCAGGTCGCAGGCGCGTAGAACAAACTGCGCCTTCACATTGGCGTACTCCGACGGGTCGAGACGCTCTTTCTGTACGCGAGTCATATAGAGGATGTCGACTTCGGCCATGACGTCTTCAATAGAACCATGCAGGCTCCAGGCCATCCCTTTTTCATCAAGCATATCCAGAATGTACTGCGGCATCGCCAGAGCGTCCGGCGCGATAAAATAAAAACGGTTGCCGCTAAATTTCGCCAGCGCCTGGGTTAGCGAATGCACGGTACGACCATATTTCAGATCGCCGACCATTGCGATATGCAGGTTATCCAGACGGCCCTGCGTTTCCTGGATGGTAAACAGATCCAACAGGGTCTGCGTGGGGTGCTGGTTCGAACCGTCGCCCGCATTGAGCACCGGTACCTGACCGGAAAACTCAGTCGCCAGACGTGCCGCGCCTTCTTGCGGATGGCGCATCACAATCGCGTCTACGTAAGTGCTAATCACTGAGATCGTGTCGGCTAACGTTTCTCCTTTTTTCCCCAGTGACGTGTTGGCGCTGTCGGAGAAGCCCACTACGCTGGCGCCCAGGCGATGCATTGAGGTTTCAAACGACAGGCGGGTACGCGTGGAGGCTTCGAAAAAGCAGCTGGCGATCACTTTATGTTTCAATAGTTCCGGCTGCGGGTTGGCTTTTAATTTCGCTGCCGTCGCCAGTACCAGATTAAGATCGTCGCGGCTGAGGTCGTTTATGGAAATGATATGTTTTTGATATAGCGGGTTAGCCATGTTTATCTCCTGACGCCTGGACAAAAAAAAGCCCCTCAATTGAGGGGCTTGGTATTGGTTTTCAACGGAAAGAAAAACGGCAGGCCTGCGTCTTTTTTCAGACGCGGTAAGACAGAATGTCGTACACACTGAACCATGCTTCCTCCCGGCAAATTGTCCGCGATTATACTCAGCTCTGTTTTGGGATCAAGCGATTAATGCATGATTTACTCATCGCAAACGGTTCTTATGAATTTAAATTCATTTTAAGTAAATAATTAATTTGTTTATGTACCAGCGCCGTGCGCTTAACGACCCGCGGCGCGACCCAGACAATACTGCTACCGGCAACGACGCCGAGAATTTCCGGCAATGCGTGGTAATCCAGAATCCTTGCGACGGCGCGGCCATAGCCTGCCGCCGTGTGGATAAGGATAAATTCGCTATTATGTTCAATGCTGACTACCATTTCGGCTATTGAACGTCCGGCATCCGGCGAGGGACGCTGCTGGGGATTTACGGAATAAATCTTTTGTCCCTTCGTATTTCTAATTTTTATTGCGCCAAGCAGCTTGAGCAGGCGCGAAACCGTAGACTGACTGATACCTTCAAAACCCTCATTTTGTAAATCGCGGCGAATCTCCTCCTGGGACAGATAACTTTTTTCGCTAATCAGGCGCTGACAAACCGCCAGTTGCTGCTGTTCTTTGGCGGAGTAATCATCGTATTCCTTCATAAATGCACCTTATCTTTATTATTGATATCAACGGACTGGCGAAATTCATCACATTTGTCACATTGATTACGGATCAATCGGGCGGTTTTGCAGGAAAATGAGAAGCCGATCAAAAAAGGAGACGGTGTGCCTGATGGCGCAGCGCTTATCAGCCAGCCCTGTCGTCGCCATCCGGCACCGTTACATCATCGCTCCGATGCTCAGCACCGCCATATTCAGCAATGTCAGGATCAGCAACAGCGGCGCGACCCATTTCAGATAGCGGACATAGGGAACACGCGCGATCGCCAGTCCACCCATCACCACGGCGGAGGTGGGGGTAATCAGGTTCACAATCCCGGAAGCCGACTGGTAGGCTGTTACGACCAAATCTCGCTGTACGTGGGCAAAATCCGCTAACGGCGCCATAATGGGCATCGTCAATACGGCAAGACCGGAAGAGGAGGGCACCAGGAAGGAGAGCAGTACTTCCAGCCAGTAGGTTACGTTAATGAAAATGATTGTAGAGAGACCGGAAACCAGATTTTCCGCGCTGTGCAAAATGGTGTGGGTAATCATACCGTTGTCCATGACCACTACAATGCCGCGCGCGATACCGATAATTAGCGCTACGCCGAGCAAATCCCGCGCGCCGTCGATAAAGGTGCTGGTGAACGCTTCCTCACCCATCCGCGTTATCACGCCAACGATAATCGCCGCCGCCAGAAAGACGCCGGAAATTTCCGCCATCCACCAACCGAGTACCGCCACGCCGTAAATCATCACCGCGAAAGAGGCGGCGAAGATCAGCAGCACCCATTTACGGGTAGCCGTAAACTCCAACAGAGTATTGGAGCGATTGCCGAGAAAATGGGCGCGGTTCTCCTCCATTTTATCCGCTACGATGGAAAGCTCAGGATGAGCGCGTACTTTGCGCGCATAGCGCATTACCCAGACTACGCAAATCACGTAGCCCACGATAAGCAACAGAACACGCATCAGCATTCCCTGGGTAAACGGGATGCCAGCGGCGTTGGCGGCAATCACCGTGGCGAAAGGGTTAATGGTCGAACCGAGCGTGCCTATCCCCGCGCCGAGCAGCACGGTTGCCGCCGCCACCAACGGATCGAAGCGGGCCGCCATCATGACCGGTACCAGCAGCGTGTAGAAGGGCAGCGACTCCTCCGCCATGCCATAGATAGTGCCGCCTGCGGCGAACAAAGCCATCAGAATGGGGATCATCCACTCCTCTTTGCCGTTGAGCCTGACCGTTACCCGCTCGATACCGGCATCAATCGCCCCCGTTTTATTTACCACGCCCAGAAAACCGCCGATAATCAAGACGAACAGCGCAACGTCAATGGCGCCGGCGGTGTAGGTTTCGTGGTTATAGAGGCCGTCAATTGGCGCCAGTAAAACGGCGGTAATCCCTTGCGGATGCGCGTCAACGGGCGCATACGTTCCTGCCACCGGCACCTCTTTTCCCAGCGTGGCGTTCATCGCCATTTGATATTTTCCCGCTGGCACAATCCAGGTCATCACCGCGACCAGGGCAATAAGAATAAACAGGATGGTATAAGCGGTGGGAAATTTAAATTTACCCATGATGTTCTCTCCTGATATCACGGATATGCGCCGCGAGGGCGCATATCCTGTGGGATTAGTCGCCGAGCGTCGCCACCATGACCGCTTTGATGGTATGCATCCGGTTTTCCGCTTCATCGAAGACTACCGAGCCTGCGGACTCGAACACCTCTTCCGTGACCTCCAGCCCTTTCAGGCCGTAAGCCATTTCGATTTCGCGTCCCACTTTGGTGTGCTCGTTATGGAAGGCGGGCAGGCAGTGCATAAACTTCACGTCAGGGTTGCCGGTAGCGTCCACCACCTGCTGGTTGACCTGATACGGCGTCATCAGACTGACGCGCTCCGCCCAGGCTTCTTTGGGTTCTCCCATCGAGACCCAGACGTCGGTATAGAGGAAATCCACACCGTGAACGCCGTCTTCAACGCTCTCCGTTAAGGTGATACGAGCGCCGGTAACGCTGGCGATTTCCCGGCACTGCGCGACCAGCGCGGCATCTGGCCAAAAGGACTTTGGCGCTATCAGGCGGATATCCATGCCCATTTTCGCCGCGCCTACCATCAGCGAGTTACCCATGTTGTTGCGCGCGTCGCCCAGGTAGGCGAAGCTCAGTTCCGGCAGCGTTTTGCCCGGCGCATGTTCCAGCATGGTCATCAGATCGGCCAGGATCTGTGTGGGGTGAAATTCATCGGTCAGGCCGTTCCAGACGGGAACGCCAGCGTATTCCCCCAGCTCTTCCACAATGTGTTGACCAAAACCGCGATATTCGATGCCGTCATACATCCGTCCCAGGACGCGAGCGGTATCTTTCATGGACTCTTTATGACCAATCTGTGAGCCGCTTGGGCCGAGATAAGTCACCTGCGCGCCCTGGTCGAAAGCGGCGACTTCAAACGCGCAGCGGGTGCGGGTAGAGGTTTTTTCAAAAATAAGCGCGATATTTTTGCCGAGCAGTGTTTTTTGCTCATGTCCGTTTTTTTTCGCCGATTTCAGCGCAATCGCCAGGTCGATAAGGTGCTGGATTTCCTCCGGGGTGTAGTCAAGTAGCTTCAAAAAGTTACGATTTTTCAGTGTAATAGCCATTACAATATCCTTGTTAAAATGAATTTCCTGATGGCGCTGCGCTTATCAGGTCTACGGTTATGCGCGTTCTGTAGGCCGGATAAGGCGAAGCGCCATCCGGCAAAAAGCCTTATGCGTTAGCGTCAACGGTTTCGCATCGAATCAGGGTTCCTTTCTCACCCGCGAGAATGGCTTGCCCATCCGCCAGCGAGCCGATTCCGGCAATGCCGCGGCAATGGCTGACAAACTCGGCGCAGGCGGTCACTTTCGGGCCCATCGAACCGGCGTCGAACTGCATTTCACGAAGCCGCTCCGGCGTAACCTGCGCCAGCGGGTGTTGGGTGGGCTTGCCCCAGTCGAGATACACCGCGTCGGCATCGGTCAGAATGAGCAGCGCGTCGGCGTGAATTTGGCTGGCAAGCAGGGCGGCGGACAGATCTTTGTCTATCACCGCCTCGATACCGTGGTAGCCATCGGCTTTTTCCACAACCGGCACGCCGCCGCCGCCGTTACAGATAACCAGGTGATCGCGGCTAATCAGCGCGCGGATAGCATCGTTTTCCACAATGCGTTTCGGCTGCGGGGAAGGCACAACGCGGCGGAAGGCGTTACCGTCGGCTTTGAATACCCAGCCCTTTTCTGCCTGTAACGCGCGGGCCTGCGCTTCGTCGTAAATTGGTCCGATATATTTGGTTGGATTCAGGAATGCCGGGTCGTTGGCATCGACTTCGACCTGGGTGAGCAGGACGCTGATTTCACGCTCCGGCAGTTGATTTTTCAGCGCCTGTTGCAGCATGTAGCCAATCATTCCCTGGCTTTCCGCGCCGAGGATATCGAGCGGGTAGGGCGTAACGCTGGCGTAGGCGCTATTTTGTAGCGCCAGCAGTCCCACTTGTGGGCCGTTGCCGTGCACTAACACCACTCGCCATTGCTGAGTAAGCTGGGCGATGGTTCTGGCCGCCAGATCGATATTTTTACGCTGAATATCAGCCTCCAATGGCTCGCCGCGTTTGAGCAGCGCATTGCCGCCCAGCGCGACGACCAATGTGCGTTTGTTTGCCATAACGTCTCCTTTAAATACCATCGCGTTCCAGTGGGCAGCTCATGCAGCGTGCGCCCCCGCGCCCGCGGCCCAGTTCATCGCCGGGAATGGGAAGGACAGTAATGCCGGCTTTGTCGTATTTTTCGTTGGTCCAGATGTTGCGCTCATAGCCCACGACCACGCCGGGACGCAGGGTGAGCACGTTATTGGCGTCATTCCACTGTTCGCGCTCAGCTTCAAATGCATCGCCGCCAGTGGTGATTAAGCGCACCTGATCGATGCCAAGCGCTTTTTCAAGAGCGTGAACCAGCGTGCTCTCCTGGGTTCGTTTCAGATCGCCGTGTCCGTCTGGCGTCAGCGTCCAGCACTGAACGTTCGGGCGAACGACTTCCGGATAGACGGAGAAGGTGTCGATATCAATGTGGGTCATGACGGTGTCAAGGTGCATGCAGGAGCGATGTTTTGGCAGCTCAACGGCAATGACGCGTTCCGCCTGACGATGTTTAAACAATGCCTGCGCCAGGAACTCAATGCCCTGCGGCGTAGTTCGTTCAGACATACCGATCAGAACCGCGCCGCGGCCAATCACCAGCACATCGCCGCCCTCTAAAGTGGCGTGGTCGTAATTAATGTTTTCGTCGCCGAAATATTTAATGAAATCACCGTCCGCGAATTGTGGATGCCAGCGATAAATAGCACGTAAATTATTTGTTTCACGTTGACGTGCAGGCTTTGCCATGGGGTTAATTGAGACGCCGTTATATATCCAGCAGGACGTGTCACGGGTAAATAGGTGATTCGGTAATGGCTTCATAATAAAGTCATTAATATCGTGAGTATCGACCACCATATTTTTTATGGAGGCGGGGATTTCGCCGTAAGTTAAACCGCCGCTTAAATGGCGAGCCAGTTCACGGTGCGGCATATCTGCCAGCCAGGCGCGAATATCTGCGGCAAAGGTGGGCCCAAGGCGATAATCGGAAATTTGCGTATCCAGCAGCCAGGCTTTGGCGTCAGCCACATCCAGCGTTTGGGTGAGCAGGTCGGTTAACAGCAACACTTCTATCCCTTGCTGGCGCAGCGTGTTGGCAAAAATGTCATGCTCTTCGCCAGCGCGCTCTACGGATAATACATCGTCAAAAAGCAATTCCTGACAATTTGAAGGGGTAAGTCTTTTTAGGCTTAGATTGGGACGATGCAACATTACGCTGCGTAATTGACCGATTTCAGAACCGACAAAATGCTTTTCCATCGTTATACCTTTTACATAATTTCAAGAATAAAGAAGGAGTGGCTGCAAATATTTAGTGTGCTTGCAGTCGCGGCGTTTCAGTTAATTTCGGGAGCAATCATTGAATTTTATTAGGGGCGTTAATGTGATGGGATTCACATCAATTAAGGAGTGCTATTTTTCTTGTTTAATATATGAACCGGCTCAGAGAAATTCAAAAAACAATAAAGTATTAAATGAATTACTACGCAGCTATACGGTTTGTTATTTTTCATTGTTAATTATTTGTTTATTATGTTGAATGGTATTTAAATCATAACTTATTGAAAATAAACTAATTATTTACAACGATTGCATAACTATGCGTGAGGGTGATTTTATTATCGGGGATACTTAGATAATTTAAAAATAACTATGGATATGGAAGTAGTTTATGCAGGGAGCGCGAATTGTGATCGCTAAAACGTTTTTATGTTAACACCTTTAATATCAAATAGTTGCTGGTAGTGGCAATTTGGCGTCGCTGGGGTTTATGCATAGAGGCTGCATAAAGACTGGCGTACTATTAACAAAATATAAACACCACTGGCGATAAACATGCGCTGGCGCAAAATCGATGAGAGTAAGGGTAGTATGGCAGCCATTTTTCTCGTATAAATAGAAAACTAAAACACTGTTTTAACTAAGGGGGTGCGATGATTGTTGGCAATATTGAATATCTGGAGGCCTGGCTGCCGACGGCGCTACGTCAGGCGATTGAGCATATCAAAGCGCATGTCGCGGCAACGACCGCGTCAGGTAAGTATGAGATTGACGGCGACAGGCTGTTTTATATGATTTCTGAAAATATGACGGAGCCAGGTGAATCGCGTAGCGCAGAGTATCACGCCCGTTATCTTGATATTCAGATTGTGCTACAAGGTCAGGAAGGGATGGCATTCAGTACCCGGCCTGCGGGAACGCCGCACACTGACTGGCTGGCGGATAAAGACATCGCATTTTTACCGGCGAGCGTCGGGGAGAAAACCGTCGTCCTGAACGAAGGCGACTTCGTGGTGTTTTATCCCGGCGAAGTGCATAAGCCACTGTGCGCGGTGGGAGAGCCAGCACAGGTACGTAAAGCGGTTGTGAAAATGCTGATGGCGTAATTTTTTGTGCCGGATGGCGGCGCCTGCACGTTGCGATTTTGTGGGACAACCGCCATCCGGCATCATAACGTCCTTATTTAGACAGCGTCGCTACCATCACCGCTTTGATGGTATGCATTCGGTTTTCCGCCTCATCAAAGACAATGCTGGCCGCAGACTCAAAAACCTCGTCGGTCACTTCCATCCCGCCATGTAAACCATACTCTTCGGCCATTTTTTTGCCGAGCGTGGTTTCGTCATCGTGAAACGCAGGCAGACAATGCAGGAACTTAACCTGCGGATTGCCGGTTAACGCCATCATCTGGCTGTTGACCTGATAGTCACGCAGCAGGGCAATACGCTCCGCCCATTTCTCTTTGGGTTCGCCCATAGAGACCCAAACATCGGTATAGATAAAATCCGCGCCTTTTACGCCCGAGGCGATATCTTCAGTCAGGGTGATGGCGCCGCCGTTCTTTTTCGCCATGGCGCTGCATTCCGCCACTAACGCGGCTTGCGGCCAACAGGCTTTTGGCGCGACCAGACGGAGATCCAACCCTGTTAACGCAGCGGCTTCCAGCATGGAGTTGCCCATGTTATTGCGCGCATCTCCGGCATAAACCAACGTCATCTCGTTAAAGGCTTTACCCGGCAGATGTTCCTGCATGGTGAGCAGATCCGCCAATAATTGCGTTGGGTGAAACTCATCGGTTAAACCGTTCCATACCGGCACACCGGAATATTCAGCCAGCGTTTCGACGATCTCCTGACCATATCCTCGATACTGGATACCGTCAAACATCCGGCCCAGGACGCGGGCGGTATCTTTGATGGATTCTTTATGGCCGATCTGGCTACCGCTGGAACCCAGGTATGTTACGCGCGCGCCCTGATCGTATGCGGCAACTTCGAAAGAGCATCGTGTACGGGTCGAGTCTTTTTCGAAGATGAGCGCAATATTTTTACCCACCAACTTTTGTTCTTCTTTACCGTTTTTCTTATCGGCTTTCAGTTTGGCGGCAAGCTGCAACAGAGCAGTGAGTTCGCTGGCGGTGAAATCAAGTAACTTTAAAAAAGGTTTTTGGTAAAACGTAGACATACTTCCCTCACATGGCCTGGGCCTCTTGTTGAATTAAAATTCACTTTATATGGATGATTATTCATTTGCAACCCTGTTTGATAAAACTTTTCTCGATAAGGTGGAGGCAACGTCGGCGGTGTGTGACAATAAGAGTATCGGCAGGACATCTACGAGGAATGAGCTATGGCAAACCCGGAATTACTGGAAGAACAGCGTGAAGAAACGCGTTTAATTATTGAAGAGTTACTCGAGGACGGCAGCGATCCGGACGCGCTGTACACTATCGAGCATCACCTTTCCGCCGACGATTTCGAAACGTTGGAAAAAGCAGCGGTAGAAGCCTTTAAACTCGGTTATGAAGTGACGGAGCCGGAAGAGTTGGAAGTGGAAGAGGGTGACACGGTCATTTGCTGCGATATCCTCAGCGAATGCGCGTTGAACGCCGAACTCATCGACGCTCAGGTTGAGCAACTGATGAACCTGGCGGAAAAATATGATGTTGAATACGACGGTTGGGGAACCTATTTCGAAGACCCTAACGGCGAAGAGGGGGATGACGACGATTATGTCGATGAAGATGACGACGGCGTGCGTCACTAAAGCTGAATAGTATGACGGTACGGCAGCATTTGCTGTCGTATTTTTTTCAACAGGTTACGTATGAATTACCCGCAAATACTCTCTCCGGTGCTTAATTTCCTGCATTGCCCGACGCCACAGGCGTGGATTGTTCAGGCCCGCGATCCGCAAAATCTTCCTCTTCTGCTTACCGATCACTTGATCTGCGAACTAAAGGCCGCGCAAACCGCGTTGCTGTTAGTGCGTAAATATGTCGCCGATAAATCGGGCACCGACGCGCTGCTCGCCTGGTTGCAACCTTACGAGGCGTTCGCGTTTCGTCAGGGATCGGAGCCGGATTTTGTTGCCTTGCATCGACAGATTAGCAAAAGTGTCATGCCGAAAACTGATGACCCCTGGGGACGTCAGCTTGTCGACCGTATGGTGTTATTGATTAAAGAGGAGTTGCACCATTTTTGGCAGGTACGCGAGGTCATGCAGGCCAGAAACATTCCTTATGTGAAAATCACCGCCAGCCGCTACGCGAAAGGAATGTTGAAAACGGTACGCACGCACGAACCACTCACCTTAATTGATAAGCTGATTTGCGGGGCGTATATCGAAGCCCGCTCCTGCGAACGTTTTGCCGCTCTGGCGCCCTGGCTGGATGATGATTTGCAGACATTTTATCTCTCGCTCCTGCGATCCGAAGCGCGCCATTATCAGGATTACCTGGCGCTGGCGCAGCAGATTTCCGACGAGGACATTTCTGCGCGCGTGCGCTATTTTGGCGACGTGGAAGCCGACCTTATCTTGTCGCCAGACCGCGAGTTTCGTTTTCATAGCGGCGTGCCTGTCGCCGGGTAAACGGCGCACGGACCAGGAGAACAATATCTTAAATTGATGAAAGTGGAAGTAGTCATCATTTTGCGCCAGGCAGACATGATAGCTATTTTTTATATTTATCGTTAAATAAAGTATCTGCCGTTATTCAGCCTTAACGTGATGAAGTCTGAAGGAACGGATAAAGAAATAACCTGCAATCCGTCCAATATTTGGATTGCAGGTAGTAAGATTCCATGTATGCATTGCTGATGCGAAATTACAGTACTTTTAACATCCGCACTTCGCAATCGACATGTCCGGTGCAGCCGAGCGGTTCGCTAATATGTTCAAACCCTAAACGTTCGTACAGCGCAATCGCCTCGCGTAAAAAAGCCGTCGTTTCCAGATAGCAGCGTTTAAAACCCTGTTCACGAGCATGATCCAGCGCCATCAGCGCCAGCTTTTTCGCCAGTCCCTGACCACGAATTACCGGCAAAAAGTACATTTTTTGCAGTTCACAAATATCCGGTTCGCTACAGGATAATGGCGCCACGCCACCACCACCCACTATGCTACCGTTTTGCTCTATCACCCAATAGGCTGCGCCCGGTTGACTATAAACCTGATGCAGTTCATCCAGATTAGGGTCGGCGACGGTATAACCTTTATCGGCGGTAAGTCCGTATTCCGCAGAAACCTGACGGATGACGCGGGCAATTGCGGCGTTATCATCGGCAGAAATTCGACGCAGCGTCGCTGCGACGGAGGTAATGGCACTCATAGTGAACTCATGACATAAAAGTGAGACATATGCAGTTAATACCACTGCGGTAAGGGGAAGCGCAAGCGATGATAATTCAATAAAAAGCCTCTGAGCAGATGCGTCAGAGGCTTTTATCGTCTGCGATGCCAGTAGGCCGGATAAGCGTAGCGCCATCCGGCAAACAGCTTTACAGCGCGGCGATGACCGCCTGCTGCTCAATCAGCTTCGCTTTCGCTTCGGCGTAACCTTCCAGCTTTTCACGCTCTTTAGCGATTACCGCTTCCGGCGCGCGGGCGACGAAACCTTCGTTGGAAAGTTTGCCTTCAATACGGGCAATCTCACCTTCGATTTTCGCCACTTCTTTCGCCAGACGCGCCAGCTCATCGTCTTTATTGATGAGGCCCGCCATCGGGATCAGCAGTTCGGCGCCGTCGATAATCTTGGTTACAGAAACCGGACCTTTATCATCGCCTGGCAGCACGGTGATGCTTTCCAGACGCGCCAAAGTTTGCAGGAAGTTGCGGTTGTCATTGACGCGACGAACGGCTTCTTCACTACAGCCGCGCAGCAACAGTTCCAGCGGCTTGCCCGGCGCGATGTTCATTTCCGCGCGGATATTACGTACGGCGATGATTGCCTGCTTCAGCCATTCGGTATCGGCGAGCGCCACTTCATCCACCTGAGACGCATTGTACTGCGGGAATGGCTGTAGCATGATGGTGTCAGCAGTGATACCGCAAATCACTTTCACGCGCTGCCAGATGGTTTCGGTGATAAACGGAATGATCGGGTGTGCCAGGCGCAGCAGACCTTCCAGTACCGTCACCAGCGTATGGCGCGTGCCGCGCAGTTCCGCTTCCGTTCCGCCGTTCATCACCGGCTTGGTCAGTTCCAGATACCAGTCGCAGAACTGGTTCCAGGTAAATTCATACAGAATCCCCGCCGCGATATCGAAGCGGAAGCTGTCCAGCGCGTCGCGATAGGCCTTGATGGTCTGGTTGAATTCCGCCAGAATCCAGCGGTCCGCCAGCGACAGAGTCATCTCGCCGCCGTTGAAGCCGCAATCATTTCCTTCAGTATTCATCAGTACGAAACGGCTGGCGTTCCACAGCTTGTTACAGAAGTTGCGGTAACCTTCCAGGCGTTTCATATCCCAGTTGATATCGCGACCGGTCGAGGCCAGCGCCGCCAGGGTGAAGCGCAGGGCGTCGGTGCCGTGCGGCTCGATGCCGTTCGGGAACTGTTTTTCGGTACGCTTGCGGATTTTCTCCGCCATCTGCGGCTGCATCATATTGCCGGTGCGTTTTTCCAGCAGCTCCGGCAGGGAGATGCCGTCCACCATATCCAGCGGGTCAATCACGTTGCCCTTGGACTTGGACATCTTCTGGCCTTCGTCATCACGAATCAGACCGGTCATGTAGACGGTATGGAACGGTACCTGCGGTTTGCCGTTTTCATCTTTGATGAAGTGCATGGTCATCATGATCATGCGGGCAATCCAGAAGAAGATGATGTCGAAGCCGGAGACCATCACGCTGGTCGGGTGGAACTGACGCAGGGCGTCGGTGTTTTCCGGCCAGCCCAGCGTTGAGAAGGTCCACAGCGCGGAGGAGAACCAGGTGTCGAGAACGTCATCGTCCTGGCGGAGCTGAACGTCTGCGCCGAGGTTATTTTCCTGGCGTACTTCATCTTCATTGCGGCCCACGTAGACGTTACCCGCGTCGTCGTACCATGCCGGGATACGGTGGCCCCACCATAGCTGACGGGAGATACACCAGTCCTGAATATCACGCATCCAGGAGAAGTACATATTTTCGTACTGCTTCGGCACGAACTGAATGTCGCCGTTCTCAACCGCTTCAACCGCCGGTTTAGCCAGCACGTCGGCACGGACGTACCACTGGTCGGTCAGCATTGGTTCAATGACCACGCCGCCGCGGTCGCCATAAGGGACGGTCAGGTCGTGTGGTTTGATCTCTTCCAGCAAACCCAGTGCATCAACGGCAGCGACGATCGCTTTACGCGCGGCAAAGCGTTCCAGTTTCTGGAACTCAGCCGGAATCTCGCTGGAATAAACATCGGACTCTTCACCTTTGGTATCGAACACTTCCGCGCTTTCGCGAATGTCGCCGTCAAAGGTCAGGATGTTGATCATCGGCAGGGCGTGACGACGACCGACTTCATAGTCGTTAAAGTCGTGCGCCGGAGTGATCTTCACGCAGCCGGTGCCTTTTTCCATGTCGGCGTGTTCATCGCCGACAATCGGAATGCGGCGATTCACCAGCGGCAGGACCACAAATTTGCCAATCAGGTCTTTATAACGCGGATCTTCCGGGTTTACTGCCACGCCGGTATCGCCCAGCAGGGTTTCCGGACGCGTCGTGGCGACCACCAGATAATCTTTACCGTCGGCGGTTTTCGCACCGTCGGCCAGTGGATAGCGGATGTGCCACATTGAGCCTTTCGACTCGCGGTTTTCCACTTCAAGGTCAGAGATGGCGGTGCGCAGTTTCGGGTCCCAGTTCACCAGGCGTTTGCCGCGGTAGATCAGATCTTCTTTATACAGGCGGACAAAGACTTCTTTCACGGCATTGGAAAGGCCTTCGTCCATGGTGAAGCGCTCGCGTTCCCAGTCAACTGAGTTGCCGAGACGGCGCATCTGGCGGGTAATGGTGCCGCCAGATTCCGCTTTCCACTGCCAGATTTTGTCGATAAACGCATCGCGGCCGTAATCGTGACGGGTTTTACCTTCTTCAGCGGCAATCTTGCGTTCAACCACCATCTGGGTCGCGATCCCGGCGTGGTCGGTGCCGACCTGCCACAGGGTGTTTTTGCCCTGCATACGCTGGTAACGGATCATCGTATCCATGATGGTTTGCTGGAAAGCATGTCCCATATGCAAACTGCCGGTGACGTTCGGCGGCGGGATCATGATGCAGAAACTCTCCTGGCTTTCATCGCCATTCGGTTTGAAATAGCCCTGCTTTTCCCAGTGCTCGTAAAGCGGCTGTTCGATATCTTGGGGATTATATGTCTTTTCCATTATTTCCAGGTTGCCGTATTCAGGTTAAAACCAGCCACGCGGTAGGCTTTGTAGCGTTCGCGAGCCAGTTGTTTCAAAGTTTCTTCGTAAGGGACGAAGTCTACCACTTCTGTGAAAGCGGTGGCAAAATCTGCAAAGCTTGTACGCAGGCTGATTAAAATATCGCGCGGGCTGCTGTTGCGTTTTTGCGGCCAGGCGATTTCGACTGGCGCGCCGCCGCGTGGCCCTTCGCCTGCCAGATTGTGCGGGACAAAGCTTTCCGCCGGTCTCGCCCACAGAGCTTCATCCAGCCGAATGGCCTGCTTTTCGTCTTCGCAGGCGATCAGCACGCGCTTGCCGGCGCGCCAACGTTCTGCGGCAATTTCACACACCAGTTGTTCAACGGCGCTTAAACCGTCGGCGGTGGTGTCATTGTCCAGAAGATAGAACGTCGCATTTTTCATATATGGGGCTTCTTGTGGTGGATTTAAATGCATTGCCATGATGCGCCCCGTAGGCTGGATGGCGCTGCGCTTATCCGGCCTGCGGGGTAATTTCAACCTTACTCTTCGCCGTTAAAACCTGCGCGATTGAGCAGGAACTGCGACAGCAGCGCTACCGGACGACCGGTCGCGCCTTTCGCTTTGCCGGAGCGCCAGGCGGTGCCGGCGATATCCAGGTGCGCCCAGTTGTATTTACGGGTAAAGCGAGACAGGAAGCAGCCCGCGGTGATGGCACCGCCAGGACGCCCGCCAATGTTCGCCATATCCGCAAAGTTGGACTCCAGTTGTTCCTGGTACTCATCGCCCAGCGGCAGACGCCACGCGCGGTCGCCCGCCTGCTCGGACGCGCCGATCAGTTCATGCGCCAGCGGGTTATGGTTCGACATCAGACCGGTAATGTGATGGCCCAGCGCAATCACGCAGGCACCGGTTAGCGTCGCGACGTCAATAACGGCTTCCGGCTCGAAGCGTTCAACGTAGGTCAGCACATCGCACAAAACCAGACGGCCTTCGGCATCGGTATTCAGCACTTCAACCGTCTGACCGGACATGGTGGTCAGTACGTCGCCCGGACGATACGCGCGTCCGCCCGGCATGTTTTCACAGCCCGCCAGTACGCCGATAACGTTGATCGGTAGCTGAAGTTCGGCGACCATACGCATCACGCCGTACACCGCCGCCGCGCCGCACATGTCGTACTTCATCTCGTCCATCCCTTCAGATGGCTTGATGGAGATGCCGCCGGAGTCGAAGGTCAGGCCCTTACCCACCAGCACGATCGGGCGCGCGTCTTCGGATGGATTGCCCTTGTACTCAATAACCGACATCAGCGATTCGTTCTGCGAACCGTGGCCGACCGCCAGATAAGCGTTCATTCCCAGTTCGCGCATCTGCTGTTCGCCGATCACGCGAGTAATGACATTTTGGCTGTAGCTGTCGGCCAACTGGCGCGCCTGTGACGCCAGGTAGGCAGCGTTACAGATATTGGGCGGCATGTTGCCGAGATCTTTCGCGGCCTTAATCCCGGCGGCGATGGCCAGACCGTGCTGGATGGCGCGTTCGCCGCTGGTGAGCTCACGGCGGGTTGGCACATTAAAGACCATTTTACGTAGCGGGCGGCGCGGCTCGCTTTTATTGGTCTTGAGTTGATCAAAGCTATAAAGCGTCTCTTTGGCCGTTTCGACGGCCTGACGCACTTTCCAGTAGTTGTTGCGGCCTTTAACGTGCAGTTCGGTCAGGAAGCAGACGGCTTCCATTGAGCCGGTATCATTCAGAGTATTTATCGTTTTCTGAATAACCTGCTTATACTGACGTTCATCAAGCTCGCGCTCTTTGCCGCAACCAATGAGGAGGATTCGCTCGGAAAGAACGTTAGGAACATGGTGCAGCAACAGAGTCTGCCCCGGTTTTCCTTCCAGTTCGCCGCGACGCAGCAATGCGCTGATGTATCCGTCGCTAATTTTGTCGAGCTGTTCTGCAATCGGAGAAAGGCGACGCGGTTCAAAGACGCCCACGACAATGCAGGCACTCCGCTGTTTCTCCGGGCTACCGCTTTTTACACTGAACTCCATGCACTATGCTCCTGAATCTTAAAGACAACAGTGGTGGCTACAGCTATACTCGTCGTCTTTCAAGTTGCAGATGCGTTGGCTGCGCCTGCTCACCCCTGTCACTTACCTGATGTAAGCTCCGGGGCTTCACAGTCTTGCCGCCTGCCTGCAACTCGAAATCCATAGAGTATAGAAATTGAAAGCTTTCGTAACTCATGTCCGCTGTTGCGGTGACTTCGTGTTAATCTTAACGTTATTACGGCATTGGCACGTCAGAACAAGTTCTGAGAGGTGAATCCGCTGAGTATAATGATCTTAGCGATGATTTCGACGACTCAAGAGAATAAATGACGTTTAAGCCATGAAACAAGCTAAATTCCAGCAAAAAAACGGGTTTTTACGGGCGTATTTAAAGTGATAATCATAAGATATCTGGTGCGGGAGACGCTCAAAAGCCAGCTGGCGATACTCTTCATCTTGCTTTTGATCTTCTTTTGTCAAAAGTTAGTGAGGATTCTCGGCGCGGCGGTTGATGGCGATATTCCCGCAAATCTGGTGCTCTCGCTTCTGGGGCTGGGCGTACCGGAAATGGCGCAGCTCATCCTGCCATTAAGCCTGTTCCTGGGGCTTCTGATGACGCTGGGCAAACTGTATACCGAAAGTGAAATTACGGTCATGCACGCCTGCGGCTTGAGCAAAGCCGTCCTGGTAAAGGCCGCCATGGTACTGGCGTTATTTACCGGTATCCTTGCGGCGGTTAACGTAATGTGGGCTGGCCCCTGGTCGTCGAAACACCAGGATGAAGTGCTGGCGGAGGCGAAAGCGAACCCCGGTATGGCGGCGCTGGCGCAGGGACAATTCCAGCAGGCGACCAACGGCAGTTCGGTGCTGTTTATTGAAAGCGTTGATGGCAGCGACTTCCACGATGTTTTCCTTGCGCAAATTCGGCCTAAGGGCAATGCTCGTCCTTCTGTGGTGGTGGCCGACTCCGGACATTTGACTCAGTTGCGGGATGGTTCCCAGGTTGTCACCTTAAACAAAGGGACGCGCTTTGAAGGGACGGCGTTGCTACGCGATTTTCGCATCACCGACTTTCAGAACTATCAGGCGATTATTGGCCATCAGGCTGTGGCGCTGGACCCGAACGATACCGACCAGATGGACATGCGCACGCTGTGGAATACCGACAACGATCGCGCTCGCGCCGAACTGCACTGGCGTATCACGTTAGTCTTTACCGTATTTATGATGGCGCTGATGGTCGTGCCGCTCAGCGTGGTGAATCCACGTCAGGGGCGGGTCTTGTCTATGCTGCCGGCCATGCTGCTTTATCTGTTGTTCTTCCTGATCCAGACGTCCATTAAATCGAATGGCGGTAAAGGTAAACTGGACCCGGTTATCTGGATGTGGGTGGTCAACCTAATCTATCTGGCGTTGGCGATTGGTTTGAACCTGTGGGATACGGTGCCGGTCCGCCGCCTGCGTGCCCGCTTTCTGCGTAAAGGAGCGGTATAATGCAGCCATTTGGTGTACTTGACCGCTATATCGGTAAAACCATTTTTACCACCATCATGATGACGTTGTTCATGCTGGTGTCGCTCTCCGGGATCATCAAGTTTGTCGATCAGCTGAAAAAAGCGGGGCAGGGTAACTACGACGCGCTGGGCGCGGGTATGTACACCTTGCTCAGCGTACCTAAGGATATCCAGATCTTCTTTCCTATGGCGGCGCTGCTTGGCGCGCTGCTGGGACTGGGGATGCTGGCGCAGCGTAGCGAACTGGTGGTGATGCAGGCATCGGGTTTCACCCGTATGCAGGTGGCGCTGTCGGTGATGAAAACGGCTATCCCCCTGGTGTTGTTAACCATGGCGATCGGCGAATGGGTCGCCCCGCAGGGCGAGCAGATGGCGCGTAACTACCGTGCGCAGGCGATGTATGGCGGTTCGCTGCTTTCCACCCAGCAAGGTCTGTGGGCGAAAGATGGGAATAACTTTGTCTACATTGAACGGGTGAAGGGCGACGAGGAGCTGGCCGGCATTAGTATTTACGCTTTCAACGATCAGCGTCGTTTGCAGTCGGTGCGTTACGCCGCTTCGGCAAAATTTGACCCGGAGCATAAGGTCTGGCGTTTGTCGCAGGTGGATGAGTCCGATCTGCAAAACCCGAAACAGATCACCGGTTCGCAGACGGTGAGCGGCACCTGGAAAACGAACTTGACGCCGGATAAGTTAGGCGTGGTGGCGCTGGACCCGGATGCGCTTTCCATCAGCGGTCTGCATAACTATGTTAAATATCTGAAGTCGAGCGGACAGGACGCCGGGCGTTATCAGCTCAATATGTGGAGTAAAATCTTCCAGCCGCTCTCCGTGGCGGTGATGATGCTGATGGCGCTGTCATTTATTTTCGGGCCGCTACGCAGCGTACCGATGGGCGTGCGCGTGGTGACGGGGATTAGCTTCGGCTTCGTATTCTACGTCCTCGACCAGATTTTTGGCCCGCTGACGCTGGTATATGGCATTCCGCCGATTGTCGGCGCGCTGTTGCCGAGCGCCTCGTTCTTCCTGATTAGCCTCTGGCTAATGCTGCGTAAGTCATAGCATCCGGCATAGTACCGGGGGCGCTGCGCTTATCCGGCCTACATAGTACAGCTTTGTAGGCCGGATAAGGCGTTTACGCCGCCATCCGGCACATTGCCGTTAGCGTCTTCTGCCACCCAGCAGACTGCCTAACATTCCTCGAATGATTTGATGAGTAACCTGACGCGCCGCGCTTTTGGCTACACTTTGTATCACGCCATCGCGCTTGCCGCCGCGCGGTCCGGTACTGCCAAACAGGATCTCCTTTAGCCCACCAGGAACACTGCCGTCTACAGCGGGTGTCGTACCTTTTGTCGGAGGGGTATTTTGTTTTTCAGTAGTGGCCTGAATGCCTTTTTGCAACATTTCATATGCCGACTCACGGTCAACGTCGTCTTCATACTTGCCGTACAGCGCAGAGTGATTGATAAGCCCGTTGCGCTCATCATCCGTCACTGGCCCCATACGTGAACAGGGAGCGATAACCATCGCCCGCTCTACCACCGACGGGCTGCCTTTGGCATCTAAAAATGAGATCAGCGCCTCGCCGGTGCCCAGTTCCTGAATCGCTTTTTCCGTATCAAACGCCGGATTGGCGCGCATGGTCTGCGCCGCGGTTTTCACCGCCTTCTGATCCTTCGGCGTGAAGGCGCGTAAAGCGTGCTGGACGCGATTGCCCAACTGGCCGAGCACGTTGTCTGGAATGTCCGATGGGTTTTGGGAGACGAACCAGACGCCGACGCCTTTCGAGCGGATCAGACGGATAACTTGTTCGATTTTATCCAGCAGCACCTGCGGAGCATCATTGAATAGCAGGTGTGCCTCGTCGAAGAAAAACACCAGCTTCGGTTTCTCCAGGTCGCCGGCTTCCGGTAACTGTTCGTAAAGTTCGGAGAGCATCCACAGCAGGCTGGCGGCGTACAGTTTCGGCATCTGGTAGAGTTTTTCCGCGCTGAGGATATTAATGATCCCTTTGCCGCTGGCATCGGTGCGCATCCAGTCGTAGATATCCAGCATCGGCTCGCCGAAGAAGTGCGCTGCGCCCTGTTGCTCCAGCGTAAGCAATCCGCGCTGGATTGCCCCGACCGAAGCGCTGCTAATATTGCCATACTGATTCTGGAAAGATTTGGCGTTATCGCCGATATACTGGGTAATTGCCCGTAGATCTTTGAAATCCAGCAGTAATAACCCCTGGTCATCGGCGATGCGGAAAATGATATTCAGTACGCCGGATTGTACCTCGTTCAGGTTTAACAATCGGGCAAGCAGCAACGGCCCGAGATCGGAGACCGTCGCTCGCAGCGGATGCCCTTTCTCGCCAAAGATATCCCATAACGTGACCGGGCTGGCGTGTGGTTGCCAGTCAGACACGCCGATATTTTTCAGCCGCGCGAGCAGTTTCTCCGACGCCAGCCCTTCTTGCGCCACGCCGGTTAAGTCGCCTTTTACATCTGCCATAAACACCGGTACGCCGATGCCTGACAGTGATTCTGCCACTTTCTGGAGCGTGACGGTTTTTCCGGTGCCGGTAGCGCCGGTGATTAGCCCATGACGATTAGCCATCTCCGGCAGTAAAAACAGTTCCGTTTCCGGCGTGCGGGCAATTAACAGAGGTGCGCTCATTGAGATGTTCTCCACGTTTTCTGCCTGGAGTATAGGCAATCTGCGGGAAAGGGTAGGGCAAAAAATTTATAATGTGTTGCCGTGATAAATCTGATAACCCAAATCAATCGTATTATGGTTGAGATCGTTATTTTTAATTTTGTTAAGCAACATCTGCGCAGCCCTGCGCCCGATCTCAAAACGAGGGGTAATTACACTGGCGAGGCTCGGTATCATTTGCCTGCCCATCTCCAGACCGTGGAATCCGGCGATGGAAATCTGCTCCGGTACGGCCAGTTGACGCTCGCGGCACCACAGTAGAGCGCCCATTGCGATATCGTCGTTAGTACAAAAGACGCCATCTACGTCCGGGTGTGCAGTAAGCGCATCACGCATTAGCTGTATCCCCAGATGGATAGAGGAGATAGCGCGGGGATTGATGCGCAACGGCGCCAGCCCCCGGCGCGTCATCGCATCGCAGTAGCCATGATAACGCTGCTCATCACGGATATCGTCTTTTGAACCCAGATAGAGGATTTTCCGCCGCTGGCGTTTATCCAGCATGGTGCTGACCATATCAAAGGCGGCCTGACGGTTATCAAACCCCACTTCCATATCTAACCGATCGCCCTGGATATCCATGAGTTCTACAATCGGAAGGGTAGCTGAGCGCAGGAATTTGACGGTTCTGAGCGTATGATATTTTTCTGAAAGAATAATGCCGTCGATATTGTAAGACAGTAAATTGATAACGGACTCTTCTTCCGAATCGCGATCGTAATTGTAATTCGCAATAAGAGTTTGGTAGTTATGACCCGACGTCACGGATTCAATCCCGGCAAGAATGTCGGCAAACAACTGGTTCTGGAAAGAGGGGATCAGCACGCCGAGAGTGTAACTTTGCGCGTTTAACAACATAGCTGGCGCGCGATTGGGTATGTAGTTAATTTCCTCCATGATCTGCGCAATACGCTCGCCGGTTTCCCTGGCGACTTTTTTCGGCGAGCGGATGTAACGGCTCACCGTCATTTTTGTCACGCCTGCAAGCGTAGCGATATCCTGCAAAGAAATTCTGTGATTCCTCATGGTTTCTCCAGTACCGGGGGCGGGAAAGTCGCCCCCATGGTTAATTGGACTGCGGATGATGAATTAATGCAGAACCGCATTCAGCGCCAGTACGCCCAGCAGCCCCATGACAGAGATCAATGTTTCCATGACGGTCCAGGTGCGTAGGGTTTCCCCGACGCTAAGATTAAAATACCCTTTAAACAACCAAAAACCGGGATCGTTAACATGTGATGCAATAACGCTTCCCGCGCCTGTCGCCAGTACCATTAACGCCGGATCGGCGTGGGTTACGTTAATAATTGGCAATACGACGCCGGCGGTGGTAATCGCGGCCACGGTCGCGGAACCTAACGCAATACGAAGCACGGCGGCTACCGTCCAGCACATTAATAAAGGAGATAGCGATGTGCCGGTCATTAATTGCGAGATATATTGGCCCACGCCGCTATCCACCAGCACTTGTTTAAACGCGCCGCCGCCTGCGATGATAAAAACAATCATCGCGATAGCGCCAATGGACTCGCCGACGATATCCATCACCTGCTCAACCGTACGCCCATTGCGTCGGCCCAGCGTAAAAATGGCGATGATAATGGCAATAAACAACGCTACTGCCGGATTACCGATAAATTCGAAGAAAACCCGAACGGCATTCGTTTTTGGTAGCGTGATTTCACATACCGCTGCGATGGCCATCAGAATGACCGGGATCACGGCGGCAAAAATACTGTTCCAGAATGACGGCATCTCTTCTTCACTGAATAGATGAGGATTAAATAATCCTTCAGGCGGCGCTTTCTCAAAGCGCGCCAGCAATTTTGAAAACAGAGGGCCGGCAACAATCACGGTCGGTATGGTAATAATTAACCCATACAGCAGGGTCGTACCGAGATTTGCCTCAAAAATTGTCGCAATGGCGGTAGGGCCGGGATGCGGCGGCAGGAAGCAGTGCGTAACGGATAAGGCGGCGACCATTGGAACCCCGACATACAGCAATGGCAGTCCCGATGAGGCCACAATCGTAAAAACGAGCGGCAACAGCAGTACGAATCCGACTTCAAAAAACATTGCCAGGCCGACGATAAGCCCGGTTATCACCAGCGCCCATTGCACGCGTTTTTTGCCGAACGTATTAATGAGCGTCGTCGCAATGCGCTGCGCGGCGCCAGTATCGGAAATTAATCTTCCCAGCATCGCGCCAAAACCGAGGATCATGGCTAGTCCGCCCAGAGTACTGCCAATTCCGTTTTGTATGGAGTGCAGGACATCTTGTGCGCCCATCCCTTCGGCAAATCCCACAACGGCGGCAACCAGAACAAGGGCGATAAAGCCGTTAACTTTAAAGCCAATCATTAAGACCAACAGCAGCGCAACGCCTGCCGCAATAATTATTAATGGCATATTCGTCTCTCTTATCAGCGCCAAAATAGCAGCGCTTACGCGCTGCGTCGTATTTCCCTGGTCAGACGGCAACCAGCATACCGCCATCGACAAACAGCAGATGTCCGTTAACAAAGTCGGAGGCTTTAGAGGAGAGAAACACCGCTGCGCCAATAAGCTCCTGGGGATCGCCCCAGCGTGCGGCAGGCGTACGTTTGCATAGCCAGGAGGTGAAGGCTTCATCTTCAACCAGCGCTTTGGTCATCTCCGTTTTGAAGTATCCCGGCGCAATACCGTTGACCTGGATATTATGACGCGCCAGCTCCACGCACATGCCGCGGGTCAGCATCTTCACGGCCCCCTTCGATGCGGCGTATGGCGTAATAGTGTCGCGGCCCAGCTCGCTTTGCATCGAACAGATGTTGATCACTTTTCCTGCCTGCCGCGCCACCATACGGCGCGTAACGGCCTGAGAGACGAGAAAAACCGCGGTCTGATTTACGGCGATGACGTCATTCCACTCCTGCTCGGGAAACTCAGTAAACGGATGACGGCGCTGGATACCGGCGTTATTTATCAGGACGTCAATGACGCCAATATCTTTTTCGATATGTTCAACCGCAGCTTCAATATCCTGTTTATGGGTGACATTAAAGGGGGCGGCGATAGCTTTTATCCCTTCCTGCTGAAGTTTCGTCACGGCTGCTTCGGCGCGCTCCGGGGTAATATCGTTAACAATAATGCGCGCGCCATAGCGACCAAGACCGGTCGCCAGTAAATAACCAATTCCCTGAGCGGCTCCGGTGATAAGGATATTTTTACCTGCCAGTGAAAAAAGATCGTTCATGATAGTGTCCCTTATTTTACTTTCTCAGAAAACGAGCTGAACTTTTGCCGCCTGTGTTTTGTCTCCGGCAAAGATCAGCGCCGGTTCCAGGTCGGTAAATGGATATTCCGCGCTCAGTAACGGCAGCGGATCGATAACGCGGTTGGCAAGCCAGGAAACCGCAGTATTAAATTCGGTCGTAAAGCGGAAAGAGCCTTTCAGGGAGATCTCTTTGCTTATTAACATCATCATCGGGAAGTTAGGTACTGCGCCGCCCATGCCAACCTGCACCATCACACCTTTTGCCCGTGTGACTTCCAGACACGTTGAGATTGAGGAAGGATGCCCAGAGACTTCAAAACTGATATCGAAATACCCTTTTTCTGCTTTCCAGCCATCGAGAGAATCATGCTGTGGATTCACCAGCGTATCCGCGCCCATCTGCCGGGCCAGCGAGAGAGAGCGGGCGCTGATATCGGCACATACCACTTCCGCCGCACCCAGCGTTTTTACTGCGCTAACAATCAGGCAGCCGATAGGGCCAACGCCGGAGATAAAGACGCGTTTGCCCTGCAAATCGCCCGCCTCATGAGCCGCATGAATGGCAACTGCCAGCGGTTCGGCAAAGGCCATGGCTTTTTCGTCCGCCTGTTCCGGCCAGGGAATACACTGAGCGGTATCGACAGCTTTAAATCGGGTAAAACCGCCATCAACATGCGGAAAATACATGGCGCTGCCAAAGAAGCGCATTTCAGTACAGTGGTTTTCTTCGTGTTGCAGACAGTATTTGCAATGACCGCAAGGCTTCGATGGATTAATCGCTACCGGTTGCCCTTCACGTAATAAATCTGAGTCGCTATAAACGATTTTGCCAATCACTTCATGACCTAAAATCATTGGCGCTTTTACTGTAAAATTGCCGACTTTTCCTTCCTGATAATAATGTAAGTCAGACCCACAAATTCCACCACGGGTAATTTGTACGAGTGTTCCTTTATTATTCCATTCAATATTTTGTTCCGTAACGGCAACAGCACGCTTACCCGCAACAACGCAGGATTGAGTTTTTACTTCCATAAATTCCTCACTGGTCAGGTAGTTACCCTGAACGCATTTAAGCGGTTTTATTTGTCACTATTTGTGACTCATGTCACGCTGGAAAATTGTTACACTACAATGTTACGCATAACGTGATGTGCCTTAGAGTTCTTATCTATGCAAATTAAAAAATGTGAAATTGTCGAACGTAGAGGCGTAATATCATGTTGTGGAATATGACTCAGAGGTATCTAAATGGCCGGGGAAAGCTATATTTTAATGGGCGTTTCGGGTAGTGGTAAGTCTTTAATAGGCAGCAAAATTGCAACATTATTTTCTGCGAAATTTATTGACGGCGATGATCTCCATCCGGCGAAAAACATTGACAAAATGTCTCAGGGAATACCGTTAACTGATGAAGACCGCTTACCCTGGCTGGAACGATTAAATGACGCTTCATACAGTCTTTATAAAAAAAATGAGACAGGATTTATTGTCTGCTCGTCATTAAAAAAACAGTACCGCGATATTTTACGTAAGAGTAGCCCTAACGTACATTTCCTGTGGCTGGACGGCGATTACGCCACCATTCTGCAGCGAATGCAGCGTCGTGCCGGGCATTTTATGCCGCCAGACCTGCTGCAAAGTCAGTTTGACGCGCTGGAGCGGCCGTGTGTCGATGAACATGATATTGCGCGTATCGATGTTAATCATGACATCGAGCACGTGACGGAGCAGTGCCGACAGGCTGTACAGGCTTTTCGTCAGGCAGTCAGCGCTTCCTGATGATTGTCAAAGCGCTGAGCCAGGCGGTCAGAAGTCAGCTTTTAGCACTACCCGATAGCGGGCTTTGCCATCGCGAACGTGCTGGATAGCTTCGTTGATTTGTGACATCGCGAACAGTTCCGTGGTGGGCGCGACTTTGCTGCGTCCGGCGAATTTCATCAGCTTGCGAAGTTCATATGGTGTTCCGGTTGCCGAACCTGAGATACTGCGATCTCCGGCAATCAATGTAAACGCCGGTACGGGCAGCGGCTTCAATACGGCCCCAACGGTATGGAAGTTGCCGCCATAAGTCAGCGCTTCGAAGTAGGGCTGCCAGTCGAGATCGACGTTGACCGTGTTAATGATGAGATCGAACTGGCCCGCCAGTGCTTTTAATGCTTCCGGATCGCGGCTGTTCACCACGTTATTGGCCCCCATCGCCAGCACTTCCTGTTCTTTCGATGGATTTGAGCTGAACGCGGTGACTTCGCAGCCCATCGCGTGCAGCAGCTTGATTGCGATATGCCCAAGCCCGCCAATACCGATGACGCCAACGCGGCTGGTAGCAGTAATATGGTGCATCAATAGCGGTTTAAAGACCGTAATGCCGCCACATAACAGCGGGCCTGCGGACGCCATATCCATATTCTCCGGAAGAGGAATTACCCACTGCCAGCCTGCGCGAAGCTTCTCGGCAAAACCGCCACGATTGAGGATAGTAGGCACTGCGCCTTCCAGGCAGTTAATTTGATTACCGCTGATACAGGCATCGCAGTGTCCGCAGCTGTGTGCCGTCCAGCCGATTCCAACGCGCTGGCCGACTTTTAGCCCCTTGTCCTGTGCCGCGCTGCCGAGTGCGGCCACCCGACCGATGACCTCATGTCCGGCAACCAGAGGGTATTGAGAGAACCCCCATTCATTGTCGATCATCGACAGATCGGAATGGCAGATCCCGCAATAGTCGACCCGTACCTCGACATCTTCCGGTTGGAGTTCTCCGGCGTCATATTCATAGAGTTCGAGCTCGCCGCCCGCCTCTTTTGCGGCATAGCTTTTTATTATCGTCATTGTGTTTCCCTTAATGTGGTGTTGAACTGAAAAGTGTAGAGTATGGAGGCGAGGGCCGCCCGGCGTTAATCTGCTGGAGAAGATGGGAAGTAGCCTGATTATTCTATTTAATACCCAACGATGCTGAAATTTTCAGCACTTAGCGAGACAGGTGTATGCTCGTGCTTGCATGGCGGCGTATGACAGGTATAATCCACAACGTTTTCCGCATACCTCTTCAGTGCCGAAGTGGCGAAATCGGTAGACGCAGTTGATTCAAAATCAACCGTAGAAATACGTGCCGGTTCGAGTCCGGCCTTCGGCACCAAGAATTAAAAAACAGGCGGAAAAGCTAAAGCAGTCAATACGTTATTCATTAAGACCGGAAATTAACGGCAACTACAAGAGGCCGTGTTTCTGGCTTTTTTGTTTATAAAGCCTCAGTTCGGGATCTTTCCACTCACCTTCCGCTTTGTCAATCTCTCTCCACGCAACTTCTGAGCATCTCGACATTATGTTCGATATAGCTGAGCGTAACTTTAATATCCCTGTGCCCCAGCAGCTTTTGCGTGACGTATAAATTTTGCTCCGGTTTCTTCATCAGTTCGGTCGCCACGGTGTGGCGGTAGCGGTGTGAGGAAAAACGGCTGTGGCAGGCGTCGCTCAGTTTGGCAAAAAAGTAGCTGACTTGATTTTCTATCATTGTTTTGCCCTGGCGCAGCGTCCACTGGTTGAAGCAGTTGATATTAAATAACTGCTCGCCGGAAGCGATCCTCCGTTTTCGCGCCTCATACAGTAACATTTCCAGATGTGGCCGCAGTCGGGAGGAGATGGGTACCACATGCTCATCATGGCTTTTACTCCCTTCGTTCTGGATAAACAGGGTGTTATGCACCAGATCGATATCGCGGCCACGCAGATGCAGAAGCTGGTTCAGCCGGATGGCGGTGTAGTTGAACGTCTCTATTGCTGCCAGCCAGAACCAGGCGGGGTAAAACGGCGAACGATAGCCGTACTGCGTTTTCTCCTGCTCGATGTAGTGATGCAGCACGTCGCGTGAGAGAACAATCTGCTCATGAGTCAGGGTTTTCTTCCGACGGCGCGATTCGCGCAGCGTGATGTTCATAAACGGATTTACAAACTGCGTCAGCAGCCCCTGGCGGATGGCGAAGTTATACAGTGCCCGCAGGTGGCGCATGTAATGATTCCAGCTCACCGGCTTGATATCGCGCTCGTTCAGCAGATAGCTGCGCCATTCCAGCGCCATATGCGGCGTGATTTCGGCGGGCAGTACGTTGCGCCAGTGGGTGAGCTGTTCCACCGCCGTGCGATAACAATCTTGGGTCGCTGGCCGCAGCAGGCGGGCGAAAAAGTACTCCTCCAGGAGTTCTTCAAAGGTCATGGTCATTCTCTCCTTCATTCAGCAAGAGATGGGGGTTATTAAAGGGGACGTCATCGCCAAACAGCAGCGTGGGATCGTTAAGCAGATACACCTTTAAACGCGAGGAGCGGCGCGGGCCGACAACGGCGCAGTTCCAGATGTTGAGGCCGTTTTTGCGTTTGCGGTGCAGATTCAGGTCCTGAAACGCTTTCTGTACCTCCCGCCAGCGTTCTGCCGGGATATCCCTGCCACAGGCGCTAAGCCAGAGCTTAAAAATGCCCGGAGTCACCAGAAATGCGGTTCCGGTGACGGTGTGGATCCGGGCATTGGGTTCGTTGATTTCCAGGTGTTGCGCCTGGACGTTTTGGGTCAGCCACTGCCAGAAGGCTTCGCCTGAAAGTGGTGTATCGTCCTGTTCGGGTAGGGGGGATGGTTGTTCTACTTCGGTGTTTGTTTCAATCACCGCTTCTGTCTCATTTCGGATCCCCGCTATCGGTGTGACGGTTCCACCGAAGGTGGCGGGCCGCTGCTGTGGATCTTCCCAAATCAGTGAAGGGGAAAAGCGTAACAGCGAGAGTTCACTGCTCCAGCCACCGCTGGCCTCAATCCGGCAATGCCAGATGGCTTTATCCTCACAGGGAATGAGCAACTGGTGTGCCTGCATCTCATCGAACAGTCGCACGTTATGCTGCGGTACGGCGTCAATACCCTGGCGCAGCAGCCAGCCGCGCACCGCATCGGCAGCGTTCTTGCTGACCAGCCACAGCGCCTCTTCCGTCAGCCAGCCGTCAGAACCGCCATTTGGGTTGTTGAGTCGGAACTCATGCGCCAGCAAGTCGCGCAGGGCGGCGATGATTTGCTGCGGTAGCGAGGTTTGTGGGCGGTGGATATGATAACGGTGGTCCAGCGTTCGGACTGCGCCGCCTGATCTTCTGACGCTGCATCAGGCGGGAAAAGATAACTCTGCCGCAGTCGTGCGGCATAGCAGGCAGCTTCGAGACTGTGATCGAGCAGACCGCCCGCGTGGGGGTGATGGTGGTTTTCAGAGGCTGGGAACAACTGCGCCAGTTCTGCGAAGCGGTGGAGCGGCGTTAACCAGAGAGGGATCGGGTGGAAAACTGACTACCTTTTCCCAGGCCTCAGTTGAGACAGACAGCGATAAGGATTTTGCTTCAGGGCAAGATGAAGTAGGCATAGTATTTCTCCAGTGGTGAAAGCAGAGAAACGCCGCCCGGCAGGGAGGGATTCCCTGCATGGTGGGGTAGAGGATGTATCAGGCGCTGAGCGCTGTCCGCGAGGATGATACGGAGCGGACGAAAAGGCGAGCCTCACCGGGTAGGGTGGCAACCTGAAGGCTCTGGTTGCTGGTCAGAGTTTGTACAGATTAATACGGTATCAATAATAATCAAGAGTCAGGCTCTTCAGTGAGAGAGCTCGGGGCTCGTTATCTTGGAAGCCAGTCTGGTGCGCAGGATTTATCCGCTATAGGGGTTAAAGGCAATTTATCCTCTGGAGGGGATAAAGCATGTTGGGCAATCTAATCGATAGTACCTGAGGAGCACATCAGGAAGTTTATGGTTTCAGGACTTGAAGATCTGCTTACGGTGCCAGCCAACGTATTGTTCAGTGGGCCACAGCGATGTGTCATGAGGAAGATGCAACAGTTGGCCGTTCCTTTGCCAGAACAGGCTAAACAGTATAAACATTGGAATGTGTTACGCAAAAAATTACGTAAAATAACTATAAATCGTAACACATCTTACGTAAAATATCACGTCACCAAACTAACTCGATGTTTATACGGATTACTGTATGGCTAGTGTTGATGCAGATTACTGCTACTCGTTTCCAGCTATACGTGGCATTCAGGCTGGTCGCCCTTTCTATATCGCCACATGCCCGATGCGTATCATCCCGAAAATATTCAGTTTTGATGAAAATGATGTTCCACCGGAATTACGCGCACAGCGCACGCTAAATAAATCGCGCATCCCCGAAATGGTACGTTATTTGCTGGAAAACCCTAAAGATTATGTGTTTTCAGCCCTGACGGCTTCCATTGCGGTAGATGTCCAATTTGATGAGTTTCCGGGTTCCAACAACCTGGGAACGTTGTGTGTGCCAATGGATGCGCAAATTCTGATCAATGATGGTCAGCATCGCCGTAAAGCGATTGAAGACGCTTTAGACGCTCGTCCGGAGCTGGGACAGGATAATATTCCGGTGCTGTTTTTTGTTGATGAAGGCTTAAAACGTAGCCAGCAGATGTTCGCCGATCTGAATAAATACGCTATTCGTCCTAGCCCGTCGCTGGCGTCTCTATACGATCATCGCGATGCCAGTTCAAATCTGGCACGTTATCTGGCGATGTCCATAGAGCCGTTTGTTGGGATGACAGAACTGGAAAAATCAGGCATCAGTCAGCGGTCGAATAAGTTATTTACGTTGAGCAGCATCAAGCAGGCTACCCGCGCATTGTTGGGTAAAGATCCCAAAGAGAACAACTTTGAGGAATGCACCCAAATTGCTACCCAATATTGGCAGGCTATTTTTAGCGTGATGCCGGATTGGCAGTTAGCGGCTAAAAAAGAGGTTTCACCGGTTCAGTTACGACAAGATTATGTTCACGCTCATGGCATTGGATTGCAGGCACTTGGGCAACTGGGATATACCCTGCTAACGGATTATCCTGAGCAATGGCCGGAGAAAATAGCTGCACTTAAAACTTTTAACTGGCGCAGAAACAACCCAGATCTCATCAAACGTGCGATGCAGCATGGCAAACTGAGTAAAACCAGTACGGCGATCCAGCTCACCTGTAATGCGCTAAAAACCGCGCTCTCAATCCCCCTCACTCCTGAAGAACAGGAGCTTGAAGCTCAAATGGTTGTCTCATGAGTAAATTAGTTCAGGCCTACGATTTGGCCGAATACGAAGATTTTATTAATCAGGAGCAGTTCGCTGGACGCCCTCTGGCCGAATATGTTGCTGAGGTTCAAAGAATTTATTGTGCGGATAAGCGTCCGTGGGTAATTGGCTATAGCGGCGGGAAAGATTCTTCCGCCGTGATCACGCTGGTGTATCTGGCCCTGCTCGGCCTCCCCCCGGAAATGCGCAGCAAAGATGTTTTTGTGGTGTCATCCGATACGCTGGTGGAAACGCCAGTGGTAGTAGATTTAATTAAAAAAACAATGTTGCAGATTGAAGCAGGCGCAAAGCGTAATGGCCTGCCGATCACTCAACATGCGGTAACGCCTAAAACTAATGAAACCTTCTGGGTCAATTTACTGGGGAAAGGTTATCCGGCCCCAACCCGTAGTTTTCGCTGGTGTACCGAGCGTATGAAAATCAATCCGGTGAGCGACTTTATTAAAGATAAGGTCAGCCAGTTTGATGAAGTGATTGTTGTCCTCGGCTCACGTAGTAGCGAGAGTGCCTCCCGTGCACAGGTAATTGCAAAGCACAAAATTGATGGCTCCCGCTTGGCCCGACACACCACGTTGGCAAATGCGTTTATCTATACCCCCATTGATACCTGGGATGTGGAAGACGTCTGGAAGTTGCTACGCGGTGCGTTTCGCTATGCAACAGATGATGAAATTCAAGAGTGGGAAAGTCCATGGGGTGGAAACAACCGCCCTCTGTGGACGCTATATATGGACTCTTCCGCACAGGGCGAATGTCCGCTGGTCATCGATGAAAGTACCCCATCTTGCGGAAATTCTCGCTTTGGTTGTTGGACTTGTACCGTTGTCACTAAAGATAAAGCAATGGAAAGCCTGATTAAAAACGGCGAAGAATGGATGTCTCCGTTACTGAAATATCGCGATCTGCTGGCATTTACTACCGATCCGGTAAATAAAGATAAGTATCGCAACTATAAACGCCGTACCGGCAAGGTGAGCTATCAATACGCTAAAGACGGTGAAGATCGCAGTGCAGAGCGTAAGCATGTTCCTGGCCCCTACTGGCTCAAATACCGCCAGCAGTGGTTAAAAGATTTACTGGAAATTGAGCGCGATTTAAACGCCCAGGGCCACACAATTACGTTAATTACCCAGCCGGAGTTGCACGCTATCCGCCAGGAGTGGTTGAAAGATCCTAACGAGCCAGACTGGTACGACACGTTGCCGGGGATTTACCGTGAGGTATATCAGCAGGATCTGAACTGGGTAGTTGACGACCAGTCGCGCTTTGATGCCAGCGATGCTGATTTGCTGGCACAGATAACGCAAGGGTTTGACGTAGTACCTGAAATGGTGATGAAACTGATTGAGCTGGAAACCTCGATGGAAGGGTTAAGTCGTCGTCAGGGGATTTTTGAAAAGCTTGGTACGATTCTGAAGCAGGACTGGGGCAGCCTGGAAGAGATCCAGCAGCAACAGGCAATGCTGCAAAAGCGTAATGATAGAGATATTTATCAGGACGAGGTTGCCAAACTGGAAACTGAACTCCAGATCTTACAGCGCAGAATTGTCGATGCGGGTGAATCATCCATTCTTGTCGATGAGGAAAATGAACGTGCTCATTAAGCAACTGGTATTACATAATTTTCGGGTATTTAACGGTACACATACGATCGATTTGGCACCCAGAAAGCGCCAGCATGAAGTGAACTCTCGCCCGATTGTACTGTTTGGTGGTTTAAACGGTGCAGGGAAAACTTCAATTCTGTCGGCTATTCGGCTGGCGTTGTATGGGCGTCTGGCATTTGGCTCAGCGATGCAGCAGCAAGAGTATATTGAACAACTTGGTATGCTGGTCCACAACGGTACGTGTACGAAAGAGCGCCCGAACGAAGCTTCGGTAGAACTAACGTTTACCTATAATAAAGACGGCCGTGAGGCCGAATTTACCGTCACACGTAGTTGGAGAAAAGGAAAGAAAGATCGTCTTTCTTTGCAGCAGGATGGTCAACCACGTAGTGAGCTCAATTATGATCAGTGCCAGGGGTTTTTGAATGAATTGATCCCTCATGGTGTTGCCGATCTTTTCTTTTTTGATGGAGAAAAAATTGCAGAACTGGCGGAGGATGAATCTGGCAATATTCTGCGTACTGCGGTACGCCGTCTATTGGGTCTAGATTTAATCGCCAAACTGCAAAACGATCTGATGATTTTTGTCAAACGCCAGCAAACTAGCCAGTTAGCTGGCTCTCAGCAGCAACAGGTTGCAGAGCTTGAAACACAAATTAAAGAGTTCAAACGGCAGACAGAAAAATCACTGGAAGAAGCAAACTTTGTCAGCTCACGGATTGAATCTTTATCTGATGATATTATGCGTCATGAGGGATTACTGAACGCACAAGGTGGTGCATTTGCGCAGACCAAAGCACAGGAAAAACAGAAAGTTGAAACGCTGTTAAAAGAGAAAGAGCGTTTGGAAAAAGCGTTACGCCAGGAGTGTGATGGGTCGTTACCCTATGCGCTAGCTCCTAATACGTTGTCACGGCTGCTGGAAAAACTTGCTGATGAAGTGCAGATCAAGCAGGCGAAAAGTTTTGAGAAAGAGCTGGAGCAGTTTTTAGCCCAACTCCAGAAGGACATTACATTTCGCTCCAGTAGCGAGAGTAGTACCAAAAAAATAACCGCTGAAGTTATTACTGAGAATTTGACTGCATATGTAGCAGCTAAGCCCAAAGGGGATTTACTGTTTGATATCTCGGAGCGTGAAACAGGCATGCTTCAGCAAGCCGTTAAACTGGATAGTCAAGGAGCGTGGAAACGCTTTGATTTGTATCGGAATCAACTCGCCGATATAGAACAACAACTTGAACAAGCAGCAGCCAATATTGCTCGTGCTCCGGAAGATGATCAGCTAATGGATCTCTTTACAAAATTACGCGATCTCGATCATCAGCGTGAAAAGCAGCGGCATAAATACCGTCTATTACTGGAAAAAGCCAAACAGACGAAGCAACTGCAACTGGACTGTGTGCGACAGGTACAAAAAGCACATGATACTGCCCGTAGTCACCATGGCTTCAGCAGTGCTCTTAAAAATGCGGAGGAAACAATTAGGCTGCTTGATTACTACAGCGATGTATTGACACAGGCTCGGGTGAAAAAACTCTCTTCTAACTTTGAAAGCGCCTATCACAAGCTAGCTCGTAAAGAAGATTTACAGCTTAATGCTCACATTAATCCACAGACGTTTGATGTTGAGCTGATAGATGAAAACGGTTCAGTAATTAACCGTAAATTGCTTTCTGCGGGGGAAAAACAGATTTATGCGATTGCTATTCTTGAGGCGTTGGCGAAAACCTCTGGCCGTGATTTCCCTGTGATAATAGATACACCGTTAGGACGTTTGGACTCTCAGCATCGGGATAAGTTGATTAATCATTATTTCCCAGAGGCTAGTCATCAGGTCGTGTTGTTATCCACCGATACGGAAGTGGATGAGCGTTATTTTATTGACCGACTGCGTGATGATATTTCTCATGCTTATGAGATTGTGTTTAATGCGTATACTAAATCATCTTCGCTGAAACCGGGTTATTTCTGGGAATTAACGAAGGAGGCTATTTAATGCTCCCGAATAGAATGGTGCTTAGTCGGCAGACTGAAGACCAGCTTAAAAAGTTGAAAGGGTATACCGGGATTACACCTAATATTGCTGCTCGAATAGCATTTTTCCGTTCAGTGGAGAGTGAGTTTCGTTATTCGCCTGAGCGGGATAGTAAGAAGCTGGATGGCTCGTTGGTCTTGGATAAGATTACATGGTTGGGGGAAACTCTGCAGGCTACTGAATTGGTGTTAAAGATGCTTTATCCGCAATTAGAACAAAAAACGATGATTAAGGCGTGGGCGGCGCATGTTGAGGATGGTATTGCGGGGCTGCGAAATTACCGTAGCTTGGCACAATTTGTAAGTAATCTTTAGTTTTTTGAATTGAAATTAGGAAAGTCAAACAGGCTGCTCTTTTGAACAGCTTGGTTTGACTAGTAATTAACCATTAAGCATCTTCATCATCATAAAGAGCTAAGTTACCACAGATCATATCATATATAATCTTAGAGCTTTTAGAAACAGCGTCTAATTGCATAAATGCATTTTCATCAAGGTCCCCACCATCAAGAATTTGGGAAAAATCATCTATGGATAACACTCTTAAGGCATCAATATTGTACCTTTCATTCATATAGGAAAGAATATCTTTTAATACTCTAAAAAGAGCTATTAGTCCTATGGTTTTATTTAATGATGATATTTTGTTTGATTTATTCCAAGCATTCGGCCATAACTTCATCACGGCACTAAAAAAGTTAGATACATTCGCGGCGATTACAGAGTCTTTTTCTGCAATGAAGCTTTTACGCAATGGATACTTTATCAAGCTTGAATTATCGATCTTTTCAAGGTTGTATTCTTTTGAGATCTTTCCACCTTTTTCTTTAGCTAAGAAATAGTTGCGATCAGACTTTGCATCGAATGTTATCAGCTTTAGAAGATTTTCAACAAAAGCTGCTTGCGTCAGTGTTTCGTTAGATATTTTTGGTGTGGCTACACCAAGTCTTTTTATTCTTTTTTCAAATGGGCCATTTTTTTCTTTATTTAAAAGAACAGCAATATCATGACAGGTTTTTTCTGGGCTTCTTGAGTAAGCTAATGATTCTAAATCATATACCAGGCTTTTATTAACTTTCGTCTGAGCCAGATTTACTGTTGAGAAAACGTTAGCCTGAGTAGATATATCGGCATCAACAAAAACTGTAACTAATAATTCAAACTCTGATTCATCTCCAAGTTCATTGATGAATGTCATGTTGTTTTTATCAAAACCAGCGATTCTATGTTGCCCATCTAATATTTTTGCTAGCTTAGAAAAATCCCCATCATTATTTGGTGTAATAATGAAGTCATTATTATATTCATCCCAATTAACATTATCAGAACTCATGGCTATAATTATTGAATTCGGGAAGGATGAATCCACACCTGAGATAAAGTTCCTGATCGCTTTAACCCTAGACTCGATCAATGGTCGTTGAATACCAATATAATCGTCTAGCTCACGATTTTCCGAATCAGACATACGTCTAACATCTGAATATGTAATATCTACCAAATCACTGGCTTTTATCTTTCCACAATAAAATTCGCCAATCGGCTGAGAGACTTTAAATGCTTTTATTTTTATAGATTTCATCTAATTACCCCCTAACTTCACTGTATTCTTCAGACAATTTATCAGCCTGAGATGTTCTTATTTTAGAGTATGCTTTTGCAGATTTATTACTCATGTATGCAGAGTAATACCACACCAAAAGTGATGATATATATATTGTCCACGCCCACCCCCCTAATTTTGCAGAGAATATATCCAGCATTAAACCTGAATCTCTTGCAGCCAAGATAGCACCTGTCCTGTAATAGATAAAAGCGCCTAATCCTGCCAATAGTGAGACTATAGTTAATGCAAAAATGTAACCAATATAAGGCAATTCATCATTTTCTTTATTATTAGTTGACAGGTTCTTAACTAAAAAATAGAAAAATGGGGTAATTAATGCAGATGTGAAAAGAAAAACTTCTCCTCCTTTTATGTTTTCAGATAAGGCCGAAATAAAAGTCACTTTTAGGCACCAAACTCTAAAGACAGAATCTACAATAATAGGAAGGAAAGAGCCGAAAAGCATCCAGCAGCATTCGTGCAGAGTAATCTTATGAGCATCTTTATTCGCTGATATTCTAGTCCATTTGTTTTTGAAAAACTCAGCTATTTTATCACATTTTGTTGGTGGGTTAGTTTTGATAGGTGAAACTGTTACGGCTTCCACAACGACATTATCTAAATTTACATATAACGCATCTTTCCCTTCGCCAGAAGTTATCTTAAAAAATTTATTCTGACTTGCACTCGGGAAATTCAACCCTAATGTATGTACTCTTAATTTTACTCTCACTATAGATTTAGGATCTTTAGCGCCGAATTCATACAATTGCCTATCGATAATCTCTTGATAAATTTCTTCATATGTAGACGGTTTACCAATATTGTTCAAAGCAACTTTTATAGCATCAACAATAGTCATTTATAGCTCCCAAAAAGCCTTGTCACGCATTTTATTGACTTTTTTATCCCCATCTATATAAAGGCTAAAATGTTTATCAAGCTGCCTAATTTGCCCCATTAGAGACTCCTGCTCGCTTTTTTCATCAATGTTAAATACTGCTTTGATATCAGCATTCTTGATCTCAGAAACTCGATGAATCACCCAAGTTAAAATATAGGAGGCATAATTATTTTCACCAGTCTTAAAGTGAGTGATCTCCTGAGTTGAAAGGATCGCACCAACACCATACTCACGACCCTCCTTAAGAATCTTTCGCAGACTGGCAAAATCCTGGCGCATAAAGTTATCAGCTTCATCAACTAGAATCATTTTGGTTAGCTGGCGATAATCCCCTTGCACCATCGGTTTCCCGCGCTTTTGCATCTGTGCGTAAAAAAGGTCAAGCGTCAGCGCAACTACCAGGTTTTGAATCTCTGATGGATAACCAGCGAGTTCGATAACTGTGACGCCATCAACCAGATCATACAAACTGGTCATTTTCTCTGGATTCGTTTCGAATATCTGGAAACCTGCCAGATTATAAAGCGCAGCATATAATGAATCTTCATCGACTTTCTCTTGTGCTAGGTATTGCTGCCACACATCTTCAATAGTCGGCGCTACGCGATTCCATGTTGAGCGATCGTGAGGCACTATTCCTGCTAAGTCATAGCACTCCATTATTAGCGTAACCAGCTTCATGCGTTGTTTGACGCCAAGGTTATACGCTTTGCCCATCGTTTCAGCGAATGCCATGGCCGTATGCCTCGGTAACATGGGCATATCACCAAATAACGATAACGGATTGTAAGGTAACAACGATAGCTGGTATCTATTAGCTCCCGTAGCTTCCAGAAATGCATCATCCACATAGTCGGATTTATAGTCGAAGATCAACAAGCCAATCGGTTTACCATCAACGTTGTAGGACTGATTGCGCATCAGTTGCGTAACCAGCGATTTAGTAAACTGGGTTTTCCCGGTGCCCATCGTTCCAATAATGCCAGTATTGGTATTCATAAACTTAGCTGTGTTGGTTGGTTCCCAGTACAACGGATTCTGGTGCACAGCATCATGGCCAAACAAGACCTGTAATGGCGTGTTGCTGACATTACTGGGAGTTAGTGCCGATACTTCAGGTTGTGGAAGCTCCGGCGCAGAAATGGGCTGCGGCTCAGTTGTTGTTGCCGCCTGTTCCGGGTGTGAAGAATCGACATTACACTCTGGTTTAAGCAGATATTTTTCCGGCACCCGATAGCGTTCAGCTAGCGGAGGTTGATCACCTTGCGCTGCGATTAACGATGGAAGTAATGAATAGGGGATTTCGATCTGTAGAATATTTTCTGCCGTTTCTTTATATGAGAGATTAAAACAGGTTCCGCTGTCTACATGAGCTACCACAAAACCTTCTGCATAATCAGCAAGCTCGCCTAACTGATAGTCGCCAGTGAGCCACCATTCGCGTCGTTCCAGCAGAGGGGATAGCTTGTCGTTATCCAGTACACCATACAGACGCAACTTCTCTACCTGCATTAATACCTGGCGGATAAAAAGTGCCCGGTATAGTTGTGATGCCAGAGTTTGCGGCCCAAGAATATCTTGCAGTAAATAGCGTTTTAGCTCGCGGGCCTGCTGCCCCGCATGGCTGTAATCGGGTCGAGCCCCCGTTTTTACTTCCAGTGGTAACAGATAGAGGTCGTTATCTTTGAAGCCTACAAAGAGAACATCGTCAGAGATCGCTCCTTTTTGATAACCCTGTAAATGGCGGGATAAATCGCTTTCTTTCATTCTCAGCCCGACGTTACCGGACACTCGGATCATCTCTGCCACTGACAGTGGAACCCAGCAAATATCAGACTGGTGCAGCATAGACTGTACGAATTTGTATGCACCGATAATGCCGTGTTTCTCCTTGCGCTCCTTCTCATTTGAACGCAACATTTTCAACAGCCACTCGCCATTAAAAGCATTAAATTCAGCAAGAAGGTGCTGGCTATCGACGAGGGATTGCCCGGTTTGATTTCCTGTCTGAAGTAAACGCAGGAACAACTCAACCTGTTTTGTGACGGTTACGGCGTCATAACCTGCACAACTGGTGTACTGGTCAGAGTAATGAATCAGCACGACATCTTTTTGACTGGTAAAGAAATCGAGGGTGACCTTAGGGTCGATAATTGTAGTCCAGAGAGAACTATCATAAGAGCGGTTGAGTAACTGCTTAAAGTTACCGCTGACTGCCAGACTAATCCCCTGAGCGTGATATTGGCTGTTGCTCTGTCGTGCCGGTTGCCACAGACAACCCAACAAGCGGGCAAGGCGTAGGGCGCAATAAGGTTCAGTATCGACATTACGTAACCCAAAAGCAGTAAAGTAGGCATCGCCCTGAGTTTCTGCACCTTCGCCCGCAATAAGCCCATGGCATAGCACCCCGCTGGCGGCATCTTCAATACGAATCTGGCGGCAGTCAACCGGGGCGGTATTGGTGAAAAATGCCAGATGGGCGTAAGCCAACTTATCGCTTTCCGGCGGCTGGACAAATTTGCTGAATGTTAAGCGACTACGCAGTAGATCGATTAACATATCGGCTTCAGCACGCCATGCGCCACTGTTCAGGCTAAGATCATTTTTAAGTTGTTCATAGCTGCCACTTTCGGCAAAGCGATCAAAGGCATTGGGTAGCAGGCGTTCGTCGTAGCAGTTTACATGTATCGAAATTGCGCCATCTTTTTCCTGCTTAAAATACTCAACCAGCCCCAGGAATAGCTCTCTGGCATCTCCCAGATTAATGGCATTAATCACCAGCGCATTATTTCCTGCACTCTGGAACAATCGGGAATAGGCATCTGTAAATTCGTTGAGCTTGTCTTTAACCAGACGCTTAACATATTCATGGCTCATCTGACGCTGGGGAACAATGTCTATCCAGAAGCGGTTTTCCGCCATCGGTTGTAACTGTGCGTATTCATGTTCGCTGTGATACACAAATGGCATTAAGCCAGAAACGACCAGACGATCGAGAGTAATCTGCGGTAATGAAGCGAAAGAGGCTGATGTAGAGTCTCCTGGCTCCGCAATAATAGTTTCCGCCAACTGCAAATGGTAAGCCAGCACCAGGGGATGCAAAGGCGAGAGGCGTTCATAATTGTCGCCACGGCAAATCCCCAGATGTAGCAGACGCTTCTCTTGTGCAGTCAATGCTCTGCTCAGACCGATTTGCTGTAACGCCTGTTCAAAAGTAGCGATCATGTGACTGACTAACGCACGATATTCCGCTGACCATGACACCAGACTTGGCAGGGTATTTCGGCGTTGATAGTAAACAAACAGTTGGTGGTATGCATTATGGAGGTCGGGATAGCTAGCCTGAAGTTCGTCCAGTGCAAACTCGCTATTGTTACTACCTGTGCTGAGCAGATTATGCTCGATCAGGGAGGATTCCTGCATAAGCAACTGCTGGCGTACACCGACCACATTATGTTCGATATTGTCCAGGATGACGCGACCTTTCATCCGGTTCCAGGTTGCATTCCCTTCTTCTTTGAAGAGTTTATTGAAGCGGATCTGATCAAAAAGCAGGGGCAGTGTTAATCCTTCCTCTGCGCCAGGCCCTTCAATGTTAAACAACAAACGGGAATCACCTGAAACCAGCGCAAATTTGATCAGCTCACTTTGATTCGCCAACGTTTCAAAATTAACGAGTGCATAATGCCGACAATCAATATCATTACTTTCTTCATCAAGTAAACAAGTCTGGTCGCCGGTCTCGGCAATACGTAACTCGTTATCTTCCAGTTGTAGAGTCAGTTGGCCTTTACCTGGTTCAATACGATAACAATGCTGGATTTCATTAAGCCAGAATTGCCCTTGTTCAACTAACAACAGGCGAAACTTGTACTCTTCCGCCGAATTATTGCGATTGATTATTTCGAGGCTAAAGAAGCAGGGACGACCATCGAAAGGCACTGACGCCAGAATTTTAGAGTGCCGGCTGATACGCCAGAATCGTTCTTTCTGTAACTGGCGATGATGAGCAATTTTTATCTGATTGTCCTGAAGGTCGTTACCCTGAAAGATAAACTCCAGCTCAACCTGAGACTGTTCAGGCTGAGCTTGTACCAAGACGCTGATATCTCGTTTACCCGCTTTACTGGCACTTTTGGCTCTTTGCCAGACTACACCGCTTTCAACGACAATGTTTTCCAGTACCAGTTTCTGTTCGCTGTTCTGCGTCTTTTCATCCAGATAGACAGAAAAATCGAGTTCACGCCAGTCGTCTTTGTCAACGAAATGCTCCTGAATGAATTTTGTACTAAATTCAGTCAGGACATTCTCCAGTTGCCCGCTATAACGCTCAATACTGTCCTCTATCTGGCGATATAACTTTTGGTTTTCGTTTAACCGGGCGCGTAACTGTTTATCACTAAAATTCAGCAGATTATTATCGTTGAATAACTTCAGCTCGGAGAAATCCAGCTTACCGTCATCCAGCAGACGGTATAACGATGAAAAACCAAATACGGTTGCTCCTTCATCCAGTATTGTTGTCAATTGATCGCCCAGCAAACAGCGGGACACTTGAGAACGGGCACTGTCCGTTGTGATCAACTTTTCGAGTTGATGACGGAAGGTCTCGGGATGCCAGATAGCATCGGGCGCAGCCACATCTTTGGTACTATTGAGCAAGGTATCCAGCATGCTGTTATGGATAATTAACAATGCCGTATGGGCAAAAACTCCGTTGCGGCCGGAAACCTGATCGCGCAGATGGGAAATATAGTTTTCTGTAAACGCAGGAGCTGTTGTGCCGTGCAGTACTGGAATAAGCTGGATGCTATTACATTGGACACAGGTAAGGTGCTGTCCCGGTGCAATTTCTAATTTATTTCCACTCGCTAAGGAGACGAAAGCCTGCCAGAGCTTTAAGGCATTATCGGGATCGGGAGATTTAAACTGGTAGCGCTCACCCGGCTGGATGGTGCTGCTAACCCATTCAATGAAGGTTTCTGCCAGATAGGTTTCATACTGTTTTACGGACATATACGGCGTCTCCACTGTCACTCATTCGCTCCACGTTCCCCATGCGTTCATAAAACGCAACCAGCATTTGTGTGGACTGGTTATCCAGATAAAATCCGCGTTGCTCAAAACCACGTAGCAGTTCATGCAGCCGGAGTTTTTTGTTTTTACCCACGGTAAGGTTGGTCAGTAACAGCAGCCGATCCTGATTCAGCACCAGCACTTTCCCCGCCCGGCCACGAACCTGAATGAAGTCAGTACAAATCTGGCTTTCCAGCTCGTTAATGTATTTGCGATTTACTGATGCTCGTTCAGACTTTTTACCCTGAAATTGTTCAACGGCAACGGATAATAATTGTTTGAAGGCCTCTTCCAGGTTTGTAGCTCGATCGCGTTCAGGAAGATCTCGCTCCTCCTTACTTATAAACTTCTGTATGTAATCATTAAGCTCATTCAGTACTTGATTCGATGTATCTGAATAATTTAAACAATCTTGATATACCTGCCAGAGAGGGCGTTTTCTCTCTCCTTTACCCCACTGCAAAACCTCCAGTGCGGAAAGTATCGGGAAAAGTTTTTCGCTTTGGCTGGCAAACCACTTATAACCAAAGCGCTTAATCTGGTCACGCTCTGAGCTGGCTTTCTCAGTATCAAGGATAAAAAACAGTGATCTACTTTGCGGCTCACCATCCCGCCAGTAGTCCAGGTTGAGCGCCAACTGAGCACACCAGCTAAAGGCGTACAAACGCAGGGTATTGGTCAACTCCTGCAAAAGATATTGTGGATGATCTGCCAGAAATGCTAAATCGGACTGAAAACATGTCACCAGATAGGGTAAATAAGGTTGCTCTTTTGCAAATGGGCCTTCTCCCAGCCGTGTTAATCTAGTATTGAGCTTATTCAGCATTTCTTGTTCGATAAAATTCAACTTATCTTGTATCGGATGGTTAAGGCTAAAACCCCTCATCAGATTGGCAAACAGCGTTCCAAGACGTTTATCTGCTGCGGAACCTGCGCTTATTTTTTCAGCATCAAACTGGGCGTGAAAAAGCAAGAAAAGCGGAGAGACACGAAAGATATCCTGACTGGAAAAATACATCCGCTCCAGTACCGGCCAGAAACCTTGCTCATCAATTAATATTTGTAGGTGGGCTTTGCAATCTTCGCGAAATTGTTCGAGATTGTAAGTGTCGATTTTATATTTCACGGCATAGCTTAGTACCAGACCGGTGACAATTTGCCAGTCAATATTATTGTTCTTATTGCGTATCGGTAGGTAGCTATCCAGTTGGTTGTTGCCAACTTTTAATTTTGTTGCAATGGGATACATGATGTTATCCCTCCATGCCGCTGATAGTGATCATGTCGTCGTCCGCTCTTGCACTGTAAACCCGCTGCATGCCATCATAAAATTTGATTTCGCTGCTGGATTTGGCCTGTTCTGCAATCAGTTCAACGATTTCATCTAGTAATACAATCGCGCTTTTGTCATATTTATTAGGACGATAACCATTATTGAGTTTGCTCAATAGCTCAAATAAATTAAGACCGATACGAATAGGCTCCAGCGAGTTCTGGCCCACTTTCAAATGAACGTCGAAACAGGTTGGATGAGCTGTGTTTTTCTTGAGAATAGCATCCCAGTCTGGTTTTAGCGCGACTGGTGCCGTGATTTTAACTCCACCAAATTCGCCTAAAAAGAACTCTTCTTTTTGGGTACTCAGTTCAGGTGCTTTACGGTTTGCGTACCGTTGGATACCAGCGATAAGTTCAAAAGAATAAAACCGGTTCAGCGCTCTTTTTTGTTCCGGATTCGCAGTATAGTTCTTATGTAGATGCCAGATATCTGAATAGCGTTCAAATAGAGATTCTTTAAAGAATACTGAGAAGTTTTGATGATAGTTATTCCCCACTGATTCATGTTGTAGTAACCAGAATAGCCTAATTAAGGAAGCAGCATCACCCGGCTTAATACACTGGCGATCAAATGTAATATGTAATTGTTCAAGCTTTGCCAGAAAATTATCCAGTTCGGGATCCACTAATCCAAGCTCGTAACGCAAAATAAATTGATCGAGCTCATAGGTATGCATTCTGGCTGGATCGAAATCAGAAATCTTTTTAATCAGGTCATTTTCTGCACCATTAAAAAGGTTATCAAAAAGGTATCCTGGTCCAGTCAGTAGGTGATGCAAAAAGTCCAACAGCGTTCTTGTTGTAACAAACTGATCTTTAATTAACCGGGCTTTAAAAAGCTGTGTGATTAAAACATGCTGAACGCCGGGCATGCAAAGCAGTTTGAAGTTGGCAACGGTTTTTAAATCATGTCCTGTTGATTCATCCCGTTGAAAAATTGTGTAAAATAGATTCTTATCATCATCCGTTAAGTGATTTAATAATTTCTTTATAAAGGGTGAGTATTGCCGTTCCTCATCAAACTGGAACTTAGGGTAATGTTCAAAATCAAAAAATGAGCAATGTCCAATGCAAAAAGGTCCGCTACATTCCTGCTGTTCCGCCAGGAATGTATCAATCATTAAACGAAGCGCCTGATGGCATTCAGCACCTTCTCTGGCAAAATTAGCGAGCATCCCGGTATTGATACCTACAAGCAAAGGAGATGATTCTTGATGATGATTGCTAAATAAATGATTCAGTGCATCAATAGCGGTCTGCTGAGGAGCGAAGCTATGAGTTGCATCCAGATGAAAGGTAAACTGCTGCTGATAACGGGGGTTTGACTTACAGCGAGTTAATATTTCCGACTTACCATCGCCACTACTGCCGCATAGAAAAATGATCTCACCGGGCTTCGCTATATCCAGATAACGCTGTAATTCTTCTTCAATTTCTTGTTTAACAAAGAGTTGTTCTTTTAGCTCATCGAACACATCCTTTTGCCGATGAGTCTCGGTGGTTACGGAAAACGAAGATGACTTCGCAAGTACACCCAACGCTTTACGTAATGTGATCGCGCTCATAACTTCATGTTCTCTAAAGAAAGAATGTCTTCATTCTATACAAGCTAACCCATGATCTCCATATGCCTTTTTCCCCAGTGAGATCCAGGAGCTTTGACGCAATATCGCTAATTCATACTGTTATGGAAGCCCATTTATTGTCAGTGCCTTGTGGCAGAATAACTTTATCACCTCCCAATCATTCCCCCAGCCTTCCCCCCACTATCCTGCGCCACCTTAACCCCATCCGCCAGCGCGCCATTCACCGCCACGCCAATCCTCACTCCCGCCCACGTCATCGCTCCCAGCCAGAAGGTTGGCAGTACCAGAAACATCGACCCCATCACCAGATTAATAATCACGTCATCCTGCGTATTCTGGATCCCGGCCAGATTCCAGCTACTGTGGGTATCGCTGTTGTAGAGTACATCCAGCAACCAGCTATCGAGCCACCGCGCCAGTTCCCACCAGAAGGTGAGGAAGAACAGTGCGAACTGCACAAATGTCAGCGTCATTACCACCTTAACGTCCCATGTTGAACAGAGCGTTATCAGCGGAATACAGATCACCAGCGCCATTTGCAGCAGCGCCTGTACCATCGGTAGTGCCTGGCGCACACTGTCGAACGCCGGGAACGCCGCTATGCTGCCGAGGATATTTCCGGCGCTGGATGCCAGCCTGGTGGCGGCATTGGCGACGGTGCCATCGACATTCCCACCATAACCGGGGTAAACGCGCCCGTTCTGCGATACCTGCATATTTCGTTCACTAACCAGCGAGCGCAACACGGCCTCTTCATATACTGCCTGTGACTGTCCGATCTTTTTAAACGCTGTCCAGATATCCGGGGCCGGGAATTGCAGTAGCCGGGACTTCAGCCCAACGGTGTCGTCGGCCCACCACTGTTTACAGGTGGGATAGCCGCTCGCGCCCGTATCGGCCAGCCCGGCGTCGCGTGGTGCGCTGTACGGCCAGGTACTGTGTGGTGAAAGTGCATGGTCGGTATCGTAGTAACCCGTCGTGTTGAGAAAGTACGATGATCCCAGCCAGGCAGTATCATTACTGGTGTCATCGTCCAGCTCTCCGGCGAGAAATTTCAGACGGGCGCGGGAAGGGGCATAACACTCCTCGACAAAATCCCGCAGTTCCTGTGCCAGCGCTGGATCCTTGATTCGGGTGTGCTGCACCTCAAAACGGATCTGACGCAGATCCGGCTGGCAGGGAAGGGTGGCAACCGTTGCGCTGGTGATGCCTTTGCTGATCACATGAATAAAATACCACCAGACCGGGACTGCGGCGGTTTTACCGCCCAGCGAGTTTATAATCGGCTGATAGCCAGTATCGGCGGGTTGCGGCACCGACATGCCGCACTGCTTCGATCGCGTGGTGTCATATTTGATGGTATCGAGGTCGATGTTCAGCAGTGGCACGCAGGTGAACATAATGACCAGCAACGAGGTGTACATCAGGTGCTCGGCCCATATCAGGGACAGCGCGGCTTTGTTGCCCTCATCCGCTCCCTGACTTCTGGCCTGTAGCCACAGCGCCAGCAGCTTAATCAACAGCGGCAGAGCAAATAATCCGGTCGCGCTGATCGCATTCCACAGCCCGTTATTGACCACCCAGCCGAGCAGCGTCAGAAAGTACTCCAGGTAGCTGTTGGTCGTCACCGGAACACCTCCGGTACGATTTCGTTGAGCAGAATCAGTATGATAAATATCAGCGCGATACGGCGGATTGCCGGACGATGTGGCGATAAGCGGTCGTACAGATGCCAGCCCACACCACAAATCACGCCGTATAGCGTTACGCGCCAGGGCAGCAGGTCGCTGCGGTTAATCTGTGGTGTATTGTCAGCAGCCAGATAAAACATCACCGCCATGCAGACCAGAAGCAGGGAGCCGGACAGTATCAGCCGTTTCATTGCGTATCCCCGCCAGTGGGTTTGCTGAGATCGTCCATCCGTTTGTCGGTGTCGTCTTCTACGCCGACAGCCTGGCCTTTGGTCTTCGCGCGCATCGTCTGGCGTTCAAGGATGGTGAGCGCCGCGTTATCTGCCAGCGCCTGATGCATATCCAGTTCCAGCTTAAGCTGTGACAGTTCCTGGTCGAGCTGGGCGGTGGTCTGAGTCAGCGCGGTTTGTGCTTCTTTTTCATCGGAAACATTAGGTTCGCGCATTCCTGCCAGCAGCGTGCGCCGGGCCATCAGCGGCTGGATCTTATCCTGCTCTTCCTGAATCAGCGGCGTCAGCCCGACACTGGATTGTGCGCCGCTTTGCTGGTCAGTGTCGCCGGATTGATCGTTATCCGGGGCGACGTTAATGGTCTGTTCGCCAACTACCCGCGTCAGCCATTGCGCTGCGTCGTCGGGTTTGCTCCATACCTGGCAAAGTTCACCCTGACAGTCGTTGCTGGATACTGAACTGGTGCTGGTCGCGCTGCGATTATTGAGGATGTTGTAGCCTGCGACCGTCGTATCGCGAACCAGTTTTATGGGCGGTTGACCTTTACCGCCGCGATGTTCGCCACCAACCCAGCGTTTGCCTTTCTCTGCCGCTTCTTCAGCAGCTCTTTGGTCGGCGCGAACGGCGTCTTTTTCGCTGGCCGCAATGCCCTGATAGTTTTCCGCCTGAGCGCTCTGTGTCCATGCCGGACTGAGCGCATAATCGGTCATCTTGCCGGCCATCTTCTGGCAGCTTAACAGTGATTTATCGAAGTCGAGTCGTCCCTGAAGCACGCCGTTGGTTAACAGATCGTAGAGCTGAGGATTGGCTCGCTGGATCACCATCGCAGGCAGGCTGGCGACCGCACTGGTCGCGCTTTCGATAACCTCTCCCATCAGTTGCTGGAAGCCGTCCGTCACGCCGTTGAGTTGATTGCGCACTGTGGTATCAATATCGAAATTGCCGCACATCATGTCACTGTTCCAGCTTACGCCTGCCGTTAGCGGAAAGGTGTTACGCCGGGTTGGCGGTGGAGAGATGGCCGCACCGCCGCCGATGCGGTAATACATCCAGTCGCTGATCGCCCCCTGTTGCTGATACTGGTATTTATCAGCCGCCGGGGCGAGAAAGGCGATGAATAAAAGACAGAATGCCGGGCGCATGATTAACCTCCGCTACTGCCAAGAAAGGTCTGCCCACGACGCGGACAGCATTTATAGGGCCGCCACAGCGTCCGGACATATGCGCCATCCTCCGCCAGTTTATCGGCGTAAGAATCGGTGGTGGAGCCATCCGGGAAGATGGCGCAGGAGGCGGATTTTTTAGGAACCAGCATTTGCCACTGGTGGTTATTGTTGTCGCCTTCCGTAACCGGATCTGGAGGCCAGTAGCCATCGTGTGTACTGGCAGCCAGCGGAATATAAACATGCGGCTGACCACTGCGTGTTACCAGATCGGCAGCGCGTTGGGCGATGACTGCCCCGGCCTTGTAGTCATGCGTCTGGCTGAGCGCCCCGGCTCGCGGGTAGATATTGCCCCACATATCGCCGTCTTTACTCACCTCACGCAGTCCTGGCGTTAACGCCTCCGGGTAAAACATTTCCGGTACACCGCTGCGCCAGGCGAGCGCATCCAGCGTGCTGAGAAAGTAGGGGAGAAAAGGCTGTGACGACGGGGTGCAGACGTAGCCAAACTGGGCGAAGAATTTTGCCAGCGCATCACCGGCAGGGAAGCCAATCGCATCGGCGTTCTTAAACCGGATTTTGCTGTGCTGGCCGATGGCGCGGGGATTAGTATCGCCACCGGCTTCGGCGATACCGGGCAGCGGCGAACTGAGTAGCGACATCTCAGCCCACGGGTTTTGCCCGGTATCGCTGTAGGCTGATACCACCAGATCCGGTCGGAAATGACGTACCTTCACCGACGTGCGCACCGAGCAGCCAAACGGCGTGCAGAACAGCCAGTAGCAGACACCGACTACCTGATATTTTACGCACGTCGGCGACAGGGCTGAGGCGGCAATTTCCGGGGTAGTGATGACGTTACCTGCGCACGGCATCATTATCAGTAAGCAAAGTAATGTCCGGTGGAGATTCATGGCGATGTTCCTGAGCCGATATCATCAATGCAGGCTTTACCACAGGGCGGAAAAATGGCGTGGGGGAACTCTGTATGGCCAACAGAACATTTTGCTTTATGCAAATGCTTACAATCTGGCACGGTAAAAAGTGATTTCTTTCAATCACCAGCAAGCAACGATTTCTGATAATGTCGGCCAAAGGAGAGGGAGACCAATGTCAGATATTAATCCACGCGATGCCTTACCCTTGGATCGGGAAGCGCTCTATAAACTTGTCTGGCGCGAGCCTGAGGAGCGTATTGCTTCTTTCTATAACATCAGCACAGAGCAACTGGCAAAGCGATGCGCTGAATTACGGATACCAAGACCGCTTGCTGGTTACTGGAAAGCGCTGGCGAAAGGGACTGCACCTGCAGTGCCAGCATTGCTTGATTTGAAGAAGGACAAGGTAGAAAAAGCTTCAAGCAAAGCCAATTTGGCCGTACCTCCACCCACAAAAGTACCATCTAAAGTAGCAGTGCCAGCACCGCGAAAGCGATCAAGGACAGCGGGTAGTGGCTATGCACTGATTGATGATCTGAAAACCTACCTTCCCGTCTCTTCCGTCACAAAAGACGGCTACTACAGACCGATGAAAAAGAAACTACTCGATCTGAATGTTTCAGAAACGGGATTCAACAGTGCTATCGATTTTCTGAGTCGATTCTTTGCTGCACTAGGAAAGCAAGGGTATTGGGTACGATTAGCTGAAAGTGGTGAGGGGCTTCATTGTCAGGGTATCGATATCAAAGAAGATCCAAAAGAGGGAGGTTTGCGCTACGACAGTTTATGGCGCCCTTGTTCAGCCAGCATTATTTGCGTTGGGGACATGCTGTTCGCCTTTAGCCTTGCTGAAATGACGGAATATGTTCCGGCAAAAGAGGTGAATGGTCGATATATTCGCGATGAAACGATGAGCCGCTGGATGAGGGGAAAGTATGACAAGCCATTTCGCTACGTCATTAGGCATGCCTTACCTACAGGGCGATTTCTGCTACAGCTCTACTCGCCGTATTCGTCAACAAACTGGCAGGTACAGTTTCGCCAGACAAAACAGTGCGGGCTTATAAGCCAGATCCCGAAAATCATTTCTGCGATGCATGAAGCTGTTCCGTTGATTAAGAAGCAATTGGAAGAGGCGAGAGTCAAAGCAGAAGCTCGGCGGATCCAGTGGGAACTGGATGAGAAGAGATATCGGGAAAAGGAGCGAATTAGAAGGGAAAAAGAGGCATATAACGCCAGCTTGGCCGAGCTGAAAGCTATTATGGTGCAGTGGGCAGAAGATAAGCGTATAGAACAGTTTTTTCGTGAGGTGGAGCTGGATGTGGCAATATTGGATGGGCAAAAGAAGGCACTGGTAATGGAGCGTTTACAACTGGCCCGTCAACTCTTATCAGTGGATACGGCAGTTGAGCGATTGCTGAAATGGAAAACGCCGCAGGAACGGTTAAGCGAGGAGAAGCATTATAGGGAGCCATTTGTATTGCAGCGGCCACTTAATAAAACTCCCGACCGAGAGCGAGAATTGGACATTGTCCTAACGATGTAGGTAAATTTGAAATAATTCCTTACCTAGGTTTTTTTAATATAACTTTAGTTATCTTTTTTTACTGAAAATTGAGCTGTATAATATATGGCATAATTAAAATCTTGGGAGGGAAATATGAGTAATGTAAAAAAACCATCAGTTAAATTTTCACTCATTGAAAATGCATTGGATTCAATTGATTTAGGTCTTGAATATTTTTATGAAGCAAAAAAGGTATTCACCCCTAGAAAGTACAAACAATGTCTTATTAATATGTTTCATGGCTCTGAGCTGATATTGAAAGAATTATTGAGGAGAGTTGATGTAGTTTTGATTTTCGACAAAAATTCACTTTTTAAAGTATGTGAGAAACCACTAACCCCAACAGATGATGAGTTATATAAAGTTAAATCAATAGATATAAATACATTATGCTCCGAAGTTTTAAGGCATTATCCTGTTGAATTTAAGGGTAAAATAAATATTGTCTCAGGCCTTGCAAAGGAAAGAAATAAGATCCAGCATTTTGCTATCGATATTGATCCTGAAGTATTGTCAAAATTATTAACTAGCCTTTATGTAGATGTTTTTAAACCATCATTTAAGATAATTTTATCTGATTTAAGCTATGTTAATCCATATAACTCTCCACTTGAAAAACAGATTATAGATTCTGAGAGGAAATTTTTAGATATACAGGGGGATAGCGACAATTATTTAGCAATGTGTCCGAAGTGTGAAAATCATTCACATTTTATATTATATAAAGGTACTGGTTACCCTGTAGACACATATTGTATTTGTTGTGATTATAAAAATGTCGATATAGATGCGTCTGAACTATTTGTTTGTCCTGAATGTGGTAATCCTTCACTTATATATGATGAAGATAATCTGGCTGGTGTTTGCCTTTATGAAAAATGTTATTATGCGAAAGAGGGAGGCTTTGTAGAGATGAGACCATGCGAACGATGTGATGGTTTTATTATCGAAGATTCGTGCCCAACATGTGATGAGGATGTTGATTAGTTATTTTGACAGTTATCTGTACCTTTTAAGTTTGTTAAATGCCATACTTGGATGGCCTTAGTTGAATAAGGCCAAAACGTATCATGCTATAGCTCTGTGATTCCAGGAGTCTTTATAAATGATATTCCCATCGCAATGTTTCCAAGTAATGGCCTCATACCGTAGCTGAATAGTTTCGCTGTGTGTACCTGTACCAGAACCGGGAAATAAATTGGGGGTAATTCCAGTTACTTTTACATTCTCTAAAATAATATTAAAGTATTCGCTTTCAACACCTGCATCAAGGATCTGATACATTTTTATGGTTGCTGACTTTAATGTCTGGTTCTCACTCAGCGCTTTGTACAAAAGGGGCGTTGTTTTATCAAAATCTTTCTGTACAGTAATAGGTGTATGTACTCGGGTTCCTGTTAATCTCCCGGTGTTTCCATCCACAGGAATGGATAAGTGATGCGTTACCGCTTTTAATTCAATGGCACCAACACGCCCTGTAACTAAAGAACTACCAATTATAGGGGAGCCATTTGCATCGGTTAGCCAAAGATATGCTGGATTTGACATGGTTATTCCTTATCTCTGTTTATAAATGAAGGTAAGCAAAACATTATAACGACCCATAAAAACACACCAACAATCTTAACAGGCCAAGGGTCAAGTAAGGCTATACAAGCAATAGCACCTATAATTAATAATGGGCCCGATAGTAAATCAAAAAAACCGCCTAATATACGTATCTTCGTGCTCAGTAATCTATTTAATAAAATGGTGATGATATAAGCACTGCCGATTGTAATCGTAACTGCGACTATTTTATCTTGCCAGTTATCAAACTCAATCAGGCAAATGAAGCATATAGTAATAATATAGGAGCAGAAAATTATATTAACGATCGGAGCGATAAGTTTTTTCATATCACCCAGCCTTAGCGCTCGTATTTAAACGTTCTTCTACTCTCTTCATAATCCTGTCGAACACGGGTTTACCCTCAGTGTATCCTGCATGAATGGCATCAACAAAAGGTTGTACCGCATCGGCAAATAAGAAATAAAGGAGATCGTAATCGCGGGGTCTTAATAACTCGTATACCTCAGGTGCTTCATTACTGAGACTATCAGACGTCCTGATGGAACGCTCTGCCATCCCACCAAATAAGAGAATTGTACTTAAAAAGGCTATTGGATTACCTTTTCCCTTAAATACTACATAGGTAAATGAAGTCTTTTCTATAACGGCTTTAGCGATGTTAGATGCGATAATATTCGTGGAGATTCTGCCTACAATAGAGGTAACTACACTTCTGTATATTTTATCTTGTTCTGATTCAGATAAGTACTTATTGAATAATTGAAAGATTAATTTAACTGCATTAATGATGTTTTCATAGTTAAGGATATCGTGTCTTATAGCGGTCATCATACGGATTCTTTCGGTTTCTCGTTCATATCTTGTATCCGTATCAAAGATACCGTAAATCAGATAACCATAATCTAAGGGAACAGATAATCCACCATTGATAAGCCCTGTAACTGTATCAGGAGAAACAACGATATCGTAAATCCTCCGAGCTATCCCTTCTATGTCTGCCATATAGTTATCCTATATAAATTCACATCATTTTTGCAGAAAAAGAACCGATGATAATTTACAAGAGAATAGACACTTTGGTAAGTGTTACAATAATCTAATTGTTACAAATTATATTATAAAGTTGTTTTGACCAATTGTCTTCAATAAGACCTAAAACATCATTGTGTATGGATTTACGGTACATTATTATGATAAGTTTTCTTGATGTGAGATGTATTAGTTGAATAAATAATAAAGCGAATGTAAGTATTCGATTAGTGATTGGATACGCAGAAATTTGAATATTAACATTATTAAATTATATGTATTTGCTCGGGTTTGTTCATGCCAGAAACAGGTTCATGATTCATGAACGGGCGATTTATGTGAACATATCGACAACATCATGTTGTGACGTCGCTGGTAATAGCATGAGCTTTTGCCACCCTCATAGCCGCCTCCAGCTCACTACACCCAAACTCTCTCATAATCTGCATCCGCTCCGCCTTCTCGTGTTTCTCCGTCATCCCCAGCGCCAGCCACAGGGCAGGGGATACCACCCGGAACAACGCTTCCACACGCGGCGAAAGCACCACGCCTTCGGTATATTTCCCCGGCGCTTTGGTGGCGCTGAGCAGTAGCTGACGCTGTTCCGGCGTCAGGGATTTGAAGCGGCTGACTTGCTCCACCTCCTCGGGCGGCATCACCAGCAGTTCCCACCACTCGATCATATTGAGCAGTTTCTTCGCATCATCCGGGAAGTCGCTCAGGTTCTGCGTTGCCAGCCACAGCCAGATCCCCAGTTTGCGCCACATCTTCGATCCCTTTGTGAGAAACCGCGCCAGCAGCGGGTTGACGGTGATTATATGCGCCTCATCGGTAATATTAACAATGGGCCGTGCCAGGTGCTGGTCGCGTTCTCCGAGATTGTTGATATGGTTAATCAGCGAGATATAGGCAATCGCCAGTTGTGCTTCGTACCCTTCGCGGGCAAACATCGCCAAGTCCACCAGGGTGATATCTGCTTCCGGCCACACCTCGCCTTCGCGGTTGAACTGTTCGCCTTCAAACCCAGAACAGAACATATTCATCGCTTCGCCCATCTCCCACAGCCGGTTACGGCGGGATTCCGGTAGCGCCGCATCCTGCGCCAGTGTGAATAGTGCGTCGCGGATATCCTGTGTCAGCGTTTGTCTTTTTTCGCGAGCTGTGAGCCGGGCCGCGTGCAGAATCGCTTCGCGGATCAGCGCCCGGTCTGAGCGAGTCAGGCGGGCATCCTCCTTCAGTTCGCCACCGGTGATCATCAGACGAGCCGTAATCTCCATCTCGCCCAGCAGATCGCGCTGTTCGTTATCGGCGTCTTCGGGATCGTCATCATCCGGTTCTGTTGAAGGCACATCGCTTTCCGCCAGTTTCCACGCATCGGCAAACAGCGGCAGCGTGATACCTGAGCCGGGCTTCAGGCTGATTTTATTCACCGTCAGGCCGTGCTCGCGGGCGTAATCGGCCATCAGCCCGAAGGAGTTGCCCGCCTCGACGATAAACAGACGCGGGCGGTGCAGCGCCATCAACTGAGCGATTTTGGCGTTCAGGGTGGCGGATTTGCCTGCGCCAGTCGGGCCGAGCAATAACAGGTGCCCGTTCTGGGTGCGGTCCTCGCGGTTGAGCGGATCCCAGCACAGCATTCCGCCGCCACGATTGAAATAGCTGACGCCCGGATGCCCGGTGCCGCTTTCGCGTCCAAACAGCGGCAGCAGGTTGGCAAGGTGTTGCACAAAGCTAAAGCGGGTATAGAGCTGGCGTTTATCCCGTGCCGGGTCGAAACACATTGGCAGCCAGCGCAGCCACGAACTGAGCGGGGCGAGTTCGTCATTTTCCTGTACCGGGACCATACCCGCATTCAGCAGCAGACTGTTCAGGCTGCGCACGCGTCGGGTCAGTTCGCCGTTATCCGGGGCGGAAAGGTAAAATGCCAGCGCGCTGCGGTAGAGTTTGTGGCCGTCCTTCAGCCAGTGGCGCACTTCCTGACAGTCTTTTTTGGTGTACTCCGATTCGACGTTCTCACCGATGGCGCGGTCGCTGAGGCGGCTTAAATGTTCCTCCAGCCGATCCTGCGGCCAGACGACGATGGTCAGCGCCATAATCACCCCTTCCGGCAGCAGGTCGAACAGCGCGTTAATGCTGTCGCCGCGTGCGGATTCACCGGTCATATGGCCGACTGTGGGCGGTTTGCGTAGCCTGTCCAGCACAATGACCTTATGCGGACACTGGTCGAACAGCCACGTGCCCTGCGTGGCCTGAGAGCGGGGTTCGCTGCACAGCAGGCTCTCGGCAAAGTCGTATAGCTCCGGCGTGTCATCTTGCTGCGCCATCTGTTGCCAGAACTTCTGGGGGGAGTCTGCTATCTGCGGGGCGGGATTAAACCAGCGCAGCAGCCAGTGGCGAATGGCTTCACATTCCAGCCTGCAGGCGTGAATACCTGCGCCCGCCAGCGCGGAGACCATTCGTTCGCAAACGGTATTCAGCGCCTCTTCCGGCGAGTCTTCCAGCGGATCGCGGGATTTATTGGGGAGCCAGCGGTAGACCACCATCCGGGTATGGCGCTGCTGAGCACGCCAGCGGGTACGGCTGACCGCATCGTCCATGAAGTAGCCTTCCGGGCGGGAAACCGCGTGCAGATGGCGCTCCATCTCGTTCAGCCAGGCTCGGGTAAAGTCGGAATCCTTCGCCTCTGGTACGGCGTAGTCATGCAGCGCGGCCAGCCAGCTTGCGGTGTCGTCCTCATCCTGACAGTAAAATTGCACCACCCACGGATGGCGATCGTATTCCGTGAAGCTGTCCTGAAGCGCATCCTTTAGAATATCGCGCAGTTCTTCCAGCCTTGCCGGGGAGTGGCCTTCGGTGCCAAACGGCGTGATGTCATACACCGCGCCGACCGAGCGCCCGTCATCCAGCAGCAGCGTTTTGCTTTCCGGCTGATACTCCACCCACGGCAGAAAATCGACGAACGACGCGCCTTTCTGGTACAGGTTGTCCACCGTTCGTTCGGTCAGCGTGCCGCTACGCATCATCACAGTGGATCGGTCCGCTCGCCGGGCAGGGCGTACTGCACCCGGTTATAGAAGGGGAAGACGGTGGTGTATCCCGGCACCGGGACGCCTTCGCTGCCTGCCAGATGAGGGGAGATATACATCTCCAGATCCGGGTTAGGAAGTCGCCGGAACAGCGCCTGTGTGGCATTGCCGTCGCTTAGTGTGGCCTGCTGCTGTTGCGCGGTCAGTGTGGCGTCATCCAGCGGGCGGCGCAGCACCGATCGCGCGTCGTACAGCGCCTGTGTATCGTTATTCTGTCGGCCCCAAATGTTCAGCATGGTGGTGTTTTCATCCACCGGCAGCAGCGTTTTCTGGTCGGTGCTACAGGCGGTCAGCAGCAGCGATAACAGCAAAATCAGCATACGCATCAGTCCAGGTCTCCAGTGTGTTCGCCCGTCGTGCGGTAGTTCACCCGCCGTCCGTTGGGATCGTAGTCGATGGCGAGCTGGCGAGTGATATGGATGGCAACGGCCTGGCCGGGTGGTACGTAGATGGCGTCGAACATCTGGCCGTAGCGTTGTTTAAACCAGTCAGCGCTCTCTTTCAGGCCGCCGCCCAACGCCTGGCCGAGCACGTACTGCCCGCTGTCGCCTGTCAGCGCGGTGGTGATGGAGCCATCTTCCACGGTGGAGGTGGTCTGGTTGTTCGCCAGCGCCTGCGCGGCGGCGGACGATCCGGCCAGCAGGAACTGCGAGCCGATATATTCGGCGGCGTTGGATTTGCGCTCACCGGGGATACAGGGCAGGCCGTGAGGGTCGGATAGCCAGCCGATATTGCCCTCTGTGCCGTTTCCGGTTTTGTCGCCTTCGGCGGGTAGCGTGCGTACCGTGCCGTCGCGGAAGACAAAGGTGATTGACGTTAAGCTGCCGCGCACGCAGGAGAGCGTCCAGTCGCCAGTGGCACTGCCGGAGATCACCGCGCCTTCAATGTCGGGCAACTCGATGCCGTTGGCGGTGAGGTTATCGCGGCCAATCAGCACCTTGAATGGGTAAGGATCGGTGACGCTACCATTAAGCGGAATGCGTCCCAGCAGGGCGGTCATCGCTACCGAGCCGATTAATGTGCTGTTCTGCGGCAGGGTGTAGACCGGTTTGACGGTGGCGGGCGGTGGTGTTTCTGGTTGCGGTGTAGTGTTCTGCATCGAGGAAGGAAAGGCCAGCGCAGGTTGCAGTGGACGACCGTTTTTATCGGTTGGCAGGGCGTCGGCGGGCGTTATCCAGCGCAGTGGCTCGCCGGAGGCCACTTCCGGTTCATCAATCCCCAGCCCGGCCAGCGAGTCATCCGTTGTTCTGTTGCCCTTTAGCTGTTGGATCTGCGTCTGTAACGAGTTGAGCAATTCGTTTTGCTGCTCTGAAGCGCTGGTCTGCTGGCGGTTAATGGCCTCGTTGATGCGGCTGTCGGTATTCTGCTCGCGCTCACGCAGGCGCTGATTTTCCTGCAACAGTGCGGCGTTACTGGCTTTTACCGTTTCCAGCTCCTTGCGCCAGAGTTTTATCTGGCCGACCAGCGTGGCGACGGTATCGGCGGGCGTGTCGCCTTCAATCCCCAGCGCTTTCAGCTCGTCGAGGCTGAGGGGCGTTGCAGGCGCAGAGGATTTTGACGGTGTGGTTTTGCGATCCTGACAGGCATGAAACAGCAGGACGCTGCCCGCCAGCAGAGTGAGCGGCGCCAGAACCCGCAGCAGGATATTCGCCTGGAGTTTCATTTCTTCTTCTCCGGCGCAGGCTCCGGCAGGATCGCCTGTTCAGGACGCTGATTGCGGGTGATGAGATAGAGCACGGTGGTGTCTTCGGCGCTACCCTCAGGCCCTAGCCAGCGATGCTGGAAGGAGGCGGCGTAAAACCGCCCCTGAAGCTGGCGCGGATCGAGTTCAAGCCGGGTGGCGCTTTTATTCTGAAGCCGGATCGCTGCCAGGTGATAAGGATCGAGCCGCCAGCCGCCGATCGGTATGGCGCTGACGGGTAACGCGGGCAGCAGGGTGGTGATGGTTTTTGCCAGCCGCACGCCTTCAGGCTGAACGCCCGGCAAAGGCTCTACGGTGCGTAACGGGGCATATAGCATCTGCGCGGCATAGCGGGTGAGTGCCACCGGAAGCGGCGTGGAGGGTTCAGGAGTTGTGTCGGGCTTCGCATCAGACGTTTTCTTCTCTTCGCGGACAATGCGTATCGGCTCCCTGATGTGCTCGCCCTTGCTGGCGGAGACGTCCAGCAACATCAGCTCGCCGTTCTCTGTGCCCTGAAGCTGTAGCCGGGTGGCGGCAAACGGCTGGCTGGCAAGCAGGTACAGCGTGCCGTTGCTGCTTTGAATGCGCAGCTTGCCTTCGAGTGTGGCGGGATAGCCCACCCGGACATTACGATCGACAAAGACGATCCGCTCCTGCCCGATGTTCAGCGCCACCGGCAGCGGGATACGTTCCCACTTCACCAGTTCGACGGCGTGCAGGGGCAGGGCAACCAGCAGAATCAGCAGTGGTCGGACATTCATGGTTTAGCCGCCTCCAGTTTCTGCGGTGGTGAGGAGAAGCAGTCCAGTGCCAGCCCCCACGGATTTTTCTGCTGATCGATGTTGTAGCGCAGCACTTTGATGGGGTAACGGACCATCGCCCGCTTGACGGGTTCGGAGTGGAAATACTCATCGACGGTCAGATCCAGCGTCACAATCCAGTTGTCGCGGTCGAGGATCTGCACCCGCTTGTCGTTGAATCCCCGACCGGGGATTTCATACACGCCGCGTACTCGGTCGCGCAGCTCACCGTTTTGCAGACGCTGGTGAAATTCCCGGTCAATCTGGCTGTAGCAGCCGGGAGTAAGATAAGCCCGCAGGGCGCTGAGGTTGCGGGGATAATCAGCCTCGCCGTTGGTCGGCCAGCGGTTAATCTGCTGAAACACCGAAAACGTGAAGGCGTAGACCGTGGCGGGCGGCACTTCCCACCACGGACGCTGGCTGGCGGCGCGGAGATCCGGCGGCAGATACACCGTGAGCTGGCGTGGGGCGCTGTACCAGCCGAATCCCATGCCTGATGCCAGCAGGAATAACGCGACCAGCGCAATATGCAGAGTGCGGATATGCGCATCCCGCGCGGCCAGCGCGTGCTTAAAGGCGCTCATCGTCGGCTCCGACGAATAGCCCAGATGCCATCGTGCAGGACAAAACGCTGAGCGCCGATACCGAAATGGGCCAGTTTCAGCTCCAGCGCCCGATACAGCCAGCTCTCTGGACGCCCTCGCTTCAGCCGCGCCAGCCAGCGCCCGCCGCAGAGGATCGCCAGCGCACCGCCGGGCAGGGCGCAGCCGGGGATAAGGCTCCAGTTGCGGCACAGTATTGCCGGAATGGCTCCAGTAATGGCGCCGGTAGCCAGCCCGACCAGCAGCGCTATCAGCAGCTCGCTGACCGTCAGACCGCGAAACACCGCAGGCTCGCGGTTCAGCCGTTCCGGGAGAAAGGGGATGGTGCTCATGACTTACAGGATGTCCGAGGCCTGATTGAGCAACCAGATGGTGATCACCAGCAGAACCGCGCCGACGCCCGCCATTGCGCCTAAATCTTTCCACTGTTTGCGCCCGCCCTGAATTTCGGAGTAGGTGGCGATACAGTTGTTGGCGACCACCAGAAAACCCACGGCGCAGATGCCCAGCGTCATCAGGATCACGATGTCATAACCGTAGTTCTGCAAGGTTTCCATGATGCCGTCGCCCTGACCGCGTGAGGGATCTTCCATCTCTGGCAGATCGGCATATGCAGGTAGCGCCGGGAACCATAACAGCCATCTGAAGATGCGTTTTTTCATTTTGCCTCCTGAAATCTGCTAACTCAGTACCAGCCAGAAGCTGACCAGTAGCAGTAAAATGGTTCGTCCGCTGATGCTGCCCAGCGCCCGCCAGCTCACCCGCGCGGTCGCCACGCCCCGGTAGGCATCATTCAGTACCCAGACCACCCACAGCAGCAGAAAAGCGCTGAACAGGCCGAGCATCACCAGGCTAACGGCATCAGGCTTCACCAGGCTGGCTGCCTGGAAGGCGCTGATTTGTTCAGGGCTCATGGCGCGGTTTTCTCCTCACTGTATTGCCCGACCAGCGTTGCTGTATCTCGCGGCTGGGCGCGGGCGGGGGTGAGGTAATTTTCAATCCCGCTGCGCAGGGTGGTGATATCGCTGTGGATGCGCGGATAGTCGAAGTAGTAGCGCTCGTTGAGGCCAGTTCTGGCGCTTTGCTGGGCGCGGTGGAGCGAGGCTTCGATTTGGGTAAGCTGGTTGAGGGACAGGGTTAACTCTTCGCGCTCGGTGAGGGGGGACGCAAGGGCAGAACATGTACCTGATAATATAATAAAGAACGAAATAAAAAAGCTTTTCATATCTGCATCCTGAAACAGTTGCTTTTCAGAATGCAGATTTTGCTGGTTGGCAGAAAGAGGGAATTGATTATAGCGTGACTAAAATTTTTATGGATGTCTGCTATGAATATCCGCTATCACTGACAGGTAAAATGCTTCCTCCTTCTCTTTGGATTGTGTGAAATCACTACCAAAATTCGAATTGATATGTACACCAACGCTTTCGAGGAGTTCTACCTTGACAAGGAGGCGTTTGATATTTTCCTCTGGGCATTGAGATGAGTCGAGAAAGCAGGCAGGTAAGTAATAAGTGATGTTATTAGTTATGCTTATTTCTGATTTTTTTAGAAATCTATTTCTTTCTCTGGAAGTTAACAACCACCAAAGATCTATTTCCATAAAATCCAAAGTTAACCCGATGATATAGATATCTCTGAGGAAAAAATTATCTATCCAGCTGTATTCCGTTGTGATGGTTTTTTTCTTGAGTCTGCTGGTTAATGGTTTTTGGTCATAATCTTCCTTCTTATAATGGCTCCCGGTGATTGTATAGTTCCTCATGCCTTGTAGGTGGCCACTGTAGTGCTCATAACCAAGAGTGATTGAGTTAGGGACAGTAATGTCACCGTGGATATGCCAGATTTTTTTGCTACCCAATATATGATGCCTGAATACGTTGTAGCGCTGCTCCTTGATGATTCCTGCATTGCGAAGCTGCGTTGATCCTGTTTTCTGAATTATGGAATCCTCAAATGCAAGATCGTAATTTGTTGTCATTATATTCTGGCACTCGAGGCTGGTGATTGCCTGATGAATAGCATTAGGTTTTATTTTTGCAATCTTTTCAGCAATAAATTCTTTAACTCTACTTTCTGTATTGTTTTTACCGTTACCTTTGAGAATGTTAAAGTAAATTTCTTCATATGCTAGAGGAAAAGGTTTGTTTTGTGTATTAACATTTATCGAAAATTTATCATTGAGACTCTCTAGTACATCATTCCAAGAGTGCCCGTGGGAGAGATTATTGATGCCGTTACCAATAAGCAGTGAATAGTCGTTCATCTAACTTCCTTTTTATAAAGAGATTTTAAATTAAAACTCGTTCACAACTTGGTGAAACTCCGGACATTCATCGCCAAGATACATAAATAAATCACAGTATAAATCTATTAGTAAGTGTAGCGAGTCTATGAACTTTGCATAATTATAAAAATTGGGTCCACAATTGTTTTTTAACTCAACCTTTGTGTTGTTGATTTCAATTGAATAATCATTGCCGGATTTATTTATACCTATGTTGTGGATTGTGTTTCTAAGTGAAAATAAGAAGTGAACAAACTCTGTAGCTTTACTTCTTTGGGTTTTATCTGAAAGGCCCGTATAAGTTATTTTGGATAGAATGAAATCAATTTTTTCTCTTGATGATACATAGGAATTTGTCTTTGTGAAAATTTCCATTTTTAACTCGTCAAGAGCATCAGTGTTTCCAGTTTGCGTTAGTTCTACATATCTCAAAAGTCGTTCTTCTAGTTTTTTTAGTTTTGTATTCTTGCTTGCATGTTTGTTCTTTATTGCATCGTATGCTTTGCATGTCCAGTATTCAAATACGGAGAAAATATTTATAAAAAATCTTGTTAGAAGCATATGGATTAATTTGTCAGCTTGCCAGACGTATATGTCATTTAAATCTTTCTCAATTAATGCTGTGCTGTTATCACCATGTTTCAATTCTAAGTAGTGGTAGTATTTATTATTTTTTACGCAACTGTTTATGAGTTAGGTTATGCCAATCCTGTGATTTGAATTAGTAAGTTCATCATTCATAATGAATAACAATGGTAAGTCGATTTCATCGCTAAAATCAGAAAAAAAAGTACCACTGGTATGATGTTTAGACATTTCCTTCCGATATAAGCATCTTCTTTTAAGGCTAATTAATGCTTGTAGTCGGTCAATATTGTTTGGATCAAGATTGTTCATTTTTACCTCTAATTTGTATTGCATATTATACGTAAAGTTATAAATGCTTTTTAAACGCCCCTAGAGTCGCTGATAACGCCAGCCCAATTCCCAAAGCTCCTGGTATCAGCACATACTCCTGCTCAAGGAAAATTGGTACCGCTAACCACACCAGTCCCGTCGCTATCAGGCTGGACGAAATCATACGCTTGGCATGGTGATAAACAAACCCGGACTCATGGCCTGCGCCGAATCGCCGTAAGTCGCGGCGTACCAGCCCGTCGATAAGGCCAATGGTAATGGTGAGCGCAAACAGGGGTAGCGCCTGCAACAGAATCGCCAGCCGCAGCAGAAAGGTGAGGGTGATATTGCCTGCAGACAGTAATGCGCAGTGGATTAAGGTAGTGACGGTTTCCGTCCAGAACATCCCACGTTGCCCGTTGAGCGAAGCAATCAGCGCCGCGCTCGCTTGCTGCAACGTATTACTGGCAAGCGCCAGATCTTCTACCAACCATGCAGGTGCGCCAGCGGAACCCCGCCACCACTGCCATGTTGCCTGCAATACCTGTTCACTGTGGTTGGCGCAGGCGTTCCGCCAGAAAAACGCATCGCCCAGCCAGTTCAGCGCTATCGCCAGCATCCATGCACCGAGGAAAAAGCCAACCAGCATGCCGGGCAACAATGCGATCCAGCCGAGTAGTCCGGGGCGGCGTACTGGTCCTGGCGGCACATGCTCGGGCATCAGTGCAGCGGCAGTGTGATATAGCGGCAGAGGAATCGCGCCTCGTGCGCCTCATCCAGTCGAACCTGAAAAATATCGTGTTCATCCTGCGGTGATGTAGTTTCGCGCCATGCCTGAAAGCCCTGTAAATTCATGCGAGCGATAATCTGATCGGGCGTTTCTCCCTGCGTCAGCGCTTCCACCGCCTGTTGCAGGGGAAGAGGCAGCGTTTGTGCAGGCCACATCACTTCAACGCTTACGAGCTGGCGGTGTGTCCGGGGTATCATCGGTCAGTTTCTCCGTGGTTTCGCTGTCGTTCAGCCATAAAATAGGGTCATTTTTCGCTGTTACAACAGTCTCCGGCTGGTTCCACCATACGGGGGCGCTGTCGTACTGTTTTTCCATATAGCGGGATATTTGTGCGATGTTTTCTGGCATCAACGGATCGTGTGCTGCGCCCGGTAACGGGATGCGTAGCTTCCAGAGCTGGCCGCCTTCCAGCAGGGCGAACGCCTGACCTTTAGGGAGCTGTACCAGCGAGGCGGGTTCCAGTAGCGGCACCTGTACGCTGCTCACCCGATCCTGAGTGTTGCTGGAAAACCCGATATTGCCCTGAGCGTCAGCGCTGTCGGTGACGCCGGAGCTGACGCTGTTGCTGAGCACATCCACCTGTGGCAGTTGCTTCGTCAACAATTCGGCGGTGGCGGTCTCCCGCACTCGCATCATGATCAGGCTGTTGAAGTTGCCGACCACCTGGCCCGTTTTGGCGCGGTCGCCGATGCGGGCTTCGATATCGGAGAGTGTCTGGGTGTAGGCCGTGACCTGCACGCCCGCGCCGCCGCCTTTGTTGATCAACGGAATAAATTCCTCGCCCATCAGCTCACTGAACTCATCGCAGTGCAGGTTGATGGCTGCTTTCTCTTCCGCCTGCGGAAGATCATCCATCACGCCGTGCTTGTAGATATGCCCGGCGACGCTGACCAGATCGGCAAACATCGAATTTCCCACGGCGGCGGCAATCTCGGCATCGGACAGCGCATCCAGCCCGACATAGACAATCGCCCGCTGGCGAATGGCCTGCTGCCAGTCGAACACCGGGCGCGGGTCGTTAAGGTCGCCGTAGTCCGGGGCCAGCAGTTGCGCGATTTTCCCGGTAGTCAGTTTTTCCAGCAGCGGCAGTAGCGAGGCGACGATCTTATCGAAATAGGTTTTGTCATAGCGGACGGCAGAACGCAGGCCGTCGAGGATCGGGTCGTGTAATCGGGTGGTGGAAAGGTACTGCTCCAGCGCGACAACGTAGCTGTCCCGTCCCTGAAGGTTACGAGGCGTGTTTTTCTCGGTGATGCCACCGGCAATCCGTACCACGTTATCCCATGCCTGGCGATCATATCCGGGCAGAAAGACGCGGGCGTAGTCGATAAACAGTTCGTCGATGTTGATAACGTGACGGGCGATACGGGCATAGTCCGGGCGCTGGCCCAGCGCCACCAGGGCGCGGGTGATGATGTTGACGAAGCGCCAGGCAAACTCGCGGAAGGCGGCGGAATTGCCCTCGGTGGAAAGCTGCCCGGCGATGCGGCTGGCAACTTCCGAGATGCGACCAAAGCGTCCGACGGCGTTGTAGCGGGCGGAGATCTCCGGCCAGCCGAGATGAAACAGCCAGAAGACGCTTTCCCGCCTGGCGCGATGCGCTTCCGCCCAGACGCGACGCAACAGGTCGGCATCGCCCTTGGGGTCGAAAACAATCACCGTGTCGCCACGGCGAATATCCTGAGCAATTAGCAGCTCCGCCAGCCGGGTTTTGCCGACGCGGGTGGTGCCGAGTACCAGCGTATGCCCCGGTCGGTCGCGCAGGGGCAGCGTAACTCGACCTTCGCGCAGCTCCACGCCGTGCAGCAGCGGATCGCCGCCGCTGGCGGAAGGACGATCCGTCTGTAGCCAGTGTTCACATTGTGGCAGACGGCACAGATACAGCCGTTGAGTATGTGTGGGTAGCCAGCGAAAGCCGCGCCCGAGAAACAGCGAGTCGGGTAACTGCGGGATACGGCTGGCAGAGAGCGTCCAGAGCGGCAGATGGCGCACGCGACGGCGAAAGTGCAGGATGCGTAATCCCTGTTTTAGCCGCAGGGCCGACAGCGCCAGCAAGGCCAGCGCCAGCAGCCAGCCGGAATAAGGCGTCAGCAGCAGCGTTTGCGGAGCCATCATGCACCATACTGCCGCCAGCAGGGCCGCGCTGGCGCTGTAAAGCTCCACCGCCGGGCGCAGGATAAAATCGAGCCTCACTGTTCAAGCCCCTTGTCGGTGATCAGTACCGGATACGCGGTGATGGGCAGGTGTTTTGCCATATCGTCGGCGCTGACGGGCAGCAGCGTTAACGCTGGAGCGATGGCCCGCAGGGCATTCAACCGCGCCAGAGTGGTGACGTTCACGACCAGCCCGGTGGCGTGCAGGGTTTTCAATGCGTCCCGGTGCTGGCGCAGCCATTCTGTGGACTGTGGATCTTCGCCGATTAAAAACAACGGTGTCATTCCCGGTAGATTTAGCGCCAGACGCGGTTGCTGACCGGGATGCAGATTGTGGGTAACAACCGGCAGTAACCTGGCCTCATCCAGCGCCTGCATGGGAACGGCAGGTCCGGCAATCGCGGCGGCAGTAAACAGCAGCATGGCTGGAATAAGGTGTTTCATGGCGACGTTCCTGATGCGGAGAGCAGCCGGATTTGCTGGTCGATTTTCTGGCGGTAGACGGCGGCAGGTTTGCCTCCGGCGGGATGGTGGTAGCGGGTGGCAGCGTCCAGCCAGCTTCCGGGGGAGGCATTGTAGTGCTGACGCAGCAGCAGGGCGGTGACGGTGAGATTGTCCGCTGGATCGAAACTGGCGCACAGCGAGGGAAACCACTGGCCGTTCCAGCCGAGATTAATCTGTCCCAGCCCGGCATCGATGCGTTTCAGGCTGCGGGTACGAGCGAAGTCCAGCAATGCCCGGCAGGCTGAAGAACGGCTGGGGTAACGGTAGCCGGTTCCGGCAATATTCAGCGTCCACGGCCACGGATGCAGCCCCTGCGCCAGACGGGTGCCACTTTCCGCACGGGCTACCGCGTAGAGCAGTTCCGCCGGAATCTGCTGCTGGCGGGCGATTTGCGCATACAGCGGCGGCACGGCACTGGCGTGAGCGCTGATAAGCAGGCCACATATCAGGGCGCAGAGACGGGACGCCATTGCTCCCCCTGTTGTTCGAGCAATAACGGCAGTTTTCCGCCGCCGAGGCGTTGCCAGCGCCCGTTATCGTGATTAAGCGTTATCTGTCCGCGTTCGACTTTGCGCATATCAATATGCTGGCGCTGCGCCCAGCGTTGCAGGCTGGCATCGTCGTTACGACTGTTGACCAGCCAGATGTCCAGCGGACGGTCGTCGTTGATGAGCTTCTGCGCCAGCGTCTCGCAGGCTGGGCATTTTTCACTGACGAACAGCGCCATTCGTGGCTGGACGACGCTGCGGATGGGCGTCAGCGTCGGGTAAAGCCGCTTCCACGCCTGATCGTAGGCATGCTGGAACGCCAGTTCTTTTTCCACCCGCAGATGCTCTTTACGGGCCAGCAGTTCGGCGAAGCGCTGGCGTTCGGCGTCGTTGTTGGCTTCCACGCCGAGGGTGGTAAGGGGGTCGAGTCCCGGCGACCAGATGCCGCGCTCGCCCTGACGCAGTTGCTGGTAGTGCTGCCATTCGCTGTCGGTTAATCCCCACTGCTGCGCCTGAGTGTGGGTGATGGTCTGTTCTTCAATACGGGTTTGCTGCGGGCTGGCAAACAGCGGCAGTAGCAAAAGGCACAGCAACAGGTATCTGCGCATTGCGGTTTATCCTCCGGCGTTCAGCGTCAGCCGCTGCCCGCCTTTACGGAAAGTAGCGTGACTGCCGTCCAGTTGCAGCAGTTGCCAGCCCTGCACGCTGTCGCCGGGGGCAACAAGCTGAAGCTGTGAGAGCGAGCGGTAGCCGGATGGCGCGATGACGGCGAACTGCCGCCCGGCGCGAAACTCGCTGCTGATAAGGGAAAAAGGGGCCTTTGCGGCCCAAAGCGGAGATGGGACGGGGCTTTTTGCCGTGGCGCGGCTGCGCGTGGCGGTCTGTTGTTGCAGGTGTTGGTAACTGGCGTTCAGGGTCTGGATTTGTCCCTTCAGTACCCTGAGCTGTTCGTTAATGGGTTGAAGTCGTTCGGCCTGATCGCTGGTGGCATCGTCAAGCTGTCTGGCAAGGGCTTCTGTGCGGTCGGTGATGTCTTTTACGGCAACTTCCAGCTCGTGATAATCGCTGTCTGGCTGCTGTTGGTTATGCCATTGCACCATCTGGCGTTGTGTCTGCTGTTGCACCAGCGTCAGGGTATTCAGGCGGTTGACGCACCATAATATTGTCGCCGCCAGAAGAAGGAGAGCGCTGCCTGCTATCAAGTAAGCCAGACGTTTAAGCATGATGCTCTCCCGTTCCCGGTGTGTTCAGGTGAAAACAAACTTCGCGGTTCAGTACATCGGTCTGCATCAGCCAGCCTGGTCCGGCCAGCGTTTTGAGCGCCTCTTCCAGCCGCATCGGGCCGAGCCGGTATTGCGAAAGCGGCAGCGGTTTGCCAGCCAGAAACTGCGTTGGATGGTCATCGGCGCACAGGCTGTAGCCGCTCTGTTTCAGCAGCCAGGTAAAGGCGTCGCCCACAGTGAGCTTCAGGTTCAGCGGCAGGTTGATGTTGATGATTTGGTGCAGCGGGTTGCGCTGAGCTTCGTCGGGGCGGGTGTTGATCAGTAGATAACGGTCATAGCGCACCACTTCAGGCGCGGGCGGTGGTGTTGGTTTTGCCACAGGCACAGCGGGCTGTTGCGGCGCGGTGCAGCCGCCCAGCATTAGCAATGTGATAACCATTCCCGTTGTTCGTATCATCGTTTCTGTGTCAGATGAGTCATGTCCGGAGAGTGCGCAATGGCAGGGTGGGAAACAACGCAGAACTCATTACCGGCTTTGAAAAAAAGGCCTGCATGCAGGCCAATGAGGATCCAACAAAAAGAAAAGCAGTGGCTATTCTGGTAATGACCACTTAGGAGAAATCTATTCCGCGTAGTTCTGCGCGATAATCGCAGTCTTATCGAGACGACTGTTAACCTGCGCGGCAAACTCATCTATCGGGCACAGCCAGCCATCCGGGCTGTTTTTGCAGTTCAGATTGAGTTTGCGTTGTAGCGGTGGATTTTTATCGCTCAGTGGCTCAAGACGGCGTATCTGGTCCAGTGTCTGTGTGATAAAAGTGATGCCGATATACGTCTGACGGGTGTTGCTGTCGCGGTAACGTTCAAACATCAGCGTGCTGCCCGGTGGAGTATCATCTTTCGGATAGCCCTCCAGTTGCCATGAGACATTGAGCAGTGGTTGCAGATAGCCAAGGTTAGTATCGTGAGCAACATACATCACCATACGGGCGTCCGGCGCAGAGGCGCTGATTTGTCTGTTGGCATCAGGATCCTGATAGCCGGAACCTTGTTCCAACGCATACAGGATTTGGCTCATAAGCTGGGAACCTCCTCTGGCAGCGATGTAAGGGTTGTGTTCGATCAGGTCAAACTTGATTTCTTTTAGTTGCATCAGTGGTGCGATATCGGCAGCACGGCTGACATGACCAAAGGCAACATCCTTAACCGACATCCCTTCGGTGTATTGCAACCGGAAGGTTTCGCCCAGTTCGTTCCCTTTCGCAAGCGGTCCTTTCAGTGAAATATTGATATTTTGCTTGTCGGTACTGATTCCCCATTTATGGTTGGTGAAAGTGCATTCGGTGGGCTGGCATTCAGGATCGACTACCTTCTGCATCGCTGTTATCTGCGACGCATAACGTTGTCTGGCCGTATCGAAACTGCCGCCCAATGCCGTCATTATACTCTGCGTCGCTTTTTCAACATTCAGTGGTGCCATGCCGCTGACAATGGGCTCAAACAGTGTGTCGTCAGTTTTCTTGTCCGGGGAGTGAATCGGTATTGCACAGCCCGGAAATAATGAATCAGCCAGCGCGTTGGCCGTCATGCGGGTGCGCTGAAACGCGCTGGAACGGATAAAGATGTTCTTTGCATCGGGACAGGTGTTTTCAGTCAGAAACTTCTGGCTGACAAAATAACGGTGGAGATAATCTCCCATCAATGTCACGGCAGCGTAGCCGTGCATTGTCAGCTCACCGTCTTTCGCGCTGAAGGTGGGGATAGGCGTAGGGGAGTTTTCCTGTACGCTGGCGCTGTTGCTTTGTGAGCGAACGCCATGCCGAGTCATGGTGACGACTTTTTCCAGCACCAGATTATTACTGGTTGCGGCTGTCGCCATGGGTATGCTGGTTGAACAGGCCATACACGCGGCAGATATCATCAGGGGTAATTTTTTCATGATTGTCCCGGTTTATCAGAAGTAGTAACGAAGTCCGAGCGCTGATTTATCATCAGATTTGGTGTCGGAATCATAATTCGAACGGTTGTTCTGGCTGCTGTATTCCAGAAATACCAGCACGGATTTATTGAACTTATAATCGGTGCCTAATACGGTTCGCGTTTCCTGATAATTGTCGGCGGCTTCATCGCCATCTCTGATAGCCCAGGTGGCATAAACCGATTGTTTATCATTGAAGGTCCATTTTGTCCCCAGACCAAAAAGTTTGGCATGGGTGGTTTTGCCCCAGGGTTCGTAGGCATCTGAATCCCCGGTGTTGCCGTCTTCAATTTTTTCACCACCATAGTCAATAGCGAATGACAGACCCCATACGGGAATATCGTATTTTGCGCTGACGCCCCAGATGCTTTCCTTTACTGGATCGACATTATAATATCCCAGGTCTGCGTTGGATTCCGTGGAGCCATTACTTTCCTGTTGTGCATAACCTGCCCGCAGGTGGAGGTTAAAGGTGGTGTCGTAATAAACAGCCGTTGACCAGGCGTAATTAATATCATTGACGTTAGTTTCATCCTGTAAAGTGTAGGAGGCACCGAAACGGAAATCGTCATATTTATCACTCATGTATTTCAGAGTGTTGGATATCCTTTTGACGTAGTTGTTATCCCCGCCGCCAACGCGTTTGGTTTTCTTTCCACCATAATAAAGTGCGCCGTTATTGCCCCATTCATAGGTGTAGTCAGACTGATGGACTGACTCAAAGGGAACTGTAACGCGACCGAAGTCAATTTCACCGATACCCTGATAATGAAGGCCACCATAGGCCTGGCGGTTGGTAAAATTGAAGTCGTCTTTTTTCTCCGTTGCCTGAGTATCATTACCCCATTCGTAATAAACCAATGCTTTTAGCTTTTCATCAATTTGCCGTTCAAAACGAAAGCCAATACGTGAGGATTCATCTTCCAGTTTGTATTTGTTCGTGCCTTCTTCACGCGCTCTGGCGCTGCTGCCATCCATCATCAGGCGCAGAGAACCTTTTATTTCAACTTTATTTTCATCTTTGTCATAAAGCACAGTGGCGCTGGCGCACCCGGCATAAAATAATGATGACAGGATAACCGGAGTAATTATTTTTTTCATTTTACTGTCCCATGAGGTCATTAATTAATAAATCCCGGATACTCTTGCTGATAAATACGTAGAACATCCCGATAGGTGGCTTTGTAATCACCGCTACCCAGTTTGGGGGCTTTCTTTGCATCTTCTTCGGTTTTGTATTTAGTATCTTTCCAGGCTACCGAGTTAATGGCTACTTTCCATGGGACATAAAGTTGCGTCGCATTCTGCATAAGCGCGGTGCCGCGACGAATATGACCTGCACGGGTAACAATCGTGGCTTCACGAATATTAAAGCTACGCATAATCATGGCGACGTAGTTAGCATTCTGTACGGTGTCATAAGAAAGAACTTCAGGAATAATCCGCGATTTATCGATACCGTGAGAGGTAAAGAAATCAGACATAACTTCCGCCTCGACGCGATTATTACGCGGAACACCGCCGGTTACGATAATTTTTGAGGTGGGGTAAGCATTGGCGACGGCCAGTGCTTTATTCATGATGCCTACCAGAGGCTCCTGCGGATTGCCGTTTTTATCGAGCTGGAAACCGAGAACCACGATGGCGTGATAACGTCCGGGATTTTTCACTGCTGGAATATCGAAGTTAATCAGCGACTCGTCTTGCAGTAACTTATCCGCTGAATTGAGTATGGCCGTATATTTTCGGGTTTGATCCGGGTAGCGTTTCTTTAATTGTTGATAAAGCTCCGGCGCGGCATTGTCATGCTCATCTGGCGTTTTAGCCGCCGCACGGATCAGTGACCATGCGGTAAAGCCGGAATGGAAGTCGCCGAATTTGGTGAAGTTTGCTTTGTACTGATCGATTCCCTGAGGAGCATGACCATTTCTGACCAACGATGCGGCATAAGAATTGGCAATGTTGATGTTATCCGGTGATACTTGGTAAGCGGCCGCAAAACCCTCTTCGATAGGACCGTTGGCGTTTACGCCATAGACGGTATTACCCCAGTAAAAAATATGATGACTGACGGCATAATCCGTGAAGCAATCTGCTTTTTGTTCTGATGAAGAATACTGCTGGCAATCGGATAACGGAAAATCTTTATCCTCGTAGTTAGCATGGGCGGCCTGCGCTGATTGCTGAAAAGCGAGCAAAAGGACAGGCAGCAGAAAAAAGAGCTTTTTTCTGTTCATAGCAAAACCTTTATCATTATTAAGTATGGGAAAGACGCAATTTCCCGCCGGTACAGAGAAGCAGGCTTATAAATATGCGCAGGCAGGATAAGAAGATGGCGTGATGAATAAAATCCATTTTCCAGTATCTCCGCTTGATTAATAAGCTGGTTAACTCGCGGGATACCTTATGAAGATAAGCAAGACTTTACATTATGAAATTGTTTTCTCGCTCTGAATAATTAATGAGTATGACGCCCGGTATGGGCGTCACTGTTAAGGGTCAGGCGGCATCTTCTTCTGCTTCCTGATTGCTGGCCTGCCAGACGACTTCACCGTCGATTTTGACAAGACCGATATAGAGCAGTCGGGCTTTCAGGCTGACGCCGGTTTCGCCTTTACGCTCACCTTTGCTGTAGGTGAACATATCGACATATAAATCGCCCAGTCGGAAGTGAATCAGCACTTTGCGCTTTTCATTGACCGCCTGCTCACAGCGGGCAATCAGTTTCCGCGCTTCGTTACCGGTGACTTTGCAGTCAAAGCGGACATATTCCACCGCATCGGCTGCCCCACATAACGCCGCAATATCACAGCATAAAAAAGGCTCGCCGCGTTTGGGGGTCACGGTGCGGACACGGTTAACGTAGCCCAGGCCGCTGGTGTACAGGTTGAAATAGGTTTTCTCGTTCATAGGATCCTCCCGCGTCGTAATCGCGGTGCTGGTGATATGCAGAATGCATCGGGGGAAAGGGATGCGCCGGGGTGATGCTGCGCCATTTAAAGGGTGTGGAACCTCGCCATTCGGCGGGTAGCTTGCAGGTTCCGGCTACCGGATAAGCAATGGTGATTTAAGCGGTGGGTGAGGGGAATTGCGAGGCGATATTCTGTTTGTTGCACCTTAAAAATCGTGTTCCGCACGGCGTGTATTAAGGTGCAGGAGCTGAAGAGGCACTGTTCGCGTGGCATCACGCGCGATTTCTGATAGCAGTGTAAATCGTCATAACTGGCGCTTGCGCACAAACGGATCCCATTGTTATCCGGTGGGCGCCGGAACGATGAGGGAGTCCGGGCGGATAGCGAGACGGTTGGCGTCTGGCTATCCGCCCGGAAGGGAGTATATCAATGGCAGTGCAGGCAGCTTTACGTAGCAGGACCGATCTGCTGCGGGTGCGTGTTTATAAAGCGGGACGCACCATTGGGAGGAATGCCCGTTGAGCATAAGCGTGGAACAGGGATGTCGTCGTGGCGAAATTTATCTCCCGCGTTCATTATTTTCCGACAGAGTGAGCAATCCCATGTGCAATCTTTCCGCCTGTTCAACTTTTTCCTGACACTCCCGCGCTTGGCGAATGATAAAAGTCAGCACTGACATCTGCATGTTGAACACGATGCGATCTTTCTCGATTTCTAGCAGGGTATCTCTGGCGCGCTGCGGCACCTTCGGGTCGCCGATCAGGTGACAGAATGCCGGAGTACCGGTTTTATTATTCTGCTGGTTACGCCAGCGCAGAAAATTTGCGCCGGAGGGAGCCGGGCCGATGGTGAAGATCAGCGGAAGCTGGCGCACGGGGTAGCGCCGGGCGCTCTGGATCAGACGTCGCATCAGCGGTTCCATCATCTCACGGGCGGCTCTGGCGTTGCTTTCCAGCAGCTCAAGCTCCCCCTTACTCTTAAAAGGCTTTAAAAGGCCTTTTAGCGAGGAGACGTAAACCTGCATTTTATAGTCGTCATCAGCCAGCGGCTGGTAGCCGGTTGTCGGGTTATTCATCATGGGTGGCTCCCGGTGTGGTGTTCTGGGCGGTAGAGGATAACGGCGGTGAGTATGAGGAGCGCAGTTTGCCGCTCAGTACCGCCTCCGGCAGCGGGCCGCAGCGGGTAATGACTGCCCTGGCCTGCGGCGTATCGTCGATAAAATCCCTGCGCTTCAGACCGGAAATCTGATATTTCTGCGCCAGGCTGAAGGCACTGCGGATCACCGATGCGCCCCGGTTCAGCCACTGGTGCATATCCCGGCGCGACAGCACGGCGATATGCGAAGCCAGAAGAAGCTGGCGGGCAAGCTGGTCAAAATCGGTCAACAGATAGACGCCCTGGTATGCCAGCGGCGCGTTGATAAATAGTGGGAAGCGGGCGGGCTGTACGTTGAGGCAGCTTTCAATATCGATACCTTCCGGCAATTCGCTGAACAGCGCTTTCGCCTGTTCCAGCATCATTTGCATTATTTTGCGTGACTGCGCGAGCTTTTCCTCTATATGCAGCATCCACAGGTCGGCGTAGGGATCGTCATGCTCTGAAGCGATACGTATCTGGTTGAGGATTTCGATAAAGCGCGGCATGCCGATGATCGGCGCGGGGCCGTTCTCGGTCGCCCGTCGCCCGGTCCACAGTCTGGTGGCATTATGGGTGTGAAGCTGAATATGGATCGCACTGCGCAGGGGACCCATGTTGAAGGTGTAGTCCGACATACACTGTTTCCTGTTGCGGGTGGTGGTACGTGCAGGTTGGCGGCGTGAGGATATGTGAGCAACGGGAAAACGAAAATGCAGGCGGGAAGTTTTCTGACGGTGAGGGTGATACCACTGGCATCACCCTTTTGCCTATTGGTTGGTGGGGGATTGATAGGCATTGATGTGATGCCAGTGGCATCACATCGCACTTGTTGGTCGTTATCTCTACACAAAAGACACTGTTATGTGTCTTTTTTGTAGAGATGCCTCAGCATTGATTCTTAAGCAGAGTGGGGATATAGCAGCAATCTATTCAAGTTTTTCGCGCGAAAAACTTGAATAGATCGATATGCGAGAGGTAAAATTTTGTACAGGAGGTGACTCATGAGCATTCAGAAACAAGTCGTAAGAGATATTGATAGGATTGAGCCTGGTAAAATGTTTACCTACCAGGCGCTGCCTGCCTGGCGGTCGTCGCCGGAGAGCACTGCGAAGGCCATGAGTCTCTTGGTGAGCAGCGGTCAGGTTCGCCGTTTTTCAAAAGGCGTTTTTTATCGTCCTAAGCAGGGAGTTTTGGGGGAGGTTCGTCCTTCGGACAACGAAAAAATCCGCCTTTATCTCTTTGCGGGTGAAGAACGAATTGGCTATATAACGGGTCTCAGCCTGTATAATCGCATGGGGTTGACAACTCAGGTGCCGAAAACGGTCACTATTGCTACTGAAAAAGCGCGGCAGAAAAAAAATTTGGGTAATATTGATATTCGCCTGGTTCCCAGTAAAGCGCCTGTTAATGAACGAGACAAGGAATATCTTGAAGTTCTGGATGCTCTGACGGATATTAAAAATATTCCTGACAGTCAGCCTTTTGAAGTGCTTGGTGTGTTGAGCCAGAAAATAAAAAACATGGATGAAGGTGCGTTGGACTCACTGGTACAACTGGCAAAAGGATATTATCCACCTGCGACCAAAGCGTTGCTGGGTCTCATTTTGGATACCAATGGTTATGCTATCAGCCGCCTTCTGGCAGAAGATCTTAACCCTACAACACGCTATAACATTGGGTTGAAAGGGTACTGGTCTCAGGCTAAAAAATGGAAGGTCATATGAATATTCATGAAAATGCCGATAGTTTTGTCGAGATTATTCAGGCCACGGCAGACCATCTTTCTATACCGGCGGTATACGTTGAGAAAGATTATTGGGTAACATATATTTTAAGAAATCTCAGCCGCTCTGATTATAAAGAGCGGCTTATTTTTAAAGGTGGGACTGCGCTTTCAAAAGCCTATAAATTGATCCGTCGTTTTTCTGAAGATATCGATCTTGCTGCTCATTTGCCTGACTTTTCTGGAAATCAGATCAAAAATTATATCAGAGACGCCGAAGCCCGGCTTACCGAGGGGTTGACGTATCTACCGGGACATCCCGGTGAGTCAAAACATGGTTCATTTCGTAAAACATGGTTTGAGTATCCCAGACAAGTTGACGGTGAGTTTGCTCAGGCATCTCCGTTCCTTTTACTGGAAATCAACGCATTTACCACGCCCGAGCCTTATTCTTTAATGCCAGTGTATACATTGATTGCAGAGTCTCTGAATATGATGGGTCGGCCCGATCTGGTTCAGAAATTTGGGTTGATGGCATTTGAGGTCAAGGTCCTGAATATTGAGCGAACTGTTGCTGAAAAAATAATGGGGCTGGTTCGGGCTTCCCGTGAAGAAAATGTCGAGGAACAGTTGAAGGCTAAAATCCGCCATATTTATGATTTATGCCTTATCCGACGAGATGCTAAATATGCCGGGTTGTTTACTGATGATGGGCTGCTTCCCATGCTGAAGGTGGTCGAGGATGCTGACAGGCAACAGTTCAGGTACGCCGGAAGCTGGCTTGATTCCCCTTTATCCGAGGCCGTCATTTTTTCTGATGCGGCATCTGTCTGGCAGAAGATACGATTGGAGTTTCATACCCGTTTTGCTCCTCTTGTCTATGATAGTGATATTCCCGGAGATGGCGAAGTAATTAGTATGCTGGATGCTATCCATGTCCAACTTAGGAACTATGTACGGTAGAGGCATTTTGGCTAACTGATTTTTTGTTTGCTCTATGCCAGAAAACTCGCAGGATAATGGCAGGTATAAAAATAATGACTCAGAGATATACCCCTGAACAAGCTGAACGTATGAAAAAACGTCGCTATTGGTTTTATGTCGATGGACAGCGTTTTAGTAGTGCCAAAGCAGTAAATGATTATCTTGGCGAGAGTTTATGTCACGCAGCATGGCGAGCTGATCTTATCGCAGCTTCTGGTGGCGAGAATATGCAAATTGGGGATCGTACAGTACCAGTAAAACGCGGAGGGCACACAATTGTTCTGGAGCGCCGTGAAGACTTAATTGATAAGTCTGTTCGTGACTATAACGCAGCTCGGAAAAAGCTTCTCAGTGTAGCCTGGAGTGCAGAAGAGCTCGATAACTTAGGTAATGGACAGTTGTATTCAGAGTATAAGGCTGAGCTTGCACGTCAACGTCTGGATACACCTCATTTTGAAAAACAGGAAATAAAATATACCCAAGTGAAAATTCGTCCAGCACAAGGGGTCTTTCGCGCTCGGGTTATGACTAACTGGGACAATCGTTGTGCTATTACAGGGACAGGGTTAGCGTTGGAAGCGGCACACATTATCAGCCATGCAAGTGGAGGAGCACCGACCGTTGAAAATGGCTTGTGCCTGGCAGCTGATTTACACACTCTGATGGACCGGGGTCATTTATTGATTGATGGAAATGTAGTGCGATTGTCCGACGAAGCAAAAGAAGAACCGCGTTATTCAGGCCTTGATGGCACAGTGTTGCGTAAGCCTCGCCGACCGGTAGTTTTTCCGGATTCGCAATGATTTTGTCATCCGGATATCGGGTGGTACTTTTGGAATTACCCGGTATAGCTGGAAATTTTGATGCCACTGGCATCACCCTTTTTCCTATTAATTGGTGTTGAATTGAGAGGTATTGATGTGATGCCAGTGGCATCAACACGGTTTCCATATCGATGTCGTGTACCCGTATAGTTTAAATTATTTCGCTTTTAGGTACTAAAAGTACCTGTATTGTCATTTTTTTAAACTATGCAGCTGAAAAGCGTGAAAGCATCGGCTTTTACAGCCTGTAGGCTGTAATGTCTAAAAACAGCCTGCAGGCTGTAAAAACATCAAAAATGGAGTACTGCTTATCCATTAACTCATACTGACAACGCCGGGCATCCCAAATTAAGCATCTGGAAATATGTCGATGAAATGCATTTCTTTAAACATATGGCCGAAATATGTTTATGGCATCGACATGTTCCGACCATATGTCGATAAAAACGGTTTTTATAAACATATGGGCAGAAATCAATAAAGCCGTCACAACATCAGCCACTCCCCAGACACTGTGCCCGGATCTCCGCAACTAACTTACTGATATCTCGTTTTTTACGCGGTTCTGCCGGTATTTCCGGCTCTGAAACCGCAGGCGGCACAAACTCTGGCACCGCAGGTTTATCCCGCCGATACTGATTAAACTCGCCGTCCTGCGCCTTGCGCAACGTTGCCAGCAGGTAGGCGAGCGGGTTTTGCACGCCGCCGCGAGCGATGCGCCGGGCTGCATCATCGAGCACGTCCTGACGCAATGCGGATGGCATGTTCTTCATCGCTTGCAGGACAAGCTGTTTTTCGGGATGCGTCAGTGGGATTTCTGGCGGCCAGTTCGGCGGTGAGTTGTTCGCGCGCGCGGTAGTACTATTACAAATATCTGTAGATACAGTACGTACAGAAGCCTGGTCCTGATTTGAGACTAAGCCGCCAGGCCCCGGTTTCCGGCTTAGTCCCGATTCGGTACCAAGTAAAATTCCACCCGGTACCGTATTGAGACCGGGCGTTTTGGGCTTAGTCTCCTCAGAGGACTGGCGTTGTTGCCAGCGGGCACGTTCTTCCAGCAGATCAATGCGTGATGATAAGTAGCGCAGGCTGGTATCCTGGCGAATGTCATACAAAATGCCTTGCGCGGTGGCGCGGATGGTTTTGTTCTCGTGCCGCGAGCACTGCTCCAGCAAATGCAGGTAGCTGGCATCAAAACGCACGGCGTCCAGGACGGTGAGCGGTTCATCGTGCAGAGCGTAGATATTGCCCAGAATACGCCCGGAAACGCGGTCCCGCGCTTTGTGGCACAGGCTTAGCCAGCGCGTCAGGCGCAGCATCAGTAATGCCCGGCTGACGGTGCTGCGCGAGGCTTTTTCGTCCAATGGGCGGTTAGAGAGCTGTACCTGCAATTCGCTGTAGGAGGGGAACACCGCGCCGCCGTTCTCCTGCGCCTGCATCCGAATCACCTGCCAGGCGAATTTATCCCTGGGCGATAACAGCGAATCCTGCAATAAGCGACGCGGAACCGTGTCATGCGCGTTGCCCATAAACAACAGACTGTCAGAGGCTGAAGAAGGATCCTTCTGCATTCGCTGCTGGAGCTTGTTGCCGGTCGTGGCGATCAGCGCCTGAATGTACGGTGTCATGATATTCCCCATCGGTTATTCAGCTCGTTTCCCACTGCCGGATCAGGTTCCAGACCACCGTCAGCGAGAGCGAACGTTCCTGAGCCAGCAGCATCATGGCTTCCAGTGCTGGAATCGAGTCGATGTTATCGACCTTAATTTCCTGCCAGCGTTTCCAGAGCGCGGCTTCTTCCTCTTCGCCGGGAACCTGGTTGCGCCCCTGACGAACGTGGATCCCCAGTAATCGACGGCGGGCGCTGATTTCAGCGGTTGAGATGCCGAAATAGTGGCTAATCAGGGCGATGGAACCGCCCAGTTGTACCGCCTGGCTGACAATCTGCTGAAATTTTTGTTCCTGCCGTACCTGGACCAGCATTTTGCGCAGCACGTCATGGTTGATGGTGATTTTCAGAAACTGCGCTGAGGTATTGCCCAGATGCATCAGCTCTTCAAAGGTCAGAGAGTTCAGTTCATTCAGCTCCTCGCGGTCAAAGCCCAGCGCTTCGCAATAGCGCACGTTGCCGTCCTTCAGGGCCTGTATCACCTGTGACAAAACGGCCTGGTTAATCGTCGGCAGCATGTTGTGCCTCCTGCTGTAATTCTCTGATCCGGCGGACAATACGGATCAGCCGGAATGCTTTAATAAGAAACAGATCGCTGAAGAAGAAACCGCCCGTATCGCGTTGAATAAACAGGGCGGGTGTCAGTGCGGCGGACAAATCTTCTGTCAGTGGGATACCATTGAGTGTCGCCAGCAGTGCCCAGCAGGCGCGGGACTGTGGCCGGAAATACATAGGGTGATCAGAAGCGAGCGTATTGAGTCGGTAGCCAACGCCGTCGTCATCGTTATCCGCGATCACCCGATCTTCGATACCGCAACACTCCGCCAGATCCCATGCCAGCCGATCGCTTATCGACTGTAAGGCTTCGGTTGAGTCAAAGAGCGGTGAAATACGCCAGATATCCGTAATGGGTTCATTGCCTTCGCACAGTGGCGAGGCATCTGGCATTGACTCCGGCGGTGGAATAACCGTTCCCCCACGCGTTTCACCTTCGTCCGCTTTGCGCCTGCGCGCAACAGGGCGTGGTTCGGGTTCCTCGGGAGGGATATAAGGCGGCGGCTCCGGCGTGGGGCCGAGTACGGCCTGACGCTTCTGCTCTGAAGGATCGACGTCCAGCAACAGCAGGTTGTAATCAACATTTAGCGCCTGGCTCATCAGCCCCAGCAGTTCATCCTGTACTCGTTCAATGAAGAAGTCTTCAGGCTGATCGTTGAACAGCGACAGCGCAGAGGAAAAGAGACTCTCAAAGGAACCGGTGTCCCCGGTGGCATGGCGTTGCCAGATTTGCAGCGCCGCTGCCCGCAGGGACAGCAGTTTTTCCACCTGCGGGCGACCCATCCCGGCGTACAGCACTTCGGGGATGCAGGGCAGCAGATATTCCAGCGCCTGCTCCATCCGGCTGATATGCGACTGGTGGATCGGGTAGCCATCGTTTCTCAGGTGCTCTGCCAGTTCCCGCTGCGAGAGCTGGCACTCTTCCACCTGCTGGTACAGCTCCCGCGCTTTGTTGATCCCCAGCGCTCGCTCGATAAAGCTGAGTTTGCCGTGCAGATCGTTCTCCGCCAGATGGCCGATCAGGCAGCGCAGTTCGCCCAGCACGGGCTGCTCGGACGTTCCGCCCCATGGTTTGAACAGGCAATGAATGCGCCAGAACCGTTCATCATGCGTTTCGCGCCACAGCTCATTAAGGATCGACAGGCGCGTATTGCCGCCGTTGGCGATGATGTAGTAGTCCTGATCGGGACGACGGGTGATCGGCGGCGGCGTGTCCAGCCCACGCTGGCGGATCGAGGCTTTGATATCGTCGTAATTGGGATTGCGCATTAGTCGCGGATTGAGATCGTAAGGGCGGAGCTGCTCCAGCGTCACGACCATAGCGGTTTCCGTCAGCGGTTCGGCAAAGCGATCATCAGGTGAGCGTTCCCGATCAAAATTACCCTGTAGCAGGCGGGACTGAAGCTCCAGTGACGTCAGTTTCGTGTTCATGACGCGCCTCCCCGTAGGGCGAGCGATTCAAAGCGAGTCTGATCGCTGATAAATCGCGTGCGCACCGTGCCGACCGGGCCATTGCGCTGTTTACTGACGATAACTTCAGCAATGCCCCGATCCAGCGTGTTGGGATCGTACAGTTCGTCGCGATAGAGGAATAAGATGACGTCGGCATCCTGTTCGATAGAACCGGAATCACGCAGATCGGCATTGCAGGGGCGTTTGTTAAGGCGTGATTCCAGCGCCCGGTTAAGCTGCGACAGCGCCAGTACCGGGCAACTCAGCTCTTTTGCCAGCGCCTTAAGCGAACGGGAGATCGTCGAGATCTCCTGATTGCGGTTTTCCGCGCCGCCACTGCGCATCAGTTGCAGGTAGTCGATGACGATCAGCGAAGGGAGTCCATACTGGCGCAGCGATCGTCTGGCGCGACTGCGCAGAATAGAAGGGGTGAGGATCCCGGAGTCGTCGATCAGCAGGCGATCTTTCCATTCTGTCATCAGGATGTTGGCGCTGATGCCGATCTGTTGCCAGTCATCATCACTCAGATCGCCGCTACGAAGCCGGGTTTGTGAGACGCGCCCAAGCAAAGAAACCAGTCGGAGCAATAACTGCTCCGCCGACATTTCCATACTGTAGATTTGCACTGGCTGGGTGGGGAGCTGCATCAGCGCGTTGACGCACAGCGTCAGGGCGAAAGCGGTTTTACCCACGGCAGGACGTGCGGCGGCAATAATCAGATCGGCAGGCTGGAAGCCGCAGGTCAGCGCATCGAGCTGTTCCAGCCCGGAGGGCGTTCCGCTGAGGCTGCCACGTTCAGCCTCGTAGCGTTGAGCGATGCTTGCCAGCACGTTGTCAAAGCAGGCGCTGATATCGGTCAAGCCACCGTCCTGATGCGACTGGGCAATGGCAAACAGCTTTTGCTCGGCGAAGGCCAGCACATCGGCCACATTGTTGCGCGGCTGGCCTGCCATATCGCTCAGCTCATTGCCCAGAAGCAGAAGCTGGCGCAGTTCACCGTAGCTGGCGATGTATTGCGCGTAGGGAATGATATTGGCGGCGCTTGGCGTGTTTTTGGAGAGTTCTGCCAGATAGGCGAAACCGCCTACCTGTTTGAGCCGTTCCTGCTGTTCCAGCGATTCGCTCAGGGTGATCAGATCGATAGGGTTTCCCTGTTCGATCAGGGTTTGTATATGGCTATAGATAGTGCGATGCGCGGAGATAAAGAAATCCTGCGCGGAAATCTGCGTGGCGACGTCATCCCAGCGATCGTTATCCAGCATCAGGCCGCCGAGCACCGATTGTTCCGCTTCGACGGAGTGGGGCGGTTGTGGCCGTTTGCGCTTATTCATCGCGATTTCCCTCCTGACAGGCCAGAAAGGCTTCCCACAGTCGGGTTTGCTGATGCGGTGGCAGCAGCAATAGCGGTAAATCGCTGGAGTAGAGTGGTTTATTACGGGACCAGCCGATTTCAAACAGCGGCCAGTCTCTTGGGGCAGTCTCCGAGCCGGAGTTATCACGTAGCTCGTCTTCATCCTCCAGGTTGTAGCAGTCCACTTTTTCCAGTGGGATATGCCAGAGTAGCGACATTAACACTGGCAGGGTTTCGCGCGCCTCTTCACGGTCGGCGGCTTCAAAGTACACGAGTACTTCATCATCTTTCTCAAAGGGGCGTTGGGCGTAATAAGAGCAAAATGCCCGCCAGATTTTCCGTTTCATGCGATGCCCTCCCTATTCAGGGATGGCAGAGCGATAAGCTGCGGGAACAGCTCCTCGGCCAGCGAGCGCATGGTTTCAGCAGCACAGGGGGTTGTGCGTCCTTTCGGTCTGGCGGCATCCAGCCGATGCACCGGCATGCCCAGCGACGCCGCTCGGCGGTAAGCCACGCTGGCGTAAACCGGGGTCATCAGGATGTCGGTAGGAACCAGCAGCTCCTGCTCCTGTTGTTTATGCTGCAATACCTGGAGCAGGTTGTGGTGGATCTCGCGAGCGTCGTTGGTGTGGTCGAGTTTATTAATCACGGCCTTCAGCGGCGGTAATGGGATGCCGTAGCGGGTAAAGGGCTGGAGATCCTGATACATTTGCAGCGTACCGCGCAGGAACTCGCGTGCAGAGAGCATTTCCGGCAGCACCGGAGAAATCACCAGATCGCTTGCCAGCAGGACCATTTCCAGCGCGATGGTGCGTGCGCCGATGGTATCGATCAGGATGATGTCGTAGCCGGGGATCTGGCGTACCAGATGGCGCAGGCGGATCACGCCGTCCGGCGCGGCCTGAAGCAGGTTCATCAGTTCGCCGCGCGGATCGTTGGAAATGATGATATCCAGGCCGGGAATGGCGGTATGTGAGACGATCATCGCGGGATCCAGCTCATTATGTGCAATAAACTCGTAGATCCCGCCGGGAGCCTCGTAGTCGAGAGGGTAGTAGCTGCTGAGGGTTGGCTGACGGATATCGGCGTCAATCATCAGGACTTTTAGTCCCTGATCGGCGAGCCAGCCGCCAAGATTGGCGGTATCCGTGGTTTTCGCTACGCCGCCTTTGGTAGAGAGGATCGCGGCGATGAGCGTGGATAAAACAGGGGGATTTGCGTGTTTCATAACCAGTGCCTTTCTTGTTGACTTTAAAAGGCCTTAATGAAAAACGCTGACTTATGAATTAGTTATCTTATCTGCTTGTTTTTGATTCAAAATCAACCGTAGAAATACGTGCCGGTTCGAGTCCGGCCTTCAACTTTAACAACAATACAGTCCATATAAACAATGAGATACAGCGCATCCAGTTGCCGATTTTGCCATTCAGTAACCTGCTCTTTTACGGCATCGGTGACTTTAGATATCAGCGTAGGTGATACATCTGCGTCGTACATTTCTTTGAGGGTGGTGACGATTTCGCGGGTAGTCATGCCTTTGGCGTAGAGGGATAAAATCTGGCTATCCATCTGCGTGATACGCGTCTGGTGCTTCTTAATCAGCTGTGGTTCGAAGGTGTTTTCACGATCGCGCGGCGTATTCAGTTCTATCTCGCCGTCATCGCACAGCAACGTTTTTGATAAATAGCCATTGCGGGTGTTTGAGCCTGTTTTGGGCGCATTTTTCTCATGCCCGAGATGGTCAGTCAATTCCGCATTGAGTGCCGCTTCGACGGTTAATTCCGTCAGCATACGGAAAAACTGATTGAGGTCGGCTTCGGTTTTAAGGCCTTTAGCCAGTTAAGCAGCGAGCGCTTTGAGTCTCTTTTCGTCCATAATTTGCCGGTCTCCGTTGTTGGAGTGAACATATCAAAAACAGGCAATTACACAATTTTAATCACAGCCTCCATCGTGCGGATATTGATAAAATTTTCTACTACAGTTAAATATGATTTACATCACAGTTCCTTTCAAATAATTAAGACTAGACTATAAGTCTCCTGCCTTAATAGATATCTGTATGAAAAGGAATTTATATGAAAATGCTATTGCTAAGCGAGCTACGTCCTGCAGACGTATTGCTTTTCTCGCCTGAAAAAAAAAGTTTTATTTCATGGGCCATCACTTTCTTAACCGATGCTCCTGTCAGCCATGCTGCACTTTATTTTAATGAGGCACCCCCCACTATTATTGAAGAAACGCCGCCGCAGGTTTCTGAAAGCTCAGCACAAAAACGTTTTCATGGCCGCACCATCTATGTTTATCGCCATACCAGCACCTCGCCGCTTAATCCGGTTATTAATGCCGCCAGACGACACCTGAATAATCAGGAGCCTTACGATCACGCCGGGCTCTATATGGTTGGCCTGCTGCTGATGTATAAGAAATTCTCCATTAGCAGCCAGAAACAACAGGTGATAATCCGAATTCTGAAAAAGCTCACGGCAACCATTACCCACTACATTCAACAGCATCAGACACCGGGTAAACACCCGATGGTGTGCTCGCAGTTCGTCGCCCAATGCTTTGACGACGCGGGTAGCCCATTCCGCCTGCAGTTCCGCCAGACCTCTCTGACAGACTCCGCGTTTGGCGAAACGTTGTTAGATAAAGCAACTAGTTGGATGAAGCAGCATCAGCCGGTTTTCTCCGAATACGATACGGCAAGCGCGCCGGAAACCGCCAGCGATGAAGCGCTGTGCGAAGCATTGCACGATGCCTTTTTGGATAATACAAATCAACCAGCCCCTTCGATGACCGAGGCACTGGCAGAATCTATTTATCAGTTTGCCGAAGCCCATGCTGCACTGATAAATATTGATACCGCAGAAAAAAATTATCACCCGCTGACTGCTCTGCAGGCGAATAATAATATGTTTGTATCTCCGGGTGATTTAATGCGTGCTTACAGTAACTTAGTCCCGGTTGGAATTGTCATCATTTAATTATTATTGGATACCTCTCGTGTTTGTAGATACTTAACGATTATTTTATTATTCAGGAGTATTAATCATTATGGATGAAACACATAGCGACAACCAACAATCACATATTAATGAATCAAGCCAACAGGTTACCTCTACCACAACAACTATTTCAATGACCGAAGCTGCCCCAAGGCTAAGCGCGGCACTGGATAATGCTGGAGAAGTGCCAAGTTTTGCCGATCAGCTTTATGAAAAAATCACCTCGGTTATCGGCGGAAATAACCCTAATCAATTTTTCTGCATGAGCCTTCCCGGCATGCAAATTGATAAAAATCTCTACAGTTACGATATTGAAAACAACCAGCCGAAACCGCCGTTAGTTGAAGCCAACGAATCAAAGCTGGTTAACCGGCTATTTGATGCCTGTACGATGACCGGCTCTGACAATGGCCGTCACCTGCAAACGCAGTATAAAAGCGCGCTGGATATGTTGACGCCGCAGCTGAATGGCAAGCTGTTTGATGCAAAATCAAAGTTGCGTAAAGTTCTGATGACCCCCTATCCGTATAATTTTGGCGACGGGTTAACCACCGGCTTCACGCTTCAGCAGGTCTTCTACCGCTTGTATAGCGAATACGTTGATGCCAAACAGGCCTGGGCCAAAGTTCAGCTAGAGAAAAAAGCCGAGCTGGATGCCAAATACCCCGGCGAAACGAAGGAAACCAATCGCAGCAAACAAAACGACTATCTCGACTGGTATGAGACCACCGCCGAGTCTCAGTTGCTGAAGGTGCAAGAGAAGCTGGGGAAAGTGCTCAACGTTTTCTCACCGGGCGATATGGAGATTATTACCGGGATCCTCGACAGCGGCGCAGGGCGTGAAATTGCCGAGGCCCGGCAAACGCTGGCTAACGTACAAAAGCTCAACCCCGATGGTGGATACGTCTACCCGGTAACGCTGTATCCGGAAAACTGGTTCAACCTACTGGATACGTCGTTCACCCCTATCGACCTGTTAGAAAGCCCTGCGGCGCTGGCGCAGCAGCTCTCCGTGCTGTTGGTGCAGCGCAGCAATTTATCCATGACGATCGACTCGTTCCTGAATATTCTTCCTGACCCGGCGATGCTGAAAGATCTCAAGGATAAGCAGGACGCTGCGAAGAAGGAGCTTACAACGGCTCAAGAGGCAGTCACTAAGGTCTATAGCGCCATCACAAACGATACCCTAAAGCTGGTTGTCGATATTGTTGGGCGCTCCAATGATAAGGACAAAAGCAAAGCGCTTGCGGGTACCACGTCCAGGATCCTCAATGTTGATCCAGAGGTGGCAGGAAAAGTCATTACCGCATTAACAGACAACGCCAGCAAGTGCATGCAGGCACAGGACGAATTAATTCTGGCTGCCCAAAACGCCACCGAAAGCGCAATGAAGTATTTCGAGGCAAAAAACCTGACTCAGTACAAGTCAATGCTCTTACCACTGCAGACACAGCTTAAAAGAACGGAGGACGATATTGCCGCAGTACGGCAACAAATTAGCCTGGCGTCGGTGATGCAGCAGGCCAGCAAGCCAATAGATGGCAGCGATGTCACGCCGAACGCTGTGCCTAACGGTTTCACTCAGGTATTGATTGAGTCAACGATGGCGTCGGTCAGCCAGAAATCTAGTAGCGCCAGCTCGGCCTCTGAGTCCTCGTATCGCTCATCTTTCTTCTTCGGCGGATACAGCAGCAGCCGTTCGCACCGGGAGTCCATAGACAGCCGCGAGTCCGAGACCAGAAATGTCAAAATTCAGATTGGGATGTCAATTGCGAAGGTAAGCATTGGCCGGGAATGGTTTAACCCCGGCGTATTCCTGCTCACCAAAGATATGTACAACACGTCCAGCAAAAAAATCGCCCCGAATCAAAAAGGCAAACCGTTCCAGGAAACGCGTTTTAATGCAATGAACGACTGCGTTTTCCCGTGCTTCCCGGTTGCATTTATCATTGCCCGCGACGTTACCATTAAATTTTCCTCCGACCAGGCAATGTCGAGCAGCTTTGCCCAGAGTGTGGAAGATCACTCTTCGAGCGGCGGCGGCTTCTTTATCTTTGGCGGCAGTTCGTCCTCATCGTCCAGCTCCGCTAGTAGCAACTCGCGCGCAACCTCTTCGGCAAACAGCGTCACCGTACGCTTTACCAGCCCGCAAATTCTTGGCTATTACCTGGAGGCAACGCCGGCGGACGAAAGTATGACCCTCAGCGAAGTGCGCAACGCTAACGGCGACTACATATCAATCCTGGATTTCATTAAAAACTTCCAGTCCATGCTCGACGACTACAACAAAACCTATAACCGGGAGACCCTGCAAATGTACATCCCAAGGAACGAATCCAGTGAGTAACGGAGAAATGACATGGTAATAGGTGAACAGTCTGCCCCTCTAAACCAGAAGTCTGTTCGGGATAAAATTAGCTGGGAGGAGATCGTCACTGCTGCCAGACGGCTACAGATTGAGCCCTGTGCGCTACAGGCAGTTTGTACCGTGGAGTCGTCAGGGCAGGGCTTTCTCCCTTCCGGGAGGCCAAAGATCTTATTTGAGGGACATATTTTCTGGCGTGAGCTGGCAAAACGCCGCTATCAACCCGAGATTCTTGCTGCCAGCTTTCCCTCCATTATTTATCGGCAATGGACGGCGCAGCACTATCTGGGAGGAGAGAAAGAGCATGCGCGTCTGGAGACGGCAATGAGCCTCCACCGTGAAGCCGCGCTCTGCTCTACGTCATGGGGTGCATTCCAGATCATGGGATTTAATTTTGCCTTATGTGGATTTCACTCGGTTGAAGATTTTGTCGCGGCGCAAAGCCGCGGCAATCACGAGCAGTTGGAGGCTTTTTGCCAATTCATGGCGACGAATAATCTCAATTTTTATTTGCAAAATAAAGACTGGGTCAGCTTCGCCAAGCGCTACAACGGCCCGGGATATGCACAAAATCGCTATGATTTAAAAATAACAGACGCCTATCAGAGATGCTTGCAAACTCAGTTAACGAGCTGATGGGATATTTAATCTACCTCACATAAAGCCTCATCTTTTGGGTTGAGGCTTTATATTTTATATAGGGATTCAAAAGATTAGTTCGTAAATCATTTTGTAAGCGTCTCATTTAGAGTCTGACGCTCAGTCCAACTATAGGGCAGGATCGTCTACCGGGGTGGGGTCAGTCCAAGATATACTTTTTTATAACAACTTTATAAATTAAACAAATCTGCCATAGTGACAGATTTGTTTAATTTATAATTAGAGATTTGCAACGTTATGATATACTTTTTGAACATCATCATCATCTTCAAGGGCATCAATAAGTCCTTCAAAGATTTCTAAATCTTCTGGTGAAAGTTCAACTTCTGATTGAGCAATCATTTCTAATTCTGTTGTTGAGAATTCAGTAATTCCAACTGCTTTTAGAGCTGCAATTCCTTTGTGTAGATCTGTAGATTCAGTATAAATAACGATGTTTCCTTCTTCTTCGGTTACATCACGAACATCAACTTCAGCATCAATCAAAATTTCAAAAATATGGTCAGGGTCTGTTCCTTCAAATACAATTACTCCAGTATTGTCAAACATATAGCTGACAGCACCTGCCGCTCCGATATTCCCGCCTTTTTTATTGAAAATTGTGCGGATATTAGCAATCGTGCGGTTAACATTAGAAGTCAACGTTTCAGCGATAACCATTGAACCATTTGGTCCAAAGCCTTCATAGCGCCCTTGCACGAACGTTTCATCTCCGCCACCTTTGGCTTTATCAATGGCTTTATCAATAACGTGTTTTGGAACTTGTGCTTGTTTCGCACGTTCAATAACGAATTTTAAAGATGAGTTTGATTCTGGGTCTGGTTCACCTTGTTTAGCAGCAGCATATATTTCTACACCGAATTTTGCATATACTTTAGACGTTGCACCGTCTTTAGCCGTTTTTTTAGCAACAATATTGGCCCATTTACGTCCCACTGGAAACATCTCCTCAAAAATTCATTTACATTACGGGCAGGTTAATAACCTACATGTTCTCCATCTTATTATATCATAATATATAAATTCTCGTCTATGAGAAATAAAAATATCCGGATTTTACGGGGGATTGCTTTAATTTTAACAATGATTAATATTGTGGATAAACCATTTCCTAATTTTCTTCTGGTTCTTTTTTATTCTTAAAAATTGAATCGCAGCAATAACGCATAAGAAAAGAGAAACGAAAGGGATAATCCAGGCACTGCTAGCGCGATAGGCTATCATGCGCAACGCCTTATTGATGGAGTTTTTGCTCATCATGTTAGATGCCTCGCTTGCACGTCTTGCGGCATATCGTGGTGGAAGCTTAATGGTGAAATTAAAACGATATATTCCAGCCTTGAGCAGCGTTAATTTGTTGAATACTTTTAAATGGAGGTATACCCCTTGTAGGCTATACCTCCTGCACCACTTTATCGCGCGATTAACGCAAATATGCCCCAGCCAAAGTATTCCCGCGTCCAGGTGACGTGACGTTTGGGCGCTACCGTCAGTTCAGTTCGAACCTCTTGCGCAAACTCATCATCAGGGTTTTCCTCCAGCCAGCGGCGCATGGTCATCCACTTCGCGGCTTCATATCTGTCCCAGCCTTGCTGATCTGCCAGCACCATTTCCACCACGTCATAGTCGAGTTGGTCGAAAAAGGCGACAAGCTCGGGCAGGGGGCGAAAATCGGCGACGGATGAGACGCCACAGGCATGAGCGCTCTCTTCCGTTTCGGGGACCTGACGCCAGTACGGTTCACCGATGAGAATGATCCCGCCAGGCTTGAGGCTTTTGGTCAGCAGATCTATTGTCCCCGCGACACCGCCCGCAATCCAGGTAGCGCCTATGCAGGCCGCCACGTCATATTTTTCCTCATCAATGTAACCGGCCGCGTCGTTATGAATAAAATGTACGAATTCGCTGACGCCGAGTTCTTCTGCACGTTGCTTTGCCTGTGTGGTGAAGAGCGGGCTTATGTCAATGCCAGTACCAGTAACACCGTAATCGCGAGCCCAGGTGCAGAGCATCTCACCCGAGCCGCTACCGAGATCGAGAATCCGCATGCCTGGCTTCATGCGTAACACATGGCCCAGTGTGGCGTACTTTTCTGGTGTAAACGGGTTATGGATACGGTGTTCGCTTTCGCTAATGGTAAAAATACGTGGGATATCCATTGGTTTATTCCTTTTACTGAGGGAGATTCTCTCAGTGGGAGTTGTTTTTTCAGCCAGCAGCGCAAACAGCTTGCCTGCAAAAGTCTCGCCGACTGGCCAGGTGTGACTGTCCGGACGCTGCAACACAGTGAAACCAGCGTCACCAAGCAGGCTGATACATTCATCATCGCGCCAGGCCTTCATTTGGCTACCGAAACGGGTGGTACCGCCGTTTTCCGCTATCGCCCAGAACTGCGTTGAGCTGGTTTGGGCCTCTTCATCCCAGGCATTTTCCGTTAACAGCAGATGAGGCTCGGCAAGGAACAGACCGTGCGGGCAACGCTGCCAGCTTGCTTGCGCCATGCCCTGGCGTTTAACTTCATCGAAGGTATGAACTTCCACGAGCAGTTTGCCGCCCGGTTTCAACCACTGTGCGCAATGACTGATGAGGCTTTGCGCATCAGTAGCGCTAAAGACATTCAGTTCCCCAAACGTCATCATGATGAAATCGAAGGGTTCCGTGGGGTGATATGTACGAATATCCTGCTGAATATAGTCAATATTCAGATCTGCGGCCTGCGCCCGCTGGCGAGCCCATTTGATGGATGCCGGTGAGAAATCTACGCCTGTGCAGTGAAACCCGCGCTCCGCTAACAGGCGGGTATAAAAACCGGGGCCACAGCCGAGATCCAGAATGCAGGCGCCAGCAGGTAACTGACGGGTAATCCATGTTACCTGCTGCTCAATCACGGTTAGCCGGCGGCTGGCCCAGTCGTGGTCCTGCGATAGATGATTTTCCAGCATGCGTTGGCTGAAGGCCGGCTCATCCCAGGGGATTTTGCCTTCATCGGGTAATAGCCGAATGCGATGCGTTGCAAAAATAACGGCGCTGATATCCATCATCATCTCCTTAGCGATTGTCAGGCTGGGCGCGAACGTTGTTCAGCCCGGTCGTATTAATGCGGTAGGGCTGACCGTTAACGGATTTGATCAGCTTTTTGGTTTTGAGTTTTTTGAATACAGCGAGCGTGCAATCGGCGAGCAACAGCCCTTCGCGGCTATAGCACTCAACGGCGGTGACGCGGCCTGACGCATCGCGGATGTGTGTAATGCGTCCGCCTTTGGCGAGAACGTGTAAGGTACGTTGTTCCTGACGGGATAAATTCATACTGAAGAACCTGTTTAATCATCATATGCAAAACGTGCAAACACACTGCGGTGTCCGCATTCGATTTCGGCGCATTGATAATCAGTCCGGCCTGAAAAGGTCGGGAAACTGATTATCGGATGATGACATTCTCCAGCATCAAAGCCTCGGGTTGAGTTGAAAAGTATTTACGTAGTGAATGATAACACCTGATTTCTGTCAGTGAATAACCTGGAGTGAAAAGTGTGATCCGAAGGGAGGATCATGGCGTTTAGCGTGCCAGTTAAATAGATCCCGCCGCTACCATAATGAATATTGATTAAACTCATATACCCGATAATGGCCGCTTTGATAGTCTCGACGTATCTCTTTAGTCGTTGACAGGATTGTAGCGTTGGAAATCTTTTTTTAACCATCTGAAAAATATCACTTAAATATTTTTCATACACAAACATTTATGGTCCGCTGAGTACGGGCCGATTTTGTATGGGTTAAAAAAGGTACGTTATGAAAGTCATATGGACTGTCACTCCTGTGGGGTATCAGCGCATAGCGAAACGTTGCCCTTCATGCAGCGTAAAACGGGACTTCACGCCTTCTGGGGCATTTCGGGTTAATTCGCAAAAGAAGGTACTCGATGTCTGGAGTATCTATAAATGCACACACTGCGATTACACCTGGAATATCTCCTTGTTCTCGCGCCTGCCAGTCAACAAAATTAACCGCGATCTTTATTGCCTACTGATGGCGAATGATGCTGCCACGGTGCAATATTTTGCTTATGACAGCGCGATCCTGAAGCGAAACAATGCTGAATTATCGGGGCAGCCTGATTTTCACATTCAGGAACGGTGGCTGGTCAGTATCGCCTCCCACAAGCAGGTCAGTGTTAGCGTCAGGATTTCCCGTTCTTTTCAGGTCAGCCTGCAGTCGATTTTGAAGAAGCAACTCATGTTAAGCGCTGCCGAAATCAAGAGACGGATTGAAACTGGGCAAATAAGTGGCGTTACGATGAAAATGCTTAAATCGCGAAAACGGAAGAACGAGAAATATGATTTGCAGCTCTCTGCGGAAACACTGTATGACCGGCGAAGGATTGTTCTGATCCGTCGATAAAAATAATAAGCTCACCTTAAGTTTTAGTGTGCTGGTATGGCAACGAGGCAATGGAATGAAAGAAGAACTCATGGACAGGTGAGCTTTAGTTTCAAATTCACAAAGTGAATAAATATTGTATACGATGCCAGTTCAGGCATGAGGGAGGCATGGGGCAATATTATCGATAAAGATGAGGTAGACGAATTTTCTGGCGCGCTTTAAGCATTGCATAGCAGCTTCTATCTTCCGTTTAAGATGAGGCAAGGCATGAGTGTCTGGTTCGCTCGCATGTATGAAGCGAAGGGCGGGTAAAAAGGCCCGCCTTCGCTTGCGGAGCACCTTGATAAGGGTGCTCCGCAAGGTAAGCATTAACATGGATTTTGCGTATTAATCATCAAAGATTGGGCTGTCAGCATCATCAATGTTACATGTATCACAGTTTTGTTGAGATAATTCTGGACGTTTAAAATTTTGAGCTGATTCACATGCATTTAGCATTATTACCATGAGAAACAGCATGATATATTTCATCGCCACTCCTTAAATTATTTAATAATGGCCAATAGTTACCAGTATAAACTGACCCCTGTTGTTCCCTGCCAGGTCTTTTCGGATCGTTCACTAAGACCGTTTTGATAATCAACCTTGATATAATAATTTGTATAATCATTCAGCTTTACGGTCACGCCGCCGCTTATTTTTGCAGCAGAACCATTATAGGATGTAAGTAATGAATCCTGGTATCCCGTACTGCCTACGGTAACATTATTTCTGTCTCTGGCGGTCAGTTGATTATTCAGCTCTGCATCAAGGAAGGGGGACCACTGGACCCCGGATATCGTCATAGTATTCCAGTACAAACGAGCTCCAGCGGAGGCGGTTAACTGATTATCCAGATCGTTATTAACGTTTAAATCATCATAACGATAGTCATCTAATTTAACTTTCTGCCAGGATACAGAAATTCGTGGCACCAGTGTCAGCGCCTCATTTAGTACTCGCGGATAGCCCGCTTCAAAAGCCAGAATCTGCCCACGACCATGAATATCAGGTTTACGTGTACTGTTATTCGATTCTACCTGTCCAGAATACCGGGCTAGTTGTAAAGTGGTGTTTGTGTACCAGCCCTGGGTTGCTGTATAACGCCAGTATAAACCTGTAGCGTAAGTATTGAGCTGGTAGCTTCCAAGCTGGGCATTCGAGGTGTAAATGGTTTTGCCCGATACATTAGCATTACTGTCGAGATAACCCACATAAACACCCAGTTTATGACTGCTGTCTTCATCAGCAGGCCATAAATCAGCCCCAATTTGGATACCTTTTACGTGGCCATTCCATGCCGCATTTGTGGCTCCGTCACCTTGATTTTCCTGTTGTCCGTAAAGGGTACGTACCCAAATCCCTTGGCCATTTTGGGCCATTCCACTGGGTTCCGGAACGAGTCTGTCAGCAAACTGTGGTATTAGCGCCAGTCCAGCCTGACGGGTAATATCTCCCAATGCGCTGCTGACGACAGCATCTGCACGCATCGCGCCACGCTGTAGAAAAGAATCATATTGGTAACTTTGCCCGGCAAACACACCATAATCATACAAACCGGTAGTCAGAATGGCATCCTGAGCACTACTATTTTTGATTACCGCATTGGTATCATTACCACTGATACTACCAATGGTTAGGGAGTGTCCGTTAACATCCAGTATACTGCCTGTTGTAGTGTCATACGTTTTTGAAAAAACGATATGGTCAGTATAATTCAAAGCATTATCCGCGTTTATATTGACACTGGCATTTCCTTCTAGTTTCAATGTTGTATTATATAACGAGTTTTCATGATTCAGATTTATCAGTGAATTCCCTTTAAAACGCTGCTCGCCACCATTAATGGCATCCGCAGTATTAATGTTTAATGTCGAATTACCATCAAATAATAAATTTCCGCCATCCACACCATGCTGTGCTGAAATGTTCATGACAGCATCGTCTTTAAATGTGGTAGATGTGCCACCAGTAACTGCCTGGCTGACATTGGCGTTAAATATAGCATTATTACTAAATATTTGTTTGCTGTTACCAGAAATCGCCCCTTTACTGTTGCCATTCAGGATGCTGTTTCCACTAAAATTCTGGCTGCCTCCAGACAGGGTATCTTCGCCATTGGCATTTAATATACTATTATCGTTAAAATTTTGTATCCCCCCGGTAATGGTTGATTTACCGTTAGCATTAAATACTGCATTATCCTGTAATTTTATTTGTCCTCCAATAATAGCCTGATCTGCTTCTGTATTCAGGACTGAGCTTTTTGCCAGGATCTGATATCCACCACTTATACCTTGACTGGCATTGACATTTAATGTTGCATCGTTAAATGTTTGATTGCCACCACTGAGTGCCGTGGCTGCATTCACATTCATTGTCGTACCAGATTGAAATATCTGTTTATTCGTATTATTCGTTTCTCCCGCGATAGCACTAGCGGTATCCGCATTTAATACTGAACTCCCAGTGAACAGTAACGTGCCTCCAGTGACACTACCGTTTCCAGTCACATTGACCTCGCTGGAATCCTGAATGTTTAACTGCCCACCAGACATTCCCCCCGTGGCATTGATATTAACCGTTGACGTTCCTTTAACACTGCCAACTTTACCAGAGGACATCGTATTTTTAGTAAAGGCATCGGATGCGTTTAAATTAAGTGTCGCATCTGTGAATGTCAGTCCCGTGCTGTTAAATACGCCATCGGCTGCATTGATGTTTAGTGTTGTTCCAGCATTGAATATCTGACTACCGCCATTAATTGCTTTTTCAGTATTGGCATTGACTACGCCATTACTACCAGCGAGAGCAGTTAACTTGGCATTGTTTATACCAGAACTGGCATTGATATCGATTTCAACTTTCCCTGGTGTACTTCCGCCTCTTAGCGTGTATGTACCGCCATTTAATCCTGACTCGGCGTTGACTTTTACATGCGTATTCTCTCTGAACTCATAGGTGCCTTTGTTATTATTAAAGGCCTGGCTGGCAGAAACAGTAAGGCTTGTATCTCCCATAAATATCACAGGTGACTTATCTATGTATCCTTCAGTATCAGCATTGATTACTTTGCTTGTACAATATCGAGTAGCTCCACCAGGACAATCAGTCGAAATAGCCGCATTCACTGAGCTGGAAATAAAAGATAATGAAAACACCGCCAATAGCAGGGAAGAACCATATCCAGCAGAACGATGACAGAAAATTATTTTATCCATGGCTGCATCCTATTTATTTTTAGATAATTCAAAAGAATAACTACTGCCGCGTAGATTGGTCATATTCACGCTGACGATGTCCCCGTTAAGAGATACGCGCTTATCAGGGTCACTGGAAATATGGAATGGGATTGCATTATCGGGCAGTTGGAATGACACCCGACTATCACGACGTGGTGAAGATACTGCTATCTGATAACCTTGTGTTGTTGGCGTCATAATCAGGGACATTGGCGTCAATGCATGAATGCCTCCCACAGTTGCAGAACGCCAGAAATTAGCATAAATAACCTGCTGACCTGGTAGCGACACAGCCTGGACTTTTGCATCATTCGCAAGGAGCGTTATGTCAGCATTTACGGAAGGGGATGCGGACCCCGAGGGGAAGACAACCCAGGCATAATGATTATCTGATTCTGCGCTATGAGGCTGGATAATGGTTAAAAATTGTGCCGAAACTTTACCGGATGAGGTGCCGATATCGGCCCAGTTACCCTGACGTTGTTTCACACTAACTTGTGCGCTTGAGCCAGCTAATGGCTTCCAGATAATGTTATTACCTTTATCGTTTAAAACGACAGATTGGGTTGCTTTTCTCTCTTCTCCGGGCTGCAAGACGATGCCATCAACAAGCACTTTTGCCGAGCCACTGATTTTCTGATTAGCAATGGTCGTTACCGCCGGGCTATTACTGGATATCTGGCTCCCAAGCATGATCATTTCATGCGGTGCCATGAACCAGGATTTTTTCGCCTTGAGTGAATAAGTCGGCACTTTTAAATGCATACTCGCGCTTGCCCATTTATTCAGAGTATTGCCACCCGCCCAGGCGATATTTGCCCGACCTAACTGAGTCACACGGTATTGCTCATCACACCAACCCTGCTCGCCAGCAGAGGTGGTGCCTGGTAAAAACCGACTGTCGACCACAGGCCAGTAATCACGATATTGATCGTCATTGGGCAAATACAGCCAGGTCATCCCATCAGATGTTCTCTGCCCTTTTAGATTCTCGTTATTAATACATTCGTAGCTACCAGTACGATTGGAATGCATCGCTACAACAGCCAGATAGTTTGTACCCTGATAAATCAGACGATCCATATCTGCATACAGTTTACCGCCCGCTGTTCGGGGGGCCGGTGGCAAATGGCTATCCTGTTGAATACGCGTAATAACCTGCCAGGAGGTTAAGTTTTCTGGCAAGTGAGTGTGATAATATTCCGTTGTTTTTGAATTTAGCTGGGCTTTTAATACCTGTTCAATGTGGCGCTTTTCTTCTGGTGGCGCACCATTAACAAACAATGCAATGGCATTCATAACTGATGCGCCAACATCCTGATCCTGCCCATTTTTACGTGAAATACTGCGCCCATTGACGGCATCGGGCATTTTTCCCTCATGAAGTAAAGGTAAAAAAGCTTGTCTGATCACGTCATAAATACGGCGATTATCTTCAACTGAGAAATCCCATGGTGTACCTGCGACGCTGTTTTTAATTAATCCCAGACCATTCAGCAAAACCTGGCCATAGGTTCCGCTATAAGGTAAATCTTTATGCTGGATAAACGATCCGTCTTTGTAGAAACCATCTCCGGACTGAACGGTGTTAAGCACTTCAGGTACTGAAGTTACTGCAGCGCTAATTTCTCCAGGATCGTTAGCCAGGAGACCCCGAACAAAAACGACCATTGCGCTGTCAATGCGGTTTCCGCCAGTCGACGTAAAGGCATTTTTTGTGGTGGAGTAGGGGGCTCCGCTTCCTTCAGCTAAATAACGAGGGTCGCGAACAAAATGTCGGGTCGCGAGATTATATTTATCAATCAGCGTGGAAGGGAGATCATCATAAAGTATCACCAGAGTATTGTTAACACTGCGTGAAATGCCTAACTCCCAGTTCCACCAGTTTCCCCATTCTGGGGTCTGATCGTTATAATAGTCCTGGTTCAGATTGATCAGCGCTGATTTAAGTACAGTATACAACTGAGCATTTTTATAAAGATCTGTCCCCGGCGTAGCCCAGGCTTTTGCCAGGGTGAACAGGCGTTGGTATACCGTATAAAGAGTAGTGCCCAGTTTCAGGCGTCCTGATGTGCTTTCACTATCCAGTACGGTATCTGCCCATAACTGGCCTGCGGGGGTATTTTTATCTATTCCTTTCCAGAGTTTATTGGCCGTTTTGTTTAAACTTGCCACATACTCTGCTGATAATTCTGGCGCCGCTGGGCCTGAAGGCACAAAATTCTGCCGCCAGGTATCACGCATACGCTCAATAATATGCTGTTGCTGGGTTGACGTTGTGGTAGTTGATTTTACTACTGGCAGATTTACATTTTCGGTAGCGATCTGTGCATGTACGCTGCCCATACTTAAGCACAATAGCGAAAATGCTAAATTTGTCTTTTTCATTGATGTCACCCTCTATAATCAGAAATTATACTGAACGTTCAGCTTATAAAACCATTTCTGCCGCGACTGCATATCGTTGCCAGACTGATCCTGCATTTTCTCTTCCTGATAATAGGTTTCGGCACCCATAGACCAACGTCCGTTAAAGGAATAATTTGCGCGTAAGCCATAGCGGTTATAAGGTTGTTTTAAAGTAATATTTGAAGCAGGGTTCTTTTCTGATTTCAGTTTAATACTGCGATCAAGAGCAATACGGACATATGGCCCTAACGTTAATTTTCCTGTACGATATTGGTAATCCAGTGTTCCCTGAATTAGCTGATCATCATAGTTATTCGTAACGTCATCAAACTCCGTATGAACCCCCAATGCTACACTATTCGTGCTGTTAATGTTATGGCGGACTCCTGCGTCGAACTCATATCCCCAGTCACTGTATTTTTTAGAACAAAAACCAAAGGCATTGGCATCACTGGCTTTACATTCGCCATTGTTATAAGGGTCGGTAGTTCTGTCGTTCTTACGGCTTCCTTTTGAGTCGGCGATATAAAAGAATCCATTCAGGTAAAAGCGGGAGTCCTGCGTCAGCAGATAATCGAATTGAGGCAGTATTCTGAGTTGTCGCTCATATCGCTCACCATAGTAGTTCGCTTTATCATAAGGAATGATCCGAAAACCAATCCCCGGTCTGAAGATAAAATTACCACTTTTAATATAGTTAGTGGCGTATAGTTCATACAACCCAGATTGAGAGGTGCTTACTTTATTATTATAATCATTCTTATATGGATACTCTTTTAAAAGAATACGGCCGGAGTACGTCCAGTCAGAGTCTTGCGGTCGATAACTGAAGCGAATATACGGGTTGTAAGACGTCAGTCGATGATAGGCAATGTTTTCTTTTTGTGGATAGTATTCGTACTCACTACCGAATTGGATATATCCCCCGGCAAACGCGGGAAACGCACTTATCATCATTAATGCTGTAAAAAACAGAATACAGGGCCGTTGATAGTTTTTCATAAGCTACCTTTATTAATATTAGATTTATTTATGTCGTTATATTCTCAGAGGTATAAATTTAATCGGGAACTAAAAGTCGTAACCCCCTTACGTAATAAGTTGTTTTTAGGACGTGTTGAGCGCCCGGAGACACTTTCAAGAACAATTGGCCACCATCCTTGCTTTATTAATTTGCCATCCTTGAAAGGAGCATCAGGATACTGATCATGAGCAAATGTTACAATGACCTCTTGCGTTTCTTTAATTCCTGTGACGCGAGCTGAAATGGCGTCGATAGTAAAATCAAATGATGCAGTTTCAATTTCCAGAGGTGCCTCATCAATATCCCACAAGCCACATTCTGTTCCAGAATAAAGCATCAATATTAATGTCCGCAGTGACCATAAACTGCTGCCACTACCGCTGTAGCCATCCATCAACCGACGATCGGCTTGAAACAATCCCTGGGTGATGACGCCATGTTGTTCCGCGCCATGTAGTATGAAGAAATGGGTTAGCGTAGAAATGATCCGCTTTAATTGCCCATCAGCCCGACCCGATTGAATGGCATTCGCCATGAGCGCTACAGGTGCTGCAAGCCGATAACTAATACTTCTCCCAAAAAAAGGAAATCCGCATGGTGTAAAGAAATAGCGAAATGTTTTGGCAAATTCGGCGCAACTTTGTGTAATAAATTGATGATCAAAATCAGGGTTTATACGATCGATCCAAAATAAAAGATAGTGAAATGCCCACGAATTATAGTAATCGAAGTTTCCATTCGCCCCATCACGGAACCAGCCCTCACCGACGTAGAACTCTTTCACCCGTGCATAGCGCTGCTCGCTGTTTTCTCCTTTACCGGAAAGCGCCAGTACGACCTGCTGGGTTAACACAATAAATAAATGCCAGTTGTTATCAACGGTTTTACAGTTATTTACCCCTTGAAGCCAGCAAAGAATACGTTCTTGCTCAGATGCGCTATAGCTTTTCCAGACGGTATTGCGTACCAGCCATAACGCCAGAGCAATATCGCAGCATTCACAAATACGCTGATCATAATCTTTGATTTTTCCCCAATATCCTGGATGTTCAGGGTCGGTTCCACAAATAAAAGCTTGTCTTAGCGCCTGACGGACACATTTTCCATAGCTGTCTAACTTACCTTGATTTGTCATTTGATAATGGAGCCAGGCGGCCATCAGCGGTAAGGTTCGGGCCGTTGCTTCAATCGCATCGGACTCGGAACCTTGCTCACTGGGCCAGCCGGGTAAATATGCCCGGCAAAACTGAAAACGGGAGTAATAGAAAAATGAATCAATAAAATACACGGCCATCTGTTCGCATTTTTCCTTAAACGAAAGGTGGTTTTTCGCAAACAACTCAGCCATTTCACTGTTATGTGAAATAAAGGGTTTACGTAATAACACATCACGCTTTAATTTTTGCAGGAACAAAAGGGTATAATCCTTCCATCCGGGATGCTCATGGGGTAACCAGGGGCGTTGTGTCGGTGATATCATTTCTCTCATCACTCCTCATATTCCCGGATAGGTTTAAATCAGATTCAACATTTCAGTCCCGGCAAGCAAAAAGACACCTGCGCCATAATCAATGTTATGGCTGGCGTCCACTCTTCGGGGGTTATAAGCCGGAAGTTGTACCCATCCTAACTTCCCCTGTTCGTCGACACATTCTGTCAGTCCCTGCCAGGCCCGTAGCACGACAGGACGGTATTTATCATCCAGCACGCCATGATTAATTCCCCATGCCAGCGCATAGCAGAACAACGCACTGGCGCTGCTTTCAGGCTCAGGAAAATGTTCAGGATCAAGTAAGCTAGTACGCCATAAGCCATCCGCAGACTGGTATTTCACGACCTGTTCAGCTAGCAGTAGATACTGCGCCAGATAGCGTTCACGGGAAGGGAAGTTCTGGGGTAACCAGGCCAGGAGCCGTGGTATTGCCGCCAGGACCCAGCCGATGCCCCTCGCCCAGAATACTTTCTGCCCGTTCTGTTCACGGACGTCTTCGCCCTCTGGTAAAGGCATATATCGCTTGTCACGATAGTAAAGTCCCGTTTCTGGGTCGTGAAGAAAATCCACGGCATCCCACCAGAAGCGATCCATCTGCTCCCAATAAGCGGGTTGCTGAGAATGAGCGCCGAATGCAGCTAATGTTGGTGCCGCCATAAATAAAGCATCGGCCCACCACCAGATCTCTCTACCTTTTTTCTCGCTTGTCAGCATTGGCTCAAGCGCTTTTTGCGCGTACTGAATGGCGTCATCACAACCTAATGTTTGATAGACCTCCAGATAGCTTTGAAGACAGACCTGATCGTCAGCAAAATTCACCAGCGGTCCAGCCCGAAAACCCGTATTAAGGGTATATTCCGCAAGCCCATTTAAGTACACGTCATCCTGCGTTTCTCGCCATGCTGCGGCAACGCAACTCCAGAAAACACCGCGTTCCCAGTCGGTTGATTTTAAATAGCGGCGTTGTCCCTGGCCCCTGATTACCCAGCGAACCTGGTGTTCTTTTTGCCAGAGATAGACCTTACGCATTAATTGCGTAATTGATTGATGCTGCATAAAATAACCCGTTTGTAGATGCCAGATTTTGTCTGGCAGAATATTAATAATTAAAATCTTTCCAGAGATTGAAATTCAGTCAGAGACCATCATTCATATCATTTGGCTTATCTTCGGTCACAAAATTGTTGATATCAATCAGTCCAATGGAATGATGCCCTAGTTCTACAATGAGTGATGCAAGTTCATCAAGATTTGTAGCATCACGCTCAAGACAGGCATTGGCAATCATGGGTAAATTACTGCCAGTAATCACTCGCATATCAGAGTAATCAGACATGACGGCTGTCGCTCGGTTACAAGGGGAACCTCCAGCAACGTCTGTGAATACCAGAACGCCTTCTCCTGTCTGGCATTTTTCAACTGCCTGTCGGATATGTATTTCTAATTGTTCTGTACTCATGCCCGGAATAAAATCGATATATTCGACACAGGATTGCTCCCCGGCAATAGCTTCAACGGCAGAACGTAACCCTGAGGCAAAATTTATATGGCCTACAACAATTATCCCAATCATTTTTCTACCTTAGAAAATACCAATAACGTGTCCCACGACACCAAGAGCTAGCGTGCCAAATATCAGCGCACTGGGCGATTTACCTTTTTGTACCAGCCAGAACATGATCCAGACCAGCGCCAGCGGTAGCGCATTTGGCAATATCCTGTCCAGAAGGTCGGTTTGAACATTCACATGAGCAGCACCCGCCGTGACCACTAATGGTGTCGATACTTTAACAAAGGCGGCAGTCATAGAACCCAGCACCCCCAGGCCAATGATATTGGCCGCGCGTCCCAGTTTATCTGCCTGCTCGGATAATTTTCCGAGAGCCGCAACACCAGATTTATAGCCAAAAAAGAGCAGCCAGAAATAAACAAAAAAGTGGTAAATCTGGTACAAAATAAAAAATACGAATGGCCCGGCAATGCTACCTTGCAGAGAGATCGCAGCGCCAATACCTAACGTCAAAGGCATCATGGTCATATGGTCAATGGCGTCGCCGATCCCTCCTGTCGGCCCCATTGTCGCTGCTTTGATTGCGTTAATTGTTTCTGGTTTTTCTTTATTCTCTTCCATCGCAATTGCCAGCCCAAGTGGAAATGTAAAAAGCTTGGGGTGCGCATTATAAAATGAAAGGTTATTCTTGAGCGCCAGTGAGAAATCATGTGGATTACGATGAATCTTTTTCAGCGCCGGGATAATGCTAAAACAAAAACCACCGGCCTGCATACGTTCATAATTGAAATTTCCTTCCATAAAAAGACCCCGGAAACCAACTTTCCACAGGTCTCTTTTTGTTATAGCCGAACTAATTTCTTTATCCTGATACTCGGTATCAGGTGATACAGTCAGCTCTTCAGTGGTATCTGTGTCTACGGTTGCTTTAGAGATCATCATGAATATCCTCTAATACTCCTTCCTGATTTTTTCCGGTAGCGCTTCCTGACTGGAAATAATCAAGGATGGCCACGCAAAGAAACGCTATCGCGACAGCAATAATAGGTAATTTAAAATACGTTGTTAAAATGAAACCGATGAAAAAATGTGGCAGTAATTTGACATTAAACATCGTACGTAACAACATGGCAAAGCCCACGGCTGGCATCATTTTCCCTGCGATAGCCATTCCGGCAATAACTTTTTCCGGTAAATAGCTGATAATAAAATCGGCTGCCTGGGTTCCGTAGTAAACTGCCGCAAAAGCAACAACGCCATATAACACGGCTCTGGTAGCCAACCCAAAGTAAAGCATGCGATCAATACCAGAGGCATTTCCCTGCTCAGCATAGCGATCACATTTCTGCATCACCGGTGAAAATGATGTAAATAAGAAAATTACAAGCGCTTGCATTGCCATAGCAAACGGAATCGCCATACCAATCGACGCTTCAGGTGTGATACCCAGTTTAATAGCAAAAGCTGTTCCGACAATAGCTCCGATAGTAACATCTGGTGGTTGTGAACCGGCGTTTGGCACCAGCCCTAACCAGGCTAATTCCATTGCAGCTCCCGCAATTAATCCTGTCTGGACATCGCCTAAAATAAAACCAATCACAGGTCCTGTAATTAAAGGTCGATGAAAGTTTAAGGCAACATCATACTTATCTATTCCGCACAGGGCAGCCCATAAGGCGACCAAAAAAGCCTCATACATAATGACTCCTAAAAATTAATCAGATACAGTCGAAAATGTTTTTCCGTGAGCTTTCTGGCATATGCTGTATTATCGATTCAACGCCTTTTAGCTGAATGCGTTTGAAGGCCTGAATATCAGCCGGGCTAACGGAAACATTTTTGTCAATTTGTCTCCGCTCGGCATTATGATGCATATTACCGACGTTGACCTCATTAAACTTGACTCCTCCCTCAATAAGTTTGGCGACATCTTCTGGTGTTTTACACAGAATGAGTATACGTCTGCGTTCATCAGCTTTATTGATACTACCAATCAAATGCTCGATTGTTCTGAAAAGTACTACATACTCACCGCCGGCAGCGCCTTTAAAAGGTGCCTGTAATACAGGGTTGGCTGCTATTTCATCATTGGCGACAATAATGGTATTTGCACCAGAATACTTTCCCCATGTGATTCGAATTTGTCCATGTAAAAGACGTTCATCAATTCTAACCAGAACAATATTAGCCATTACTTAAATTTTCTCCAAAAGATAACGTACCATCAATGATGGTCTTAAATGATAAAGCTATAGCTACAGTATGAAATAATTCATATTACTCCATACTGTATTTACCTGAAAATCAGAGACTCTTTATTTTTGAGGCGTAAATAAAGTGTTCAGCGAAGTCTGCATCGCCAATCCAGAAATTGGCGATTTGTGACAGATTCTCATTTCGTACAATAAGTATAAGTTTTTTCGCAATAGTACGTAATGTTCTTAAGAACCTTACATCATTTTCATGGGCCGCAAAAAAACCTTCTTCGGGAACAAAATTATCAACCTCGATAATTGCATTTTCTACCCGGTATTCTTTTAAATTTTCTTCTGTTTTGCCACCCTCAAACATCATTTCTTCACTGTTAACAATGCCTCCAGGCATAATCACCGTCATTTTAGACGTAGGGAATAACCGAGAGGTTACTAACTGGATATCATTTGTCAGTATTAACCCAGAATCCCATTTTTGAATTTGTGCCCAATGTCGGGTTAACGCTCCGGCACCAATGAACAATGATTGTTCCAGGCTGCCTATTATTTCCGTCAGCTTCTGCTCCCATCCGTCGCCATTTGAATAAGATAGGGCTTTATTACTCTCTTCTGCCGATATGGCAACATCCTGTTCATGCCCTACCGTTACAGATTCTTTACGATTTCGGGATTCCGCTGAAAAGTTGGCAATGACTCCTTTGTTTAAAATGACATAACCGTTAGAGCGGACAATGTGCCCCATTGACTCCAGGAAACGTAAGTCAGTACGGATAGTCGCTCCGGATACTCCAAAATATTCGGTAAGATCCCCAACACTGACCTTACCTCTCACTCCAACCAGATTCGCGATTTCCATGCGACGTTCAATCGCGCTTTTCATAAGCTCTCCATTGAACGCTGTTAAAACCTTTCATCATTTTTCATTCTCTTTCATTGTCTACAATATGAACCTAAACCAGTGTTTTAAAAACCACCATCGTTACTAATTGTGGAACATGTCACAAAAAATGTTAACTTTAGTCATAATTTACAACTTAAATATTAAAAATCAGTAAGTTATGAAAAGATAATGACTAAGAGGCTATTCTCGGCATCCTATCCTCGAGCAAACTGGGGACAAATCTCCTGTTATCCTGCTTACTGTTCTCATTGTTTTGACTTCAGACGGTTCCGTTTGGCTACTTTTCTAAGGGATGGCTATCATCGTCTGGTGTAGCAACATATTCCCTAACATTTTGTAAAACGATATTATTCTTGGTATATCAGGCAATTAAATCAGAAGGGGGGGAGAAGAGATCTATAGCTATTCCGGACATCCGCTGTCCGCGTTGGGAATGGGTAAAGGGTGAGTTTAGGTTAATGTAAAGTTGAATAACTATTTGTATGATAAAGACTTATCACACCTGGGCAACCGGGCGACGCCTCGTTGTTTTGTTGTCATTGAGCTGAAACGCGATGAGACTGTAGCGCATAAAAGAATAGTGGCGCTGGTTGAGCAGATCTCTGGAAAAAGGAAAAACAGATCTCATAGACAGGAAGATACGTTGATTGTACTGTCGTCAGGTGAGCGTATTGCTATATCCACTCAATCGGTTTAGGGAATGTTGAACTGCTTATTGATTTTTTCTGTTGAGATAATTTTGTGGTTGAGAAGGGAGGGCAGATAGAATAATGGGATCTCACGTCTCACCCTATATGAAGACTCCAGCCTCATCACCCGTAACGTCATAATTACGTAAGCCCCTTTACTTTGATTATCATTTATATTGAATATAAATAATCACTCAATATAATTAAAAAATCAGAAAAAATGCCCCACTGTTGAGCTGATATTAACGCCTGTCTTGCTGAAACAGAGTAATGTGACGCTATCCAGAGATATGTTCTGTTGCGGTTACAGGGGGAGGTATGCACACCTTTAAACCATACTCACTAAGACATAGCGACCTGTTATATGAAGATATTCCGTTAGAAATACGCGAGCAGATAATTGTATTGATTATCAATACGTTAGGGAGTTGCTCCTCTTTTTATGATATGACATTATACTGTTATCATAATAGTCATTCTGACGAAGTTTATCGAAGGATATGTAAGACGCTACGCAAAGAGTATGGCTTATTCACCCTATATGCGCATTCAACGTCATATCTGGATGAAATTAGTAATTTGTTATTAAAAACAGACGATAAAAGAAAACATATTGATGCAATTGAGCTTGCTTTTAAATATATAGACACTTACCTTCGGACCTATGAAGTCACGCTTGGGTTAGAACCAGATAAAGCGATTAGTGAATTAAATAATATATTTCATGATCATGATTTAAAATATCGATATGAAAATGGTAGAATCGTAAGGTTGCGCAGAATAAAACGTCTTAAAAATATACGTTATTATTTGTATTCCCCAGGAGAGTATGGTTTTGTCGAATACGATCTTATGGAAGCGTATAATCGTCTGATGCTTAATGATTTTGCCCGTGTCGTAAGTGAATGCCACGCTGTCTTCAGAAGAGTTCTTATCAGAATTCATGAGAGAAAGGGTATCGTATATCATGAGCAAGATAGTTTAAATACGCTAATGGCAAATCTGATGACGAGAGGCGTTATATCTGCTGAATATGAGCGTAAATTTCATTTTTTAAGTAATGTGCTGGAGTCAGAAATATTTCCGCCAATTGCACAAGAAAAGTCGCATCATCACTACGTAATGATGCTTCGTATCTCTGAAGAGTTGGCTTGTAGTATCTATTATCTTACTGAGCGGAGTATATTTTTTCTTACCCAGCGGGCTGAAGAAGATGATGTGGTGACATAATAATTACCATACTGTCGCTAAGTCAGGATGTATCATCTTTATTTAAACTTGTTCAGATGTCTGAATTTTTTGTCCTGCCGTCTGCTTTTTTAGTGATGAGCTGTTCAGTGCAATAATAAGCGGTACAGTACGATGACTGATTTTTAACCTGTATATCGTCTGTGTCGCATTTACTCATGGGTATTGGGTCAGGGAGAGAGAGGAATGAGGACTATTTTAAAGCCTTTTTTACTGGCGGTAACCTTGATGTTAACCTTAATAAGGCCTGGCTTTGCAACGGAGGATGGAGTGATAACTATAGTTAAAACCTACAGCGCTTATGACTATCCGCAGACCCGGTCGCGGTTAATGCAAGCTGTCGCTGATCACGGTCTGGTATTATTTGGAGAATTTGACCATGCCAGAGCGGCACAGGATGTTAACCTGAAAATGCCGCCGACAACGGTTCTGGTCTTTGGCAATCCTAAAGGCGGAACGCCTCTCATGCTGACGCACCCCGAACTGGCGCTGGATTTACCGTTTCGGGTTCTCATTAGCCAGCAAGCCGATGGGCGAACGTTGGTCAGTTATCATCCGGCTGAAACGCTGCAACGTTATGGTCTTGATACCGCAGCCATACAGGCTTTGAAAAAACTGGAACAGCTCGTTGAAAAAAGTATCCACTAAAGCTGAAAATCTGGCCTCAATCGGACAATGTGTTTGCATGGGTGATGTCGCGAATAAATACGGTCACATCGTCCATTACCTGATGAGATAATGCGGCATCGAAGGTGGCGCTATCAGCATTACAGAATCCGTGCCGCGCATCGTACATTTTACACTGCACCCGAGGGCACTTTTCCAGCGTCTGTCGCATGGCGAGGGGATCAAATGCCGGCTCATAACGCGCGATAATAACCAGCGCCGGACAGAGAGGCGTAAGATGGGGGTATTGGCGTATACGGGAACCGTAATAGCAAATGACGCCATCGCATAACCCACTGGCCGCACTTAGCCATGCGAGCGTTGCGCCGACGCTATATCCAATGACGATCAGCGTCTCGTACTGCGCTCTGAGATCGTTGAGTAACGTGGTCACGATGGCGGGATCAAAACCGACATTTTCTGAAAAGTGACGGTAAGCCTCTTGTTGCTGTTCATAGCGAAAGGGGGTGTTGTGAGGAAACAACGTGGGAGTATAGACGTCGAATCCGCGCGTCATCCATTCATGGCCTGCGCGTTGGATATGATCGTTAATACCATAAATTTCATGCAGAATAATCGCTGCCCGGCGATGGCCGCTCGACAGGCTGGAGGTGTTGCTGCCTCCGGATATGCCAGGGGCGAAAAACACAGTGTTTTTTATCATAACGCGTTCTTGATACAAAGGGGGCGGGCTGGATTTTCGCCGATCACGTTATTTCAGGGGCTTTGTTCCTGTCAATGTACAAGCACATTTTATGGAATGATTTTTGGTTGATAAATTCATTATTGGTAAACCAATAATAGCGTTCATCTCCAGGTGTCAGGGCTAAAGGTGGATCATCAGTGGTGTATTATCTATTATTTTTCCCTTCATCTGGCTTCGCTGCCGAAAATGGGGCACATTATTGTGCTGCTGGTTGACCAGTTTCGCGTTTTTGGTGTGCTAAGCGTGCTATCCCTCTTTACAAATGCTATAGTCTGACACCGGGAAATCGCATCGGACGGGCACAACCAATATGAAATCAAACACTTCTCAGCAAAGACCCTACCAGGAAGTGGGCGCAATGATACGCGATCTGATTGTTCAGACGCCGTACCGCCCCGGGGAGCGCTTGCCGCCGGAGCGAGAGATCGCTGAGAGGCTCAACGTGACACGCACCGTCGTGCGTGAAGCGTTGATCATGCTGGAAATTAAAGGTCTGGTTGAAGTTCGGCGCGGCGCCGGAATTTACGTGCTCGACAGCGCGGATGATGACGAGATTGAAGGCGCTGACGTCAACCACTGTAATGACGCCGGACCGTTTGAACTGTTGCAGGCGCGTCAGTTGCTGGAAAGCAACATCGCTGAATTTGCCGCTCTGCAGGCCACCCGTGAAGACATCATTAAAATGCGCCAGGCGTTACAACTGGAAGAGCGAGAGCTGGCCTCCAGCGCGCCGGGCGGCTCAGAAAGCGGCGATATGCAGTTTCATCTGGCTATTGCTGAAGCGACCCATAACAGCATGTTGGTAGAGCTCTTCCGCCAGTCCTGGCAATGGCGTGAAAATAACCCGATGTGGCTCCAGCTTCATAGCCATCTGGGCGATACGCTTTACCGTAAAGAGTGGCTGGTAGATCATAAGCAGATCCTCGCGGCGTTAATTAAGAAAGACGCCCGCGCTGCGAAGCTGGCGATGTGGCAGCACCTGGAGAACGTGAAGCAGCGTCTGCTGGAGTTTTCCAATGTCGATGACATTTACTTTGACGGCTACCTGTTTGAGTCATGGCCGTTGGACAAAGTCGACGCCTGATCATACCTGGAATAGTGTGGGCAGACCCAGTCCACGCTTCACTTCCTGTAGCGTCTTTTGAGTGACTTCATGCGCCCGCTCGCTGCCTTTTTTCAGCAATTCTAACAGCATTCCCTTATCCGCAATAAAGGTTGCCCGCCGTTCTCGTATTGGCGCGATCAGCTCTTGCAGACAGCTCTCCAGCTCATTTTTACAGACACGATCGCCTAATCCGCCTTGTTGATAATGTGCTTTCATCGCCGCGACTTTAGCTTTATCAGGATAGAACGCATCCAGCCACGTAAAGACGACGTTACCTTCTATTTTTCCCGGATCGCTAATTTTTAAATGCCCGGGATCGGTATACATCGCGCTGACTGCACGGTGAATGGTCTCTTCGCTGGCGGAAAGGAGCAGGGTATTGCCGAGCGATTTCGACATCTTGGCGCTGCCGTCAATGCCGGGCAACCGGCCGGTATCGCTCAGTAGCGCCTGACAGTGCCGCAATACCGGCGAGGAGAAAAGATTATTCATCTTATGGACGATCTCATTCGTTTGCTCAATCATTGGCAACTGATCGTCGCCAACCGGTACCCGCTCGGCCTTAAAAGCGGTGATATCTGCCGCCTGGCTAATGGGATACACCATAAACCCGACCGGCAGAGAACGGGCAAAGCCTTTCTGGGCAATCTCATTTTTTACCGTGGGATTACGCTCTACTCGGGCGACGGTAACAATATTCATATACAGCACCGTTAATTCGGCGAGGGCGGGTAAAGCGGATTGCAGGCAGATCGTCGTCAGCGCGGGATCGATACCGACGGCCAGATAGTCGGCTAATACTTCCGGGATATTATCGCGGATTTTTTGTGGATTACTGCCGTTATCGGTGAGTCCCTGGAGGTCGGCAATCAGGACATACTGTTGGTGATCCTGCTGCAGCGCGACGCGCTGGCGTAGTGAACCGACATAATGGCCGAGGTGCAGCGCGCCGGTGGGGCGATCGCCTGTCAGAATCGTGGGAAGGGTGTTCATTAAGGACTCCTTTATGCTTACTGTAAAGCCGAAAGACGTCCCGAAACACAGTAGCCGCCTTTCGGCGGCTACTTAAAGAGGAATACTGATCCGTGCCGCCTTCAGGAAGGCAGCCACCAACGGAGATGATGTTGCGTAGCGTTGGATCGTTTCATGTTCATGTGACCTAACGTACCACGACTAAACGTAAGGGTAAAGCGGCTGCTGTATCTTGCGGGCACAAAGTCATATCGCCTGACCATAGAACATGTCGTTTAATCTGAAACGTGATTTTATCAATGGTGCCCAAAAATACGTGGCGCTGAAAAGCGCATTTTTGATGCAAATCATTTATTACTGTGATAACTCAGCGCGAGATAAAAGCATTAAATATATTCACATACTAAATATGTTCTATTGGAATGGTTGTTATTGATATTACAAAAGTCTAAAAAACCCATTGATGTGAAAAGGAATAAGAATTGTCTATATTCTGATTCTGTGCGATTAAGTAATTTCTCGGATAAAAATAAGAAATAATATTGATATTTCTTTTTTGATATGGTTCTTATAGCGGCTATGGTTATTCAGAGAACGATGTTTGAATGCCAGGCGTAATAGATTTTACGTCAGTAATGTTATTGTAAAATGGATTGTTTATGGCAGAAGGTATTTAGCAAGAATCCAGTTATATCAAATCGTTGGGCATTTAACCTGGTATATAGGGATACCAACGAGATGGCTGGAAAATGGAACGTTCTTTCATTGTTGGCGTTCTGTCCTTGTCAGCCTGCTTTGCCGCCTGATAATCACGGAGGGAGGATGGACGCCATCTATTTAAAACTGGACGGTATTGAAGGCGAAAGCCAGACCAAAGGTTTCGAAAAACAAATAAAACTTATTGCTTACAACCACAACCCGGCGAAGCGGGAGCCCGGTGAATCGAGAGGAGCATATATTGGAGGATTAACGCTGACAAAGCCTGTCGATCTTGCTACGCCTGGCCTCTATGAGCACTATTGTAGCGGGAAAACGGTGAAAGAAGGCGTGCTGACATTATGCCGTAGTGATAAGGGAGCAATGCTGCCATTTATTATTTATACGCTTACCAATGTGCGGATCTCACGCATGAGCAATCATGGCGACGCCGAAGACAGCGCCACGGAGACTGTAGATTTGCTTTATAGCCATATTCGCTGGGATATACCCGCATTGGCGCCGAAAAGCAAAACACGGCTGCCTCTGCACCGACAGGAGTTATGGCGATGAGGGCAAAACGGGCTTACAGACTCGCAGTGGAGGACCCGCAGTATGTCGAAACGGTATTTAGCGGCTTGCAAAAGTAATTTAGCGCTTATGTAGCCAATCGATTGCTTAAAAATGCCATAACGCGTGGTTCTTACACCCGTTATGATTTTTACGCATAGCCGCTAATAAAACGGCATTTTTTATATACACATCAAGTTGATAGTGTGTTTCTGACCTTGACGTAAATAAGCGGGAAAAGCGATGAAACACACCATTGGGATACTGGGGGGGATGGGACCTGCGGCAACGGCGGATATGTTGGAAAAATTTGTTGAACTGCGACATGCCAGTTGTGATCAACAACACATCCCGCTCATTGTCAGCTCTATTCCTGATATTCCCGATCGTACAGCATGTTTGTTATCCGGCGGGCCTTCTCCATACCGTTATCTGGAGCGTTATCTGCATATGCTGGAAGATGCCGGGGCGGAGTGTATTGTTATCCCGTGTAACACTGCGCATTATTGGTTTGATGATTTACAGAGCGTCGCGAAAGCGCGGATGATCAGCATCCTGGACGCCACCCTGGAAGACATTCCGCCATCGGCGCGGCACGTTGGGCTGCTGGCGACCAATGCGACGCTGGCGACCGGGTTATATCAAAAGAAAGCTCTGGCGCATGGGCTGACGTTAATTCAGCCAGAAGAAGCGGGGCAGGCGCTGGTGATGCAGGCTATTTATGCGCTTAAACGTGGCGATAAACCTGCGGCGCAAGCGCTGTTGTTACCGCAAATCGATAGCCTTATCGCCCGTGGCGCTCAGGCAATTATTATGGGCTGTACCGAAATTCCGCTTATTGTGGCCGGACATGAGGGTGCGATAGCGTGCCCGATGATTGACTCCACGGCGTCGCTGGTGCGCGCGGCGATTCGTTGGTATGAGTCCTGGCCGGACACTCGCGCCTGTGTGGCCGGGGAACAACGCCTTACCGCCTGATTGTCTACAGCGCGGCCTGAAGCCCACGCAGGTCGCGCCAAAATGTTTCGGCTACCTGACTCATGCGGGTACTCATGCGATAGGCATAAGCCTGAATCGGGATAACCAGTTCATCGGCATCAAGCACTATCAGGCGTCCGTCGGTAATCTCCTGACGGATAGCATACTCGGGCAACCAGGCGATTCCGCAGCCGTCCATCGCAACTTGTTTTAACAATTCACTCATTGAAGAGACGAAAAATGTACTGAAACTCAGTTCAGCATGGCGAGTCAGGGTACGATTTATCAGCCGGCCCATATAGGAGTTCTGGCTGTAATTAAGCAGGGGAAAGTGCGGCTGCTCAAGCGTATAGCGCGGCTCGCCCCGGCCATTGCTGGCGCAAACGGGAAACAGTCGCGACTCAAACAGGCGGATATTATCAAACGGCGCTTGTTGCAGGTTTTCATCGTGATAAGAAAAGATAAAATCGCTTTGCCCCTCACGTAACATATCCACTGCCTGATCGACATCTATCGCCTCAACGGAGTAGGTAAACTGCGTCGGCATCTGCTTAACGATGGTCGGCAACAGGCCGAGGGAGAGCGAGTGGGCGGCGGCAATCTTGATTTTACGCAGCGTATAATCGCTGCCGCCGCGCAGTTCGGTCAGATTACTTTCCAACTGCTGCAATAGATGGCGAACCTGGGAATGAAAGATTTTACCCTGTTCGGAAAGCTGTAGCGGCGAGACCTGCCTGTTAAACAGTTCAACGCCCACGGCATGTTCCAGGGCGCGAATACGGCGGCTAAAGGCCGGTTGCGATACGTTGCGGATAATGGCGGCCTGAGAGAAATTACGGCACTTTTCCAGCGTCAGAAAATCATAGAGCCATTTTGTCTCAATATTGTGCAAACCTGCTCCAGTTACATCCATTTACCGTTATCCTGTCAGTCGCCCGAAGGGGCATTCTACGTCCATTCGGGCGGCTGACAACCGCTTATCCCGTCCTCTTTCAGAATGCCGTGACGGGGCAGCCTGAAACTAGCGGGAATTACGCTGGTTCAAAGGTACCTTTCACGCAGGCTTTCCCCTCATTGACCATGCGTTTGCCGCGCGCATACACCTGCTCAATGCGTAAATCTGCGCTGAAGACGAGCAGATCCGCATCGTTACCGGGACGAATCTCGCCTTTGCCGTCCAGACTGAGGAAGGCGGCTACGCTGGTCGTCAGCGGGCGCAGCGCATCGGTCAGGCTGAATCCGTAGTGGTTAACCAGCGTCTGCAACGTCTCCAACAAACTTTCGAAGCCCGCGACGCCGATGCCCGTCAGATTCCCGGCAGCGTCAAACAGCGGCTGGCTGCCATTGCCGTCTGAACTGAGCGTCACCCGGGAAAGCGGGATGCCAGCTTTTACCGCTCTGGCAATGCCATCCGCCGGCGCGACGGGATCCGGAATACTGGTGGTTATGTCGATCACGCCGCCTTTAAGCGCGAACGCCAGCGCCTGCTCAAAAAGAGATTCGCTACGGTTGACGTGGGTAGGCAGCAATTTACCAATCGGCACGTCGCTGTTTTCCAGGATGTCATACAGCGGCTGTAACCCTTTTTTGCTGCTGCCCATATGAAAAACGCTGACACCGGGTTTGCCGCCCAGCAGGCCGCCAACGCGTGATTCAGCCGCCATGCTGGCGAGTTGATTACCGCCAGGCGCGGCGGAACGGTGGTCGGAGACCGCGCATTTCACGCCGATGACGCGATCGATCAGCGCGACGTCTTTTTCTACCGAGCCGGTAATGGTTGGCGATGGAACATGATATGCGCCCGTGAGCATCCAGGCGGTGATCCCTTCCTCATTTAACGCTCGCGTTTTGGCTAACAGCGAAGTGGGATGGCGGCTGACGGAATCGGTGCCAAGCAGGCCGATAACCGTTGTTATCCCGGCTTCTGTCAGGCGGCTCAGGGAGACTTCCGGCGTCCGAGTCGTCGGCCCCGCTTCGCCGCCGCCGCCGATCAGATGAACGTGTTGGTCGATAAAGCCCGGGCACAGCATACGACCGCTAAGGTTAATCACCGTACAGTCCGGTACGATATCGCCGGGGATGTCAGCGCCGACGGCAATAATTTTGCCATTCGCGAGCAGGACATCGCAGATGCCCCGGTCTTCTGGCGCAAACAGGTGCGCCCCCTGTAACAAGGTAAACTCCGCGGCGGATAAATCAGACATGATAACTCCTTGACTCAAACAATAAGCTGCATGACCCAGATCGACAGCAGCGCATTGATGGCGCAGACTGCGATAATATGCGGGTAATATTTAGCGTTGACTTCGGCAGTACCGAGGCAGCGACCGACATTCTGTACCGGGTTTCCCATCAGGTAAATGGCCGGCAGCAGCACAGTAACATCGTGGCCGCTCAGCGCGCCGGCGGTAGCCAGACTGGCAGCCACGCCAACGGCGCCGCCCATACTCATCAGCGAAGCCAGAAGCACTGTAGCCGCTTCGCCAGGAAGCCCCCACAGCGCCATCACGGGCTGGCAGATATGGCCTACCCAGTCGAGCAGACCGGTAATTTTCAGCGCCTGAATAATGACAAACGCCATGACCACATTGGGTAACAGGTTGGTCGTGGCGATGGTAAAACCGCGACGTGCGCCATCGATAAACATATCCATGACATTTTTACGTACCAGAGTCGTCATGATTGGGCTCCTTGCGCAGGGTGACGGCGTTCTTCGATGTTAATCCAGATGCGCAAAAGGTTTGCGCCGATAAATTTGAATAGCAGAATGACCACCAGCGGAATGATGACTGACGTTCCCAGAAAGGCGAATACCGCAACGCCGGAGGAGAAATAGTTGGTGATAATCGCGCTGCCGCTGGTTTGCCAGGCGGCAAAAATCACTTTATCGCGTTCGGTGATTTCGCCTTCCTGCGCCAGCTCTTTGGTCATACCCGCCGCCGCGTCGGTATTTTGCAGGTTAGCGATCAGCGCCAGCGAGCAAATGCCGGGAATGCCAAGCAACGGTCTCAGGATGGGCGTCATCAGTTGCTGTGCCGCCCGCAAACCACCCAGTCCATCCGTAATTGCGATGATACCCAGAGAAAGGATGACCGACGGCGCCAGTTCCAGCGCAAAAAGGAAGCCGTCTTTCGCGCCCGTTCCGCCCGCGCCGCGAAAGGTCTGCGCACCGGTCACATGACCGAATGACCCGTTGAGTACGGTAAAATCAAAAACGCGCCACCAGCCGTCGCTTCCGGAAAACACGCCGGAAAAGAAAATGATAGTGAGAAAAAACGCCAGATATCCCTTTATCCCGACTTTTTCTGTATCAAGCGGCATGGCCGCCCCGTCCACTTGTTGCGCCATAGCGATCCCCGAATTTTTTTGATGATGTGTTGGTTGTTGCCACAGGCTAAAAAGCCCGAAACAGAAAGACCTTATCAGTCATGAGGGTAAGGGCAAAATGCAAGTATGTATCGTGCTATGCGTTTCTTGCATAACAGCGCAGAAAATCACCATCCTCGCCACTGCCGTAGGCGCGAGGGAGTCGTGGACGGTATAACGCGAGGTAAAAAAGCAAAAGAAACAGATGTTGATGCAGGCCAGATCAGGGGGCAGGAAAAAGGAGAATAAATTTGACGTTAGTCAATTTTACGTCACTTAATTATCGTTGCTAAAAAATAGGCTTTTTTAACCGCAATTTTACCTTTTTACTCAGATTTTTCACGCCTGACGCCATATTGGACGACCAGTCAATGGCCGCTAATTGGCCAGTGTGCGCCCCAAAAATCATACGGGAAGGTAATAAAAAAAGCGAATAATCGAACTAGTTTCATCAGGTAATTTATTGATGACAGTGATGATTTAAGAATGAGTGAAAATGTGCAAAATGAGATATATAAAACAATATTCAAATTGATGGCACTAAAAACCATGAAATAATTATGGTTTTTAGTGCCATCTTTAACATGAAATAACGTGTTGAGGATTTGCTATTAAAAACAGAACCGTATCGCGCTGCGAATAGCGTTAAAGATATAGCCCGTTGCTGATAGCGCGAGTTTAATAAACCGCTTATTCACGTATCACAATCCGTTTTTGTTTTATCTGCTGCGCGGCGCTGATCAGCGCAGCAAAAAAGAGCGCCGCGGCGCCGCAAAGCGTGGCGTTGATAATTGCCGACGCGCCATTGCCTGACAGGCTGGCGGCTAGTGGACCGAGAATTTGCCCAATGCCATACGTTAGCGTAACCAGGCCTAACAAATTAATATTACCCGGCGCGCTGAGCTGTCTGGCAAGCGGCATCACCAGCGAGGTTGTGCCCATAAACGTGGCGCCAAAACCAATACTGCTCAGTATTAACAGCAACAACGAGTCGCTGGCGAGAGATAGCAGCACGCAGGCGCTCTGGATCAACAGATTCGCGGTCAGGCATGGCAGGACGCCCCAATGTTTTGCTGCCCACAGCCAGCCGAAGCAGCCGGGAATGATCGCCAGGCCGACTAACGACCAAAGGTGCGCCGTGAGCAGCGGAGAGCCCGCGCTTTTCGCCATCAGCGGCAAATAGGTAGCAACGATGATGTAGCCGAATCCGGCGAAACCGTACAACAGCGCCAGTTGCCACCAGGGCATAGGCTGATTTTCGATTCTTGCTAAGGGCGCAGGCGGCAGTGCATGAGCGCGGGGCGGAATCAACATCGCCACGATTAACAGCAATATACCGGCGAGCGCCCCGGCCCCCAGCCATAGCGAATGGGCCGAAAGCGCATAACGTAAACCGCCAATGACATATTCGTTGCCCAGTGCAATCCCGGCCCCGACGCCGGAAAAGAGCGCGGCGATAACAAACGGATGGCGGGTATGATGCAACACAATCATTGATCCAAAAATCATCATTCCCGCACTCGCGACGCCTGCCAGGAAGCGCACCAACATGACGACCGCGGGCTGAGTAAATATCGCCATAGACAGAATAAGAATACCGGTGGCGACCGCCGAAGCCAGCAGCATGGGGCGTAGACGAGAGGGGAGATGAAAAAGGCCAAAGGAAAACAGTAAGCTTCCCGCCAGATACCCTGCATAATTGGCGCTGGCAATCCAGGAGAGTTCGTTAAACGTTAGCTGCTTTTCCGCCAGCATTACCGGCAGCATGGGCGTATAAAGAAAGCGGCCAACTCCCATCCCCAGCGTCAATACCATCATACCGAAAAGCGCCGTAAAAATGGGATGGCGAGGTGAAGCGCTCTGAGCATGAACCATGGTTTTTCTCTTTGCTAAAGTAAGGCAGGAATGCCGGATTGTTGTTGCAAATGATAATAAAAAGTAAAATTAATGTTTTAAATTTGCAAGAAAAGAAAGTGAAGCGCAGGCGAATAACGGATTGAGAAGAGGGGTATCGGTGGGAAATGGCATTAACTTAATACCTCTCGCGTGCGGGATTTGGCGGTTAATTTGAGCGAGAACTGCGCCTTTCCCTTTTTAAATACTGAGCAGTGTGGGTAGTTGCGACAGTAAATATAACACCAGACCGATAGCGCCGCCGACCAGCGTGCCGTTCACGCGGATAAACTGCAAATCTTTACCGATATTAAGCTCAATCTGCTGCGACATATCGCGCGCATCCCAGCCTTTTACGGTATCGCTGATGTGGCGCGTCAGGAAGGCGGCGAATTCCGGCGCGACCCGGTGCGCGGCCTGTTCCAGATGACCGTTAAGTGAGGCGCGTAACGCATCGTCGGCGATCAGCGTCTCGCCAAACCATTGTCCGGCATGAGCGATGCGCTGCTTCACTTTCGAGTCTTCGGCGTTGATATCTGTCTTTAACCACTGGCGCAGATCCGCCCAGATCTCGCCGAGATAACGGTTAAACGCCTCATCTTCCTTCAGGTAACTTTTAATGTTTTCTGCCCGTGCAGCCATTTCCGGATCATGTTTAAGTTTATCGATCAGCTTATACGTCGCGCGATCGAAAGCATGACGAATCTGATGCGCGCGATCGTGGCTGATATCATCCAGCAGAGAATTTACCGCGTCGGAGACCAGTTCAGCGCTGTGTTCTCCCAGCCACTCGGTCGGCAGGATCTTCGCTTTTAACGGATGCTCGGTTTCCAGCCAACGTACAATCTGCCTGGCGATAAATGTCCGGGAGCTGTCACGCTGTAACAGGGCGATAAGCTGGGCGATCAGCGTATCGAGCAACACCTGGTGGCGATCGTTTTTGGTCATGCTTTCCAGCATCAGGGCGCTGGTGCCGGAAAGATCCACTTTATCAATCGCCTTATGTACCGCTCGCTTGAGTAGCCGCTGAATACGGGCGTCATCGGTCAGTTCCAGAAAGCCGCTCATAATTTGCAGCAGATGCTGCCCGACCCGGCTGGCGTTGTCCGGCTGGCTGAACCAGTTTCCGATAAGTAGCGCGGGTTCATGGCGGCGGATCAGTGCGATCAGCGACTGCGTATCAAGGAACTTCTCCTGCACAAATTGCCCAAGATTTTCGCCGATTCGGTCTTTGTTACGGGGAATAATCGCCGTATGTCGTGAAATAAACGGAATGGGAATGCGGCGAAACAGCGCCACCACGGCAAACCAGTCCGCCAGCGCGCCAACCATCGCCGCTTCGGCAATAGCTTTTACGCCCAGCACCCAAAAACTGGGCGGCAGGAAAAGCGTGGTTACAAACGTCGCGGCGGCTATCAGCAACAATGAGAGCGCCAGGCGTTTGGCTCGTTTGAGTTCGGCGATTTTATTCATAGGGTTAAGGATAGAGCCAGACGGCAGGAACGTGCAAAAAACATCAGATTATCCTGTGCCGGATAAGCCTCTATCCGGCACAGTATTTACTTCTCAGCGGCCAGTTCTGCCGTCTCATGCTGGCGCACGCGCTGTAATAATGTCGCCAGGGTGAAGACCACAATCACCCCAGCCACCGCTGCCAGCAGGTGAAACGGCAGCCTCCCGCCGTGAAACCACAGCCAGCGACCGACTTCGACCGACACCGCCATCACCGTCAGAATCACCATGTTCAGCGAGGCCGAAACCGTACCTTTTGGCAAGTTGTTGGAGAAAAGCGTGAAGCGGAACAGCGTCGGGAAAATCATTCCAATGCCGAACGCGTACAGGCTGGTGCCCAGCACAGACCAAAGCCAGACGTGTGGCAGAAGAAGATTACCGAGGATTAATGTCGCCAGCCCGCTTAACTGGATTGGTACGGCGCGCCAGATAAAACGCGGTCGGGTCGGATCTTTCACCAGGCGCACAACGATCATATTGGCCACGATCACCGCGCCGAATACGGGCACCTGCGCCCAGGCGTATTGGGAAGTACTCATCCCACCGGCATCGATCAGGATCACCGGCGACACCGCCACCCAGCTCATCATCGGGATGTAGCTCAACGACAGCGTCGCTGCCCCGGTGAGAAAAATCGGGTTGCGAAACACATTACGAAAATCGCGCAATACGCTCACCGCGCTGAACGGCACCGCGCCGCGTTGGACCGTTTCCGGCATCGCCAGCAGCAGGCCGCACAACGCCAGCAGTCCCATCACCGCAATAATACCGAACAGCACCTTCCAGTGAACGAAGTGCATCAGCGCGGCGCCGGAGAGCGGGCCGATAACCGGAGCGACCAGCACAATGGAGGTAATAATCGCCATCAACTTAATGGCTTTGGTTTGACCGAAGGCCTCCTGTACCGTGACGTAGCCGACCGTTGCGATAAAGCAAATGCTGGTGCCCTGCACAAAACGGGCAACCAGAAACTGCGTCATTGAGGTCGTCAACAGTGTTGCCGCGCAGGCGAGAGTAAAAATTAACGCGCCTGCTAGCAGCACTGGCCGGCGGCCAATCCGGTCAGATAGCGGCCCCAGAAGCCATTGTAACGCCATTCCGCCCGCCAGATAGAGACTTACCGAGGCCGGTGCAAGACTGACGTCAGCATTAAAATCGCGCACGACGTTAATTATGCCAGGCTGAATCAGATCCGTCGTCAGATAGGCGGCAAAATCGTACAAAATCAGCGCCATCGGGAAAAATAACGTTGTGGCACGTTGTGAGAAAAACTGAAGAATCCGTTGCATAAAAAATGCGCTCCATGTCGGAGAACCCCATGATGGGAACAGCGAAACTCAATACCGTCATCGTGACGTCAGGCAGGCGATGGAAACAGCGGCTGCGGATGTACTGAATTTCATGTAATCAAAAACGCTGCCGGTGAAAACACAGACAGGAAGAGACGCGTTCTGAATCTCGTCAGAACGTGTGGCGATTACAGATAACAATCAGCACATCACACCTCGGGAAATTTACGTTGCACGGAAAATATACACATTAAGTGTAATTAAATTTTGATGTTAATCAAAAGAGTTTGCCTGGTTAATAAAGATAAAGGAAGGGCGCGCAGGCTGGCGTTTTGCGTGTTCAGTTCCGAAAATGCATGTGCATTACAGATAACAGAATTTATCTTTCGTCGCGCCTCGTAATGCTGAAAAGGTACGGATGAGAAAGGCATTTTCAGGAGGTAGAGTCGCAGCATTCTGGTTTGGGGTGACGGAGCGCCATGAAAAAATCGACGACCTCAACACCGCATGATGCGGTGTTTAAAACCTTTTTGCGCCATCCGGAAACCGCCCGCGATTTTATGGAGATTCATCTGCCGGTGTCGTTACGCCAGCTTTGCGACCTGCGGACGCTAAAGCTGGAGCCTGGCAGTTTTATTGAAAAAAATCTGCGAGCCTATTATTCCGATGTGCTTTGGTCGCTGAAAACGCGCGAGGGCGACGGTTATATCTACGTCGTGATTGAACATCAGAGCACGCCGGATGCGCATATGGCGTTCCGGCTGATGCGGTATGCGATGGCGGCGATGCAGCAGCATCTGGATGCGGGGCATAAGCATCTTCCGCTGGTGGTGCCGATGTTGTTTTATCACGGTGTTGATAGCCCGTATCCTTTTTCGCTGTGCTGGCTGGATGAGTTTGCGAACCCGGAAGTGGCAAGAAGACTCTATGCCGCTGCCTTTCCGCTGGTCGACATTACGGTGGTATCGGATGATGACATTATGCAGCACCGCCGCATTGCGCTGCTGGAGCTCATCCAAAAACATATCCGCCAGCGCGACCTGCTGGGACTGGTTGAACGGATTGCTGCGCTGTTAGTTACTGGTTGCGCTAATGACAGGCAACTTAAAGCGCTGTTTAATTATCTTATGATTCAGCACGGACACACGCCTCGTTTCACCACGTTTATTCGTGATGTGGTAGGGCATGTCCCGCACACTAAGGAGAGACTGATGACGCTGATAGAGAGGATCCGCGCAGCGGATCGCAGAAAAGGGGAACGGCAAGGAAGACAGCTCGGTCTGGAGGAAGGATTAGCAGAAGGATTAGAAAAAGGGCTGGAAAAAGGTCAGCACGTTGCCGCATTGCGTATCGCCAGACAGATGCTGGCGGACGGACTTGACCACGAGACTGTCCAGCGGTTCACCGGCCTTACGGATGAAGAGCTTCAGGATGTTAGCCATTAACGCGGTTCCAGTCTGAATATTGCAGGCCCGGTGAGCGCCGGGCAACGCTCTCTATAATTATCGCTGATAACCGCACGAATATACCGAACTTTACCGATAGCACCAGCCATCTCTACTACCCTTATTGTTCTGAGCGGCATTTACGGCTGCCTTAATGACGATAACAAGGAGACATGTGATATGGCTTACCAGACAGTGAATCCTGCCAATAATCAGCTCATTAAAGAGTACCACCCGCACACTGACGCGGATATTGAAGCCGCGCTGCAAAAAGCTGACGCGCTCTACCACTCCGACTGGTCCAAAGGAGAGATTGACCAACGTCTGCCGGTACTGCATAAGCTGGCTGACTTGATCGACAGCCGTGTTGAAGAACTGGCTAAAATCGCCAGCCAGGAGATGGGCAAGCTCATCGAGCAGAGCCGTGGCGAAGTCAAACTGTGCGCGCAGATCGCTCGCTATTATGCGGATAACGCGAAGCAGTTTCTTGCCCCGGTGCCTTATAAAACCGAGTTTGGCGACGCGTGGGTAGAACATCATCCGATTGGCGTCATCATGGCCGTTGAGCCGTGGAACTTCCCGTACTATCAGTTGATGCGTGTGCTGGCGCCGAACCTGGCCGCTGGTAACCCGGTGCTGGCGAAACATGCCAGCATCGTACCGCACTGCGCCGAGACGTTTGCCCATCTGGTGCGCGAAGCTGGCGCGCCGGACGGCGCATGGACCAACCTGTTTATTTCCTCCGATCAGGTGGCGAACATCATCGCCGACCCGCGCGTGCAGGGCGCGGCGCTGACCGGATCTGAAAAAGCGGGGAGCGCCGTGGCGGCACAGGCGGCGAAGCACATTAAAAAATCGACACTGGAACTGGGCGGGAACGATGTGTTCGTCGTGCTGGACGATGCCGATCTTGAGAAAGCGGTGAAAATTGGCGTGCAGGCACGGCTCACTAATGCGGGGCAGGTATGTACGGCGGCGAAGCGCTTTATCCTGCATGAGAAAATCGCCGATCAATTCCTCAGCCAGTTCACCGAGGCGTTCAGCAAAGTCAAGGTGGGCGATCAGATGGACGCTTCTACCGAACTGGGGCCGCTGTCGTCGAAAGATGCGCTGGAAACATTGACCAGACAGGTCGAGGAAGCGGTGAAAAATGGCGCGACGCTGCACGTTGGCGGCAAGCCGCTGGAAAGTAAAGGCAACTTCTTTGAGCCGACCATTCTGACCCACATTACCCGTGACAACCCGGCGTACTTTGAAGAATTCTTCGGCCCGGTGGCGCAGATTTATGTGGTGAAAGACGATGACGAGGCGGTAAAACTCGCCAACGATTCCCACTACGGCCTGGGCGGCGCGGTGTTTAGTCAGGATATCGAACGCGCTAAGCGCATGGCCTCCCGGATTGAGACCGGGATGGTTTATATCAACTGGCTGACCGACACCGCAGCGGAGCTGCCGTTCGGTGGCGTTAAGCGTTCGGGCTTCGGACGCGAGCTATCGGATCTGGGGATTAAGGAGTTTGTGAACCAGAAGCTGGTAGTGGTGCGCCGCTAATCCCTGTTGCCCCTCTGAAAACGGGAGGGGCCTGGCTTTTTGCAGCGAAGGACGCGGATCTTAAATCAGAACGAAATAAGTGAACAAAACACCCTCAATCGCCCTCCTTATTTATCCACGTTGCACTAACCGTGCTTTTTATCCCGGTATTGTTTGTACAGACATTCATGATGCCGCATTTTCTGTTCTATGCGGAGGCCGGTATGGAATTTTACGAGAACCGCCCCGGACAACCATTTATTGGCTTTATGCAGCTCAGACGGGCGCTAAAAAGGTGGTGGCTGCGTAAGCGGGCCTGTCAGGCGCTGCGGCGAATGAGTGACGAGCAGTTAAGGGATATCGGGTTGGAAAGGAAGGATGTGGAATAGTGGATCTATTCAAGGGCAATAGTAGTTAAAGAATTTTATGATATATTACTATGTCCTTATGTTATGCGTGCTCACTATTTTATATCATTAATATTAATATCATTAATCTTTTTCTCAATATATTTTTCTGGTTTTACCTTAGTTTTTTGCTCAATCGCATGATATTTTTCCTTATCAATGGTTATAGTCATTTTTTCTTTTTTGTTAAATATGCCAGGGATGATAATTGCGGCTGCAATTATCATCAATATTATTATTGCTGCATGAATTTTGTATTTGGGAAATGTTTTTAATAGAGTACATAGGATTGTTATACCTTTATGTATAAGATAAGGGAAAGATAGAAATAAAACAAATGGGTAAGCAAAATTTATGACATATCTCCCATAGTAATTATTATTTATTATCAGCGAACCAATACAGAATGCCACCACACAAAATAGAGATATTCCGAAGCATAAGAAGGATATAATGAAAGAACCTTGCATAATTCTTTTATGCAACTCTTGCAAAATACTGTTTGTGAGCTTTTCCAGTTTAGTGTTATGACAAATAACTACCAACATCGCAAAAAAATCTCACATAAAGCAAGCGAAAATAACGTATTGAAGGCCATGTAATGCATCAGCGTTTCGAAAAATATACTTTGCTGAAGATAGTATGGTAATAGGGATTGACCTCCATAAAAAAGTACATAGAAATCCCAGGGTGACATAAGCAATTAAACCTTCATTTCTCCAGAGCGTAATGTGCTCTTTTATTTTTAGCCGCATGGTTTCCCTTCAATAATTGATATGAATTGTGATTTAAGCTGGCAAATAACCCTTGCCAGCTTATGTTATGCACTTACTTAGAACCTGCCATCACGCTAATAAACGCCTGCACCTGCTTTTGTTTACGCGCCGACAGTTTGCACACCTGGCGCAGCGACTGCATCAACTCGCTTTCTTCTGGTTGCGGCTGCTGTGCTGTGAGCACAATACAGCCGTTTATCACCTTCACATCGACTTCTGTGCCAGTGGCAAAACCGGAGGCTTCCAGCCACTGGCCTTTCAGAGTGATGGCGGGAATACGAGTGTAATCCGGGTAGCGGCTCGCATAACTGACGGTCAGGTGACGGTTATTTGTCGGGGACACTTCTGGATCGGTGAATTCTGCAATAGAATGCGGGGTAGTCATGATCTCTATTCCTATTCCAATAGTGATTGTGATTAGCGGTGCGGGCGTGTTGGCGCACGCTCGCACCGCGCTAAATACCTGTATATAACATCAGTAAATAAAAGAAAAGTCCAGATGAAAATAGACTGTAATAGGAATATTCAGGAGGGAACTGGATATATTTTTGACGGTTATGATTGCGAAAAATAATATACACAAAATCATTCGAGTTGCATCAAGGCGGCAAGAGAACGAGTCCCCATGAGCGTATATAAATACGTGACTGGGGTGAGCGAACGCAGCCAACGCCGAGGCAGCTTGAAGGATGAAGTGTAAAAAAGCGCACGGCTCAGGTGCGCTTGCAAATAACGATCAGGACTTTTTACGCGAGGTTTTTTTACCGTCGCTGGTGGCGCGTTCGGCCTTGATTTTTTCCAGCAGCGCGGCAGCGCTGTTTTCACCGCTGATCAGATCCGGGTTTTCCGCACGCCACTGGGCGGTCAGCTCGCCGCGGAAGGCCTTCGCCAGGATCGACTGGGTGAGGTTGTTGACGCGGGTCAGGGCGTTGTTGACCTGCTTTTCAATGGTGTCGGCGTAGGCGAAGAGTTGTTCGACACGGCGGACAATTTCGTGTTGTTCATGAAGCGATATAAGTTCGAAACTGAATTCTTTGACATCACGAATGTAAATCGCTTGCTGGGCTGTTGCTCCAGAGGCAGAGACCAGCTGTTGTTGCCCAGAAATATCATTAAATATTAATTTCATGTATTCCGGTACTACTTGTTCTGTATCCAATTTAATAAGTAAAACACTACCCATCAGACAAAATGTTTTACTCGTTGAAACTAAATGTGTTCTGCCAACAGTTGCTCCCCTACTTACAATTAAAATATCATTTTTTTCTGGTTTGCATCGATTCAGTGCTTTAGCTGCAATGGTATCTGATAAATACTTGACATTATCAAATAACAATTCATCTTCTTGCACATCTTTAGCTGATAATAGTGGAATGCCGCTATTAATTGTTTTAGGTGTAAGGTGTTCTCCATCAGTAATTTTTTTAGTGACGTCTATGAGTTTAACTATTTTAGCAGGGTTTCGTGATTGTTCTGAACTCTCATTTAGCGCCATAGCCAGCACCGCCTGACGAAAACGTTTCAGGATTTGTGGGATTTGCTCAAGACGTGCTTTGGTGCTGTCTACCTGCGCCAGCAGCGTATCGAGTTTTTCGGCGATGATTTTTTGTTCATAGACAGATGTCAATGGTAAATTTAATTTTTTAAGTTTGGAACCATTAACGTTTGGCTGCCCAATCCCTGCACTAAATTCTGTTATTTGACTCCAGTACGTAGGCGAGCGGAAAAAATAAGAAAGGTAATGGCTGTTTATTTTTTTGTTGCATCTAACTCTTATTAAATAAGATGCAAATACAATATTAGATATATCTTCATTAATTAAGAAACTTTTACCTACAGTAGCCCCTGTTCGTGCGAACACAAGATCGCCGTTACAAAGTAAATATTTATTTTTTTGATTATCCTCAATCTTACAGAAGGGTACTGAGTTCCAGTCCACTTTATTATCTTGAATATCGGTTATACGCAGCATTTTAGGACCGATATTTTCAGATGTTGATGAAGCGGTATAGCCATAGTTAATATCAGTAGCGATCTCATCCAGTTGAGGGCCAACCCACCCCTCCGGCAGTTTCCCCCCACTCATGCCTTCACCTCACCAAACGCTTCATTCAGCAACTGACGCTGCGCATCCGCCTCATCGCCCGCACCCAGCTCACGCATCAGCGCATCCAGCTCGCCCAGCGCCTGCACCAGCTCGCCCATCGCTTCTGCGGCGAGCACGTCTGGTTCCGGCAGGCTGTCGGCGTCGATGCTGTCCTTATCCTTCAGCCAGGAGATATCCAGCGAATCGGATTTTGCGCTGCGTATCCATTCGCGGCTGAACTTGCGCCAGCGGCTGGTGGCCTGGTGCTGGTCGGTGTTTTTGTTCTCTTCGCTGTCAGCGACTTCGCTCTCTTCGGCGTTAAAGCTCCACTCGCCTTCTTCACGCGGGCTTAAGCCGTGCGGATCTTCACCGTAGACGGTTTCAAACGGCTGCAGATGCTGCTCGGTAAACGGCGTGCGCTTGCCGAAGCTCGGCATATTGGTGCGCAGGTCATATACCCACACGTCATCGGTGCAGTTTTTATCCTGATGCGGATTGGCGACCGTGCCTTTGGTAAAGAATAGCACGTTGGTTTTGACGCCCTGGGCGTAAAAGATGCCGGTCGGCAGGCGCAGGATGGTGTGCAGATGGCATTTGTCCATCAGGTCGCGACGAATATCGGTGCCCTTACCGCCTTCAAACAGCACGTTATCCGGTACCACCACCGCCGCACGGCCACCGGGGTGCAGGGTTTCAATAATATGCTGCATAAAGCACAGCTGTTTGTTGCTGGTCGGGTGCACGAAGGTGCGGGTGATGTTGGTGCCCGCGGCGCTGCCAAACGGCGGGTTGGTGGCGACAATATGCGCCTTCGGCAGATTTTCGCCGTCGCTGCCCAGCGTGTTGCCCAGACGGATGGCGCCGCCGTGGTCGAGGTTGCCTTCAATATCGTGCAGCAGGCAGTTCATCAGCGCCAGACGACGGGTGCCGGGCACCAGCTCGAGGCCGATAAACGCGCGGTGGATCTGGAAATCCTGGGTGTCGCCATTAAGGTCATCCAGATCGTTGGTCTGCGACTTCACGTAACGGTCGGCTTCAATCAAAAAGCCTGCGGTTCCGGCAGCCGGGTCTTGTACCACTTCACGCGGCTGCGGCTTCAGCAGATGGATGATGGTTTTGATCAGCGGACGCGGGGTGAAGTACTGGCCCGCGCCGGATTTGGTTTCGTTGGCGTTCTTCTGCAGCAGCCCTTCGTACATATCGCCGAAGTCGTCACGGGACTTGCCGTGAGCGCCATTGTACCAGTCCAGTGAGTCCATACTGCTCACCAACTCGGTCAGTTGCTTTGGTTGGGTGATGGTGGTGTTGACGTTCTGGAACACCGCCTGTACCAGCTTTTTCTCGTCCGCGCCCAGATGCACCAGCAGGTTGCGGTAAAACTGCAATTGCTCCTGACCAATACGCGATTTCAGGTCATCCCAGCGGTAGCCTTCCGGCAGATAGTCCGCTTCCTGGCCGGTCTCTTTACACATTTTCAAAAACAGCAGCGAGGCGAGTTCATTGACGTAGTTTTGATAGGAGACGCCGCCGTCGCGCAGGTTGTCGCACAGTTTCCACAGTTTGGCGACCAGATCGTTATTGTTCATTGAAGATCCCATGTAAAACAGCGGCCCTTATCGGGGCCGCAGAAGAAGAAATTGCCGGGGATGATAACGCGTCAGGCGAGCTCATCCCAGATGTAATCGCTGAACTTATCCAGCACGCTGTCGAGGTTGTCGTCAAAGGCGCGTTGTAACATTGGCTTACCGCCGCGGCGGTGGAAATTACCGGTTTTGAAAACGTCGTCGTCGAGCACCACTTTCTCTTTCAGCGCCTGTGCTAAACGGTCGAGCCAGCTTCGCTGCTCAGGGCTCCAGTCGTTCTCGCCTTTGATACGCGCCAGCGCGTGATCGACACGCTCGTCGAACGGTTTGAGCGCATCGCCCACCGCCGCACGGCGGATATGGCCGATCAGGCGGGCGGCGATATCTTCATTGCGCGTCTCTTTCCACGCGCTGCGCAGAGAGGACTCTTCAAAATGCTGGCGGTCAAACCACTCCTGCAATTCCACCAGCCCTTTACGGGTGAGGTCGCGCGGGCGATTGATCACCGCCTGCAGGGCGGGCTGGGCATTCGGGGCGTGCTGCACCAGCGCATCGAACGCTTCGAGGAAATCCTGCGGCGTGTCGTAGTCGCCGTACAGCGATTTGACGCTTACCACCTCATCGTCAATATCGAGGAAGATCGGTGCATCGCGCAGGGCGTTGATGTCGGTTTTCAGCCTTTCGAGGCGGGCGATAAAGCCGGGAAGCTTATTGAAAATTTCGGCGCTCCAGTGCGGCCCTTTTTCCCGCAGGCGCGAGGCCAGACCGCCAAAGTTAACGCCCGCGGCATCCAGACACAGTTCGTCCAGACGGCGGATCTGTTTATCCACCGCTTCGCTGCGGTCACGGTTATAGGTGGCGAGGCCGATAATCCGCTGCAGTTTGGCGACCAACTGTTCATGGCTGTGTTCGGCAAAGCTGCGGCCATCCGCTTCAATGGTTTTGTAGGTTTCTGAGTCGGTAATTTCATTGACCAGCGTTTGCAGCTCCACCTGCGGACGCACAACCACCGGGCGCATGGTGTCGACGCTTTCCAGCGAGCTGTAGATATCGACGCAGTCGAAAATCTTAAAGCTGGTTTTGCCCACCGACGGGCACAGACGCGTGGCGCGGCCCTTCATCTGCTCGTAGAGAATGCGGCTTTTGACTTTGCGCAGGAACACGATATTGCAGATAGACGGGATATCCACGCCGGTGGTCAGCAGATCGACGGTGACCACGATATTGGGCAGCCGCTCTTTGTTGAAGCGGACGATCATGCTTTGCACTTTCTTCGCGTCTTTATCGGCATCGCCGGTGATCTTGATGATCGCGTCGTGCTCAAGCTGCGGATACTTTTTCTTAAACGCGGTGCGCAGCTCGTCAACCACCATATCGGCATGGGCGTTGGTGACGCAGAACACCAGCGTTTTTTGCTGCCCGGTGGGATCCAGATATTTGGTGAGCTCGCCGCATACCGCGCGGTTAAACGCTGGGATCACCAGGCCACGGTTAAAATCGGCGACCTCAAAATCCTGATCGTCGGCCAGCGTGTCGTTGATCAGCTCGCCCTGTGGGTTCAGGCGTTCCACCTGTTCACCCTCGGAAAGATAGACCCCATCCTGCGCGTTGCGGGTGACGATCTGAATGGGCGGATCCTGGTCGATCAGGAATCCGTCGATCACCGCCGTACGGTAGGTATAGCGGTAAACCGGTTCACCGAAAATATCCACCGTATGCAGCGCTGGCGTGGCGGTCAGGGCGATTTTTACCGCGTCGAAGTGATCGAGAATGCGACGATAGGCGGAAACGTAATCCAACTGGCTGCGGAACTGCAGCTCGCCTTCGGTCTGCTCTTTATCGAGAATGTAGCCACGGTGCGCTTCATCGACCACGATACAGTCGTAGCGGCCGACCGGCATCGGCTCATCGGATTGCAGCGTACGCTTGACCAGCGACTGAACCGTGGCGACGTGGATTTTGGTGCTGTCTTGCGGGAATTTGTCGGTCAACCCTTTGATATCGAAAATGCTGTTAAAGGTGTCGCCGTTAATCCGTGTATCTTCGAACGATCCCAGCGCCTGCTCGCCGAGCGAGCGACGATCGACCAGGAACAGGACGCGTTTGAAACGCTGCGACTGGATCAGGCGGAACATTAAAGCAATGGCGGTACGGGTTTTACCAGTACCAGTCGCCATCGCCAGCAGGATGTGTTGCTGACCGTTAACAATGGCCTTCTCTACTGCCCGGACGGCATCTTCCTGATAATAGCGCAGGCCCAGCTCGCTCATTCCGGGGTTTTCAGCAAACCACTGATTTTGTCTCTGCGGATCGCTGCCCAACATATCCAGCAGCTCTTCCGGGCGATGCCATTCCGGCAGCGCTTTCGACATGTTGGTGGTGTGGCGGACATCGCGATACCAGATACCGCTTTTGGTCTTCATCGCCGCGCGGTATTCGCGCCCGTTGGTGGAGTAGCAGAAGGGGATTTTAAAGCGCTGTTGACCGCTGGTGTCCTGCCAGCTGATTTCATACTCCGGTACGGCTTCGTGTACGTCGTCGGAAGCGTAGTGCTCCAGCAGCGTGTCGCGTAAAAAACCGTTATCGAAGCATTTGCTGTAGCGATAAGACTCGTTGAGCTTGCTGAAGACATCGGTATTTTTGCGTTTCGCTTCAACGACGGCGATGGGCTTCAGGCCAACGAACAGCACGTAATCGGCAAAGCCTGTTTTTCCCGTTTCATCTGTACCCGTCGGCCATTCGGCAATCGCTTTATTGACGCCGGGTTCCGGGCGAGCGCCTTTGGCAAAGCGTAACGTTTTGCTATCGGCCTGCCAGCCCGCTTTACGTAACTGGGCGTCAATCAGGAAGCGACTCTCTTCTTCGCTGAGATTCAGCGTACGTTTGATCGCCTGATCGGTGATCTCTTTGTGATAGGCCTTACGTTCCTGTTCGGTTTGCTTCGCCAGTTCGGCATCTTTTGCCGCAAGCTGTGCCTCCAGCGCGGCCAGACGTGCTTTGGTCTGAGCTTCGGTTTCCTGCTGTTTGCCCTCAAGGATGGCAATGTAGCCGTTGAGCGCAACCAGTCTTTGCTGCTGAGCTTCCAGTTCGGCCTGACTTTGTACTTTCTCTTGCGCCTGACGTTCCAGCTGTTGTTTCAGCGTCAGCACTTCCTGGTGATAAAGATTCTCGCCATGTTCTGGCAGAACAAACATCGGTACCGGGAAATCGTAATCTTTGGTCACCAGCCGGTAGTACCAGACGCTGAGACGGAACCCGAGCCGCAGGCACATCTGGGCATCATCCAGATCGTTATGATATTCGTGGACGGCCAGGTTACCAATACGGCGCAGCTTGTGGAAAACAGAAAGGATGCTGTCATCAATAAACGCAATCTTGCCCAGTTCGCGTAGCAGGTCATGCTGGTTTTCGCAGGCCGGTATATCCAGCAACTGACCGAGATGTTTCGCGGTGGCTTCGCCAAACATGCGCATTTTGATGAGGGTGGTGTTGGGGTCGTCGGGGTAGTTATTTTCCGCCGCGCAGGCAATGGCATAAATGAAGTCGTTGACCCCTTTGAGAAAGTCGAAGTTAGATTTGTTCATTTTTATCTATCCGGTTCCTGAGCGGGAAGACGTTATTACCCTGTGTCGTAAAGGGAAAATAACAGACCCATGGTAGACTTCATATTGTGTGTGATCAACGAACAATGAGAGAGTAACTGCTTCTTTCCTAATGTTTTCCTGAAGAGTATCGTTTTCCGGCGGGGTATCTGATCTATATCAATAGCAGGGATGGATTTATGGCTGTTCCAACATATGACAAATTTATTGAACCAGTGTTGCGTTTTCTGGCCACTCGACCCGAGGGCGCTTTGGTCAGAGAGGTGCGAGAAGCTGCAGCCGAAATGCTTGGGTTAGATGAGCAGCAGCGTGCAGAGGTGATTACCAGTGGACAACTGACGTACCAGAACCGTACTGGCTGGGCGCACGATCGCCTCAAACGCGCCGGGTTATCGCAGAGCCTATCCCGGGGAAAATGGTGTTTAACACCAGCGGGAATGAGCTGGGTTGCCTCGCATCCGCAGCCGATGACCGAGCAGGAGGTGAGTCATTTTGCTTTTGATTTTAACGGCGTAAAGCTCAGTAAGCCGGCAGATGCGGTGGCGTTAGATCCACAGCCAGAATCGATTGAGGATGATGAGCTTGCCAGAAGCAGCCCGGACGATCGCCTGGAGCAAGCGCTCAATGAGATTCGTGAATCTGTTGCCGAAGAATTGCTGGAGAATCTGCTTCAGGTTTCGCCGGCGCGTTTTGAAGTGATTGTGTTAGATGTGTTGCACCGCCTGGGATATGGCGGTCATCGCGGTGATTTGCAGCGCGTAGGGGGAACCGGCGATGGCGGCATTGACGGTATTATCTCTCTCGATAAGCTCGGGCTGGAAAAAGTCTACGTTCAGGCCAAGCGCTGGAAAGGCACCGTCGGGAGCGCTGAAGTCAGGGGCTTTTATGGCGCATTGCCTGAGCAAAAAGTGAAACGTGGCGTCTTTATTACCACCTCAGGCTTTACGGCGCATGCCAGAGACTATGCTAACAAAGTTGAAGGTCTGGTGCTGGTGGATGGCGACAGGCTGGTGCATCTGATGATTGATAATGATATTGGCGTATCCTCACGTTTACTCAAGTTGCCAAAGCTCGATATGGATTACTTTGAGTAGTGGTAACGCTGGAACCTGATTGCGGGTAATTGAGATGGATCACGTTGTGGGCACCTGTGTTTCTTCTCGCCCAGAAATCACATGACTTTTATGGCTGCGCATCAGCGCTAAACCCATACCGGATAGCGGCTGCGCCTTCTGCGGCCTACTCTCCTGGTCAATTTTCCTTTAACTCGAATACGCAAATTGTGAAGCTATTTCCAACAATCCAGGTATTATCGTAAGATAATTGTATATACATTTTTGTATATGCAATTAGGGAAAACACATGCCGATGGAGTTTGAATGGGATGCGAACAAGGCTAAAAGCAACCTGAACAAACACGGAATCCGCTTTGAGGATGCGGTGCTGGTGTTTGACGATCCCCGACACTTGTCGCGTCAGGAACGTTACGAGAATGGAGAATACCGTTGGCAGACCCTCGGCCTTGTTCATGGCATTGTGGTTATTCTGGTTGCTCATAGCGTTCGGTTCGAAAGTGGTTATGAAGTTATCCGTATCATCAGCACCCGCAAGGCGGACAGAAAAGAGAGGAATCGTTATGAGCATGGTTAAACATAAACGCGGCAATGTACCTGCGCTTAGTGCTCAGCATGAGGCTGAACTCAAGGCGCTGGCGAAAAAGTCAGATGATGAGATTGATTACAGCGACATTCCCGCTTCGGAGAATGGGCAGTGGTCTGAAGCAGTGCGTGGTAAGTTTTTTCGCCCGTTAAAAACCCAAGCCTCCGTGCGTATTGACGCCGATGTGATGGAGTGGCTGAAACGGCCAGGAAAAGGCTACCAGACACGGCTCAATGCTATTCTGCGCGAAGCGATGCTGCGAGATCAAAATAAGAAATAGCCCGAAGATGCCGGATGGCGGTTGCGTCTTATCCGGCCTGGAAATTCCCGCCAGGCCAGATAAGCGCTTAATGGTTACTTCCGCAGCCCCGCAAACGCCGCTCTTATCTCTTCTTCCGGTAACTGAATCCCAATAAACACCAGCGTGCTGTGCGGCGGTTCGTCGCCCCACGATCTGTCCCAGTCGGCGCTGTAGAGGCGATGTACGCCCTGGAACAACAGGCGGTTGGGTTCGCCGTCGATCCACAGCATCCCTTTGTAACGCAGCAGTTTATCCGCTGATTCCAGCAGCAGGTTTTCCATCACGCGCGACACGTCGCTGATATCCACCGGGTAATCCAGCTCCACCACAATTGACGACACATCGTTCTGTTTATCGGCAATAAAGTGGAAACGTGGTTGGCTTGCCAGCACGTTCTCTTCCAGCATAAAGCCGCTGGTATTAAACAACTGACTCAGGTCAATATCGCCGTGCACCACGGTGTAAACCGGGGCGCGGGCGTTGATACGCGCCAGCCGCTCGCGCAGTTTCTCGCTGTCGCCCGCCACGTCGGTTTTGGTCAACAGGATACGGTCGGCGTAGCCTATCTGCGACTGAGCGATGGTGAACTGGTTCATCTGCTCGTTAGCGTGCACCGCGTCGACCAGCGCAATCACGCCGTCTAACAGGTAGCGTTCGCATAATACGTCATGGGAGAAAAAAGTCTGAATAATCGGGCCGGGGTCAGCCATGCCGGTACATTCGATCACCAGGCGGTCGAAAGCAATATCGCCGCGGTCGCGACTGTCGAGTAGGTCTAATAACGCATCTTCCAGCTCGTTGGAGCGGGTACAGCAGATGCAGCCGTTGGTCAGGGTTTTGATCTGTGTGGCACGATCGCCAATCAGTTGATCGTCAACGGAGACTTCGCCAAATTCGTTTTCGATAACGGCAATTTTAAAACCATGCTGTTCGTTGAGGATATGGCGTAGTAGGGTGGTTTTGCCGGCGCCAAGAAAACCGGTAAGTAGGGTAACTGCAATCGGGGTCATAGTCTCTCCATTAACAACAGCGCATACCGCCTTTGCCATCGCCGCCGTAACGTGCTTGCTGACGTTCACGGAAGAACTCTTCATAGGTCATGTACGGCTTGTCGGGATGGTTGGTTTTCATGTGCTCGACATAGTTGTCGTAGTCCGGAATACCAATCAACATTTTTGCCGCCTGGCCGAGATATTTTTTTGCCTGACCTAAAGTATCAAACATTGCCTTATACCTGTAATGATTAAAGCCGGATAGCGGCTGCGCCTTATCCGGCCTACATTACTGCACATTCTGTAGGCCGGATAAGCGCAGCGCCATCCGGCAAGAGGTTAGTGGTGTGAAGAGAGCTTCACGCCGCCTTCCGGCACGGGTACATACGGGGTTTCTTTATCGGTACGTTTATCGCTGTTGCGTACCTTCATCCAGGTGGTGAAACCGTAGAAGATAATACTGTACACCACCACCAGGAACAGAATACTCAAACCAGCGTTAGTGTAGTTGTTGATCACGATATGGTTCATGTTGGCAATCTGCTGCGCGGTCAGGTTGGCGCCGTTGGCAATCTTCTCTTTATACAGGTTCGCCATGTAGAAGAAACCTTCCATTTGCGGGTTGGAACTGAACAGTTTCAGGCCCAGCGCCCAGGTGGTGCAGATCAACAGCCATACCGCCGGGATCACCGTCACCCAGATGTATTTGGTGCGCTGCATTTTGATCAGTACCACGGTGCTCAACACCAGCGCCACGGCGGCCAGCATCTGGTTAGAGATACCGAACAGTGGCCACAGGCTCTTCACGCCGCCCAGCGGGTCGACCACGCCCTGATACAGCAGATAGCCCCACAGACCGACGCAGCCCGCGGTACCGATGATACCCGCGACCAGAGAATCGGTTTTTTTCAGGAACGGGACGAAGTTACCCAGCAAATCCTGCAACATAAAGCGGCCGGAACGGGTGCCCGCATCCAGTGCGGTCAGGATAAACAGCGCTTCGAACAGAATACCGAAGTGATACCAGAAGCCCATGTCGGCCATCGGCATGACTTTGTGGAACACGTGCGCGATACCTACTGCCAGCGTTGGCGCGCCGCCTGCGCGGTTCAATACTGACGGTTCACCGATATCTTTCGCAGTTTGCAGGATTTGTTCAGGGGAAATTACAAAACCCCAGGAGCTGACGGTCGCCGCCGCATGTGCGGTAACGTCTTTCAACTGCGCCATAATCAGCGGCGCGTTCTCGCCGCCCATCTCGTGCAGGTTTGGCATGGTAATGCCCAGACCTGCCGGCGGGGTGTTCATCGCGAAGTAGAGACCCGGTTCAATGATCGAGGCCGCCACCAGTGCCATCACCGCAACAAAGGACTCCATCAGCATCGCGCCGTAGCCGATAAAACGCGCATCGGTCTCACAGGCCAGCAGTTTCGGCGTGGTGCCAGAAGAGATCAGCGCGTGGAAGCCAGAGACGGCGCCACAGGCGATGGTGATGAACAGGAACGGGAACAGAGCGCCTTTCCACAGCGGGCCGGTACCGTCGACATACTGCGTCAACGCCGGCATTTTCAGTTCCGGGTTGAGGATCACAATCCCCAGCGCCAGACCGACGATCACGCCGATTTTCAGGAAGGTGGCGAGATAGTCGCGCGGGGCGAGGATCAGCCATACCGGCAGCAGCGCGGAAACAAATGCGTAGCCGATCAGCGCGAAGGTAATGGTGGTGTCTTTAAAGGTCAGCGCTGGGCCCCAGTACGGGTCGTGGGCGATGACGCCGCCGAAGTAAATAGAGGCCACCAGCAGTACGATACCGATGACTGACACTTCACCCACGCGTCCCGGACGGATAAAGCGCATGTAGATGCCCATAAACAGCGCAATCGGTACGGTCGAGCAGACAGTGAAGACGCCCCACGGGCTTTCGGCCAGCGCTTTCACCACGATCAGCGCCAGCACCGCCAGAATGATGATCATGATTAAGAAGCAGCCGAACAGCGCGATGGTGCCTGGAACGGTACCCATCTCTTCTTTGATCATCTCGCCAAGGGATGCGCCGTTACGGCGGGAAGAGATAAACAGCACCATAAAGTCCTGCACTGCGCCCGCGAGCACCACGCCCGCCAGCAGCCACAGAGTCCCCGGCAGATAGCCCATCTGCGCAGCCAATACCGGCCCAACCAGCGGACCTGCGCCGGCGATGGCGGCGAAGTGGTGACCAAACAGCACGTAGCGGTTAGTCGGCACGTAGTTCAGGCCGTCGTTATTGATGACCGCCGGCGTTGCGCGCGTGGGGTCGAGTTTCATGACCTTCTGGGCGATGTACAGGCTGTAGTAGCGGTAAGCGACCAGATAGACGGAAACGGAAGCGACCACGATCCACAGGGCGCTCACGTGTTCACCCCGACGTAGGGCAACGACCGAGAGGCAGAAAGCACCGATGATTCCGAGAATCACCCAGGGTATGTGCTTGAATATCTTTTTCGTATCCATAGTAAAACCTGGTTGTAAGTTTAATTATCAGCCGAAGCTGGGTGGACATTGAGTTCGTGTTTGAGGAGGTAGATTGACTGCTATGCTGGAGGGATCTTGCCAGATCATCGCACGCGTAAAGTTCGGTAAATCAGTGAGTGGTTGTATGGCGGTTTAAGCGGTCGGACGTACCGGTGAGCGGTTTCGTGGAGGAGGGCATGGGCGGTTTTATGTGATTGAGATCACGATATAAAATGGGACGATCCTTCTTGCGCGGGGCACCATAACGACTCAACTGAGCTAATAGCGATATTAATGGCGCGAATCCCATAAAGTTTTCCCTTTCCAGGCCGAAAATTCTGTATCTGTCTAGCGGAAAGATAAAACATGTTAAAGCGAATTAAAATTGTTACCAGCTTATTGCTGGTATTGGCGCTATTTGGCCTTTTACAACTGACATCCGGCGGGCTGTTCTTCAGCTCGCTAAAGAATGACAAAGAAAACTTCACCGTATTGCAAACCATTCGTCAGCAGCAGTCTGCCCTGAATGCAACCTGGGTGGAACTGCTGCAAACGCGTAATACCCTGAACCGCGCGGGTATCCGCTGGATGATGGACCAGAGCAACATTGGCAGCGGCGCAACTGTCGCTGAACTGATGCAGGGGGCGACCAATACTCTGAAGCTGACGGAAAAAAACTGGGCGCAGTATGAGTCGTTACCGCGCGATCCACGTCAGAGTGAAGCGGCTTTCCTTGAGATCAAACGAACCTATGATATCTACCACGGCGCGTTGGCGGAGCTTATTCAGCTTCTTGGCGCGGGTAAGATCAACGAGTTTTTTGATCAACCGACTCAAAGCTATCAGGACGCTTTTGAGAAGCAGTACATGGCCTATATGCAGCAAAACGATCGTCTGTACGATATTGCTGTTGAGGATAACAACAGTTCCTATAACCAGGCGATGTGGGTACTGGTCAGTGTGTTGATTGCGGTTCTGGTGGTTATTATCGCCGTCTGGTTCGGTATCAAAATGTCGCTTATCGCCCCGATGAATCGTCTGATTGAAAGCATTCGCCATATCGCCAGCGGCGATCTGGTGAAACGTATTGATGTGGAAGGCTCTAACGAAATGGGGCAACTGGCGGACAACTTACGCCATATGCAGAGCGAACTGGTGCGTACCGTGGGCGATGTACGTAATGGCGCTAACGCCATTTACAGCGGCGCCAGCGAGATTGCCATGGGCAACAACGATCTCTCTTCCCGTACTGAGCAGCAGGCAGCGTCTCTGGAAGAGACCGCCGCCAGTATGGAACAACTGACCGCGACCGTGAAACAGAACGCCGAAAACGCCCGTCAGGCCAGTCACCTGGCGTTGAGCGCCTCTGAAACGGCGCAGAAAGGCGGCAAAGTGGTGGATAACGTCGTACAAACAATGCGCGATATCGCCTCCAGTTCGCAAAAAATCGCCGATATTATCAGCGTAATCGACGGTATTGCTTTCCAGACCAATATTCTGGCGCTGAACGCGGCGGTAGAAGCGGCGCGCGCAGGTGAGCAGGGGCGCGGGTTCGCGGTGGTGGCCGGTGAAGTTCGTAATCTGGCCCAGCGTAGCGCGCAGGCGGCACGGGAGATCAAGAGTCTGATTGAGGACTCCGTAAGCCGCGTTGACGTGGGTTCGACGTTGGTCGAAAGCGCCGGTGAAACCATGGATGAGATCGTCAATGCAGTCACCCGCGTAACCGACATTATGGGCGAGATTGCCTCGGCGTCCGACGAGCAGAGCCGCGGTATTGACCAGGTTGGTCTGGCGGTAGCGGAGATGGATCGCGTAACGCAGCAGAACGCCTCGCTGGTGGAAGAGTCCGCCGCCGCGGCCGCGGCGCTGGAAGAGCAAGCCAGCCGTCTGACCCAGGCCGTCGCGGTGTTCCGTATTCAACAGGAACAGCAGCGTGCGCGTGAAGTAGCCGCGGTAAAAACCCCGGCAGCCGTGTCGTCACCAAAGGCCGCTGTGGCCGACGGCAGCGATAATTGGGAAACGTTTTAAGAGCGTAGTGGTGGATAGCGGCCTACAGACGATCGTAGGCCGGATAAGACGCGTCAGCGTCGCCATCCGGCGTTGGTTTGCGCGGTTTAACTTTCCGCGTTCACCACTTTGATTTCCACCATCCCGATCCCCAATTTGCGCGGCGAATGGCCCAAAATATTACCTTCGTTGGTAGAGACGGGAACGGGCGGCGCAATGACTAAGGTATTCGCGTCCGTCGGGTTGTTGAAATGCAGTGTGATAGTGGACACATCGTGACCCAGCACCAGCGTCTGTTCTTCGTTGCCTACGCGTACCGGAATCGGGCGATTCGCGTTGTCGCCGAAGGCTTTGGCGGTGATCACCAGATCAAACTTTTTCGGCAGCGGCGCTTTATATTCGATTTTAACTTCATCGCCCAACTGCGCATTTGACCAGCGTCCCCAGGACTCCGGTCGGGAAATACCGCTAAACTGCTTCACCTCCTCCGGCGCGCCCGCGACATTAAAGATAAAGCTATCAGCTTTATAACGAATATCGTTATCGACAATTTTTAAGGTATCGACGTTGCCTTTATAGCGTTGCATATCAATCACCGTCTCTTTAAATGCGGTTTTGCCTTTCCACTGCGCTTTATCGACATGCTGTACGGTTTGTAGCCCGCCAAGCTGTCCCTGCGAGACGCACCAGTCGGTAGAGAGCGCCAGCGCCGGCGCCCATAGCTGCGCCATTTTGTAGCAGCGATCGACCCAAACGAAATTATCGCGCGGGGCGAAGTCGGCCAACTGGAATCGCAGCGGAGCGGAGTATTCGCTTTCCGGTAACGGTTCAACACGCTTATCCGATACGCGCAACAGTAACGGCAGGCGGAAGTGGCTACCGGAAAACGCGATCATGTTTTTGTCCCGATCGATAGTGAACGCTTTCATCTCTTTCGGGAAATTCCACAGGCGAACAATATCCGGCTTCATCGCCAGCACTTTCTCTTTTACATTCAGGAACACTTCCGATAGCGACTGCCCGGAAAGGCTACTGCGTCCCAGACCGATAAAATTATCGCCGCCGAGAATATCCAGCACCGTTGCGCCGTTGTCCATCGTGTTGCGTTTGACCGCCAGCGTCTCCTGCTGCGGTTTATCGCCGCGCAGAATGAAAAACAGATTGTTGCGATCTTGCTTATTCAGGTATTTCCATGCCGTATTATTCATCGCCAGATGGTCGGAAGAGACGACGATAACGGTATCTTTAAACCACGGTGACGCTTTGATTTTGTTGATAAACTCGGCGATGTTTTCCTGGCTGCAACTTACGGCGCTAAAGGACTGGTTGGGCTTGCCGTCGTAATCGTAGCGTTTACGGTTACAGGTGCGTGAGATAAACCCGTCCGGATGGTGAGTATCTACGGTCAGCGTAAACAGCGAAAACCGCTGGCCTGAGCGGGAAAGCGCTTCAAATTTCTTCCATGCCTCATCGAGCACCGTATCGTCGTAGAAGCCCCAGTCGTTACGATAAGACGGGTCCGCCACCACCGTTTTCAGCTCTTCAGCGCCGTACAGATGATCAAATCCGTGTGATTTCAGGAACACGTCTTTCCCGGCAAAACGCAGGTTAGCGCCCTGCACAAAATAGTTCTGGTAGCCGGAGTTTTTCAGAATGTCGCCGAGGCAAATATTCTGCGGGAAGAAGCTGGACACCGACGCTGAGGCATTGCCTTCAAACGGCGCAAACAGCGGAATACCGCACTGGGAAGCCACCATCCCGGCGATGGTGTAATCCGTTCCCGGCAGTTGTATGGTATGGCTGAAATCCAGCCCCTCATTTTTCAGCGCGCCCAGCTCCGGCGTGAGATTGGGGAAGGCGTCATTATCAAAATAGGTCCGTTCCAGGCTTTCGCCGTAGATATAGACCAGATTGAGCTTTGGATTAGGAATGGTTTTTGCCGGTTCTTTATAATAAACGGCAAAGTCCGGATCGCCATCGCGCGTTTGTGATTTTACCAGTTCGGTGATCTGACGAAACGCCGGGCTGGCGTCGACCGAACCCAACGCCAGCAGTAACGCCAGCAGACTGTAACCGACATGATGAGGACGGTGACGGCGGCGGCGTAGTACCCATCCCAGCGCGCCGAATACCGCCACTAACGCAAGGACAATGCCGATTCCTGGCAGAATATATTTGCCGACTCCCGCTCCCGTCAGGCTATTAGTGAGCGTATAAAGCACGGCATCGTTGATCCCGTCGCCGGTAAAATAGTCGCTGGCATACAGGGTAATATTCAGAATGACAAAAAGTCCCAGCACCGTGAGAGTGGCGGCAAACCACCAGGTGTTACGGCCCGCCTTCCAGGCATATATCAGCACAGAGGCGAGAAACAGGGCGACAGAGAGTAACTCGGACAACTGACGATCCTCAATAAACCAGGCTTATGGCTGGCAGGAAAAATTTTCTAACAATGTAATAGCGATGTCACATTGCTGCAATTCTAATGACATTACACGGTGCTGTTATTCAGAATTAGTTTAGAAGGTTGGTTTTTTGAACGACATCACTTCCCGTATAGCGGTTACTAACAGGAAAAGACGGAAGGAAAAGTCGGGTGAATGCCGCGCTGGCCGGTAAAGGGCCAAAACACGGCTTTTATCAGGGCATCCCCGGGGGGCGTAAGGCCATAAAAGCGCCGTCAGGAGAGGAAATTCAGCCCTTGCTGCAACACAAGATCACAGGCTTTGGTTTTCACCTTTTCCGCCAGCGGCGTACTGCCGATATTATTGAGGTTCAACTGCTGACCGTCCTTCGTCTTGAGCAATCCTTGCAGGCCGTCCAGGTAGTTAGTGTCCTGCTTCTGTTGTGTGGTATCCAACCCCAGCTTGTTCAGAATCTGATTTTTAACGTTCTCCACGTTGGTGGCGGACGCCAGTTTCTGTTTGGCGCAGTACTGCAAGATACCAGCGGCATTATTCATATTATCGGCGCTGAGCGACTGGGCGCCGTTGCTGAGCAGACCGGTTAGCGCAGAAAGCGACATCCCGCCCTGCTGTGAGTCCGCGTCCTGAGCGCTTAACTGACTGGCGGCGCTGGAAAGCGAATCCTGCCAGGAGGCGGCGATACCGCTGGTGGAAATCAGTACGCTGGCGACCGCCGCGCAGCACAGAACATGTTTCGCTGTATTCATGGTAATCACCTGTGTTATGCCAGCCAGGCGTAGTATCGCCCTGGAGCACGCTGCAATTTAATACTCTTTACCCGTCACCCGACTGCGGTAACTGTCCCAGGTAAAATTAACCCATAAACTGTTGCCGAGACGCATACGGTCCATGACGCGTTCGCCAAGCATTTTCGTCATCTCTTCCATATTGCTGTTCGTCAACATGCCGGTGGGACGTTTTGACGAAGAACGACGATCGACAATTTGATTGATGATCACTTTTTCATAGCGGGATTCAGTCTGCACGCCGATCTCGTCGATCACCAACAGATCAACGTTACTAAGATCGTTAAGCAACTGCTCTTCGCTGGTTTCCCGATTGCTGAACGTGTCTTTCATCGCTGACATAATATCCGCTACGGTGATAATCAGTACCGACTTTCCGCGCAGCAGCAGCTCGTTACAAATAGCCGCGGCGAGATGGTTTTTACCGGTTCCCGGCTTTCCGGAAAAGACAAAGCTAGCGATATTGCCGTCAAATTCATCAACGTACTGTCGGGCTTTGCTTAACGCGTTCATTTGTCCATCGCACTCAACCCGATAGTTATCAAACGAACAGTTCTGATGCAGCGGTCGAATGCCGGAACGGTTAAACGTGCGCTGCATTTTCATCGCCCGGTTTTCCCGCGCCAGCGCCGCCGCCCGGATCTCGCCTTGCTCTTTCTGCCACGCCAGTAGTTCTTCGCCCGTTTTAAACGCCGGCGTAATATGCGCAGGCATCATTTTTTGTAGACGCTGCATCAGGTCGCCAACATTTTTCATCGTTACCCCCTAAAACCTGGTGGAATATGATTGTCAGGTTCGCTGACGCTATTGATGTCGCGCTGCGGCATTCCGCCATTGCTGGAACGGCTGATTTGCACGCTGCGCGCCAGCTTTTGCTGCCACTGGATATGGTGAAAAACCTTACCTTCCGCCTGCCAGTAGGCGATAAACGCCGCCAGCTCTTCTGCGGTGACCGGCTCCCGGAGCGCCACGCCCCAAAGGGCGGCCTGACGTTGAAAATCCGCATCCGGTTGCCAGGCGGGATACATGGCGAATTTTCCGCAGGGAATCGCAACGGGGGCGGCTTCGGGTTCTTCGTAAAATTGCGCGTCTAACGCCACATCGCTTCCCGGACGTGATAACTTTTCTTCAAGCGCCAGCAGTTCAGCCATGCGCGCGGGCGTCACGGCATAAAACGCAGGCGCATTATTAGCGAATACCGCCACCGCGCCGCCCGTTGACTTCGTCAGCACGGCCTGGTGATCGTGTAAAAGGGCGTCAATACCGATGACGTTCGACGTTAAGATTCTGGAAGACATAATGTTTCTCAATATGGAACAACAACCGAGAAGGGCGACTGTTTTTATAGTACCACACAGACCTGTAAGAACAGCAGGAGGCGTTCCATTGATTACACGCGGGGGCGTTTGCGGTACAGCCATAATCCCGGTACAGAGAGGCCGATTGAGAGCGCGCCAACGATGGAAGAGGCTTTAAGGAAATTTGTCAGCAGCGTAATCATCATCGGTTCGCTATAGCCCAGATGACTAATTTTTACTGCGGAAATCATCGCGGTATAGGCGGAAATCCCCGGAAACATCGGGATCACCGCCGCGACGGTAAAAACTTTAGGGTGAGCGAGATACCAGCGCGACCATTGAATACCAATACTGCCGACCAGCAACGAAGCCATAAACGTCGACCATTCGATATTAAAGCCAGCACTCATCATGAGCATACGCGAGCCATGACCCAACGCCCCCAGTAGCGCGCACCACGGAAGCGCCCGGTGGGGAACATTAAAGACCATCGCAAATCCGACTGCGGGAATCGCAGACAGGATCATGTCCTGCATTAGCGCCAGTAAAAAGTCGATTATACCCATCCTCGTAGTCCCCATACTGTCATCGACATCACCACGCCCACACAGGTGGCCAGTGTCAGTAGGCTGGCGATAGCCCAGCGCGCCAGCCCGGTATTAATATGTCCTTTAAACATATCTGCGACGGAATTAATCAGCGGAAAGCCCGGCACCAGCAAAAGTACGCTCGCCGCCATGGCGATAGTGGGCGTCTGGCTAAAGGCGGGAAGGGTGAGCATCAGCCCGGAAATTGTGGTAGCGACAAAGGCGGTGATGCAAAAATTGATCTGTGGATGTAAATGTCGTTGCGCCAGCATCTGGCGAATATACATGGCTATCATACTGGCGAAAAAGGTGATAACCGCGCCATCCCAGCCGCCATTATTCAGCTTACAAAAGCAGGCGCAGGAGAGGCCGACCATAAACGCCACCAGCCAGCGCGGATAACGCAGCGGGCGGAGCTGACTAAAGCGTTTTTCCACGCCTTTGTAATCCAGCAGGCGATGTTCCGCGAGGATAACGATATGCTGAACCTCCGTGACGACGTGCATATTAATGCCGCGATCCTGGTTTTTACGTGTCGATGTCAGGCATTGTCCGTCTTTGATGGTAGTCAGTACAATGGCGTTAGAGGAGATCGCGCTTTCGACGCTATCCATGCCGAGCGCCAAACCGAGGCGGGTGGAAAGCTCATCAACCAGCGCGCTTTCCGCCCCGTGCTGTAATAAAAAAAGCCCGCATTGAATACATAATCGTGTTACCGCTCGTTGAACTGACTGCTCTTCTTGCATGACTCGTCCTGTACGAAAAGACATTTTATGCGCCATCACTATGACGGAGGCTTTCTTTTTAACACGAAGCACAGGCGTGATGGCGTTGGTTAAGATCAATTTTTTGTTGATAAAAACGCCAGTCGCCAGGCGCAACGCATAAGACTCTTCAGGTTTGCGCCAATTGCAGGCTGAACCTCTCATGGACGACGGTTCTTGTATGTCCGTTTCCAGAATAGACACATTATGCCAGTCTGGCCGTTCGTTTTTGAATCAATTATGAGGTGAATTTTATCAACTCTATGCATTAATCGTTTAACAACGACGGTGTGAGCGGCAGGTGTAAAAATAGGTATGGCATAGCGTAATTCGCAGGTATGGCGCGGATTTTCTGGGTAACTGTCAGTATTGCTGGGCTTCTGTTTTAGGGGGGCAATATGAATGAATGGCGAATCCATATTCTAAATTTATTAATATAATAAGATTGCGTTAGAATTACTAATGTGCAAATTTAGTTAATTTAATTGTCTTGCTTCTGGTTTTATGAGTAACTATGCGATAGTGATTTCATGTTTTTGTACTATGTGGATTGTAGCGCAATCAACGTTATATCTCTAAAACTAAAACAAGGATAATTAATTCACTCGGTCTATATTTCTTTGTGCTCGTTGTTAATAGCGTTTTTATTAACAGGACACTGGAAAAGAGGGCGCGTGGGTACGGAGGAATTATGCTGCCAGGATGCTGCAAAAATGGACTTATTATCAGTAAAACCCCCCTTATACAGGAAGGTCTTAAAGGGGCTATAACAGGTAATTTCCCTGATTATAAACTAGCGTATTGTCGCACGATAGAAGAGCTAACACTGTTACAGCTACGCCGAAGCAGTTTAGTTATTGCTGATTTAGCGGTTAACAATGCCTCTTCCCGTGCTATCTGCGAATATTTTTATAGCTTACTATCGCAATATCGTGACATACATTGGCTATTTCTGGTTCCTAAATCCTGTTATCCACATGCGGTTGATCTCCTGATGGGCCCCGTCAGCACGTTGCTTTCAGACGAAGAGCCTATCGAGAATCTTATTAGCGTTATCCGTGCGGGAAACGCTCACTCTGAAAGAATAAGCAAAACGCTATTATCGCCTCAAATACCATCTGAACTTCAGGAATCCGGCGGCAGGTCGATTGTCCTTACGCTGTCTGAACGAAAAGTATTACGCCTTTTAGGGAAAGGGTGGGGCATTAACCAAATTGCGGCATTACTTAAAAAAAGTAATAAAACAATTAGCGCCCAAAAAAATAGCGCCATGCGACGCTTATCAATACACAGCAATGCAGAGATGTATGCATGGATAAACAGTTCTCAGGGAGCCAGAGAATTGAATCTACCTTCGGTATATGGAGAAACCATGGAATGGAAAACAGAATCAGTAAGAGAAATGTTGCGCTCGTAGAAAAATGCGTAATGAGCAACGTTGGTATTAAAGGGTTATTTGATGCGATGCCGGATTGCCAACATACGCTTCATATTTTTTCAAAACCGTCCGCATTTTATAAGGCTGCGCTAAAGACGTCGTTTTCTGCCGTTATTTTTTCCCTCTCTGCGTTAAGAACTGAACGCCGGACAGGATTAGCTTGTCTGACGGAGCTGGCGATAAATTATCCTCATATGCGGCATCTGGTGATTGCAGATGATGATGTTGAAGCTCGCTTAATCAGCGCGCTATCTCCCCTGCCGCTGGATGGGGTCATCAGCAAAGCGTCGCCGTTGGACGTTTTACAGGATGCCTTATTTACATCGCTTAATGGCACCCGGCGGACGACGGAGCGTACAGGCAATCTTTGGGAGCTTCACCAGAATTGTATGCTTAGCCCAACCGAGCGGGAGATTCTGCGTTTTATGTCAAACGGCTACTCAATGCCGCAAATCGCCGTCCAGTTAGAACGTAACATTAAGACCATTCGGGCGCATAAATTTAATGTTATGTCCAAACTGGGCGTGAGTTCTGATGCCGGGTTACTCGATGCGGCGGATATTCTGTTATATCTGCGCGCCGGAGATGCTACCGCGCTCCAGCATCGGGTATAGCCTGCGCCAAATGCGCTGTGCTTGTCCGGGGTATCCGGGCGCCAGGGCACGTTATTGGCACACGTCTACCCAGGTCGCCGATGTCAGTTCAGCCATTCTTTCCGGTGTGATGCGTACCGCGCTATGCGTGGCGCCTGCGGCAGGCAATACTTCGTTATATCCCTTCAGAGAGACGTCGCAGTAAACGGGCAGCGGGTGTTCCAGCCCGAAGGGGCATACGCCGCCAACAGGATGTCCGGTTGCATTGACTACTTCATCGCTGCTCAACATACGAGCTTTTGCGCCGAAGGTGGTTTTAAGCTTCTTATTATCCAGGCGGGCATCGCCTTTAGCGACCACCAGGATAATGGTGTCTTTTACTTTAAGCGAGAGCGTTTTGGCTATCTGCCCTGGCTCCACGTTGTGCGCTTTGGCTGCCAGTTCGACAGTCGCTGTACTTTGATTTAATTCGATAATTTCAATATCGGGAGCATGATCGGCCAGAAATTGCCGTACAGATTGCAGACTCATTCTTCTCTCCTGAGACCTTACCAATAGCCACGGTAGACCCAAAAATGGCAAAACGTAATTTGTCATAAGGAGAGCGTCGCTGTAAATATAATAATGTTACAGGCCAACAACAGTAAGCCGTGACGATAACGGAATACAACGTAAAGCGGTTTACTTTAGCGTGCAGTCGCCGCACTGCTGTACGTCAGGTAAGCGGTAACGCTGGCAGCAGGTTCTGCGTACCAGAAGACCGTCGCGCATTACAACGGTCCGCCACAGCGGGTTATCCTGACCGTTAGAGAGCTGCTTTTCAAAAAAACAGCGCTGGCGTAGCGCTGCCAGCAGGGCTTCGCCAAGCAGCGGCTTCATCTCAGTCAGATACCAGTTAATTAAATAACCGGTATTGCTCCAGATTAGTTTGGCGTTGATGTCGCCAGTCGCCTCCAGCGCCTGAACGACCGGCTGCAGTGTGGAGACTACCAGCGTTTCCATTCGTTCTTCCGGGGAACGCATCGTTGTCAGGTTATCCTGATACACATCAAGCCAGAAACACGCTGCGCGCCCGGTTTCATGAAATTCAACGTGAATATGTTCCGCGGAGACATTGATAGCGCGCGCTTGCGTCAGTAATGCCAGCATCAACGGTGGCGCCATCAGCCCGATATACCATTGCGCCCACAGGGAGAGTAACGGCTTATTTTCACGTGGCAGGCCTGGCGTGTTCCGATAGATGTGATCGGAATAGACGGCCAGCAATGAACGGAACGTCGCGGGGCGCGTCCACTGGGCAAGAGTCATCGCCGTTGGCGGGGGCGTTTCATCCAGCCGGATGAAGTCCAGCAGGTGCTCACGGGTAGAGGCGATCGTCTCACGTACCGCTTCCGCCAACGAGGCGTCTTCCGGCTGGAGAGCGGCTCGCCAGATAATATCGTCAGCAATCGGTGCGGAACGGTAGGCCATAGCGCAATTTAATGATGTTAATCTAAATGATAATGATTTCTAATCCTATCGATAGCGATAAACGATGGCAAGCGGTTTATGGTTAACGTTGTCGGCGTAGCACGATTACGCCAGCAGTATTCATATGGTGTCGCTGACCAGAATGTGGTTACGTCCAAGATGCTTGGCTTCGTAGAGCGCTTTATCCGCTTTTTCAATAGCGTCCCCGATATTGCGATCCGTCAGCGGCGCAATGCCGATACTGACGGTAACATTGGTGGCAACGCTTTCGTTAAACATATGCGGGATTTTAAGATCGTATACTTTCTGTCGGATACGTTCTGCGGTAGCGCGGGCCTGCTGTGGTTCGGCGGCGGTCAGCAACACCAGAAATTCTTCACCGCCAAAACGGCAGACGACATCGCGCGATCGCACGGCGTCCCGAATTGCCGCTGAGACGCGAATTAACGCCTGATCGCCCATCATATGACCGTAATGATCGTTATACGCTTTGAAATGATCGATATCCAATAGCAGGACATAATGTTCATGGCTATCCTGCACCTGTAGCGTATCCAGCCGACTTTGCAGGCCACGGCGGTTATATAAGCCGGTTAATGGATCAAGCAGACTCAGGCCGTTGAGGGTTTCCCGCTCGGTCAGCAGCGTAAACATGAGTTGCTGAGCGAAGTTATCGTAGCGTTTCTGGATAACATGCTGGATAGCGATTCCCACCATCGGCAAGGCCAGTAAATAGAGGATTCGCAAACCCTGTTCATGACCGTTCAGCCACAGGCAGACTGCGACTGACGGTAAAGAGTGGAGTGTAAACGCGACGATATTCGCGGCAAAGGCTATCGAGCCGATAAACAGCACGCTAAGCAGGGAAATCAGTAAAAAAGAGAAATCATAATGGCCTAACGCCGGGTACTTCAGCGCAATATGCGCTGCCCACAATCCCCCAAAGAGTATGGAGATAAAGGGAAGGTTAACTCTTTTTTGCCCATATTTCCCATGCCATACCAACAGTAATACGCTCAGGACCAATATCCCTATCATCGGTGCGCAAAATACGTTGATCTGATAAAGGGGGAAAACGAGAGTAAACAGCGCCGATACGGCGTTGAGAAACAAGAAAAGACGTAAAGAAAACTGATACTTCTTAATACGAAGCGATCGCCAGGATGGTGTTGTCATGGGTAATTGTCGTTATTTATCGGTGATATACACGGAATCGGGCGCCAACATGAAAATAACGTGCGAGAAAAGGTCGCATAAAGCGAGGTGTTGTTGTTTTTACGTTAACAGTCGGACAATTTATCACCTTACTGAATACGTGTCATCAACCGTTAAGTAAAACTCATCTATTTAGCTTTCTCTCTGGCTGACAAATGAGAAAATATATCATATGATATTGGTTATCATTATCGATTCCAGAGGTGAAACCATGTTGCAGCGGACGTTAGGCAGCGGATGGGGCGTATTATTGCCTGGAGTTATTATCGTTGGACTGGCGTTTACCGGCCTGTCAGCTTATGTACTGAAGCTGTTGATTGTATCAGGATTGCTACTGTCTGCGCTGATGTTGTATCACAAACAATTACGGCATTTTGTGCTGCTGCCATCGTGTATGGCGCTTATTGGCGGCATGATGCTGGCGGTGATGAACTGGAATCAGGGATGAAATAGAGGAAGGATAAGATAATTGGTGCGAGGGGGGGGACTTGAACCCCCACGTCCGTAAGGACACTAACACCTGAAGCTAGCGCGTCTACCAATTCCGCCACCTTCGCACAGTTATCTTACTTTTTGATATTGCCTCGTTGGTGCGAGGGGGGGGACTTGAACCCCCACGTCCGTAAGAACACTAACACCTGAAGCTAGCGCGTCTACCAATTCCGCCACCTTCGCCCAGTGCAAGCAATATCAACGTGGTTTTGGTGCGAGGGGGGGGACTTGAACCCCCACGTCCGTAAGGACACTAACACCTGAAGCTAGCGCGTCTACCAATTCCGCCACCTTCGCATACCATCGATTCTTGAAAAGAATCACTACCACGGAGGCGCATTCTAGTGGTTTTCAGCTATTCGTCAATAGTTAATTGCATGGGATAGATTGATTGCTGCAAAAATGGGCGCGAGCCGTAGGTCGGAGAAGACGCTTTGCGTCGCCATCCGGCATATGCTGCCAGATGGCGCTGCGCTTATCAGGCCAACTATTTCTTCGCCTGACGGGTCATCACAGTACGATAAACCTTAAAGCGCCCGGTTTGCGCGATGACTTCATGGAAGCCAAAAGTCTCATCCAGAATCTTAGGATAGGGCAGAAAGGCGTTTGCCACGATGCGTAACTCTCCACCGCTGTTCAGATGGCGCACTGCGCCGCGAATGAGCGTTTGCGCCGCATCAAGGCTGGTTTGCATTCCGTCGTGGAACGGCGGGTTGGAAATGATCATGTCAAAACGTCCTTTGACTTCTGAAAAGACGTTACTGGCGAATACCTCGCCTTCAAGACCATTAGCGGCAAGCGTGGCGCGGCTGGCTTCCACCGCCGGAGCGCTGACGTCACACAGCGTCAGGCGCACTTTCGGCGAATGGCTGGCCAGCGCGGCGGAAAGCACGCCAGCGCCGCAGCCGACATCCAGCACTTTACCTTTGGTGTGCGGCGTCAGCGTAGACAGCAGCAGTTGGCTCCCGACATCCAGTCCGTCACGGCTGAATACGCCCGGCAACGTTTTGATGGTCAGACCGTCGATGCTGTACTCGGCCCACCAGGATTCGAGACTGAAGCGTGGCTGCTTTTCAAGACGCCCATGATAAAGGCCGCAACGTCGCGCGCTATCTACTTTGTTCAGCGGCGCATAGTCCGCCAGCATCTGTTCGGCGCTACGCACGCCGCTGCGGTTTTCCCCCACGACGAAAACATCGACGCCAGACGGCATCAGCGACAAAATATTCATCAACTGGAACTGCGCTTCGGGTTTATTTTTCGGCCAGTAGTAGATCAGCGTATCGCAGTCAGCGACATCGCTGGCTTGCGCTACCAGGCTAAAACGGACGTTATCGCCCATCTGGCGGCTTAACACCTGCCAGTGGTGAAACTGTTGCGTATGCGCGCGGCTGGCGGCGCATTCGAAGCGCGCGGGCAGGTCATCCTGCAAATCTCCGGCAAAAAGAATACGGCTTTGTTCGAAATCATCACTGTGGCGCAGCAAGACTTCACTTGCCGGGGTAAAAGCAGACATGGAATGCTCCTTAATTCAGACTGGCGGCGATTATAGTAGTTTGATGGCGCAGATTCGACAGATTTGCTATATTTGCGCCCCTGATTACAGGAGCGTTTCGCTATGACATCCCGACGAGACTGGCAGTTACAGCAACTGGGTATTACGCAGTGGGCGCTGCGACGTCCTGGCGCGCTACAGGGCGAGATTGCGATTTCCCTTCCCGCGCACGTTCGTCTGATTGTGGTCGCAGAAGAATTACCGGCGCTGAGCGAGCCGCTAATGTGCGATATTTTACGTGCGATGACCGTGAATCCCGATCAGGTTTTACCACTGACGCCTGAGCGCGTCGCCATGCTGCCGCAGGGCAGCCGTTGTAATAGCTGGCGGTTAGGAACTGACGCGCCGCTCCAACTCGAAGGCGCCCAGGTCACGACGCCGGCGTTTAATGAACTCCGGGCAAACCCGGCGGCACGCGCCGCACTATGGCAACAAATCTGCGAACATGAACACGATTTCTATCCTCAGCACGACCGATCTCCCCGCAGCCTGGCAGATTGAACAACGCGCTCATGCGTTTCCGTGGAGCGAAAAAACGTTTTTCGGCAACCAGGGCGAACGGTATCTCAACTTTCAGTTAACCGCTGACGGCAGAATGGCCGCGTTTGCCATTACACAGGTGGTGTTGGATGAAGCGACGCTGTTCAATATTGCCGTCGATCCGGATTTTCAGCGCCGGGGGCTGGGGCGTATGCTGCTTGAGCATCTGATTGATGAACTGGAAAAACGCGGCGTTGTAACGTTATGGCTGGAGGTGCGCGCTTCTAACGTTGCCGCCATCGCGCTGTATGAAAGTCTGGGGTTTAACGAGGCGACGATTCGCCGCAATTACTATCCCACAGCACAAGGGCATGAGGACGCCATCATCATGGCGTTACCGATAAGCATGTAATAAAAGAGGCAAGGTGTAATGATGAAGTGGGACTGGATTTTCTTTGATGCCGATGAAACGCTGTTTACGTTTGATTCTTTCACCGGCTTACAGCGGATGTTCCTTGACTATAGCGTCACCTTTACCGCTGAGGATTTCCAGGATTATCAGGCCGTGAATAAGCCGCTATGGGTGGATTATCAGAACGGCGCGATTACCTCATTACAATTGCAGCACGCGCGCTTTCAAAGTTGGGCTGAACGGCTAAACGTTGCGCCGGGGCTGCTGAATGACGCTTTTATTAATGCGATGGCGGAGATCTGTTCTCCCTTGCCAGGCGCCGTTTCGCTGCTTAATGCGATTCGCGGGCAGGCTAAAATTGGTATTATTACTAACGGTTTTACCGCGCTACAACAAATTCGACTGGAGCGCACCGGGCTGCGAGAGTATTTCGATCTGCTGGTGATTTCCGAGCAGGTTGGCGTCGCGAAGCCCGATCCGAAAATCTTTAACTACGCCCTGGAGCAGGCGGGGAATCCTGACCGCTCGCGCGTATTAATGGTTGGCGATACCGCGGAATCCGATATTCTTGGCGGCATTAACGCCGGGCTATCGACCTGCTGGCTCAACGCGCATCATCGCGAGCAGCCCGCGGGTATTCATCCAACCTGGACTGTGGCGTCATTAAGCGAACTGGAGCAGCTCCTGTGTAAACACTGATTGCCTCCCCCAGGTTGATGGGTAAAATAGCCGCATTTTTCGTATTCAACATGCGTGGTCAAACGCCGCGCTTACTCAAGAAGATTTGACTATGACGTTGTCTCCTTATTTGCAAGAGGTGGCCAAACGCCGCACCTTTGCCATTATTTCTCACCCGGACGCCGGTAAAACCACCATTACCGAAAAAGTGTTGCTGTTCGGACAGGCAATTCAGACCGCCGGTACGGTAAAGGGCCGCGGTTCCAGCCAGCATGCAAAATCTGACTGGATGGAGATGGAAAAACAGCGTGGTATCTCCATCACCACCTCGGTGATGCAGTTCCCGTATCATGACTGCCTGGTGAACCTGCTGGATACCCCAGGGCACGAAGACTTCTCCGAAGATACCTACCGTACCCTGACGGCGGTGGACTGCTGTCTGATGGTTATCGACGCCGCGAAAGGCGTTGAGGACAGGACCCGCAAGCTGATGGAAGTTACCCGTCTGCGCGATACGCCGATCCTCACCTTTATGAACAAACTCGACCGTGACATCCGCGACCCGATGGAGCTGCTGGATGAAGTAGAGAACGAGCTGAAAATCGGCTGCGCGCCGATCACCTGGCCGATTGGCTGCGGCAAGCTGTTCAAGGGCGTTTATCATCTTTATAAAGATGAAACTTATCTGTATCAGACCGGTAAGGGCCATACTATTCAGGAAGTGCGCATCGTTAAGGGGCTGAATAACCCGGATCTGGACGCCGCCGTGGGTGAAGATCTGGCGCAGCAACTGCGCGACGAGCTGGAGCTGGTGCAGGGCGCTTCTAACGAGTTTGATGAAGAGCTGTTCCTGGCAGGGGAAATTACCCCGGTATTTTTCGGCACCGCGCTGGGTAACTTTGGCGTTGACCATATGCTGGATGGTTTAGTGGCGTGGGCACCCGCGCCGATGCCGCGTCAAACCGATACCCGCACGGTGGAGGCCTCGGAAGAGAAGTTCACCGGTTTTGTCTTTAAAATTCAGGCCAATATGGACCCGAAACACCGCGACCGTGTGGCGTTTATGCGCGTGGTTTCCGGCAAGTATGAGAAAGGTATGAAGCTACGTCAGGTCCGTACCGGCAAAGATGTGGTGATTTCCGACGCGTTAACTTTTATGGCGGGCGACCGTTCGCACGTTGAAGAAGCGTACCCGGGCGATATTTTGGGTCTGCATAACCACGGCACCATTCAGATCGGCGATACCTTCACCCAGGGCGAGATGATGAAGTTTACCGGTATCCCGAACTTTGCGCCGGAACTGTTCCGTCGTATTCGCCTGAAAGATCCGCTGAAGCAGAAGCAGCTACTGAAAGGGCTGGTGCAGCTTTCTGAAGAGGGGGCGGTTCAGGTATTCCGTCCTATCTCCAACAACGATTTGATTGTCGGCGCCGTGGGCGTTCTGCAGTTTGATGTTGTCGTCGCGCGCCTGAAAAGCGAATACAACGTTGAGGCGATTTATGAATCCGTCAACGTGGCGACGGCGCGCTGGGTTGAAAGCGCCGATGCGAAGAAATTCGAAGAGTTTAAGCGTAAGAATGAAACGCAACTGGCGCTGGATGGCGGCGACAACCTCACCTATATCGCCCCAACGATGGTTAACCTGAACCTGACCCAGGAACGTTACCCTGACGTTCAGTTCCGTAAAACGCGCGAACACTGATCCCTTTCCGGCGCGGCATCCGCCGCGCCTTCGTACTTTCCCAGCCTTTTTAACTGCTTACGGAATGTTCTTAAATCCCGCATTTTTTCTCTGATCTGCCTGTTTTTTATACGTACCGACAAGCGATTTTAGAATTGTGATCTATATTTAACAAAGTGATGACATAAATGTCGGCTTTAATGCCTGTTCAATGCGTGAATGTTAGAGCTTAAAGCTGAGATTTGTTTCAGTCACGATATTAATAACTGAAACGGAAGGGTGGCAGGCGACGCGTCGTTACAAATTCACGAATGTGACGCCAGTCATTGACTTCAGAAACCGGTGAATTTTTTCACCGCATTCAGCAATGCAACCTCGTGTTGCCTGAGCTCAAATTACGAGCAAACTATACAGGACAAAATCGATGACTATGACAAGACTGAAGATTTCTAAAACTCTGCTGGCCGTAATGTTGACCTCTGCTGTTGCGACAGGTTCTGCCTTTGCAGAAAACGCAACAACGGACAAGGCGCAAAGCGGAACCGAAACCGCGGGGCAAAAAGTCGATAGCTCTATGAATAAAGTCGGTAACTTCATGGATGACAGCGCCATCACTGCGAAAGTAAAAGCCGCGCTGGTGGACCATGACAACATTAAAAGCACTGATATTTCTGTCGAAACCAATAAGAAAGTTGTCACTCTGAGCGGCTTTGTGGAAAGCCAGGCGCAGGCTGAAGCCGCCGTGAAAGTGGCGAAAGGCGTAGAGGGCGTGACCTCCGTTAGCGACAAACTTCACGTTCGTGACAGTAAAGAAGGTTCTGTGAAAGGCTATGCCGGCGATACGGCCACGACCAGTGAAGTCAAAGCCAAGTTGCTGGCGGATGATCTCGTCCCTTCCCGTAAAGTGAAAGTGGAAACGACCGATGGCGTCGTACAGCTCTCCGGTACCGTTGAAACTCAGGAACAAAGCGACCGCGCTGAAAGCATCGCGAAAGCCGTTGATGGCGTAAAAAGTGTTAAAAACGATCTGAAAGTTCAGTAATTCGTCGTAATTCGTCCTCCCGACGTTTGTCGGGAGGCGTAATGTGCACCACACTAAAAATATCGCGAATGAGTAGGTTGAGCGCTCATATTTAGCGGTCGACATTAACTATGGTAAAGGAGAGGCTTATGTTTCGTTGGGGCATTATATTTCTGGTTATCGCGTTAATTGCCGCCGCATTGGGTTTTGGTGGACTGGCTGGTACGGCTGCTGGCGCGGCGAAAATCGTCTTCGTCGTCGGGATCGTACTCTTCCTGGTCAGCCTGTTCATGGGCCGTAAACGACCCTAGCAGGCATCTGTAAAGATATATTGCTACCAAGCCAGTCCAGCGGACTGGCTTTTACGGTTTTAGCCGCCAACGTTTTGCGTTACCTTGTCATCCTGAAAAAAATGAAAAACAGGAAGGCAGAGGTGGGCCAGCGAATACCGGTTACGCTCGGCAATATTGCGCCGTTATCATTAACACCGTTCCGGCCAGGCCGTATGGCGCTGGTCTGCGAGGGCGGGGGGCAGCGGGGCATCTTTACCGCAGGCGTGCTGGATGAGTTTATGCGTGCGCAGTTTAATCCTTTCCATCTCTACTTCGGCACATCAGCCGGTGCGCAAAATCTCTCGGCGTATCTTTGCAACCAGCCCGGCTACGGGCGTAAAGTCATTATGCGCTATACCACCAGGCGCGAATTTTTTGATCCGCTGCGATTTGTACGTGGAGGAAACCTTATCGACCTCGACTGGCTGGTGGAATCCACTTCCGCCCGGATGCCGCTGCAGATGGATACCGCAGCGCGCCTGTTCGACAGCGGAAAATCCTTTTATATGTGCGCCTGCCGGGGGGATGATTACACGCCGGGCTATTTCTCGCCGACAAAACAAAACTGGCTTGATATCATTCGCGCCTCCAGCGCCATACCGGGTTTCTACCGTACTGGCGTTGCGTTAGAGGGCATCAACTATCTGGACGGTGGCATTAGCGATGCCATTCCGGTTCAGGAAGCGGCAAAGCGGGGCGCGAAAACCATTGTGGTGATCCGCACCGTACCGTCGCAAATGTATTACACGCCGCAGTGGTTTAAGCGTATGGAGCGCTGGCTGGGAGAGAGCAGTCTACAGCCGTTGGTCAATCTGGTGCAGCATCATGAAACGTCCTACAGCGCGATCCAACAATTTATTGAAAAGCCGCCGGGTAAGCTGCGGATCATTGAAATTTATCCGCCGAAACCGCTGCACAGCATGGCGCTGGGCAGCCGTATCCCGGCGCTGCGTGAGGATTACAAAACCGGGCGATTATGCGGGCGTTATTTCCTTGCCACCGTTGGTAAATTGCTTGCCGCAACGCCGCCACTGCTGCGTCATACGTCGCGGATTGCCGTGCCGGAAACGGTGGTCGTGCCTCCGGCACCGGTGGCCAATGATACGCATGTGGCGGAGGTAATTAGCGCACCGCAGGCAAACGATACCACATTTACCGACGAGGATCTGGCGTGAGCTGGCGCTTTATCGATACGCACTGCCATTTTGATTTCCCGCCCTTTACTGGCGATGAGCGCGCCAGTATTCAGCGTGCCTGTGAGGCGGGAGTTGAAAAAATCATCGTGCCGGCGACCGAGGCGGCTCACTTTCCCCGCGTGCTGGCGCTGGCGGCGCGTTTTCCGTCGCTTTATGCTGCGCTGGGATTGCACCCTATTGTGATTGAGCGTCATGCCGATGACGATCCTGATAAGCTGCAACAGGCGCTGGCGCAACGACAGAACGTCGTGGCGGTAGGCGAGATCGGTCTCGATCTTTATCGCGACGATCCGCAGTTCGCCAGGCAAGAGCGATTTTTAGACGCGCAACTGCAACTGGCAAAGCGCTACGATCTGCCGGTAATCCTGCATTCGCGGCGCACGCATGACAAACTGGCGATGCACTTAAAGCGCCAGGAGCTGCCGCGAACCGGCGTGGTGCATGGTTTTGCCGGCAGTCTGCAACAGGCCGAAACTTTTGTGCGACTGGGCTATAAAATCGGCGTCGGCGGCACCATCACCTACCCGCGCGCCAGTAAAACCCGTGATGTCATGGCGCAGTTGCCGCTGGACGCGCTGTTGCTGGAAACCGATGCGCCGGATATGCCGCTAAAGGGTTTTCAGGGGCAGCCGAATCGCCCGGAGCAGGCGGCGCGCGTGTTTGATGTGCTTTGCGAATTACGTCCGGAGCCCGCAGAGGTGATAGCTGATGCGTTGTATCGCAATACTGTTACCTTGTTTCGGCTCTGATGGCATCCCAGCCGCCATCCGACAAGTGATGCTTACAAATATAACGCCGGCAAAATCAGCTTCGCCACCCCACGCGCGCGCAATCCGTCAGCCAGCCGTTCCACCTCTTGCGGCGTCGCGCCTGGCCATGCTTTTGCTTCGCCATAGACGCCATGCGCATGAAAGGCATTCAAACGCACCGGAACCTCGCCCAGCGAAGTAATAAACGCTGCCAGTGAATCGATATGCGCCGCATAGTCCACCTGATCCGGGATAACCAGCAACCGCAGCTCCGCCAGTTTTCCCCGCGCAGCAAGAAAGCGGATACTGTGCTTAATACGCGCGTTATCACGCCCGGTCAGACGGTGATGACACTCACTCTTCCAGGCTTTCAGATCGAGCATTACGCCGTCGCAAACCGGCAGTAGTTTTTGCCAGCCGGTCTCGCTTAACTGACCATTACTGTCCACCAGACAGGTCAACCGTTGTAACAGCGGATCGGCTTTGATCGCCGTGAACAGCGCCACAATAAACGGTAATTGCGTGGTTGCCTCTCCGCCGCTGACGGTAATACCTTCAATAAACATCGATGCTTTACGAATATGACGCAGCACATCGTCAACGCTCATGGTCTGCGCCATTGGCGTTGCCTGCTGTGGGCACATTTTCAGGCAGGTATCACATTGCTCGCAGACGTCCGACCGCCATACCACTTTCCCGCCATCAACGCCGAGGGCGTGGTGGGGACACTGCGATACGCATTCCCCGCAGTCGTTACAGCGTCCCATCGTCCACGGGTTATGGCAATTCTTGCAGCGCAAATTGCAGCCCTGTAAGAATAATGCCAGGCGGCTGCCCGGCCCATCGACGCAGGAAAACGCAATAATCTTACTGACTAAAGCGCATCTGTTGTTCATGGCTGACTACGCGTGGCTGTCGTTCCAGGATACGGGTATTACGTGCGGCTTCTTCCCCCAGCCAGGTGGTATTGGTGCGCGAGCCTTCGGCGCGAAATTTCGTCAGATCCGACAGGCGCACCATATAACCGGTGACGCGCACCAGATCGTTGCCACTCACATTAGCGGTAAATTCCCGCATCCCGGCTTTAAACGCGCCAAGACAAAGCTGGACCAGCGCCTGCGGATTACGCTTGATGGTTTCGTCCAGCGTCAGAATGTCGCTGATCCCGGCATGATAAAAGGCGTGATGCGGCGCGACGGTTTGCAAATGGGTGATAGGGTCCGGTTCATCGCCATATGGCAGACGCGCGCCCGGCGTGGTGCCGATATCGGAACTGATGCCAGACTGGGCATGGAGCAGCGCCCGTTGCTTCCAGCCATACTTCACTGGCGTATTTTCGACAAAATCCGCCAGTTGGGCGCTAATACGGTAGCCCAGCTCGTTCGCCGTTTCATTCTTGCCGTAACGGGCGTTCAGGCCCGCGTTTTCGCACAGCAGGTTCACGGCTTCCGCCAGCCCGTACATACCGAACATTGGCGCAAAACGTTCGGGATCGATCAGACCTTCCTGTACAAGAAAGCTATTCTCAAAGAAATGTGACTTTTCATAAAGGAATTCACATCGTGAATTAATGATAGCGATCTGCTGTCGGCAGTAGTGCGGTAGCGTGCGTGAAAAGAAGTCATCGACAGACGTACTGCGTTCTGCCACAGCTTTCAGGTTGAGACGTACCAGCGTACTGCCGCCGCCGGCAAGCGGTAGCGAGTTATAACAACTGACGATGCCATAATGGCCTTTTGTGAAAATTTTATCATTTACCGGGCCGTTGGAAATGTGTGGCTTACTGCATTCGCAAATGTTTTTGGCGACCTCCAGCAGCAGATCGTCTGGCGTAATTTCCGCATCATAGATAAACGTCAGGTTAGGCGCTACCTGCTTTAGCTCGGCATCGGCGCGCAAAATCGCTCGTGTGACAGGCGTATCGGCAGGGCCAATATTGGCATGCATAAAGGCGTCTGGCAGCGTTCTGTCGAGATAACGCCAGAAACGTTTTATTCGAATATCGATCTCATTTTGTGTTAGAATTCTAACATACGGTTGCAGCAACGCATCAAGCTGACCGAGATAAACCGGCATGGACGTCACGGAAGGAACGTGATGATACAGAATGGTGAGTAGGGATAACGCATCATCCAGATCTTTCGCGCCTTCCAGTTCCAGCCACTGTGAACCGTTAGCCAGAAAACGGGCGTAATCGGGCAACACGTAGCGCGGTTTGAAGGGGGCGTGCCCCTCAAACATATCGCAAACGACGCCTTCATCCAGCGCCTGGCGGGCATCTTCCGGCAGGGCGGGATAAGGCAGGGCGTTTTCAGCTTCCAGCGCCAGAAAATGGCGTTTTTGTTCAGGCGTGAGCACCGGGCTGGTCACAATTTGCTGGCAACGCTGCTGGAGCGCAGTTTCGCATGAGGCAGGCATCTTCGTTTCCTCTTTATGCCGGGACAATGCGCTATTGTAGAAAATGGCGGTAAAACGACTTTGATCCTGATGCGCTTATCGCCCGGAGAACAGGCGATGATGGGTAAATAATTTGATTCAGATCTCATTACAGTAATGCAAATTTGTACGTAGTTTTCATTAACTGTGATGTATATCGAAGTGTAATCGCGAGTGAATGTTAGAATACTAACAGACTCGCAAGGTGAAATTTTATACGGCAATGCCGTTGGAGAATGTCATGACTGATTTAAAAGCAAGCAGCCTGCGTGCGCTCAAACTGATGGATCTGACCACTCTGAACGATGACGACACCAATGAAAAAGTGATCGCTTTGTGTCATCAGGCAAAAACTCCGGTCGGGAACACGGCGGCGATTTGTATTTACCCACGTTTCATCCCGATTGCACGTAAGACTCTGAAAGAGCAAGGCACGACGGACATCCGCATTGCAACGGTGACTAACTTCCCGCATGGCAATGATGACATCGATATTGCGCTGGCGGAAACCCGCGCGGCAATCGCTTACGGCGCCGATGAAGTAGACGTGGTGTTCCCGTACCGCGCGTTGATGGCGGGTAACGAGCAGGTGGGTTTTGACCTGGTGAAAGCCTGTAAAGACGCGTGTGCCGCAGCGAACGTATTGCTTAAAGTGATCATCGAAACCGGCGAGCTGAAAGAAGAGGCGCTGATTCGTAAAGCGTCTGAAATTTCCATTAAAGCGGGTGCAGACTTTATTAAAACGTCTACCGGTAAAGTGCCAGTGAACGCCACGCCGGAAAGCGCGCGTATCATGATGGAAGTGATCCGTGATATGGGCGTGGAAAAAACCGTAGGTTTCAAACCGGCGGGCGGCGTACGTACAGCGGAAGACGCGCAGAAGTTCCTCGCGATTGCAGACGAACTGTTTGGCGCTGACTGGGCAGATTCTCGTCACTACCGCTTTGGCGCTTCCAGCCTGCTGGCAAGCCTGCTGAAAGCGCTGGGTCACGGCGACGGTAAGAGCGCCAGCAGCTATTAATTGTTGCCTCTTCTTTTGTAGGCCGGGTAAGCGTAGCGCCATCCGGCAAGTGGGTTTGATGCCGGATGGCGGCTGCGCTTAATCCGGCCTAAAGCCGGCCTTCTACTCTTTTCCCTCAGGAGGGTATCGTGTTTCTCGCACAAGAAATTATTCGTAAAAAGCGTGATGGTCATGCGTTGAGTGACGAAGAAATTCGTTTCTTTATCAACGGTATTCGTGACAACACTATCTCGGAAGGACAGATTGCCGCCCTGGCGATGACCATCTTCTTCCACGATATGACCATGCCGGAGCGCGTTTCGCTGACCATGGCGATGCGGGATTCCGGTACTGTTCTTGACTGGAAAAGCCTGAATCTCAATGGCCCGATTGTCGATAAGCATTCGACCGGCGGCGTGGGGGACGTGACGTCTCTAATGCTGGGGCCAATGGTAGCGGCCTGCGGCGGCTATGTGCCGATGATCTCCGGTCGCGGCCTCGGACATACCGGCGGTACACTCGATAAACTGGAAGCGATCCCGGGCTTCGATATCTTCCCGGACGACAACCGTTTCCGCGAAATTATTCAAGACGTGGGTGTGGCGATTATTGGGCAAACCAGCTCGCTTGCACCGGCGGACAAACGTTTTTACGCCACCCGCGATATTACCGCGACGGTGGACTCTATTCCGCTGATCACCGGTTCCATCCTCGCCAAAAAACTGGCCGAAGGGCTGGATGCGCTGGTGATGGACGTAAAAGTCGGCAGCGGCGCGTTTATGCCGACCTATGAACTCTCGGAAGCGCTGGCTGAAGCGATTGTCGGCGTGGCGAACGGCGCGGGAGTTCGCACCACGGCGTTGTTAACCGACATGAACCAGGTGCTGGCTTCGAGCGCGGGTAACGCGGTGGAAGTGCGCGAAGCGGTGCAGTTCCTGACTGGCGAGTACCGCAATCCGCGCTTGTTTGACGTCACCATGGCGCTGTGCGTGGAGATGCTGATCTCCGGTCAGCTTGCTAAAGATGATGCGCAAGCGCGGGCGAAATTACAGGCGGTGCTGGATAACGGTAAAGCGGCAGAGGTCTTTGGTCGTATGGTGGCAGCGCAGAAAGGCCCGAGCGATTTCGTTGAGAACTACGATAAATACCTGCCGACCGCCATGTTGAGCAAAGCGGTATATGCTGATACCGAAGGGTTTATCAGCGCGATGGATACGCGTGCGCTGGGAATGGCGGTCGTCTCGATGGGCGGCGGTCGTCGCCAGGCGTCAGACACTATTGATTACAGCGTCGGTTTTACCGATATGGCGCGTCTGGGCGACAGCATTGATGGACAGCGCCCGCTGGCAGTGATTCATGCCAAAGACGAAGCCAGTTGGCAGGAAGCGGCGAAGGCCGTCAAAGCGGCAATTATCCTTGACGATAAAGCGCCAGCAAGCACACCTTCGGTCTATCGTCGAATTACTGAATAGTTGTATACTGATCTGATCAATTATTTTTGAAGCACTAAGTACGGAGAAGATATGAAACGTGCATTTATTATGGTGCTGGACTCATTCGGCATCGGCGCTACTGAAGACGCGGATCGTTTTGGCGACGTAGGTTCCGACACGCTGGGCCACATCGCAGAAGCTTGTGCCAAAGGCGAAGCTGACAATGGCCGTAAAGGCCCGCTGAATCTGCCTAACCTGACTCGTCTGGGGCTGGTGAAAGCGCATGAAGGTTCTACCGGTAAAATTGCCGCAGGTATGGACGGCAACGCGGACGTCATTGGCGCATACGCATGGGCGCACGAACTGTCTTCCGGCAAAGATACGCCGTCCGGCCACTGGGAAATCGCTGGCGTGCCGGTGCTGTTCGACTGGGGTTATTTCAGCGATCACGAAAACAGCTTCCCGCAGGAGCTGCTGGATAAGCTGGTGAAACGCGCCAACCTGCCGGGCTATCTCGGTAACTGCCACTCATCCGGGACCGTTATTCTGGACAAACTGGGCGAAGAGCACATGAAAACCGGCAAGCCGATTTTCTATACCTCCGCTGACTCCGTGTTCCAGATTGCCTGCCACGAAGAGACCTTTGGCCTGGATAAACTCTACGAGCTGTGCGAAATCGCCCGTGAGGAGCTGACCGAAGGCGGCTACAACATTGGCCGTGTGATCGCGCGTCCGTTTATCGGCGACAAGGCCGGTAACTTCCAGCGTACCGGCAACCGTCACGACCTGGCCGTAGAACCGCCAGCGCCGACCGTGTTGCAGAAACTGGTCGATGAAAAACAGGGCCATGTGGTGTCCGTGGGTAAGATTGCCGACATCTACGCCAACTGCGGTATCACCAAAAAAGTGAAAGCGACCGGTCTGGATGCGCTGTTCGACGCCACCCTCAAAGAGATGAAAGAGGCGGGCGATAAAACCATCGTCTTCACTAACTTCGTTGACTTCGACTCCTCCTGGGGGCACCGTCGCGATGTTGCGGGCTATGCTGCGGGACTGGAACTGTTTGACCGTCGTCTGCCGGAATTGATGGAGCTGGTGGGGGAAGATGACATTCTGATCCTGACCGCTGACCACGGCTGCGATCCGACCTGGACCGGTACGGACCACACCCGCGAGCACATTCCGGTGCTGATCTACGGCCCGAAAGTGAAACCAGGCTCGCTGGGCCACCGTGAAACCTTTGCGGATATCGGCCAGACGCTGGCGACCTACTTTGGCACATCGCCAATGGAATACGGTAAAAACATGCTTTAAAACCGTGTTGCAACCTGTAGGCCTGATAAGGCATCGCCGCCATCAGGCGCTCGCTATGAATATATTGCCGGATGGCGCTACGCTTATCCGGCCTACGCCTGGTAAAGGTGTTTGATTAATTAAAAGGAAATAATAATGGCTACCCCACATATTAATGCAGAAATGGGCGATTTCGCTGACGTCGTTTTGATGCCGGGCGACCCGCTGCGTGCGAAACATATTGCGGAAACGTTCCTTGAAGACGTGCGTGAAGTGAACAACGTGCGCGGCATGTTAGGTTTCACCGGGACTTACAAAGGCCGCAAGATCTCCGTGATGGGCCACGGTATGGGCATTCCATCCTGCTCTATCTATACCAAAGAGCTGATCACCGATTTCGGCGTCAAGAAAATTATTCGCGTCGGCTCCTGCGGCGCAGTGCGTATGGACGTTAAACTGCGTGACGTGGTTATTGGCATGGGCGCCTGCACCGATTCCAAAGTGAATCGTATTCGTTTTAAAGATCACGATTTCGCAGCGATTGCCGATTTCGGCATGGTACGTAATGCGGTAGACGCAGCGAAAGCGCTGGGCGTTGACGCACGCGTCGGTAATCTGTTCTCCGCCGATCTGTTCTACTCTCCGGACGGTGAAATGTTCGACGTGATGGAAAAATACGGCATTCTGGGCGTGGAAATGGAAGCGGCGGGCATCTACGGCGTTGCCGCGGAATTTGGCGCGAAAGCGTTGACTATCTGCACCGTGTCCGACCATATCCGTACTCACGAACAGACTACGGCCGCTGAACGTCAGACCACCTTCAACGACATGATCAAAATCGCGCTGGAATCCGTTCTGCTGGGCGATAAAGAGTAAGGGCTGTGGGCCGGGTGGCGGCTTCGCCTGACCCGGCCTACGGTTTTGGAGGCCCGCTAAGCGCAGCGCCAGCGGGCTTTTTATTAGCGCACTGCCAGTGCAATCCACGCCGATAATTCGCGCAACTCTTTTTCCTGTTCCGGGAAGTCAACCCGTAGCGCACTACACGCCTGTTGCAGTACCTCCGCGCGGTATTGACAGCCCTGTAACCTCTCCGCCAGTGCTTCCAGCGGTGCCGGGTTCAGACTGTCGGTAAAAATTTGCGCACGGGTAATATGGCCTTTCTCGACGTCGAAATGCAGCTCTATTCCACCCCAGGTGAAGCGTTCATCCAGCAGATGTGAAAAGGCGGGCGCCTGACCGAAATTCCACTCCCAACTGCTTTGACGGGCGAATGTCTCCGCAAAGTTGGGCAGATCCGGCGTGTTGTCCGGTGAGATCACTTCCGCCTCGACGCGTTCGCCATAATGCGCGAAAAAAGCTTCCGTGACCGCGGCGCATACTCGCTCATGGGTGATGCCCGGCAGCAGTTCGGTAAGATTCGCGACGCGTGAACGCACAGAGGTAATGCCTTTGGCGGCCAGCTTTTTCTTGTCCGGATTGAGATAGTTCGCCAGACGGCTAAGATCGGCGTTCAGCAACAGCGTACCGTGATGAAAGCCGCGATCTTTGGTTTCTCGATAGGCGGAACCGGAGACTTTGCGGTCGCCTTCGGCGGTTTTCACCACCAGATCGTTACGCCCGGAGGCTTCTGCCGTGACGCCCAGCGAATTCAGCGCCGCGAGCACAATATGGGTGGAGATGGTTTTATCGTATTCCGGTTTACCGGCCATAAAGGTAAAGCAGGTATTGCCGAGGTCATGGAATACCGCGCCGCCGCCGCTGCTACGGCGAGCCAGACGGACGTTATCTTCTTCCATACGACGCGTATTACACTCTTTCCACGGGTTTTGCGCGCGTCCAATGACCACCGTATCCGCGTTGCGCCACAGGAACAGCACGCGCTGGGTGGCAGGCATCTGGCGGAAAATGCACTCTTCTACCGCCAGGTTAAACCAGGGGTCGTAAGAGTCAGAAATAAGCAGGCGTAACGTTGTCATGGTGGTTTTCCTTACCTTTATTAAGCCGTCATTTTACTCTTTTTTCTCATGCTCTTCCTCTTCCGGAACAGGCTTGCTGGCTGTTAACAGAAAGGGTGACTGCTGCCAGCGGGTGCGTTTACCCTGCAACAACGTGCGTGTCAGCACCACGCCTATCGCCAGCGAAAGCAGCAGCATCAGGCGCAAAATGTTGGTGGTGTTATCCACCTGTTTCGCTTCGGTCGCCAGCGTATGGGTATCCAGCGTCAGACGCAGGTAGCCCAAGGGGCCGTTTTTCCCCTGGATAGGTTCGACAATTTGTTGGTTAAAATAGCTGCCCGCTTTTTTGCCATCCAGCGCCAGCCTGTCGCGCACGTTGACGCTTTCGCCTGCGCGAGTGATAAGATCGCCCTGTTCATCATAGACGCCGGCATCCAGAATACGGCTCTCTTGCGTGAGCTGACGCAGCACGGCGTTGATGCGATTTTCATCCGGTGTTTCGCTGCGCATCAGCGGGGCGATGTTGAGCGTCACCTGGCGCGCCAGCGTGCGGGCCAGCTCTTCCAACTGCGGGTTGCGCTGTCGCTGGTGGTTTTGACTAAACCATGAAGCGCCCTGCATGAGCGCGACGAGCAGTGTGAGACAGAACAATACAATGACTGCACGATGCAGCCGAAATTTCAGTTTTGCGCGAGCCATATTCCACCTGCTGAAAATTTGAGGCTTAATGTTGCCAGAAGCGATGGTTACAAGGTAGCCTCATGCGTTATTTTCCGCGGGGCGGTTACCGGCCTGAACGATTTACAGGAGCTTTAATGCCTAACATTACCTGGTGCGATTTGCCTGAAGATGTCTCTTTATGGCCTGGTTTGCCTCTTTCTTTAAGCGGCGACGAGGTGATGCCTCTGGATTACCACGCAGGCCGCAGCGGTTGGCTGCTGTATGGGCGCGGGCTGGATAAGCAGCGTTTAACCCAATATCAGACCAAACTGGGCGCCGCAATGGTGATTGTCGCCGCCTGGTGCGTGGAGGATTATCAGGTTATTCGCCTGGCGGGGTCGCTGACGCCGCGTGCGACGCGGCTGGCGCATGAGGCACAGTTGGATGTCGCGCCGCTGGGTAAAATTCCGCATCTGCGCACGCCTGGGCTGCTGGTGATGGATATGGATTCCACGGCGATCCAGATTGAGTGTATCGATGAAATCGCTAAGCTGGCCGGTACCGGAGAGAAGGTGGCTGAAGTCACCGAGCGTGCGATGCGCGGCGAGCTTGATTTTACCGCCAGCCTACGCAGCCGCGTGGCGACGCTGAAAGGCGCGGATGCCGATATTTTGCGCCAGGTGCGCGAGAATCTACCGCTAATGCCAGGATTAACACAGTTGGTGCTAAAACTGGAAACGCTCGGCTGGAAAGTCGCTATCGCGTCCGGCGGCTTCACTTTCTTCGCCGACTATCTGCGTGACAAGCTACGCCTGACGGCGGCGGTCGCCAACGAGCTGGAGATCATGGACGGTAAATTTACCGGTCATGTTATCGGCGATATTGTAGACGCCGAGTATAAAGCCAATACCTTGCTTCGTTTGGTGCAAGAGCATGACATCCCGCTGGCGCAGACGGTGGCGATTGGCGATGGCGCTAACGATCTGCCAATGATCAAAGCGGCAGGATTAGGAATTGCTTTCCATGCCAAGCCAAAAGTAAACGAAAAGACGGAGATTACAATCCGTCACGCTGACCTGATGGGCGTGTTTTGCATTCTCTCCGGCAGCATGAACCAGAAATAATGACATTGCCGGATGGGGCGTTCATTTTGTAGGTCGGCTAAGACGTGTTAGCGTCGTTATCCGGCAAACGTGTTAACGAAAGAGGTATATCGTGGCGAAAGCTCCCAAACGCGCCTTTGTCTGTAATGAATGTGGTGCCGATTACCCACGCTGGCAGGGGCAGTGCAGCGCCTGTCATGCCTGGAACACCATCACGGAAATGCGTGTTGCCGCATCGCCCACTGTCGCCCGTAACGAACGTCTGAGCGGATACGCCGGCAGTGCGGGCGTATCAAAAGTCCAGAAACTGTCTGATATCAGTCTTGAGGCGCTGCCGCGTTTTTCTACCGGTTTCAAGGAGTTTGACCGCGTACTGGGGGGCGGCGTAGTGCCCGGCAGCGCCATTTTGATCGGCGGTAATCCCGGCGCGGGCAAATCAACATTGCTGCTGCAAACGCTGTGTAAACTCGCCGAGCAGATGAAAACGCTCTACGTCACCGGCGAAGAGTCGCTTCAGCAGGTGGCAATGCGCGCGCACCGTCTCGGCCTGCCGACGGCGAATCTGAATATGCTGTCCGAAACCAGTATTGAGCAGATCTGCCTGATTGCGGAAGAAGAGCAGCCGAAGCTAATGGTTATCGACTCCATACAGGTGATGCATATGGCGGACATCCAGTCGTCGCCGGGCAGCGTTGCCCAGGTCCGCGAAACGGCAGCCTACCTGACGCGCTTCGCCAAAACGCGCGGCGTGGCGATCGTGATGGTTGGCCACGTTACCAAAGACGGGTCGTTGGCGGGGCCGAAAGTCCTGGAACACTGTATCGACTGCTCTGTGCTGCTCGACGGCGACGCCGATTCTCGTTTCCGTACTCTGCGCAGCCATAAAAACCGCTTTGGCGCAGTCAATGAGCTGGGCGTCTTTGCTATGACCGAACAGGGGTTGCGCGAAGTGAGCAATCCGTCCGCCATCTTTTTAAGCCGCGGCGATGAGGTCACTTCCGGCAGTTCAGTGATGGTAGTCTGGGAAGGTACGCGACCCTTGCTGGTGGAGATTCAGGCGCTGGTCGATCACTCGATGATGGCGAATCCCAGACGCGTGGCGGTCGGTCTGGAACAAAACCGTCTGGCAATCCTGCTGGCGGTGCTGCACCGACACGGCGGTCTGCAAATGTCGGATCAGGACGTCTTCGTCAACGTGGTCGGCGGCGTGAAAGTCACCGAAACCAGCGCGGATCTGGCTTTACTGCTGGCGATGGTCTCCAGCCTGCGTGACAGGCCGTTGCCGCAGGATCTGGTGGTGTTTGGCGAAGTGGGGCTGGCAGGCGAGATTCGTCCGGTGCCGAGCGGGCAGGAGCGTATTTCCGAGGCGGCGAAACACGGTTTTCGTCGGGCGATTGTGCCTGCCGCCAACGTACCGAAAAAGCCGCCGGAAGGAATGCAGGTGTTCGGCGTTAAAAAGCTTGCAGATGCGTTAAGCGTCTTTGACGACTTATAATAATCTGTATGTGTTTGATGTAGGCCATCAGGCGTAGCGTTGCCGGATGGCGACGCCGGAGCGTCTTATCCGGCCTACGATCTTTTTTTGCAGGAGGCTCTTGTGTCATCGTTCGACTATCTCAAAACCGCGATTAAGCAGCAAGGTTGCACTCTGCAACAGGTGGCTGACGCCAGCGGTATGACCAAGGGGTATCTGAGTCAGTTACTTAACGCCAAAATCAAAAGTCCCAGCGCGCAAAAACTGGAGGCGCTGCACCGTTTCCTCGGGCTGGAGTTTCCCCGCCAGCAGAAAAACATTGGCGTGGTGTTCGGTAAATTTTATCCACTGCATACCGGACACATCTATTTGATCCAGCGCGCCTGTAGCCAGGTGGATGAGTTGCACATCATTATGGGATATGACGATACGCGCGATCGCGGACTGTTTGAGGATAGCGCCATGTCGCAGCAGCCCACCGTGTCGGATCGCCTGCGCTGGTTGCTGCAAACCTTCAAATACCAAAAAAATATTCGTATCCACGCCTTTAATGAAGAGGGGATGGAGCCTTACCCGCATGGCTGGGACGTCTGGAGCAACGGCATTAAAGCGTTTATGGCAGAGAAGGGAATACAGCCGAGCTGGATCTACACTTCCGAAGAGGCCGATGCGCCGCAGTACCTTGAGCATTTAGGGATTGAGACGGTACTGGTCGATCCTGAACGCACATTTATGAATATCAGCGGGGCGCAAATCCGCGAAAATCCGTTTCGTTACTGGGAATATATTCCGACCGAAGTGAAGCCGTTTTTCGTGCGTACCGTCGCTATTCTGGGCGGGGAATCAAGCGGCAAGTCTACGCTGGTCAATAAGCTCGCCAATATTTTTAATACCACCAGCGCCTGGGAATATGGCCGCGACTATGTCTTTTCGCATTTGGGCGGCGATGAGATGGCGTTACAATATTCCGACTACGATAAAATCGCGCTGGGTCATGCGCAATATATTGATTTTGCAGTGAAATATGCTAACAAAGTGGCGTTCATCGATACCGACTTCGTCACCACCCAGGCATTTTGCAAAAAATACGAAGGGCGTGAGCATCCGTTTGTCCAGGCGCTGATTGACGAATATCGCTTCGACCTGGTGATTTTGCTGGAGAACAATACGCCGTGGGTAGCTGACGGACTGCGAAGCCTGGGCAGTTCAGTGGATCGCAAAGCATTCCAGAGCCTGTTGGTCGAGATGCTGAAAGAGAACAACATTGAGTTTGTTCACGTTAAAGAGGCTGATTACGATGGCCGCTTCTTGCGCTGCGTGGAGCTGGTGAAAGAGATGATGGGGGAGCAGGGATAAACTTTTTGCCCGATGGCGCTTGCGCTTATCGGGCCTGGCATAGGCCGGGTAAGCGCAAGCGCCACCCGGCATTCTGGCTTTTATTTGGCGATACGTTTGTACTTGATACGCTTCGGTTCCAGCGCCTCGGCGCCCAGCGTGCGTTTCTTGTACTCTTCGTATTCGGTAAAGTTACCTTCGAAGAATTCCACCTTACCTTCATCCTGATAATCCAGAATGTGGGTGGCGATACGGTCAAGGAACCAACGGTCGTGCGAGATAACCATCGCGCAGCCCGGGAACTCCAGCAGGGCGTTTTCCAGCGCGCGCAGGGTTTCGATATCCAGGTCGTTTGTCGGTTCGTCGAGCAGCAGGACGTTGCCGCCCACCTGCAGCAGTTTAGCCAGATGCAGACGACCGCGCTCACCGCCGGACAGCTCACCAACGCGTTTGCCTTGATCGACGCCTTTGAAGTTGAAGCGGCCTACATAGGCGCGGCTCGGCATTTCGGTGTTGCCGATCTTCATGATATCCAGCCCGCCGGACACTTCTTCCCAGACGGTTTTGCTGTTATCCATCGCGTCGCGGAACTGATCGACCGAGGCCAGCTTGACGGTTTCACCCAGTGTAATAGTGCCGCTATCAGGCTGCTCCTGACCGGACATCATGCGGAACAGGGTCGATTTACCCGCGCCGTTCGGCCCGATGATCCCGACGATAGCGCCTTTCGGTACCGAGAAGCTCAGGTCGTCTATCAACACGCGATCGCCGTAGGATTTACGCAGGTTGCTGACTTCAATGACTTTGTCGCCCAGACGCGGTCCAGGTGGAATAAACAGTTCGTTGGTTTCGTTACGTTTTTGATACTCAACGTTGTTCAGCTCCTCAAAGCGAGCCAGACGCGCCTTGCCTTTCGACTGACGGCCTTTCGCGCCCTGACGCACCCACTCCAGCTCTTTCTCAATGGATTTACGGCGCGCCGCTTCGGCAGACGCTTCCTGCGCCAGACGCTGATCTTTCTGCTCCAGCCAGGAGGAATAGTTGCCTTCCCACGGAATACCTTCGCCGCGGTCAAGCTCCAGAATCCAGCCGGCGACGTTATCGAGGAAGTAACGGTCGTGGGTAATCGCCACGACGGTGCCTTCGAAATCGTGCAGGAAGCGTTCCAGCCAGGCCACGGACTCCGCATCCAGGTGGTTAGTCGGTTCGTCGAGCAGCAGCATATCTGGTTTTTCCAGCAACAGACGGCACAGCGCCACGCGGCGGCGCTCACCGCCGGACAGTTTTTCGACTTTGGCATCCCAGTCCGGCAGACGCAGGGCGTCAGCGGCGCGCTCAAGCTGGACGTTCAGGTTATGTCCGTCGTGCGCCTGGATAATCTCTTCAAGCCGGCCTTGCTCTGCCGCCAGCTTGTCGAAGTCGGCATCCGGATCGGCGTACAACGCGTACACCTCACCCAGACGTTTGAGAGCGTTAACCACTTCAGAAACGGCCTCTTCAATCGACTCGCGTACCGTGTGTTCAGGATTTAGCTGAGGTTCCTGCGGCAGGTAGCCAATCTTAATGCCAGGCTGCGGGCGCGCTTCGCCCTCGATATCAGTATCGAGACCCGCCATGATGCGCAGCAGGGTAGACTTACCGGCGCCGTTAAGGCCCAGTACGCCGATTTTGGCGCCAGGGAAGAAGCTCAGCGAGATGTTTTTCAGAATATGACGTTTCGGCGGAACCACTTTGCCGACACGATGCATGGTATAAACGAATTGAGCCACGTTGGACTTCGCCTCTATGTTTATCGTGATGGTGAATAGATTTCAAAGGCGAAGTGTAGCCTTTTTCCCTGCCTAAGCCCAGCCAGCAGATCGTACTCGCAATAAAAGTAAAAAAATGTCCGTAACGTGGCGCAAATGGCTATGACTGGTTAGCATAAATTCATTACGCGGCATGATGCTGCATTGGATAACAATTGAGGAAGAGCTTGTGGATAGAGCCAAACCATTTGCCTGGCGTCTCATCGCCGCCAGCGTATGCCTGCTGATCTTTTGTCACCTCGCGCGGGCCGACTCACTGGAGGAGCAGCGTAACCGTTATGCGCAGATTAAACAGGCCTGGGACAACCGTCAGATGGATGTGGTAGAGCAGATGATGCCGGGTCTGAAAGATTATCCGCTCTATCCGTACCTGGAATACCGTAAGATCACCGACGATTTAATGAACCAACCGGCGATTGCCGTCACGCAGTTTGTTCGCACCAATCCTACGCTTCCGCCTGCGCGTACGCTGCAATCACGCTTCGTCAATGAACTGGCGCGTCGTGAAGACTGGCGCGGCTTGCTGGCGTTTAGCCCGGAGAAACCCGGCACCACGGAAGCGCAATGCAACTATTACTACGCGAAATGGAGCACCGGGCAAACGGAAGAGGCCTGGCAGGGCGCGAAAGACCTTTGGCTGACCGGCAAAAGCCAGCCGAATGCCTGCGATAAACTGTTCAGCGTCTGGCGGGCCTCCGGCAAGCAAGACCCGCTGGCGTACCTGGAGCGTATTCGGCTGGCGATGAAAGCCGGGAATACCGGTCTGGTTACGGTGCTGGCCGGACAGATGCCGGCGGAATATCAAACGATCGCCTCAGCGATCATTACCCTGGCCAACGACCCTAATAACGTGTTGTCCTTCGCGCGGGCCACCGGCGCCACCGATTTTACCCGCCAGATGGCGGCAGTCGCGTTTGCCAGCGTTGCACGCCAGGACGCGGAAAATGCGCGTCTGATGATTCCATCGCTGGTACAGGCGCAGAAACTTAATGAGGAACAAACGCAGGCGCTGCGCGATATCGTCGCCTGGCGACTGATGGGCAACGATGTGACCGATGCGCAGGCGAAATGGCGCGATGACGCGATTATGCGTTCGCAATCGACATCGCTTATCGAGCGGCGCGTGCGTATGGCGCTGGGGACGGGCGATCGTCGCGGCCTCAATACCTGGCTTGCCCGACTGCCAATGGAAGCGAAAGAGAAAGACGAATGGCGTTACTGGCAGGCGGATTTATTGCTGGAGCGTGGTCGTGACGCCGAAGCGAAAGAGATTCTTCATGCTTTAATGCAGAAGCGCGGTTTTTATCCGATGGTCGCGGCGCAGCGTTTAGGCGAAGAGTACACCCTTAAAATCGATAAAGCGCCCGCCAACGTAAACAGCGCGCTGACACAGGGGCCGGAGATGGCGCGTGTACGTGAGCTGATGTACTGGAATCTGGATAACACGGCGCGCAGCGAATGGGCGAATCTGGTAAAAAGCCGTACTAAATCCGAACAGGCGCTGTTGGCGCGCTATGCGTTTAACCAGCACTGGTGGGATCTGAGCGTACAGGCGACGATCGCCGGAAAACTGTGGGATCATCTGGAGGAACGTTTCCCGCTGGCGTATAACGATCTTTTTACACGCTATACCCGCGGAAAAGATATCTCACAAAGCTATGCCATGGCGATTGCCCGCCAGGAGAGCGCCTGGAACCCGAAAGTAAAATCGCCGGTGGGGGCCAGCGGCTTAATGCAGATCATGCCGGGGACGGCCACCCATACGGTGAAAATGTTTTCGATCCCGGACTACCGCAGCCCTGGCCAACTGTTGGAGCCGGAGACCAACATCAACATTGGCACCCACTATTTGCAGTATGTCTATCAGCAGTTTGGCAATAACCGCATTTTCGCCTCTGCGGCGTATAACGCCGGGCCGGGGCGAGTACGCACCTGGCTTGGTAATAGCGCCGGGCGTATCGACGCCGTAGCGTTTGTCGAAAGCATTCCCTTTTCGGAAACGCGCGGCTACGTGAAAAACGTTCTGGCCTATGACGCTTACTATCGCCACTTTATGGGGCAGAAAGAGACCTTAATGAGCGACTCTGAGTGGCAGCGACGGTATTAATGCGGACGGGTTATGTTATCATTTGTACTCGTGTAACAGTACAAACGGCGGTATAACATGACCCAGCATTCCCCTTATTCATCGGCTATCGCCGAACAACGTAATCAGGAGTGGCTTCGTTTTGTGGAGTTACTCCGCCAGGCATATGCAGAAGATCTGCACCTGCCTTTATTACAACTAATGCTTACGCCGGACGAGCGTGAAGCGCTGGGAACGCGCGTGCGCATTATTGAGGAGTTGCTGCGGGGCGAAATGAGCCAGCGCGAATTGAAAACCGAGCTGGGGGCGGGCATCGCCACCATCACGCGGGGATCAAACAGCCTGAAATCCGCGCCGGTTGAACTGCGTCATTGGCTTGAGAATGTACTGCTGAAAAACGCCTGATGGCGCTGCGCTTATCAGGCCGGCAACAGACGGCGTTTACCGTAGGCCGAATACTATCCGGCAATAACGCCCAGGTTTAACGGTATATCGCGTTATGAAACGGGCTGAGCGCCAGGATCACCGCCTGGTGGTAAACGCTGGAGCGCGTTAATTTTCCGGCGGTAAATACGCCAATGGCGCCCTCTTTTCGGCCAATCTCGTCAATACCGGTATATTGGGACATCACCGGACCGAGAGCCGCGCCGGCACGCACGTTTTCAAGAATAACGGCTGGCAGGGGCAGCGTCGCGGAACGCGCCTCGCCGCGCTGTTCGACGCTTTCGATCGCGACCCAACTGAAGGTGCTGTCATCATCAATGCCCGCTTCAATGGCGACCCAAAAGTCTGCTTCCGGATACAGCAAACGCGCATTCGCGATGCGATTTCGTGCGCCAGCGCGCGTTTCCTCGCTTCCGAAGGGCTGCTCCGGTACGCCGCTCTCGACGGCGACGGGCGTAATATGGCACGATCCTTCGCCGAAAATCTCTTCAAATGCCTGTAGAATTGCCTGAATTTTGGCAGGATTGGTGGTCGCGGAGATAACCTGGTGCATAATTAAGCTCAGTTTTAAAAATTCATCGCAGTATAACGGAAAAAAAACATGTTACAGGTATACCTTGTTCGCCACGGTGAAACGCAGTGGAACGCCGAGCGACGTATTCAGGGCCAATCGGACAGTCCACTGACGGCAAAAGGCGAGCAGCAGGCCATGCAGGTAGGAGAACGCGCCCGCAGCCTCGGCATCACCCATATCATCAGCAGCGATTTAAGCCGCACAAAACGCACGGCGGAGATCATCGCCCGGGCGTGCGGTTGTGATATCACCTTTGACTCCCGCCTGCGCGAGCTGGATATGGGCGTGCTGGAAAAGCGCCAGATCGACTCGCTGACGGAAGAAGAAGAGGGCTGGCGTCGTCAGTTGGTCAACGGCACGCAGGATGGCCGCATTCCCGGTGGGGAATCGATGCAGGAGTTGAGCGATCGCGTTCATGCCGCGCTGGCGTCCTGTCTTGAGCTACCGCAGGGCAGCCGACCTTTATTGGTCAGCCACGGTATCGCGTTGGGCTGTCTGGTCAGTACTATACTGGGACTGCCCGCCTGGGCGGAACGCCGGTTACGTTTGCGCAACTGCTCTATTTCCCGCGTCGATTACCAGGAAAGTCAGTGGCTGGCATCTGGCTGGGTGGTAGAAACCGCAGGGGACGTTTCGCATCTGGACGCCCCCGCGTTGGATGAATTACAGCGTTAACGGCGAATTGGGATCAGAAATTCGCAGCGTAGGTGAATAGGGCGATCGCCGGTTTTGGTATCTTCTGACGGATAATATCGCTCTATATCCTGTCCTTTACGACGGGTCAGATTCAGCATTGGCATACAGGTACCGTAAACGGTCAGGATAAAGTCCTGCACGCCGGTTCCTAAGCCTTCATAGGTGAACATGACGTATTCACCGCCCTGCAACAGCACGGGGCGCGCCGACTGGACATAGCCATCGGCCTGCTCTTGCGGCAGCGCGGTGGTATAGAACACTTCCTGCTCATCATCTTTCTCCAGGCTGGGGTGCGTTTCATTAAGCCCATAAAGCACTGGCGGAATAGTTGGCGAATGACCGAGGAAATCATGCCAGAATTGCACGCGCATTTCGTGGCGGAAGTCGGAAATCTGTTCCAGCGAGCAGGAATAGCTCTGCGTGACGCCAAGGAGCTGCGTATCTTCCAGCGTAACGAACTGATGTTCCGGCACGGTAAACTCGCCCAGCCGTAATGGCGGGCGAATGCCAAAGGCGCTCCATTCCGGGGAGCGACGATATAGTGCTGGCGTCTGAGAAAACTGTTTCTTAAAGGCGCGCGTAAAGGTTTGCTGAGAATCGAAGCGGTACTGGAGAGCAATATCCAGAATCGGACGCGCAGTCAAACGCAGCGCCACCGCTGATTTAGATAAACGACGGGCGCGGATATAAGCGCCTATGGCGTGGCCCGTCACGTCCTTAAACATTCTCTGCAGGTGCCACTTGGAATAGCCCGCTTTTGCCGCCACATTGTCAAGTGACAGCGGCTGATCCAGATGACCTTCCAGCCAGATTAACAGGTCGCGAATAATGCCAGCCTGATCCATAAAATATCCCCATCCTTTCAACAACGAGCACCCGATATCAGGTAAGAGGATAATAGCATTTTTTGTTCTTTTAGCATTCAGTGTTTTTTTTGAGCTTAAATGCTTTTTTTTGGACAACATAACACGTAATCATTCTAATCCTGTGATCTATAACCCTTTTATTTTAGAATGTTTAATAATTGTGCAATGTAACTTTTATGAATGGTAACAATATGAAATACAAGAACTTAGTACTCTTCTCAATTTTGTTGATGCTGGGGCAGATCGCCCGCGCGGAACAAATTGGTTCAGTCGATACGGTATTTAAAATGTTCGGCCCCGACCATAAAATCGTGGTGGAAGCTTTTGACGATCCTGATGTCAAAAACGTGACGTGCTATGTTAGCCGGGCGAAAACGGGCGGCATAAAAGGCGGATTAGGGCTGGCGGAAGATACGTCTGACGCCGCCATCTCTTGCCAGCAGGTTGGGCCTATTGAGCTGAGCGATAAAATTAAGAACGGTAAGGCGCAAGGAGAGGTGGTTTTCAAAAAACGTACCTCATTGATATTTAAGTCTCTACAGGTCGTGCGTTTCTATGATGAGAAACGCAACACGCTGGCGTATCTGGCCTACTCCGACAAAGTGGTCGAGGGGTCGCCGAAAAACGCCATCAGTGCGGTGCCTGTCATGCCGTGGCGGTAATAACAGGGAAAGAGTAGGCAGCACCGCTGGTCTGGTTAAAGGATACGCGCGCTATTGGGCTTTGGAATGTGGCGGTACCGGAAGCAACCGGGCCGCCTAAGGCAACCAGTTCAATATTGTAGGCGGGGGCCATCACATAGTGTGTTTTATCGCTATTATGGTAGATATTATCGTAGGGGCCAGAATTCGTTTGGGTTTTAATCGCAATTCTTACGCCGGAAAGATCGGTGCTTAATACTGGTGTGTTGTTCCCGTCATTCGCATTTATTGTCGCTGATGTATTTGACTACGCGCTACCGGGCTCATATAAGAAACCGACCTTATAATCGCGACTACAGCCATCCATTGTGACTTCAGAAGTGGAAACCCAGCCCGATTGCCACAACACTTCGCCTACGGCAGATCTTGGTCGTCTGTGGAAAAATAATGCCGCTGCTGGATACTGGGTATAATTTCAAGTATTGTCGCATTAGTGCGGATAAGTCAGCAGAAATTGCACAGCCGTTTTTCATACGGCCAGGGCAGATATTTATTTTTTTAGAAAAATTAAGAGGTTTTATGTTACCAGTATCTGCGTCTCAATCTGCTATCGCCCCAATTTCTATGTCTGAGGGACGACCACTAAGTGATCGACTTTCTATTGAAAATCTTCAGTGGCTTAAAGGTGCTGTCCTGAAACCTGCTGAAATGGCTATGGGGCCTTGTGTATTAACCTCTGCGGGTATCTTTACTTATCTTAATGGAGGAGGAAAAGAAAAGGCTGATGTTTTTTTCGAACAGGTACGATATAACGGCATGACAGGAAAAGACTGTTCGATGGAAATCATTGATATTTTTAGCAGTCTTATAGACACAGGTATGCCCCTAAAGGTTGATATTTATTTTTCCAACACCCATATCCGGGACAGAGAGGGGTGTACACATGGCCGATTAGCTGAAAAATTAGGACATATTGCACAGGAACATCCTTTTGATATCGACCTGGTCAGATACAAACTGAATTCTCTTTCTGCCGGACAATGTTTGATCCTGACAATTGATAACGCTCATGTTATCTCAGTCGCGCGCGATGCTGAAAATTTATGGCTGTTTGATACCAACTTAAATCCTCATAAAAATTGTTATGAACAGAAATACCGTGAAATCATTATCGAAACTCAAAGAGAGATAGCACCTTACCTCTTTACGCCATCAGGGGAAAAATACGCCTGTAATGAGGAAGCACAATGTATTCTGGATAACTATTTAAGTCGTGTTATCAAGAGGCAACCAGTAATAATAAGTGTCGACTCACAGTGAAGCATTTACCTGTAGTACAACTCATGTTTGACTGATGGACAACTGTGACGCACACCCCGATAAACTTGTCCGGCGTTGCCCCGAGTAGGGGCTGAGGGAACTCCACAAAATCTGTGCTAATAAACCAAAACTATATTTCGGTAGGCTTTAACAAGATGGTTAAGAGCGACGCTTAGCATCGTTCGTCGTAACATTAATGGAGAGCGTCGCAGGATATTATTCGCTAACGTCAGGTATAAGATAATCCGTCTTGATTTAAGTTTGTTGGCCTGGTGTCTCAGATATAATCCTTTATTTCAGAGTGATAGCCAAGAAGACATAATACTATTGTGCTCAGTGTAGCCAGCAGACTAAGTACCGAGTAAGCAAGGTACTTTAGTTTTCGCAAGTTGAGAAGCAGCGCCATACGACAATTTTTGTATAAAAGAGTACGTCATAACGGCAGGCCAGGAAGGACAGTGAAGCCACTCAGCGGAAGGAGACATAAAAAACAGCCAGTAAGAATGACTTACTGGCTGTTTTTACGGTTCGGCGCCAGGGCCGAATTAATCTTGCAGGTCGCCGCAGAAGCGGTAACCTTCGCCGTGGATGGTGGCGATGATTTCCGGCGTATCCGGCGTGGATTCGAAATGCTTACGAATACGACGAATGGTGACGTCAACAGTACGGTCATGCGGCTTCAGCTCGCGTCCGGTCATTTTCTTCAACAGCTCTGCGCGCGACTGGATTTTGCCAGGGTTTTCGCAGAAGTGAAGCATCGCGCGGAACTCGCTGCGCGGTAGTTTATACTGCTCGCCGTCCGGGCCGATCAGTGAACGACTGTTGATATCCAGTTCCCAACCGTTGAACTTGTAGCTTTCAACGCTACGGCGCTCTTCGCTGACGGTACCCAGGTTCATGGTACGGGACAGCAGGTTGCGGGCACGGATGGTCAGTTCGCGTGGGTTAAACGGTTTGGTGATGTAATCATCCGCGCCGATTTCGAGGCCGAGAATTTTGTCGACTTCGTTATCGCGGCCCGTCAGGAACATCAGCGCAACGTTTGCCTGCTCACGCAGTTCACGCGCTAACAGGAGACCGTTTTTCCCTGGCAGATTGATATCCATGATCACCAGGTTGATGTCATATTCAGAGAGGATCTGATGCATTTCCGCGCCATCTGTCGCTTCGAATACATCATAGCCTTCCGCTTCGAAAATACTTTTCAACGTGTTGCGTGTTACCAACTCGTCTTCAACGATAAGAATGTGCGGGGTCTGCATGTTTGCTACCTAAATTGCCAACTAAATCGAAACAGGAAGTACAAAAGTCCCTGACCTGCCTGATGCATGTCGCAAATTAACATGATCGGCGTAACATGACTAAAGTACGTAATTGCGTTCTTGATGCACTTTCCATCAACGTCAACAACATCATTAGCTTGGTCGTGGGTACTTTCCCTCTGGACCCGACAGTGTCAAAAACGGCTGTCATCCTAACCATTTTAACAGCAACATAACAGGCTAAGACGTACCGGACACCCAATAAAACTACGCTTCGTTGACATATATCAAGTTCAATTGTAGCACGTTAACAGTTTGATGAAATCATCGTAGCTAAATGCTAGCTTTCATCACAAATTTGCAATATTCCAACTAGTTGCGTAAGCCAACTAATAAATGCGATGAATCCAAAGGGCGCAATCCATTTTAAATTAAATTATCCTAAATAAACAGCAGGATAAGCATGTTTTGTTAACATAAACGGCAATAGTACAGATACGCAATAGTGTAGCGTCTTTTACTGAATCAAAAATACTTTTTCAGTGACATTCGTTAAAATTTTGTAAATTCGCGAAGCGTAATATGCTGACAAATACCAGCTAATTTCCTGTAAGTTAGTCAAAAAGAGTAATAAAATGCGTGTAACAATCGTTCTTGTCGCTCCCGCCAGAGCGGAAAATATTGGCGCAGCCGCCCGGGCTATGAAGACCATGGGATTTACTAACCTGCGTATTGTCGACAGCCAGGCGCACCTGGATCCTGCCACCCGTTGGGTCGCGCATGGTTCTGGTGATGTTATTGATAATATTGATGTTTTCCATACCCTTGCCGACGCGCTCCACGATGTTGATTTTACCGTAGCGACGACAGCCCGCAGTCGGGCAAAATTTCACTACTATGCTTCGCCCGCTGAACTGGTTCCCTTATTGCAGGAAAAATCACGCTGGATGCATCATGCCGCGCTGGTTTTTGGCCGTGAGGATTCCGGTCTGACCAATGACGAGCTGGCGCTGGCGGATGTGTTGACCGGCGTGCCGATGGCGGCGGATTACCCTTCGCTCAATCTCGGGCAGGCGGTCATGGTGTATTGCTATCAATTAGCAGGTTTAATGCAACAGCCTACGGAATCCGTTGATATTGCTGATGGATCGCAGTTACAGGCATTACGTGCGCGCCTTTTACGCCTGTTAACGACTCTGGAGGCGGCTGATGACCACAAATTAACCGACTGGCTACAACAGCGAATCGGCCTGCTGGGACAGCGAGACACGGTAATGTTGCACCGTTTGGTCCACGATATTGAAAAAAAGCTAACGAAATAACGTGCTGTAATTTTTAAAATAATAAGAGGTTACGTCTGGTTGCAAGAGGCCGGGACAGGGTGGATTGGTCGAAAATAAATATATCGCCAGCAGCACATGAACAAGTTTCGGAATGTGATCAATTTAAAAAATTATTGACTTAGGCGGGCAGATACTTTAACCAATATAGGAATACAAGACAGACAAATAAAAATGACAGAGTACACAACATCCATGAATCGCATCAGCACCACCACCATTACCACCATCACCATTACCACAGGTAACGGTGCGGGCTGACGCGTACAGGAAACACAGAAAAAAGCCCGCACCTGAACAGTGCGGGCTTTTTTTTCGACCAGAGATCACGAGGTAACAACCATGCGAGTGTTGAAGTTCGGCGGTACATCAGTGGCAAATGCAGAACGTTTTCTGCGTGTTGCCGATATTCTGGAAAGCAATACCAGGCAAGGGCAGGTAGCGACCGTACTTTCCGCCCCCGCGAAAATTACCAACCATCTGGTGGCGATGATTGAAAAAACCATCGGCGGCCAGGATGTTTTGCCGAATATCAGCGATGCCGAACGTATTTTTTCTGATCTGCTCGCAGGGCTTGCCAACGCGCAGCCGGGATTCCCGCTTGCACAGTTGAAAATCGTCGTCGAACAAGAATTCGCGCAGATCAAACATGTTTTGCATGGTATCAGCCTGCTGGGCCAGTGCCCGGACAGCATCAACGCCGCGCTGATTTGCCGTGGCGAAAAAATGTCTATCGCTATTATGGCGGGACTCCTGGAGGCGCGTGGACATCGCGTCACGGTGATTGATCCGGTAGAAAAACTGCTGGCGGTGGGCCATTACCTTGAATCTACCGTCGATATCGCGGAATCGACTCGCCGTATCGCCGCCAGTCAGATTCCGACCGATCATATGATCCTGATGGCGGGCTTTACCGCCGGTAATGAAAAAGGTGAACTGGTGGTGCTGGGCCGTAACGGCTCCGACTATTCCGCCGCCGTTCTGGCCGCCTGTTTACGCGCTGACTGCTGTGAAATCTGGACTGACGTCGATGGCGTGTATACCTGTGACCCGCGCCAGGTGCCGGACGCCAGGCTGCTGAAATCGATGTCCTACCAGGAAGCGATGGAACTCTCTTACTTCGGTGCCAAAGTCCTCCACCCTCGCACCATTACGCCCATCGCCCAGTTCCAGATCCCCTGTCTGATTAAAAATACCGGCAATCCGCAGGCACCAGGAACGCTGATCGGCGCGTCCAGCGACGATGATGATCTGCCGGTTAAAGGGATCTCTAACCTTAACAACATGGCGATGTTTAGCGTCTCCGGCCCAGGGATGAAAGGGATGATTGGGATGGCGGCGCGTGTTTTCGCCGCCATGTCTCGCGCTGGGATCTCGGTGGTACTCATTACCCAGTCCTCCTCTGAGTACAGCATCAGCTTCTGTGTGCCGCAGAGTGACTGCGCGCGTGCCCGGCGTGCGATGCAGGATGAGTTCTATCTGGAGCTGAAAGAGGGGCTGCTGGAACCGCTGGCAGTCACTGAGCGGTTGGCGATCATCTCTGTTGTCGGCGACGGTATGCGCACGCTACGCGGCATTTCAGCGAAATTTTTCGCCGCGCTGGCGCGGGCCAATATCAATATCGTGGCGATTGCTCAGGGATCTTCTGAGCGTTCCATTTCTGTGGTGGTGAATAACGACGATGCTACAACCGGCGTGCGGGTAACGCACCAGATGCTGTTCAATACCGATCAGGTGATTGAAGTGTTTGTCATTGGCGTTGGCGGCGTCGGCGGCGCGCTACTGGAACAGCTTAAACGTCAGCAAACCTGGCTGAAGAACAAGCACATCGATCTACGCGTATGCGGCGTGGCGAACTCAAAGGCGTTGCTAACCAATGTGCATGGCCTGAATCTGGAGAACTGGCAGGCGGAACTGGCGCAAGCGAACGCGCCGTTCAATCTGGGGCGCTTAATTCGCCTTGTGAAAGAATATCATCTACTCAATCCGGTAATTGTCGATTGTACCTCCAGTCAGGCGGTGGCCGACCAGTATGCTGACTTCCTGCGTGAAGGGTTCCATGTAGTGACGCCGAACAAGAAAGCGAATACCTCGTCGATGGACTACTACCATCAGCTACGTTTCGCCGCCGCGAAATCACGGCGAAAATTCTTGTATGACACCAACGTCGGCGCCGGTTTGCCGGTAATCGAAAACTTGCAAAACCTGCTGAATGCGGGCGATGAACTGCAAAAATTCTCCGGTATTCTTTCCGGGTCGCTCTCTTTTATTTTCGGCAAACTGGAAGAGGGAATGAGTCTCTCACAGGCGACCGCCCTGGCGCGCGAGATGGGCTATACCGAACCCGATCCGCGCGACGATCTTTCCGGCATGGATGTGGCACGTAAACTGTTGATCCTCGCCCGCGAGACGGGCCGTGAGTTGGAGCTTTCCGATATCGTGATTGAGCCGGTACTGCCGGACGGGTTTGACGCCTCCGGCGATGTGACCGACTTTATGGCGAATCTACCGCAGCTTGACGACGCGTTTGCCGCCCGCGTGGCGAAAGCCCGTGATGAAGGTAAGGTATTGCGCTATGTTGGCAATATCGAAGAGGATGGCGTGTGCCGCGTGAAGATTGCTGACGTTGATGGTAACGATCCGCTCTTCAAAGTGAAAAATGGTGAAAATGCGCTGGCGTTCTACAGCCACTATTATCAGCCTTTGCCGCTGGTGCTGCGTGGCTACGGCGCAGGCAATGATGTGACGGCGGCGGGCGTATTTGCCGATCTGTTACGTACCCTCTCATGGAAGTTAGGAGTTTAACATGGTGAAAGTTTATGCCCCGGCTTCCAGCGCGAACATGAGCGTCGGTTTCGACGTCCTGGGCGCGGCTGTCACGCCCGTTGACGGCGCGTTGCTGGGCGATGTGGTATCCGTTGAAGCAGCGGACAGTTTCCGTCTGAATAACCTGGGGAAATTTGCCGATAAACTGCCGCCGGAGCCGCGTGAAAATATTGTTTATCAGTGTTGGGAACGCTTTTGCCAGGCATTGGGGAAAACCATCCCGGTGGCGATGACGCTGGAAAAAAATATGCCGATTGGTTCCGGGTTAGGGTCCAGCGCCTGTTCCGTCGTCGCCGCGCTGGTCGCGATGAATGAGCACTGCGGCAAACCGTTAAACGACACGCGTCTGTTGGCGCTGATGGGCGAGCTGGAAGGTCGTATCTCCGGCAGCATCCATTACGATAACGTCGCGCCGTGCTTTCTTGGCGGTATGCAGTTGATGATTGAAGAAAACGGCATTATTAGTCAGCAGGTGCCGGGCTTTGATGAGTGGCTATGGGTACTGGCTTATCCGGGCATTAAAGTTTCCACCGCAGAAGCTCGGGCTATTTTGCCCGCGCAGTATCGCCGTCAGGATTGCATTGCGCATGGACGGCATCTGGCCGGTTTTATTCACGCCTGCTACTCGCGACAGCCGCAGCTTGCCGCCGCGCTGATGAAAGATGTCATTGCCGAGCCATACCGCGCGCGTTTACTGCCGGGCTTTAGCCAGGCGCGGCAGGCGGTAGCGGAGATCGGCGCGCTGGCGAGCGGGATTTCCGGATCGGGGCCGACGCTGTTTGCGCTATGCGATAAACCGGAGACGGCGCAGCGCGTCGCGGACTGGCTGAGCAAACATTATCTGCAAAATCAGGAAGGCTTTGTTCATATTTGCCGGCTGGATACGGCGGGCGCACGAGTAGTGGGATAATCAATGAAACTCTATAATCTGAAAGACCATAATGAGCAGGTCAGCTTTGCGCAGGCCGTCACGCAAGGGCTGGGCAAGCAGCAGGGACTTTTTTTTCCGCACGACCTGCCGGAGTTTAGCCTGACGGAAATTGATGAGATGCTCAACCAGGACTTTGTCAGCCGTAGCGCAAAGATCCTCTCGGCATTTATTGGCGATGAAATACCTCAGGAGATTCTGGAAGAGCGCGTCCGCGCGGCGTTTGCTTTCCCGGCGCCGGTAGCGCAGGTAGAAAGCGATGTCGGCTGCCTGGAGCTGTTCCATGGTCCGACGCTGGCATTTAAAGACTTCGGCGGGCGTTTTATGGCGCAAATGCTGACGCATCTCAGCGGCGACAAACCGGTGACGATTCTGACCGCAACGTCAGGCGATACCGGCGCGGCGGTGGCTCACGCGTTCTATGGCCTGGAAAATGTGCGGGTCGTCATTCTCTATCCGCGCGGTAAGATCAGTCCGTTGCAGGAAAAACTATTCTGTACGCTGGGCGGTAACATCGAAACCGTGGCGATAGACGGTGATTTCGACGCTTGCCAGGCGCTGGTGAAACAGGCATTTGATGACGAAGAGCTGAAAACGGCTCTGGGGCTGAATTCGGCTAACTCTATTAATATTAGCCGCCTGCTGGCGCAAATTTGCTACTACTTTGAAGCCGTGGCGCAATTACCTCAGGCGGCGCGTAATCAACTGGTGATCTCCGTACCCAGTGGCAATTTTGGCGATTTGACGGCAGGACTGCTGGCGAAGTCGTTAGGTCTACCGGTGAAACGTTTTATCGCCGCCACCAACGTCAACGACACGGTGCCGCGTTTCCTGCATGATGGGAAGTGGGCGCCGAAAGCGACGCAGGCGACCTTGTCGAATGCGATGGATGTCAGCCAGCCGAATAACTGGCCGCGCGTGGAGGAGCTATTCCGCCGTAAAATCTGGCGTCTGACTGAGCTGGGCTATGCGGCGGTAGATGATACTACGACACAGCAGACGATGCGCGAGCTGAAAGCGAAAGGTTATATTTCGGAGCCTCATGCGGCGGTAGCGTATCGGGCATTGCGCGACCAGCTAAACCCTGGCGAGTATGGCTTGTTTCTCGGAACGGCGCATCCGGCGAAGTTTAAAGAGAGCGTGGAGTCCATTCTGGGGGAAACGCTGGCGTTGCCTGAAGCGCTCGCCGAACGCGCCGATCTGCCGCTGCTTTCACATCATCTGCCTGCGGATTTTGCCGCCCTGCGTAAGCTGATGATGACCCGCCAATAACCGTTGTGCCCGGTGGCGCTGTCGCTTACCGGGCCTACGGGGCAATGTCGTTACTGCTCGTAGCGTTTAAAGACCAGCTCGTCTTGCGTGGAGGTTCCTTCATCAAAGAAATACCCTTCACTGCTAAATGCAGTAAGTTGTTCCGGCTTTGTTAAGCGGTTTTCAATAATAAAACGACTCATCAGTCCGCGCGCTTTTTTGGCGTAGAAGCTTACCACCTTAAACTTACCGTTTTTCTCATCAAGGAACACGGGCTTAATCAGTTCGGCGGTCAGTTTCTTCGGCTTCACCGATTTAAAATATTCCTCGGAGGCCAGATTCACCACCACCCGATCGCCCTGCGCCTCAAGCGCCTCGTTGAGCTTATCGGTAATGATATCTCCCCAGAATTGATAAAGATCTTTGCCGCGCGGATTTTCCAGGCGAATTCCCATTTCCAGACGATAGGGCTGCATTAAATCCAGCGGGCGCAATACGCCATACAAGCCAGAGAGCATTCGCAGATGCTGCTGAGCAAAATCAAAATCCGCGTCGCTGAACGTTTCCGCCTGTAGGCCGGTATAAACATCGCCTTTAAACGCCAGAATCGCCTGGCGCGCGTTATCCGGCGTAAAATGGGGCTGCCAGTCATGAAAACGCGTGGCGTTGAGATCCGCCAGTTTGTCGCTAATTCCCATCAGCCTGGCAATTTGCGGCGCCGAAAGCTGGCGGGCCTGGTGAATAAGCTGCTGGCTGTGATCCAACAGCTCCGGCTGGGTATAGCGGGTCGTGGCCAGCGGGCTTTGATAATCAAGCGTTTTTGCAGGTGAAATCAGAATCAGCATATCCAGTCCTTGCAGGGAATTTTCTGTGACTTTAGCAAAAAAACGCCACAGAGTTGACCAATGGTTGCGATTGTCGGCTTAATCGCGCGATGCCGCATCCCAGGTATCTGGCGCCAGTTGTGGTTCGATATCCGGGAAGCGCTGCGGATCGAACTGTGGTCTTACGCCCAGTTTCCGTTGTCGCAGATAATCGCTGGCGAGGGTATACACCACCGGCGAGAGCAGCAAAATCGCCGTCAGGTTGGTAATGGCCATACAGGCCATGATCACGTCGGCGAGCTGCCATATCAGCGGAAAACTGAGAAGCGTACCGGCGATGACCATGCCAATCGTCGCAAGACGTAACAGCCAGATGGCCTTTGCGTTATGTAACCGCAGAAAAAACAGGTTGTTCTCGGCGTAAATGTAGTTGGTGACGATAGAACTGAAAGCGAACAGGATGACCATAAGCGCGACAAAACTGGCGCCCCATTCACCGGTCAAAGAAACCATTGCGTGCTGGATAAGCTGAATGCCTTCTGTTGACGCGTGGGACGCGTGATTCCCCGCCAGCAGGATAATCATCGCGCTGGCGGTACAAATGATAATGGTATCGCTGAATACGCCAATCATTTGCACAATCCCCTGCGCGACAGGGTGAGGTGGATACGACGCTGCCGCAGCGGCCGCATTAGGCGTTGACCCCATTCCCGCTTCATTAGAGAACATCCCACGTTGAAAACCGCTGGTAATAGCCTGAGTGAGCGTATATCCGGCTGCGCCTGCCGCGGCTTCCTGCCAGCCAAATGCGCTTTTGACTATCGAGGCGATAACGCCAGGCATTTGCTCAATATGCCAGAGGCAAATGAACACGCTGCTGGCGACCCACAATAACGCGATAATGGGAATCAGCCACTGCATCAGGCGGGCGACGCCTTTTATGCCGCGAATAATAATTAACAGTGAACAGAACGCCAGAGCAATGCCGGAGATAAGCGGCGGAATGTTGAAGGCGAAATGGAGCGCGCGTGAGACGGAATTCGCCTGCACGCTATTAAAAATCAACCCGTAGGCGATGAGCAGAAAGAGGGCGAAAACCACGCCCATCCAGCGCATTCCCAGCCCGCGCGCCATATACCACGCCGGGCCGCCGCGGAACTGGCCTGTCGGGTCGCGTTCTTTATAAAGCTGGGCAAGCGAACACTCGGCGAAGGAGGTCGCCATGCCGATGATGGCCGAGACCCACATCCAGAATACCGCGCCGGGTCCGCCTGCGGCGATAGCCAGCGCCACGCCGGCCAGATTACCGCTGCCAATCCGCGCTGCGAGGCTGGTACACAGCGCCTGAAATGACGTCAGGCCGCCTGGCTGCGGGCTAAGGCTCCCTTTCAGGCTGCGGCTAAATTGACGAATATAACGAAACTGAATGAATCCGGTACGCCAGGTAAACCAACATCCTGCGCCGAGCAGCAGGTAAATCATTACCGAGCCCCAGAGTATTTCGTTAATAAAACTGAAAAACTCAGGCATTAACGTCCCTCTTGTTGATGCCGGCACGCTTTCATGATCCTGTATAAGCGTGGCCCATGATGTGGATGACCTTGTCAGGCTAATATTAACGGCAGTTTACCATAAATACGGCGGTATCCTTTAATTGCGCATAAACCGTCGGCAGATACGCAATCAATCTACAAGGGCAGCCAGGTGCATGTAGGCGGTTGCGCTGTGAGTGCGTCGTGTTATCATCAGGGTAGACCGGTTACATCCCCTAACAAGCTGTTTAAAGAGAAACTCTATCATGACGGACAAATTGACCTCCCTTCGTCAGTTCACCACCGTAGTGGCCGACACCGGAGATATCGCGGCAATGAAGCTGTACCAGCCGCAGGATGCTACAACTAACCCTTCTCTCATTCTTAACGCAGCGCAAATCCCGGAATATCGTAAGCTGATTGACGATGCTGTCGCCTGGGCGAAGCAGCAGAGCAGCGACCGCGCACAGCAGGTTGTTGACGCGACCGATAAGCTGGCGGTGAATATTGGTCTGGAAATCCTGAAGCTGGTGCCGGGGCGTATTTCTACCGAAGTTGATGCGCGTCTATCTTATGACACCGATGCGTCTATCGCCAAAGCAAAACGTATCATTAAACTCTACAATGATGCGGGTATCAGCAACGATCGTATCCTGATCAAGCTGGCGTCCACCTGGCAAGGCATTCGCGCAGCCGAACAGCTGGAAAAAGAAGGTATCAACTGTAACCTGACGCTGTTGTTCTCCTTCGCACAGGCGCGCGCGTGCGCCGAAGCGGGCGTCTACCTGATCTCGCCGTTCGTAGGTCGTATTCTTGACTGGTATAAAGCCAATACTGACAAGAAAGACTATGCGCCAGCCGAAGATCCGGGCGTGGTTTCCGTAACGGAAATCTACGAGTACTACAAACAGCATGGTTATGAAACCGTGGTTATGGGCGCAAGCTTCCGTAACGTAGGCGAAATTCTGGAACTGGCGGGCTGCGACCGTCTGACTATCGCGCCGGCATTACTGAAAGAACTGGCGGAAAGCGAAGGGGCGATTGAGCGTAAGCTCTCTTTCTCCGGCGAAGTCAAAGCGCGTCCGGAACGCATTACCGAAGCCGAGTTCCTGTGGCAGCATAACCAGGACCCAATGGCAGTTGACAAACTGGCGGATGGTATCCGTAAGTTTGCAGTAGACCAGGAAAAACTGGAAAAAATGATCGGCGATCTGCTGTAATACTAACGGATTGCATGACAATATAGCCCGCTTTCCGGTTGAGAGCGGGCTTTTTTTTATTAATGCTGCAGTGACGGGATCTCTTCTGCGCTAACGTCGGTCGTTTCGATGATATCGGCCATCGGTATGCCTTTTTTCAGCATTGCCCTGGCAATTTTACGTGAGGTTTTACGTTCGCCAGTTTGCATCCCTTGTTGTATCTCTTCCATACGACCTTTCTGCTTCAGTTGTTCTGCTAACGTCATCAGTTCGTCTCCATACTGAGGCGCGCGCTGCGCTATTTCATACAGCAATGTGTGGGCATCCTGTGCCTCTCCCGCCTGGAGCAGGTAGTTTACCGGCGCAATAACCTGCTGTCCGCTACACCCAATGTTTTACCTGTTCGAGGATTTAGTATTGCTGTCCATTCGCGTGTATGATTCTGCATAACGTGACAGTTTTAACGGAATAATTATGAATACCTTACGTATTGGCTTAGTTTCTATCTCCGACCGCGCTTCAAGCGGCGTTTACCAGGATAAAGGCATTCCCGCGCTTGAGGAGTGGCTCGCTTCCGCGCTGAGCACGCCTTTCGAGGTTCAACGGCGCTTAATTCCTGATGAACAGGAAATTATCGAGCAAACGTTGTGTGAACTGGTCGATGAAATGAGCTGTCATCTGGTGCTGACCACTGGCGGTACCGGTCCGGCGCGCCGCGACGTCACGCCGGACGCGACCCTTGCCATCGCCGACCGCGAAATGCCTGGTTTTGGCGAGCAGATGCGCCAGATCAGCCTGCGCTTTGTGCCGACCGCCATTCTTTCCCGTCAGGTGGGCGTTATCCGTAAACAGGCGTTAATTCTTAATCTGCCTGGACAGCCAAAATCGATCAAGGAAACGCTGGAAGGCGTAAAAGCGGACGATGGCAGCGTTATTGTGCCGGGCATTTTTGCGAGTGTGCCGTATTGCATACAGTTGCTTGACGGGCCGTATGTCGAAACGGCGTCGGAAGTAGTCGCCTCTTTCCGTCCGAAAAGCGCCAGACGTGAGAATATGTCAGCCTGACCGGGAGATACTGATGGCGGCGTCGACCAGCGTTTTTACGTTTCGTACAACGTAGGCTTGATAAGCGAGCGCCATCAAGCATTGCAGAGTAGGGGTATTCCTCCCTGTGCGGGAGGAATAAAAGAGATTTAGTGCGCCTCGCCGATTGGCAGAATAGTACGGCCAAATTGCTCGTTTAGCACTTCACCCATCGCCAGATAAATAGCGCTGGCGCCGCAAACCAGACCAACCCAGCCTGCGACATGGATAATCGCTTCATTACCGGTGATATTGCCAACCGCCAGCAGAGCGAACAGGACGGTCAGGCTCAGGAAAACAAATTGCAGCGCGCGGGCGGCTTTCAGCGTACCAAAGAACATAAACAGCGTGAACACGCCCCACAGACCTAAATAAGCGCCGAGTAGCTGGGCGTCAGGCGCATCCGTCAGGCCTATTTTCGGCATCAGCAGGATAGCGACCAGCGTCAGCCAGAACGAACCGTAAGAGGTAAAGGCCGTTAAACCAAAGGTATTGCCTTTTTTATACTCCAGCAGACCGGCAAAAATTTGCGCGATACCGCCGTAGAAAATCCCCATCGCCAGAATAATACCGTCCAGGGCGAAAAAACCGGCATTGTGCAGGTTAAGCAGAATGGTGGTCATGCCGAAGCCCATCAGGCCCAGCGGTGCCGGATTAGCCAACTTAGTGTTGCCCATAATTCCTCAAAATCATCATAATTGAATGGTGAAATAGTTTCCCGAAATAACGAGTTCCGTATTCGGGGCGCGGCATAATAATCAGGGGGGAGAGGGCTGTCTATGATCTAATAAGGGGAAAAGAAAATATTTTCCCCTGTGAGGGCATTCACGCCTGAATCGCCGCCATCATTCGTCGCAGGCAGGCAATTTGCAACACCGCCGGAATAGTAACGCGATACGCGCTGCCGCTCATCGCTTTGATGCCGTTTAACGCCGCGCCGACCGGGCCGCCGAGACCTGCGCCGCGCAACAATCCGTGACCCAGGATGCTCATTGCGGCATGGGTACGCAAAATGCGGGTAAGCTGGGTGGAAAGCAGGTGGGAGACCCCTTTTGCCAGACGGCGATCTTTCATGAGCAGCGGCAGCAGATCTTCCAGTTCAGAAACTTTGGCCTCTACGGCTTGCAGAAATTCCTGCTTATGCGCCGCGTCCATCTTCTGCCAGGTATGACGTAAAAAATGCTCCAGCAGTTGCTGTTCTATTTCAAACGTCGACATGCTTTTATCTGCTTTGAGTTTTAGCCGTTTTGCGACATCCAGCAGAATCGCGCGGTACTGTTTTCCGTGTCCGCGCAATTTGTTGGCAATACTGTCGCCGCCGTAATGCTGAAATTCGCCGGCAATGAGCCGCCAGTTACGGCGGTGTTGCTCCGGGTGACCTTCCATTGCTTTGAATAGCTCGTTATGGCTAAGGACGCTCGACAAGCGAGCTTTGCCCTTTTCGTTATGCGTCAGCAAACGGGCGAAATCGGCGAGCTGCTCTTCGCTACAGTGCTGAAGAAAGTCTAAATCCTCGTCGTGTAAATAGGTGACGTTCATTTTCAGTCTGGCTTTTGGAATAGAAATAACAGCGATTAATCGTCGCCGATGACTTTAAGTCTCGCCATATCGGAAGAATTTACCGTATGACCTGAGAAGGTAATCTTTGATACGCAGCGTTTGTTGTCGTTATCGCTATTAATATTGATCCAGCCTGTTGTCTGGCCCTCTTTGATTGAGGAAGGGACGTTCAGGCTTTGGCTGGCGCTACGCGCAGTTTTAAAATAGACGGATGCGCCGCTAAGTTCGATGTCGCCGTGATCCGCCGTGAATTGAATGCGCTTCACGATGCGGCAGACGGGAATTTTCAGCGCGAGATCGTTCGTTTCATTTCTGGGCATGGCAATAACGCCCAACACTTTATGGTCGTTTGCACGCGCGACGCTACTTAACGCCAGGCCGAGCAGCAGGCCGGCGGAAATCGTTAACACAAATCGCATGGAATTTCTCTTTGACGGGTTCAATAAGCAATTACCGTCTATCATACTCTGCTCGTGGCAACGATTCAGGTTTGTAATCTTTTCTTTTTATTACAATTTTTACGTGAATAATATTTTGGTGTTTAATTTATTTAGTGAATGTTTATCTGCCTGTTTTTCCGTCTTTCCCTCTCGTCAATAAAAAATTTTTTCATCTCCCCCTTGATGACGTGGGTTACGACCCCATCTTGTAGTCAACCGCAGTGGTGAGTCTGAAAAAAAACGATTCAGGGTAGTTGAAACCGTATGTTTCGCCCTTATTACAGATTCACAACCACATGATGACCGAATTTTTAGTGGAGACGTTTAGATGGGTAAAATTATTGGTATCGACCTGGGTACTACCAACTCTTGTGTAGCGATCATGGATGGAACGCAGGCACGCGTGCTGGAGAACGCCGAGGGCGATCGCACTACGCCTTCTATCATTGCTTATACCCAGGATGGTGAAACTCTGGTTGGTCAGCCGGCTAAACGTCAGGCAGTGACAAACCCGCAAAACACCCTGTTTGCGATTAAACGCCTGATTGGCCGCCGCTTCCAGGACGAAGAAGTTCAACGTGACGTTTCTATCATGCCGTACAAAATCATCGGCGCCGACAACGGCGACGCATGGCTTGATGTGAAAGGCCAGAAAATGGCGCCGCCGCAGATTTCTGCCGAAGTGCTGAAGAAAATGAAGAAAACGGCTGAAGATTATCTGGGCGAACCGGTAACTGAAGCGGTTATCACCGTACCGGCTTACTTTAACGATGCGCAGCGTCAGGCAACCAAAGATGCTGGTCGTATCGCGGGGCTGGAAGTAAAACGTATCATCAACGAACCGACTGCCGCAGCGCTGGCTTACGGTCTGGATAAAGAAGTTGGCAACCGTACTATCGCGGTATATGACCTCGGTGGCGGTACCTTCGATATCTCCATTATCGAAATCGACGAAGTAGACGGCGAAAAAACCTTTGAAGTTCTGGCGACCAACGGTGATACCCACCTGGGTGGCGAAGACTTCGATACCCGCCTGATCAACTACCTCGTTGACGAATTTAAGAAAGATCAGGGCATTGACCTGCGTAACGATCCGCTGGCAATGCAGCGCCTGAAAGAAGCCGCAGAAAAAGCCAAAATCGAGCTGTCTTCTGCGCAGCAGACCGACGTGAACCTGCCGTACATTACCGCAGATGCCACCGGTCCGAAGCATATGAACATCAAAGTGACCCGTGCGAAACTGGAAAGCCTGGTTGAAGATCTGGTGAACCGTTCTATCGAGCCGCTGAAAGTCGCACTGCAGGATGCTGGCCTGTCCGTGTCTGATATCAACGACGTGATCCTCGTCGGCGGTCAGACCCGTATGCCAATGGTGCAGAAAAAAGTGGCTGAGTTCTTTGGTAAAGAGCCGCGTAAAGACGTTAACCCGGACGAAGCTGTGGCTATCGGCGCAGCGGTACAGGGCGGCGTATTGACCGGTGATGTGAAAGACGTACTGCTGCTGGACGTTACCCCGCTGTCTCTGGGTATCGAAACGATGGGTGGCGTGATGACTCCGCTTATCACCAAAAACACCACCATCCCGACCAAGCACAGCCAGGTGTTCTCTACTGCGGAAGACAACCAGTCTGCAGTAACCATCCATGTGTTGCAGGGTGAGCGTAAACGTGCGTCTGATAACAAATCTCTGGGTCAGTTCAACCTGGATGGCATCAACCCGGCGCCGCGCGGTATGCCGCAGATCGAAGTCACCTTCGATATCGATGCTGACGGTATCCTGCACGTCTCCGCGAAAGATAAAAATAGCGGTAAAGAGCAGAAGATCACCATCAAGGCGTCTTCTGGTCTGAACGAGGAAGAAATTCAGAAAATGGTTCGCGATGCAGAAGCGAACGCTGAATCCGACCGTAAGTTCGAAGAACTGGTTCAGACCCGTAACCAGGGCGACCATCTGCTGCACAGCACCCGTAAGCAGGTTGAAGAAGCAGGCGATAAACTGCCGGCTGATGACAAAACCGCTATCGAGTCTGCGCTGAGCGCGCTGGAAACCGCCCTGAAAGGCGAAGATAAAGCTGCTATCGAAGCGAAAATGCAGGAACTGGCGCAGGTTTCCCAGAAACTGATGGAAATCGCGCAGCAGCAACATGCGCAGCAGCAGGCTGGCTCCGCTGACGCTTCTGCAAACAACGCGAAAGATGACGACGTTGTCGACGCTGAGTTTGAAGAAGTAAAAGATAAAAAATAATCGCCCTTTGAACGGGTAATTACTGGCACGGGCGAAGAGGTTTCCTCTCCGCCCGTGTATGCATGTTAAGGGCAGATAAAAAGAGATGGCGAAAAGAGATTACTACGAGATTTTAGGCGTTTCCAAAACAGCGGAAGAGCGTGAAATCAAAAAGGCGTACAAGCGCCTGGCCATGAAATATCATCCGGACCGCAATCAGGGTGATAAAGAGGCCGAAGCTAAATTTAAAGAGATTAAAGAAGCCTATGAAGTGCTGACCGATGCGCAAAAACGCGCAGCCTACGATCAGTATGGTCACGCCGCGTTTGAACAAGGCGGTATGGGCGGCGGCTTTAATGGCGGCGCTGATTTCAGTGATATCTTTGGTGACGTTTTTGGCGATATCTTTGGCGGCGGGCGCGGTCGCCAACGTGCGGCGCGTGGGGCTGATTTGCGTTATAACATGGATCTCACCCTGGAAGAAGCGGTGCGTGGCGTGACCAAAGAGATCCGTATTCCGACGCTGGAAGAGTGCGACGTTTGCCACGGCAGCGGCGCGAAAGCTGGCACGCAACCGCAAACCTGTCCGACCTGTCACGGTTCCGGTCAGGTGCAGATGCGCCAGGGATTCTTTGCTGTACAGCAGACCTGTCCGCACTGTCAGGGACGCGGTACGCTGATCAAAGATCCGTGCCATAAATGTCATGGTCATGGGCGTGTTGAAAAGAGTAAAACCCTGTCCGTTAAAATCCCCGCAGGCGTGGATACAGGTGACCGTATTCGTCTGGCAGGCGAGGGCGAAGCGGGCGAGCATGGCGCACCGGCAGGCGACTTGTACGTTCAGGTCCAGGTGAAACAACACCCTATTTTCGAGCGTGAAGGCAATAATCTTTATTGCGAAGTGCCGATCAACTTTGCGATGGCGGCGCTGGGCGGTGAAATCGAAGTGCCGACGTTAGATGGTCGCGTGAAGCTGAAAGTACCGAGCGAAACGCAAACGGGCAAGCTGTTCCGTATGCGCGGAAAAGGCGTGAAGTCCGTACGCGGCGGCGCGCAGGGCGATTTGCTGTGCCGTGTGGTGGTTGAAACGCCGGTCGGTCTGAGCGAAAAACAGAAGCAATTGCTAAAAGATCTTCAGGAAAGTTTTGGCGGCCCGACGGGGGAGAAAAACAGCCCGCGTTCAAAAAGCTTCTTTGACGGCGTGAAAAAATTCTTTGATGATTTGACCCGCTAACCGTTTTTCCGTTGTATTTTTCTTCAGCCCGGGTGTTTATCCGGGCTTTTTTCTGCCTGTACGCGCCAGGCCTCTGCTAAACGCATCATATTCTCTCATTTGTTGATATTGTGTTTTTACTGATAAACAAATTGATGTTAATCAGCAGGTTTGCATACGCTCATTTTAAAAAAAACGTGATGTGATGACATTACGATTGCTTTTTTAGATGCTGTGAATTGATTTATCTTGAGTATTATCTATATTGCTTTTTTTAGTTTCCGGAGGCAGACAGCGAATGGGATCGAAAGGTGCCAACAAGAACTTTGATTATAATTTGATCAAAATTCTTGACGCTGTTATTTTGTCAGGAAATGCGGCTATGGCGGCTAAGAAGTTAGGCATTACGCCGGCTGCCGTTTCGCTGGCGTTAAAGCGCTTGCAGAGTTATTACCCGGAAGAGCTGTTTAGCAGAGGGAAAGGCGGACTCATCCCCACGGCTAAGGCTGTCGACATTCACCAAAATTTCAGTCAGGTGATGAAACTGGTGGACGACACCTTTCTCAGTAAGAGCAAAAAAGATGAAGCATTTCAGATAACGCTGTTAGGCAGTGATATTGTTGAAAGCTATTACCTTTCTCAGCTCTATAACAGTGACATTTTTGATCGTATTCTGATAAATCATTTCTCCGTCAGAAATATGAGCCGGGAGCGTATCAGCGAGCTTCTGTTTACTGCGCAAGGCGATCTGCTGATTGGCGCTGAACCTTTGCTGGAATCCGGTATTGAGAATCAAGTCATTGATAGTTTTAAATCGTTTGTTTGTATCTGTAGCAGTAAACATATGCTAAGTACTCTGTCACAACTGTCGCTACATCATTTTTATTCTTCGCGTCATGCATTGTATCAGCCAGGAATGGGGGCTTCGATGATATATCATGATAGCGAATTATTTAAGGATGAGCTTTATTATACCGGCAGGCGTATTGTCGGCTATCGCAGTGATTCACTTAACGGTTTGATGAGCATGATCGAACGAACATCATTGATTGCGTTGATGCCTTTAAAATTAGCGCTTTTCTATAAAAATTATCGTAAATATGACATTAAATTTATTCAGCCTCCGCCCGAGTTGGCTTTTAAGTCAATTCAGGTCTACGCATCCTGGAATAAAAATAGTAGAAATATATCGACGATTAATGAGATGGTAAGCATGTTACAAACGCTTTCCTCCTTTCGTCGCTAATACATCTCATTTTTGGTCTTTGAGTGAATATGGTTTTAAATGATGTGCTTTGATTTTTACGCTCCTGACAGGGCGCTTACACTCCTCGTGTTAATTATTTATTTATAATGATTCAGGAGTGTTAAAATGTCTATTCCCAACCATGTATCGACAACGGAAGTTGTGCTATTGGAGCTGGAGATCTTACTCACTATTATTGCGATTGGCGCGTGGGGGGGCTTTGTCAGCTATCTTTTACGCAAAGATAAGAAAGAATATAATAGTTCTCATGAAAGTATTAAATATTGTTTAACGCAGATCGTTATTTCCTGTTTTACCAGTTTCTTGCTAAGCGCGATTGCGATTGAAAAAGAGTGTAGTTTCAACATGGTTCTGCTGGCGGCAGGCTTAGGTGGTGTTTTCGCTGGTCCCATTTTAAAAATACTTGGGCAGAGGATTAAAAAAATTATCGAAGGGAATACTTCAGATTAATTATTCTTCGCAATATCAGGCTCATCCGTGAGCCTTTTATACGCCTTTTTTTAGCCTGATTCAGGTTACTCTATTCTTAATCCAGCCATAAATAAATTGTTCGTTGTTGTGGTTTTTTTCAGCAACATTTAAGTAGTACTCACCCTGGCTGCAATTGAGGGCCTTCACCAAAACGGCTTCCCCTTCCTGGCCTCGCCGGATCAGATAATGTTCAAGAGCGGCAAGCGTCCGCGGGCCAATATTGCCATCCACATGAATATCCGGGTAGCGTTTACCTTCGTGATTAAAGACGTTCAACCAGCGTTGTAGCCACGCACTGGGATGGTAAGCGCCTATGTTGACTGCCGCATCGCACAGCTCGAATGAGACTGGCCACGATAACGTCGAGATGACATCAAAGCCTGGTTTTATCCAGTAATCCTCTTCGAGAATCGCGTAGGCTTCGGTGCGGGTCAGATCCCGCATATCACCAGCATAACCATGCGCTCGCGCCGTTGCTTCGGTAATGCCCCAATGGGTAGCGCCACCTTTATCTTTAGGATTAAATACGTAGCCGCCTTCAAGCGCTATAATTCCATCTATAATTGGATTCATCTTCCCTTTCCTTCGCTTAGTGAATATGCAGATACATGAGTGAACCTAACGTTACTGAGAATACAGTCGTCAGAGCGGCGATGGTTTGCCGTACAATCTGTTTATTTCTTCCCTTTGTTTTGCTGTCCGTCGCGGTAATGGATATATCGCTATTAACCTTGAGACCTTGTCTTGGAATGGTAATAAAAAGATCGTTAATGCCAAGCGCTTTAAGGTCGCGTCTGATTAAATAGAGTATCTGCGTTAGATTTGCATCATTAACATAGTGGCTTCGACTTCCCCATAACGCGTTGGTTATTTTTTGTCGCTCGATAATCTCCAGGTGAGCATTCTCGATGATGAAACTGAGACATTTAGCTCTCATCGCAGTCATTTTAATAACGTGTGAATTTGAGAACGTTCTCAGCTCATATTTACCTTCATTGTAAATACAATTGCTATTAATGATATAACTTTTCATAACGTCTTCCTTTAGAGATATACATCCTGGTTGTCTGTGCTGACTATATTGTATGAGAAGTATCTTAATCCAATAAATATCACTGGTTTTATTGTATTGTCATTGTCTATAGCGAGTGAAGTCACATTATTTCATTGTAATTAAATGATATTTAATTACATGATAAATGATATTTACTATGTTCTCACCAGAACGGAGTAAGCGTGCGATGAGAGGTGTTGTTTTCTCTTCGGCAGGCGGTGCTGTTAACCTCATTTTTATGATTTTTATATCATCTAAAAACATGATGTTTTGTGATTAGCCATTTTTTGTGTCTGTAACGATTATGGACCCCGCAGAACGAGCTGCGACAATTTTTAAACGTAAAAGGAAATTTGAAAATGGCTACAAGCAAACTGATTCAAGGTGATACCCTTACTGAAACCAGTAATGCAGCAGATGGTTTTAATCCTGCCACGGATGACAGCAAATTAAGCTATACCTCTGCTCGTGTCGCTAAGCCGGTTTATAACAAGTACAAAGAGTCCACCACCAAACCAAAAGTTTTCGGTTATTACACTGACTGGTCGCAGTATGACAGCCGTCTGCAGGGTGACGATATCCCTAAAAATCGTGGACGTGGTTATGATCTGACCAACGTTTCACCGACAGCGTATGACAAACTGATTTTCGGTTTTGTCGGCATCACCGGTTTTAAAAAGGTTGATAAAGAAGACCGCGACGTCATCGCTGAAGCGGCGGCGGCATGTGGCAAAGTTAAGTATGAGCCAACTTTCCTCGACCCGTGGGGCGACTTCCAGTCTTATGTCAACTTAGGTTTCGATGTGAGCGGTTGGGACGTTGATCCGATGACCGTTACCCAGGCCAATGCAAAAGGTCTGCTGGGCGCGCTGCGTGATATGCAGGCAAAAGCAAAAGCAGCGGGCCACACACTGGCGCTGTCGATGAGTATCGGCGGCTGGAGCATGAGTAACGGTTTCCACGAAACCGCCGCTTCTGACTCTTCTCGTAAAATCTTTGCGAAAGGCGTGGTGAAACTGTTCAAACAGTTCCCGATGTTTAGCGAAGTGGATATCGACTGGGAATACCCGAACAATGAAGGGGCGGGCAACCCGTTTGGTGCGGAAGATGGCGCTAACTACGCGCTGCTGATTGCAGAAGTACGTAAGCAACTGGATTCCGCTGGTTTGAGCAATGTGAAGATCTCTATTGCCGCTTCTGCCGTCACCAATATTTTTGACTATGCGAAAGTAAAAGATCTGATGGCTGCCGGCCTGTACGGCATCAACCTGATGACTTATGACTTCTTCGGTACTCCGTGGGCGGAAACGCTGGGCCATCACACCAACCGCAAAGCGCTGGAAGAAGGTGGCTGGTCTGTCGAAACCATCGTTGATCACCTGCTGGCGGAAGGTTTCTCCGCTGAGCGTATCAATATCGGTTATGCGGGCTATACCCGTAATGCCCGCAACGTGGAAATGGAATTACTCTCTCCGCTGAAAGGTACATATAACCCAGGCAAATTATTGTCCAACGGTGAATATGAAACCACTACCGGTTCCTTCGAATCCGGCACCAGTGAATGGTATGACGTCATTTATAACTACCTGGATCTGGAAAACCAGAAAGGTCGTAACGGTTTCAACGTTTACACCGACCAGGTTGCTGACGCTGATTACCTGTATAACCCGGAATCCAAACTGTTTTTATCCCTGGATACGCCGCGTACTGTCAAAGCGAAAGGCGAATATGCAGCGAAACTGGGCCTGGGCGGCGTATTTACCTGGACTATCGATCAGGACAACGGCGTGCTGGTTAACGCCGTGCGTGAAGGTCTGGGTTATGAAATCGAATCTGAAGTTATCGATATGGAACCGTTCTACTTCGAAGGTATCAATGTAGAAAATGATGAAGAGCCGAGCGACAGCGACGACGCGCAGAAGGTCAACCACGCGCCGAAAGCGGCGATTGAACTGATGGTCGTAGGCGGATCTACGGTACAACTGTCTGGCGCAGGTTCTTCTGATGAAGATAACGATGAGCTGTCCTTTAGCTGGGGCGTGCCTTCTCAAATCACGGTGGCAGACAAAACCGCAGAAATCATTGAGGTTGTGGTACCGGAAGTTAGTGAAAAAACGGCCTTCCAGTTCACCTTGTTTGTACGCGACTGCTACAACGAACCATCCTCTCAACAGCGCTTTGTTCTGACGGCTGTACCTGCGCTGTCTCAGGTTCAACCGGAACCGGAGGAGGAAGAAGAGGAAGAAGAAGAGATTATCGTTCCTGTACCGGACGAGGAAGAAGATACCACGCCGGCTGAGGATGATACGCCAGCAGATGACAAAACGTCACCTTACGCGCAGTGGGAGGCCTCTACCGTTTATGGCGCAAGCTGGGGTACTTTCGAAATCGTTAGCTGGAAAGGCCATAACTATCAGGTGAAATGGTGGACTATGGGCGATCAGCCTGACCTGAACTGCAGTGCCGGCGGTGCGTGGACCGATCTTGGCGCTTACTAATACACGGTATTAAACGCGATGTATTGGGCTTCATGATTCAAGCCCCGATTTACCGGGGCTTTTCTCCACCAGGGACAGGGGAAGAGTAGACCATGACCATTTCCATCCATGCCAGCGCATTTGACGTCAACAGCTGGTATCAAAAAATCACCTTAACCTTCATCAATGAGAGTGGTAATCCGGTCGATATGAACCATGCCGCGATATTATTCACGGCTTCCGGACACATCGATCCATGGGGAAATAGCGGTGGTACGCTCAAAGGGAACCTGCCGCTTACGCTGAATGATACTTCGTATGGCACGCTGGAAACTAACAACATCATCATTAATAACAGCGATGTATTACTTCTTCAGCCGGGCGAATGCGGGACACTCTCTTTCAGCCTCGCGGCGACGCAGGTGCCGGTAAAAATGTCCGCCATTACGTTGACGCTGGCATCATCTTCATCCGAAGACGCAGAGTCTGAAACGATATCCGATGAGGACACGCCAGCGATACCCGTCGCAGATGAACAACCAGCCGAAACCGATATGCCGGAAAAGGATAACGACCTTCAGGAACACGGTCTTATGCTTAGCTTCAGTGAGTTGAATACGGCGAGTTGGTATCAACGCGTCACCTTTACGCTAATCAACCTCTACGCCCAGGCGGTAGATCTTAATCAGCTTCAACTGAATTTTACGACCAGCGCGCACCCCGATCCCTACAGTCCGTTTCAGGGAACGATGCTGGGGAGTCAGGCCGTAACGCTGGTCAGCGATGGGGGATGGCCCATCGAAAAGAATACCATCACCATTAATCATGACGGCGCGCTGATGCTGGCGGCGGGGGATATCGCCGAATTACAGTGCTATCTGGCCGCCACGCAGACGCCGGTTGCCATCAGCGATCTGAGCGCGACGCTGGCCCATGACCCTGCCCGTCAGGGAAAAATTTGCGTTCACTTTCCTGCCATGACGCAGACCGTGGCGCTCAAACCGGCAATTGAGCTGCTCTTTCCTGCCGGCGAAACCCGGCGCTTTGTCGGTGAGTGGGGAGAGGTTCTGACAATAGGCGATCTTAGCGCAGGAACGTATCGGCTTACCGTACCGGTACTGGCGAATGATGAGATGCAAATCGCGCCTGTCGAGTCCTCTTTTACCGTTACGCTGCAATCCGGCGGCGACGCCGCGCAGATCCAGGTATCCTGTCTACCGATTGTCCGTTATGCCAGCGCGCGTCTGATGATTGACGACCCTGCGCTTGGTCATGCGAAATTGACCGTTGAGATCGCCGACGCTACGCAAGCGGATGAGCGTACCGTCACGCTTATCGCCAACCAACCGCAGTTAATTACCCGGCTACTGGCGGGGCATCATTATACGGTCAATCTACAGCCTGCGATGATTAATAACCGCTTCATATCGGCACCCGTACAGCTTACGGGGTTTATCCCTGCCGCGGCGCAGGTTGCCGAGGTTGCTGTCGCTTACCAACAGTCCGCGATCGACACAGCGAGTTTCGTGACGGTAGATGCCACTATTCTGGGCCTGCCCGATGGCGCTGCGCCGCAGCGTTATCTGTTCAGCAGCGGTAAATATCAATACTCATTAATACTGAAAAGCGGCAGCGATCGGCAGACGTTAGCATTACGCTTTGTGCCCGGGCTGTATGATGTTCAGACTGACGATATTTTCATCGATAGCGTGCTGTGGCGTTGTGAACAGGCCGGGCCGCTACGCTTGTTGCAAAAGGTCAACCATGTGGCGCTGGAGTTTCTGCCCGGCGTGAGGCTACAGGTAAAAGGTTGGCCTGATTACCTTGCTCATGGCGGCGTGACGGTTAACGCGCCAGAGACGGTTTCTCTTTATCGCGATGTACCGTTTAGCGCGTTGTTTAAATACGATGGTTTTGACGGTGGCGGCGATCCGGTTCCGGCCGCGGAGGTTGACGTGAACGGAGATGGTTTTCTGGATTACGCGACGTTACCCATCCATAAAACCGTTGCGCTGGTGCGTCAGATAGAAAAAGAGGCCGGGCGTAGCATCATGCCGGTGATGGTCATTTATACCGCGAATGCCAGCGGTGGTAGCGCCCTGGCGGATTTACAGGATGCGCAAAAGCTACGTAACCATTTTGGTAACTTTATTACCCTGTGTCTGGCGGCGCAGTCATACAAAGATGAGACGCATCCAGTTCCGGCCACCTTTGTGCTTAACCCGGATTTTTTGGGGGCGCTACAGCAAGGACCGTATGGCTACACCGTAGTACGGCAAAAAAACAGTGTGCCGGTGAATGCCCAACTGGCGGCGGCGATACAAGCATTACCGGCTATTACTGGCTTTATCGCGCCTTCGTTGCCGACGTTTAGCGATGATCTCTACGGCTATATTCAGGCGGTGAACTATCTTGTTCGTCAGTTTGCCCCGGATGTGGCTTTTGGCTGGCAGACGAATGTCTGGGCGACAGGAACGGCGGACTGGGTGCTGCGCGATACCGCTGATCCGGTAGCTGAAGGGCAGGCGATCGCCGGATTTATTCATGAACTGGGCGTTTATAGCGGAGAATATGCGCCGGACTTTATTGCGTTTGATAAATTTGAGCGTGATTGTTTCAGTCCTGATGCGCTTGCCCACTACGGCTGGAATGCGACGTGCTGGCTTAATTACCTGGAGATGGTAAAACAGGTGACGAAAGCGCTGCTGATGCCCGCCATGTTGTGGCAAATTCCTGGCGGCCATATGCCTACAGTAGAAGAAGGCGTGAGTAAAATCACCGCAGCGCACTTTGCATCTGGCGGAACATTTTTTATGGGGGACGCCCGCATTGGCAGCGATCCTGACACTCTCTCTTTGCAGCTACTCAATACGGCATTAAATAGCGCGACTTACGGCGTCCCGACCGTCGGCGACTTTTTACGTAAAGATAAAGGGTATGACTGGAGCCAGGTGCAGGCGCTGAACCTACCGGACTTTAACGTCTTCTCGATCTTATGGGGCGGCGGTTCCACTATCAGTATTACAACAATCCATTCTAACGGTGAAGACGGCGGCTGGCTGGCGGATAAAATGGTAGAGTATTATGCCGATCCACGATATTTTAGATAATATCACTGCTTATTTGCGTTAATCTGGACTATAGATTTGAGGTTCGAAGGCGTGCTCTTTCGAATCTCTTTGCCTGCGCCATCTGCCTCTCATTCTTTTTACGCAATTTGCCATTACTTTTCTGTAATCATTTTGTGTTAAGGATCATCTTAATCATAAAAATATTGCGTATTAGTGCTTTCTGAATACAGAAATACTGCATAGCGATGTTATTTATTATTAATTTAAGCGCTTTTTGAGAGGTTATACTGTGGCGCTACATTGAGTAGACAACCGTTAATGAAAAAATGATGAACGATGCTTTTGCTAAAGATAATAATGAGAATTTATTACACTCTTTTCTTTTTTCTCAGCAGGCTAAACCTCACGCGGCGATTGATGCCTTATTTTCGGCATTATTGCCGTTTGGTCAACCGTTTATGCTGGGTATTGGCGACGAGTTTTATTTACAGGCAAACGATGAGAACTACATTGTATTACTGGAATCAGGGATCGTTTCTTTCTGCCGTAATGATAACCGACTCCATATATCTTCAGCGTTTGCGCCATCGGTCGTGGGGATGGTTGACAGCTATGGCGCTACCTATAACGTCCCGGCGCGACCAGAGCACTTTTTGCTCGCAGAAACGGCCTGTACCGGTAGATTTGTTCGCTTACCTGATTTTATAAAAATTGCCGATGAATGTGATTTGTGGCAAGACGTGGCCCGCTGTCTGGCTTACCGCCTGATGGTGATGAGCGCGCGCGACCGTGAATTAGTTGGCGTTGATTCTTATCTGAAAGTCCGGACGCTGCTGATTGAGATTTGGGCTTATCCCCAGGCCTACCGGGAAAACATTATTGTGTTGAATTTTATTCAGCGGCGCACCGGGATATCGCGTAGTCGGGCCATGAAAATTCTGTCTGAACTGAAAAAAGGCGGGTATATCCATATCGATAATGGTCGGTTAACGGCGCTCGGAAAACTACCAGTAGCATATTGATGAACTATACGCAACGATATATTTACATATCGCGGCTGAATTTTTATTTTATTGTTAATGCGGCGTTTTATTTTAAATTGCTGTGAAAATTATTTTCAAAAAGTCAATGTGGTCAAAGGCCGTGGGTAAAATGGCTGGTGTAAATTTTTATAAAACAATAAGTTAGTTCTGGTCCTTTAAAACCAAACGTCGATGATTGCAACTTGTCTGTGGCTTGCTAATAATTAATAACATCGTTATTCCATTATAACGTAAAGATTAACTCACAACGTTGAGTTGCTGTCTTATTGCTGTCTGACATTTATATCAGAACAAGAAGACGCTTTTTTTCGCATAAGAAAAGGCGTGATATTGCTGTGAAGCAATATCAGTAGCCGCTTTGTTAAAAATCTGATTACCCTCATTTTATATTTAAAAGGAGTTTGAATGAAAAAGTCTGTATTAGCATTAATGGTCTCTGCGATTGCCTTTGGCGGAATGCTCTCCACCGCACAAGCGGCTACTACAACCGTCACTGGCGGTACGGTGAATTTTGTCGGGCAGGTGGTTGACGCCGCCTGTTCTGTTTCCGCTGACTCTGTCGATCAGACCGTGACATTAGGCCAGGTCCGCGCCAGTAAATTAACCGATGCCGGTATGGTGGCGAATCAAAAAGAAGACTTCACCATTAAGCTGGAAGACTGCGATACTCAGACCAGCCAGAATGCGGCGGTTATTTTTAATGGTCAGCAGGACGCAAACCAGCCGGGGTCGATGGCGAATACCGCCGGTGCAGGTTCGGCGACGAATGTGGCATTACAACTTTATGGACCTGATGGCCAGGCGCTGAATATCGGTGAAACGTCCAGCACCGTTACCCTGAACAATGGCGAAAACGTTGTTCCGCTTAGCGTGGACTATATCGCTACCGGTGCCGCGACTGCTGGTAATGTCAACGCGACTGCAACATTTAGCATGGTTTATTCCTGATTCCTCATCGGGATTTTTTCTCGTCTGTTGGCGACGAAAGAGGGGCGTTACGCGCGTTACGGCGCGTAACAAACCGACGGTATCAGGATATTACGTAGATGAAAAAAACAGTACCAATTTTTCTTCGATTATTGCTACTGCTGTCGGCGGCCGGCCTGTCGTTTGCCGCGCAGGCGGGAGGCATTGCGCTGGGCGCGACAAGGGTGATTTATCCGCAGGGAAGTAAACAAACCTCCTTGCCGGTTATTAATTCCTCTGACAGCAATGTTTTTTTAATTCAGTCATGGGTTGCGAATGCCGATGGTTCACGCTCGACGGATTTTATCGTTACGCCGCCTCTATTTGTGATCCAACCTAAAAAAGAAAATATATTACGCATTATGTATGTCGGACCGTCATTACCGACCGATCGCGAGAGCGTATTTTATTTAAACAGTAAAGCAATACCCTCTGTCGATAAAAATAAATTGGCCGGCAACTCCCTGCAAATTGCGACGCAAAGTGTGATTAAGCTATTTATTCGCCCGAAAAATCTGGTGGAGGTATCAACCGATGCCCCGGCGACGCTTCGCTGCCGTAACGCGCACGACCAGTTAACGATTGTTAATCCTTCGCCGTACTACGTTTCGCTGGTTGAACTGTACAGCGCGGGGAAAAAACTGCCGAATACCATGGTGCCGCCAAAAGGCTCGATCACCCTCCCGGCAACGCCCGGTCAGGTATCTCTGCGCACGGTAAACGATTTTGGCGCAACGACACCAGCCCACGTTTGTTCAGCCTCATGATGTTATGCGCGATAAGCTTTTCATGACGCGATACTACTCCGGCGTAGTTAAACCCGTATTAACCCGACTGGCGCTGGCTATCGCATTGGCGCCGGTGCCGGGGTGGGCGGAAAACTATTTTAACCCGGCATTTCTGTCTGACGACCCGTCTGCGGTGGCAGACTTATCAACCTTTTCCCGTAATGCCCAGGCGGCGGGAGTGTACCGCGTTGACATTTATCTGAATAATACCTTTATCGCAACCAAAGATATTGCCTTCCAGGCGGTGAAAACGGCGGGAAAAAGCGCGCCAACCGATGACAGCGGATTACGCGTCTGCCTGACGCCTGAAATGCTTAAAAATATGGGTGTAAATACCGGAGCGTTTCCGCAGTTGGCGAAGGCGGCGGCGGGAAGTTGCCCGGATCTTGCCAGCGCGATACCGGTCGCCCGAACCCGCTTTGATTTTGCGCAGCAACGTCTCGACATTAGCATTCCGCAGGCGGCGATGATTGCCAGCGCCAGAGGATATATCCCACCGCAATACTGGGATGAAGGTATTAACGCGCTGCTAATGAATTACACGTTTACCGGCGCGAATAGTCGGGATCGGAGCGCAGACGGCAGTGCGGAGAATAGCTATTTTCTTGGATTAAATAGCGGCCTTAATTTAGGGGCCTGGCGGTTACGCGACTATTCCACATGGAACGCGAATAGCGGCGATCAGAATAGCGACAGCAACTGGCAGCATATCAGTACTTATCTGGAACGTGATATGGGCTTTTTGCAGGGAGAACTGACGGCAGGCGACAGTTATACCCCCTCCGCATTGTTCGACAGCCTTCCTTTTCGAGGGCTACAACTGGCGTCTGACGACAATATGTTGCCAGACAGCATGAAGGGCTTCGCGCCGACCATTCACGGCATTGCCAGAAGCAACGCGCAAGTGACCATTCGGCAAAACGGCTACATCATCAATCAGCGTTATGTGCCGCCCGGGGCATTTACTATCAATGATCTCTATCCCACCGCCGCCAGCGGCGATTTGACCGTTGAAGTCAAAGAATCCGACGGCTCTATTAATCGCTATAACGTACCCTATTCCGCCGTGCCAATTCTGCAGCGAGAAGGGCGGTTGAAGTACGCGGCAACGGTGGCGGAATATCGCGGCGATAGCAGCCAAAAAGAGAAGGTGAAATTCAGTCAGGCGACGCTGATATGGGGTTTAGCGCATGGCTTTACGCTGTATGGCGGAACGCAACTTTCCAGTAAATATCATGCGCTGGCGATCGGTAGCGGTGCGAATCTGGGCGATTGGGGCGCGGTGTCGCTGGATGTCACCCAGGCCGCCAGTACGCTGGCGGATAACAGCACCCACCAGGGACAATCGCTGCGGTTCCTGTATGCCAAATCGCTTGCGCAGACAGGAACTCATTTACAGCTCATGGGTTATCGCTATTCAACATCGGGCTTTTATACGCTGGATGATACGGCGTGGAAACAGATGAGCGGCTATGACGATGACGATCGGACTGACAACGATAAAAGCAGGCCGGAATGGGCGGATTATTACAATCTGTATTATACCCGGAGGGGGAAAGTACAACTCGATATCAATCAGCAGTTAGGCGGGTTGGGATCGCTTTTTATTACCGGCAGTCAGCAAAGTTACTGGCACACCGATGAAAAGGATTCTCTGTTGCAGGTGGGATACAGCGATACGCTGGCGGGTATTGCATGGAGCATTTCTTACAACAATAACAAATCCTCAGGCGATGCAAAGCGCGATCAAATTTTTGCGCTGAATATCTCAGTGCCGCTAAGTCAATGGCTGCAACACGATGATGAGGTTACACGCCATCACAACGTTTACGCCACCTTTAGCACCAGTACGGATAAACAGCATAACGTTACGCAGAATGCGGGCCTTAACGGCACGCTGCTGGACGAAAATAACCTTAGTTACAACATACAGCAAAGTTATCAGAATCACGGTATTGGCGAAAGCGGCGCCGCCAGCCTGGAATACGATGGGGCGAAAGGTAATGCCAACATTGGCTATAACGTCAGCGATAACGGCGATTATCAGCAGGTGAATTATGGTCTGAGCGGCGGTCTGGTGGCGCACGCGCATGGACTCACGTTAAGCCAGCCGCTGGGCAATACCAATATTTTGATTGCCGCGCCGGGCGCAGCTAATGTCGGCGTTGTCGACCAGCCGGGTATTCATACGGATGCGCGCGGCTATGCGGTGGTGCCGTATGCGACGACGTATCGGCAAAACCGTATGGCGCTGGACATCAACGCGATGGCCGATGATGTTGATATTGATGACGCGGTGACTCGCGTTGTGCCGACCGAAGGCGCGCTGGTTCTGGCCCGCTTTAAAGCGCGGGTCGGCGCGCGAGCCTTATTGACGCTGAATCATAACGGTAAACCTGTGCCCTTTGGCGCGACGGTGACGGTGAATGATCGCCATGCGGAGGCAATTGTTGACGAGGCCGGGGAGCTCTATCTTTCCGGGTTGTCAGCACAAGGCGTTCTGCACGTTCGCTGGGGGGACCTGCCGGATCAACAATGTGTCGCGCACTATCATCTCTCTTCCTCCCGTCAGATTCTGAGTCGACAACATGCGGAGTGTCATTAAATGAAAATACCTCTTTTATTTGCTCTGCTGACAGGAAGTGTCGTATCGCAGTATGCATTTGCGGACGTGTGTAAAAACGTTAACGGCGTGCCTTCCAGTGTTAATTACGATTTAACGACCACGTTGACGGCAGAACAAAACCAGGCAGGAAAGACGGTCCAACTGGAAAAAAGCCAGAAAGTCAATGTACAAGCGGTGTGTCCCGCCAGCGCGGCGACCTATAGCCAGACCTATCGCTCCTATGTGTCGCAATATCCGGTCGTAGAAACGAGCGGTAACTGGAAATATGTAAAGCTGGACCCGGACCACCTTGAAGGCGGAATGCGGATTGTGGATTCTGCGGCGGGCGATATCTATCCGCCAGTGAACAATATCCCTATGGGGCATGATGAAAAGGTTAAAGCTGGCCAACCGTTTTACGTTCGTAACTCAAATCTGGAGTTTCAACTCAAAATTATTAAACCGTTCATCGGCACGGTGAATATCAGCCCTAAGACTATGTTCAACGTTTATGTTACGACCGCCGTCGGCGATCCGCTGACAGACGTGGTGTACAGCATTCTTTATAGCGGAACGGTGACCGTACCGCAAAGCTGCGAAATCAACGCCGGACAAACGATTCTGGTGAATTTCGGCGCGTTATACAGCGGCAATTTTAGCCACGCAGGCCAAAAACCCGTGGGGGTAAGCGCGAAAAAATTCAGTGTACCGGTAAAGTGCAGCGGTCTGGATTCGCCGGTCAATTTAACGATGCGTCTTATCGCTACGCCGGATAGCCATTTTCCCCAGGCTATTGCTTCGGATAATGCGGATGTCGGCGTAGTGGTCGAAACCGATGAAGGAAACGCGCTTATCCCTAATGATGTGCAGAGCGTCGCGCCTTTTATCACCGATAGCGCCGGACGCGCTAACATCACGTTGCAGGCCTACCCGATGAGTACGACAGGAGAAACGCCCGCGGAAGGGGCGTTTACCGCGTTGGCCAGCCTGCGAGTGGACTTTGACTAAATGAACAGATCACACTGTACTTTTTTTGCTATGGGGCTGATGCTGTGCCCCGAAATCAATGCCAGCGCTGACGACCTTGCTTATAACCTCGAATTTACCGGCACTATTGTGGCGCAAACCTGCGACATGGATATTTCCAGCCTCAGTCAAAGTATTGATTTAGGACGGTTTGCGGTCGGCGATTTTCCCTCGACGGGAACTACGACAAAATTTAAGCCCTTTAATATCAACCTCAAAAATTGTTCCCGAGGAATTGCCGGGGCGAAGATCTGGTTTACCGGCGAACCCGATCCAGACAATCCCGCGCTATTAGCGATCACCGATACCGGAATGGGAAGCATGCTGGCAAGCGGTATAGGGGTGGAAATTCTGAATGAGGATCAGGATACCGTCAGTATCAATAATACCGACTCGGTGGTCTATCCGTTGAAAGCCGGACGCAATACGCTGTCTTTTTATATTCGCTATAAATCGACCCGGCCAATGGTCACGTCCGGGAACGCGACGGCGGTCATGTATTTCGATATGCAGTATGAATGAGGAGTCATCGTAATTATGCGTAGCGATATCCTGTGCGGCATCGGGATGCTGCTGGCGGTATCCGGCGTCCTGGCGCACGATGGACGGGTCTATGTCTCCGGAACCATCACGGACAATACCTGTTCCCTCTCTCCAGGCTCGGAAAATATTAACGTGGCGATGGGCGCGGTTTCTCAACGCCAATTTTATCGCGCGGGTGACGGTTCCGCCTGGCAACCTTTTGCTATCGATTTACAGAACTGCGGCAGCACTGCCAGTGGCGTAACGGTCAGTTTTAGCGGTACGGCGGACAGTCGTAATACGGATTTATTGGCGCTTACAGCGGGGAAAAGCGACGCTTCAGGCATTGGGATCGCGCTTTATGACCAGAATAAAACCTTAATTCCACTGGGGCAGGAGAGTGATGTGGTAACGCTCAGCCCGGGGCTGGCGTCGGCGCATCTGCAATTTTACGCGCGTTATCTTGCCGATGACAGTACAGTGACGCCCGGTGACGCCAATGCTTCCGCGACTTTTATTCTTGCGTATGAATAAGTTCTTTTTACGCTACGTGATGTGTTGGTGCTTACTTCCCATATCATGGGCGCAGGCCGGCGTAGTTATTGGCGGTACTCGTTTTATCTATCATGCGGACGCCCCGGCATTAAGCGTACCGGTAAGTAACCATTCAGACGCGTTCTGGCTAATTGATACGCATCTTTTACCTGGCGACCGATGGCCAGGGGCGAAAAGCGCAGGGAATTCCACGCCATTCGTGGTCACGCCGCCATTATTTATGCTTTCAGCGCGCCAGGAAAACACGCTGCGGGTGGTTTATACCGGTGAACCGCTGCCAGCGGACAGGGAAAGCCTGTTTACCTTGAGTATCGCCGCTATTCCCTCCGGTAAACCGGAAGCGAACCGTGTGCAAATGGCGTTTCGTTCAGCCTTAAAACTACTCTATCGCCCTGATGGACTTGCCGGCGAGCCGCAGCAGGCTTACCGGCATCTGGTCTGGAACCTTACCCCCGATGGGGCGACGGTGCGTAATCCGACGCCCTATTACGTTACGCTCTTTTTGCTGCGCGCCAATGGACGCGCCCAGAATAACGCCGGGGTGGTTGCGCCTTTTGCAACACGTCAAACGGAATGGTGCCGGCACACGGTTCGCTGCACTGTGCGCTGGCAAAGTATTAATGACTATGGGCGGGTGATGCCGCCGCAAACCGTGGATCTGACGCGTGTGCAATACCCTATTTTTACAGGCGTCTCCCGATAGCGGGAGGCTTTCCGATCTTATCGAACGAGACTTTTATTATGTATTATCACGCGTTAAAACGTTCCCGGCTGGCGATATTGACGCTGGCAAGCGTTGCGGTATCCGGCGCGGCAATCGCCGCCGATTCTGTCCCGACGTCGCAAATTGGTCCGGCGGCGGAAGCCTACATCGTCAGCCATCCGGATAAAGTGGGGGAAGTGGTGGCGACGTATCTGGCCGAACATCCTGAATTTTTGGTCGCCGCCAGCGAGACGTTGCATCAGCGTCAGCAGATTGCGCAACAACAGGCTTATGTTCAACTGGCATTACAGTATCGTGCTGAGCTGCTAAGCAGTAACACTCCTTCCGTTGGACCCGCCGATGCAAAAGCGGCAGTGGTGATGTTTTTTGATTACCAGTGCTCGTGGTGCAGCAAAATGGCGCCTGTGGTTGAAAATCTGATTAAGGCGAATCCGGATACTCGGTTTATTTTCAAAGAGTTTCCTATTTTTTCCTCCCGCTGGCCGGTATCCGGACTGGCGGCAAGAGTCGGCGAACAGGTATGGCTTACACAGGGGGGAGAAAAATACCTCGCCTGGCATAATGCGCTTTATGCCACGGGGAAGGTTGAAGGTGCGTTAACGGAACACGATGTCTATACCCTGGCGCAACATTATCTGACGCCGACGCAGTTGGCGGCCGTAAAAGAAGTGCAAAGCCGCGGCGCGGTACATGATGCGCTACTCACTAACCAGGCGCTGGCGCAGCATATGGATTTTAACGGGACGCCTGCTTTTGTCGTCATGCCCCAGACGCAAGATGGTGACATAAAACGGGTTGCCGTGATCCCGGGAAGCACGACTCAGGATATGTTGCAAACGGCGATTCAGAAAGCGAAGGGGTGATATTCGCTCAGAGGAGAGCGCACAGGAGTGAAAGTAAAATGAAGACTATGCGTTGCGTAATACCGGTGATTTTACTTTCCTTTATCGTTCATGCAGGGAAAGCGAAGCCAACCGCTCAGATTCATTTTATGGGTTCGGTAGTCGAGGCTGGCTGCTGGAATGACGTGGGAACCTTAGAAATTCAATGCCATAATAAAGAGGGGGTTGAACGCTATATTCTCGTCGAGAATATAGCCACGCCGATATCGTCTCCTCATGCAATGGTAAAACAAGATTATTTGGATGAAGATAAGCAATTAACAGTGCTACGCATTGTCTACGACTGAGTAGTCGTTATTTGTTATTAACAGACAGCAGGCGGTGTCCCGTCAGTATAATGGGAAGATATTACGTAAAATAATTCCCTACTTATCGGGACATGGTCTGTTGCCTTGCTATTTAAATAAACGGCGCCAAAAAATATAGTACGATCAATAGAAAAAGAGCAGGTATACCCATGGATATAATTTTACTATATCGATGAGTATGATATTCAATGGATTGTGGCGGCATGTCATCAGAGTTTATGATAAATCTTTCATCAATTTTTATCCCCTGTCTGGGGAGGGTGACGAACAGCTCGAAAAGCCCGATTTGCTGTAGATCTCGTCGCAGTAGATAAAGAAGTTGCGTCAGATTGGCATCGCTAACAAACTGGCTTCTCTCTCCCCAAACCGCCTGTGAAATCATTTCCCGCGTGATCAGTTTCCTGTAGGCATTTTCAAAAAGATAGCTTAAACAGCGGGCCCGCATGAGCGTGACTTTTAGTACCTTTTTATCACGCAATGATATTATTTCTCTTAACGTTTCATTATAAATGAATTCGTCATTGATAGTGTATTGTCTCATGAATTCACTCCATTTTGATATTCATAAGGTAAACTTTCACACTGTCGGTGTGTTCACTGGCAGTAAAGTACTCCGTACATCAGCACGGATAAGCGTAGAGAATCTCAAAGGAATAAGAGAATCATTTGTGATTAAATAAGATAACATCATGCTTTTTTGTTTTTTTATAAAGTGTGTTAGATATTTTTGATGTTTTTATAATATGGTTTTATATGTTTTTGCTTCACTCAGGCATGAAACTATGTAAATAAAATTATAATTTATTAGCAAACAGATAAGATAAGCGATTTATTTTATTGAAATAAATGTGGTGCGAGGTTAATCTGCGCCTAAAGTGATAGTGCCAGAGTATGCCAGCCAGGATAAGCTATATGCGGCCAATAAAAAATGCTAAAAAAATTGACTACAATCTGATCAAAGTATTCGATATGGTTATCACTGAAGGCAATGCAACCAGGGCTGCAAGGAAGCTGGACGTCACACCTGCGGCTATCTCTCAGGCTCTTCTTCGCTTACAAAGTCTTTATGGCGAAGAGTTATTTATCCGAACCAGGCAAGGCTTAGTCCCTTCCAGCAAAGGTAAATCACTCCATCAGGTATTCCGCCAGGCAATTGAATCTATAGAGAATACGTTTTACGATAAAACCTACGTTCAGGAGAGTAATGAACTTACCGTTCTGGGCAGTGATATAACCGAAAACTATTATTTTCCGGCATTGCTGGATACCATGCTGCTTAATCGACATGTTATTAAACATTATGCGATTAAAAAAACAGGGGAGTACACGCCTGCATCTATGCTGACGCATGGATATGCGGATGTGGTTATGGGAATTCTGGAAATTAAGAATGCGATGATCGAAAGTTATCTTATTGATAACTTATCTGATTTTGTTTGCGTTTGTGGTGAAAAGAGCCCACTGGTTGGACTTGAACAAATCTCTTTATATAATTTTTATGCCGCCAGACATGCTGTCTACCATTCAGATATGTTCTCTTCTTTCACCGCTGACACTATTGACTTGTTCAAGGTCAGTACGCCTTATACGGGGCGCAGGAAAATAGGTTATCATAGTGATTCATTATTTGGAATTATGGGTGTCGTTGAAAAAAGTGATATGGTTGCGATTTTGCCAAGAAAGATTGCCGCTTATTTTAGAGATGTGAGACGTTATAATATAAAAATAATGCGCATGCCTGATGAAATGACTTTTCGAGCATTGCCTGTTTATGCCTATCTGGCCACAAACAGTATGAGTTATAAAAATGCTAAGAATCTGATATCAACCTTTCAGTCCATCTCTCTGATTAAGCCAGAAAAGGAACCTGATATTTTGGTTAAAGATAGCATATCCTTATGCCATTTATAGATTTGGAATTAAATTATTGCATTAAGAAAATAATCATTGTAATCATGCTTAGTGAGGCGAAAAATAATACCATATACTTATACTGTGCTCTTCTTAAAGAAGAGGTTTTTTTGGGTTTTTCATTACTGATAATGATTTCAGCATCTACTTTAATCCCGGTTCGTGGTACGGTAGAAAAAAATTGGCTCAGGCCAAAACCTTTAAGGTCGCGACGTAATAGATATAAAATTTGAGTCAGGTTGGCGTCGCTGATAAATTGACCTCTTTCTCCCCAAAGTGCGTTGGTGAGTTGGCGTTTATAAATAATCTCTTGTTGAGCGTGGTTTAGCATATACTCCAGACACTTTACACGCATCGCGGCAATTTTTATCATCTTTCCCGTTTTTATGTTTTTTAGCTCATTTGTTATATCATTGTATGTATGCGTGTTGTTAATTAAATAAATAGTCATGATATTATTTTTTTTTTTGAGTTTAATTTGGGGTGCGATAATAGTATGCATATTAATTTTAATGGATCAACTGGTGAGGCTGCACTGACGTCTTTTTGCGAAAAAAAATTGTATCAGGTCACAAAGATGATGGTTTTTTAGAAAGGCTAAAATTTCATGTTTAGCTATTCTAAAAATAAAGTGATAGTAGTGTTAATTTTTATCGGTAGGTTGGTGTATTTTGATTGATTTATTGTTGATGTAAAATAATTTGAATTATGCCGTAAGGCTTATGTCAATCGTGAAAAAGGTATAGGCTATTAGTTATAATGCATTAATTTTACATAACTGTTATGCTTTTATATTAGTGCCAGGGAAATAAATCCTAATAGTTTTAGTCTGTGTTTTATTTTATGGACGTTTTATTTTAAATTATTAAACGGTTTCTCTTGCTGAGGTTGGGTTATTTGGCAAGCAACTTGCTGGGATGTTGTGGCAGTACGTTGTCTGTATCTGAAATAATCGGGAGAAATGTATGGATAAGAAAAACCCATCAATGGTTAACCTGCCCGCATCGCATGAGTCGATTAACCAGAAAATCGATACCATTACCGCGCAACCGGGCTCCAGCGATCTTGTCGATCCGGATGAAGGACAACAGGCATTAGGCTGACTGGTATTACAAGAAATCAATAAAGAGACGAAAGAGGCATTGTTTGAAGCGACGGTGACGTCGGGCTATTTCAAGAACGAAGAAAGTTGCGAACCATTTCAACGTCGTTCCAGTTCACAATGATAAACTTTTCATTAAACATATTGAAGTTATCTGCTGCGGCCCAGCCGAGGACATAACTGTTAAAGTCAGTCGCCGTACCCCAGGCTAATTTTGCCGTATACGCGTTTAAGCTCTGTTGCCTGGCCATTAAAGCAAGAGAAAAGAACACATGCGGCGAGTAGACTATTAATATATTTCTTATTTTTCATGCTCAACTCCATGAGGTAAAAACACAGTGAAATGTTGTGTAAAAAAGCGAATTCTAAGGAGTGTCTTTTTATACGTAGGTGATAGATGTCTGAAAAATATCAGCAATATATATTCATTAATTATTGGTGTTAGATAATGTTGTTTGTTATGTGGTAGCTATTTTATTTGTGATTTATGTTTCTGTTGTAAAATTCACACCCGATAACGAGAAATTAATGAAACCTCGAATGGGAATAATTTCTCGCAAAGACAACTTACTGCCAGTGAATGAGGATGTTATCGTTGAAACAGCAACATATATTGACATCACAACAGCGGTTCTGACACATGAGCTATATTTGAGATCTGCATCACTCGTTCGCGATCCATTTTTTTATAGCCTGCTTCAGGCGTGTTTTCTTTAGCACGAAATATATTTATGGCATTAATATTATAATGCATATGAATAATTTCCTGCGATAAAATGATGTTGATTAAAGAAATATAAGACAAATCGAATGTAATAGTGCAATTCATTTAGGCTGTATTCCGCAGCCGGGTCTATCGGCAAATATATCGTAATCAGACCGTGCGATAACTCAAAGGAGTTGAAATGAAAAGAACAGTCGTTGCCAGTATGATAGGGTTGGCGCTATGCGCTGGAAGCGTATTATCCACCGCGCAAGCGGCAACCGCAAAGCGCCCTAATTTAGTCATTATTCTGGCGGATGATTTAGGGTATGGTGATCTCGCCACCTACGGGCACCGCATCGTTAAAACACCTAACATAGATAAATTGGCGCAGGAGGGGGTGAAGTTTACCGACTATTATGCGCCAGCGCCTCTGTGTTCTCCTTCCCGCGCGGGCCTGTTAACTGGCCGTATGCCGTTCCGTACCGGAATCCGTTCCTGGATACCGGAAGGCAAAGATGTTGCGCTGGGGCGTAATGAGCTGACCATCGCCAATCTGCTGAAACAGCAGGGCTACGACACGGCGATGATGGGGAAATTACACCTGAACGCGGGCGGCGATCGCACCGATCAGCCGCAGGCGAAAGACATGGGCTTTGACTATACGTTGGTTAATCCGGCGGGATTTGTCACCGATGCTACGCTGGACAACGCCAAAGAGCGCCCGCGCTATGGCGTTGTGCATCCTACGGGGTGGATTCGTAATGGCCAACATATTGGCCGCGCAGATAAGATGAGCGGCGAGTTTGTGAGCTCTGAAGTGGTGAACTGGCTGGATAACAAAAAAGACGATAATCCGTTCTTCTTATACGTCGCCTTTACCGAAGTCCATAGTCCGCTGGCGTCGCCGAAAAAATACCTTGATATGTATTCGCAGTACATGACCGACTACCAGAAACAGCATCCGGATCTGTTCTACGGCGACTGGGCGGATAAACCGTGGCGCGGCACCGGCGAATACTACGCGAACATCAGCTACATGGATGAGCAGGTGGGTAAAGTGCTGGATAAAATCAAGGCGATGGGCGAGGAAGATAACACCATCGTCATCTTCACCAGCGACAACGGTCCTGTCACGCGTGAAGCGCGTAAGGTGTACGAGCTGAACCTGGCCGGGGAAACCGACTGTCTGCGCGGACGTAAAGACAACCTGTGGGAAGGCGGCATTCGCGTACCGGCAATCATCAAATACGGTAAGCATATTCCACAGGGAATGGTAACGGACACGCCGGTATATGGTCTTGACTGGTTGCCGACGCTGGCCAACATGATGGACTTTACACTCCCGACCAATCGTACCTACGACGGTCAGTCTTTAGTTCCGCTACTGAAGGGCAAGACTTTAAAACGCCAGAAACCGCTGATCTTCGGTATCGATATGCCGTTCCAGGACGATCCGACGGATGAGTGGGCGATCCGCGATGGCGACTGGAAGATGATCATCGATCGCCAGAATAAACCCAAATACCTCTATAACCTGAAAACCGATCGTTTCGAGACGCTCAATCAAATTGGTAAACAGCCGCAGATTGAGAAACAGCTTTACGGTAAGTTCCTGAAGTATAAACAGGATATTGATAACGATTCGCTGATGAAAGCCCGTGGCGATAAGCCGACGCCTGTCACCTGGGGCTAATGAAATAATTATAAAAAATTAAGTATGCCACTTAGGGCGATGCCCACCTGCTCCGGTCACTCTGTGCCGGATCAGGTTCTTTTATTTCAGGGAAGGTAATGATGTCTGGGAAAAGTTGTCAGGTCATGGTTAAACCGACCATTATCGATCCGCAGGCGGGCAGTGAGGCGATGGGGCTGCTAATTTTACAGGAGATTGCGCCTACGGAGAAAACCGTGCTTTTTGAAGCGACCATGACGTCAGGTTACTACAAAAACGCGGCAACGAACGGGGAAGGCTATCGCTACGATATTACCCGCTTCCGGGTGTATAAAATGGATCTGTACGCGTAGCTTTCTATCGTCAATGACTGACTACACTAAAAAGGTTCGGTGCAAATCGGACCTTATTTCGTAAAAAACGAGCTATTCATCATATATAATCTAATTTTAACGATGAGTCAGGCGGGGTAACATAGTGGATTCGAAGAATTCACCTGATAGAGAGAATAAAAAGTGAAACATCTGCACCGATTTTTTAGCAGCGATGCCTCTGGAGGCATCATTCTCATCATCGCCGCTGCGCTGGCTATGCTGATGGCCAATATGGGCGCAACCAGTGGATGGTATCATCATTTTCTGGAGACGCCGGTTCAGTTACGGGTTGGGGCGCTAGAGATCAACAAAAACATGCTGTTGTGGATCAACGATGCGTTGATGGCCGTGTTTTTCTTGTTGGTTGGTCTGGAAGTTAAGCGCGAACTGATGCAAGGCTCGTTAGCCAGCCTGCGCCAGGCCGCCTTCCCGGTGATTGCCGCCATCGGTGGGATGATTGTACCGGCATTGCTCTACCTGGCTTTTAACTACTCCGATCCTGTCACTCGCGAGGGTTGGGCTATCCCTGCCGCGACGGATATCGCCTTTGCGCTGGGCGTGCTGGCGCTGTTAGGCAGTCGGGTTCCGCTGGCGCTGAAAATTTTCCTGATGGCGCTGGCGATTATCGATGATCTCGGCGCTATCATTATTATTGCGCTGTTTTATACCAGCGAGCTTTCTATCGTCTCGCTGGGCGTGGCGGCGTTCGCGATTGCCGTGCTGGCGCTGTTGAACCTGTGTGGCGTCAGACGGACAGGAGTATATATTCTGGTCGGGGCAGTGCTGTGGACGGCGGTACTGAAGTCCGGCGTTCACGCGACGCTGGCAGGCGTCATTGTCGGCTTCTTTATTCCGCTGAAAGAAAAACATGGTCGTTCGCCGGCGAAGCGGCTGGAGCATGTCCTGCACCCGTGGGTTGCGTACCTGATCCTGCCGCTGTTCGCCTTTGCGAATGCCGGCGTTTCTCTTCAGGGCGTCACGATTGATGGCCTGACCTCAATGTTGCCGCTGGGAATTATCGCCGGTCTGCTGATTGGGAAGCCGCTGGGGATTAGCCTGTTTTGCTGGCTGGCGCTGCGTTTCAAGCTGGCGCATCTGCCGCAGGGGACCACTTATCAGCAAATCATGGCGGTTGGCATTTTGTGCGGGATTGGCTTTACGATGTCCATCTTTATCGCCAGCCTGGCATTTGGCAACGTCGATCCGGAGCTTATTAACTGGGCGAAATTGGGCATTTTGATTGGCTCATTGCTCTCCGCAGTCGTGGGATATAGCTGGTTGCGTGCGCGTTTGAATGCGCCGGCATAACCAGTACGAAGGAAAGGGGAGCGATGTATCGCTCCCTTACGACATTGATCAGGGAGAGAAATGAGCATGTCTCATATTAACTACAACCATCTTTATTACTTCTGGCATGTTTATAAAGAAGGTTCTGTCGTGGGCGCCGCAGAGGCGCTTTTTCTGACGCCGCAAACCATCACCGGCCAAATCAAAGCACTGGAAGAGCGTTTACAGGGTAAGCTATTCAAACGTAAGGGGCGCGGTCTTGAACCCAGCGAACTGGGCGAGCTGGTTTTTCGCTATGCGGATAAAATGTTTACGCTAAGCCAGGAGATGCTGGATATCGTCAACTACCGTAAAGAATCAAACTTGTTGTTCGATGTTGGCGTCGCCGATGCTTTATCCAAACGTCTGGTCAGTAGCGTTCTGGATGCGGCGGTGGTGGTGGACGAACCCATACATCTACGTTGCTTCGAGTCCACGCACGAAATGTTGCTCGAACAGCTTAGCCAGCACAAGCTGGATATGATTATCTCCGACTGCCCGATAGATTCCACGCAGCAGGAGGGGCTATTCTCAGTCAAAATCGGCGAATGTAGCGTCAGTTTCTGGTGCACGAATCCGCTTCCCGAAAAAGCGTTCCCTGCCTGCCTGGAAGAGCGACGGTTGCTGGTGCCGGGACGTCGCTCGATGCTGGGGCGTAAATTGTTGAACTGGTTTAATTCGCAGGGGTTGCAGGTTGAGATTCTCGGCGAATTTGATGACGCGGCCTTAATGAAGGCGTTTGGTGCGACACACAATGCGATTTTTGTGGCGCCGAGCCTTTATTCGCTGGATTTTTATGCCGATGAGTCGGTAATAGAGATTGGGCGCGTCGAGAATGTCATGGAAGAATATCATGCAATTTTTGCCGAAAGAATGATTCAGCATCCGGCGGTACAGCGTATTTGTAATGCGGATTACTCTGCGTTGTTTACGCCGATAAGCAAATAGCTTATTTATTACGCTGCCATCCGGCAGGTATAAAAAAACCCGCGAAAGCGGGTTTTTTCACAAAGCGTCAACGAACGGGCGATTAAGCCAGCTTGTTGATCTGTGCAGTCAGGTTAGCCTTATGACGTGCAGCTTTGTTTTTGTGGATCAGACCTTTAGCAGCCTGACGGTCCACGATCGGTTGCATTTCGTTAAATGCTTTCAGTGCAGCAGCTTTGTCGCCAGCTTCGATAGCTGCGTATACTTTCTTGATGAAAGTACGCATCATAGAGCGACGGCTTGCGTTGTGCTTACGAGCCTTTTCAGACTGAACGGCGCGCTTCTTAGCTGATTTGATATTAGCCAAGGTCCAACTCCCAAATGTGTTCTATATGGACAATTCAAAGGCCGAGGAATATGCCCTTTTAGCCTTCTTTTGTCAATGGATTTGTGCAAATAAGCGCCGTTAATGTGGCGACGCTCGTTACGTAGTGATGGCGCAGGATTCTACCAGCTTGGCGCCTGTGAATACAGCTTTTCCATGATAAAAATTACATTAAGCGGCGGGTTTTGGAGCGGAGTTTGCCGCATGGCGATGAAAAGCATCTTCTTTATGTTTCATCAGGGCAATCGCCGGTTAACCTTGACCGCTGTACAAGGTATACTCTTGCGATTTTCACTGTTTTGAGTCAGACATGAAGCTGATACGCGGCATACATAATCTCAGTCAGGCCCCGCATGGGTGTGTGCTGACCATTGGTAATTTCGACGGCGTACATCGGGGGCATCGCGCTCTACTGCAGGGTCTGCAGGAAGAAGGACGCAGACTCGGTCTGCCGGTGGTGGTCATGATTTTCGAACCGCAACCGCTGGAGCTGTTCGCGACGGATAAAGCGCCCGCCCGCCTGACGCGCCTGCGTGAAAAACTGCATTACCTCGCGCAGTGCGGCGTGGACTATGTGCTGTGCGTGAAATTCGATCGTCGCTTTGCCGCTTTGACGGCACAAACGTTTATCAGCGAACTTCTGGTGGAGCGACTTGGCGTGCAATTTCTTGCCGTCGGCGATGATTTCCGCTTTGGTGCTAGCCGCGCGGGCGATTTCTTGTTATTACAGAAGGCGGGGGCGGAGTATGGTTTTGCGGTTTCCAGCACCCAAACCTTTTGTGAAGGTGGCGTGCGTATCAGTAGCACTGCAGTGAGACAGGCGTTGGCGGAAGATAACCTGGCGCTTGCCGAAAGCCTGCTGGGACATCCCTTTACTATTTCCGGGCGTGTCGTTCATGGTGACGAGCTGGGACGTACCATTGGCTTCCCGACGGCGAACTTACCGCTGCGCCGTCAGGTCTCCCCGGTAAAAGGGGTCTATGCGGTGGAAGTCACCGGGCTTGGCGATAAGCCGTTACCCGGCGTGGCGAACATTGGCACTCGTCCAACGGTGGCTGGCGTGCGTCAACAACTGGAAGTGCATCTGCTGGACGTTGTAATGGACCTCTATGGTCGCCATATAGATGTAATACTGCGTAAAAAGATACGTAATGAGCAGCGATTTGCGTCGCTTGATGAGCTAAAAGCGCAAATCGCACGCGATGAGTTAACGGCCCGCAAGTTTTTTGGGCTAGCCGGGCAGGTATAACCCTGACGGTGTTTATCAAACCGAAATACGGAACCGAGAATCTGATGAGTGACTATAAATCGACCCTGAATTTGCCGGAAACAGGGTTCCCGATGCGCGGCGACCTCGCTAAGCGTGAACCGGGAATGCTGGCGCGTTGGACCGATGATGACCTATACGGCATCATTCGTGCAGCCAAAAAAGGCAAAAAAACCTTCATTCTGCATGATGGCCCTCCATATGCGAATGGCAGCATTCATATTGGTCACTCAGTTAACAAGATTCTGAAAGACATTATCGTGAAGTCCAAAGGACTGTCGGGATTTGACTCGCCTTACGTGCCGGGCTGGGACTGTCACGGTCTGCCTATCGAGTTGAAAGTCGAACAGGAGTACGGTAAGCCGGGCGAGAAATTCACCGCCGCTGAATTCCGCGCCAAGTGCCGCGAATATGCCGCCACTCAGGTTGACGGTCAGCGTAAAGACTTTATTCGTCTGGGCGTGCTGGGCGACTGGTCGCATCCCTATCTGACGATGGACTTCAAAACCGAAGCCAACATCATCCGCGCGCTGGGCAAAATCATCCGCAACGGTCATCTGCACAAAGGCGCTAAGCCGGTGCACTGGTGCGTTGACTGCCGTTCTGCGCTGGCGGAAGCGGAAGTTGAATATTACGACAAAACGTCGCCCTCTATCGACGTGGCGTTCCGCGCCGTCGATCAGGATGCGGTGAAAGCGAAGTTTGGTCTGCCTGGCGTGAGCGGCCCGATCTCGTTGGTTATCTGGACGACCACGCCGTGGACGCTGCCGGCTAACCGCGCCATCTCCCTTGCGCCGGAGTTTGACTATGATCTGGTGCAGGTTGACGGACAGGCGCTGATCCTGGCGAAAGATCTGGTAGAGAGCGTGATGCAACGTATCGGCGCGGCGGACTACACCCTTCTTGGCACAGTGAAGGGCGCTGAGCTGGAATTGCTGCGCTTTACCCATCCGTTTATGGGCTTTGACGTGCCAGCGATCCTCGGCGATCACGTCACCCTTGACGCGGGTACCGGCGCGGTACATACCGCGCCTGGTCACGGCCCGGATGACTACGTGATCGGTCAAAAATATGGCCTGGAGACCGCTAACCCGGTTGGGCCGGACGGCGCTTATCTGCCAGGCACATATCCAACGCTTGACGGCGTTAACGTCTTCAAAGCGAACGATATCGTTATTGAACTGCTGAAAGAAAAAGGCGCGCTACTGCATGTCGAAAAAATGCAGCATAGCTATCCGTGCTGCTGGCGTCACAAAACGCCGATCATTTTCCGCGCGACCCCGCAGTGGTTCGTCAGCATGGATAAAGAAGGGCTCCGTCAACAGTCCCTGAAAGAGATCAAAGGCGTTCAGTGGATCCCGGACTGGGGTCAGGCGCGTATTGAATCAATGGTCGCTAACCGTCCTGACTGGTGTATCTCACGTCAGCGTACCTGGGGCGTACCGATGTCGCTGTTCGTGCATAAAGAAACGCAGGAGCTATTGCCGATTGAGCGTACTCTGGCGGCGATGGAAGAGGTGGCGAAACGCGTCGAAGTTGACGGTATCCAGGCGTGGTGGGATCTCGACCCGAAAGAGATCCTCGGCGAAGATGCTGATCAATACGAGAAAGTTCCGGATACGCTGGACGTTTGGTTTGATTCCGGTTCCACCAGTTACTCCGTGGTTGACGCACGTCCGGAATTCGCCGGTCACGCTGCCGATATGTATCTGGAAGGGTCTGACCAGCATCGCGGCTGGTTTATGTCCTCCCTGATGATTAGCGTGGCGATGAAAGGCAAAGCGCCATACCGCCAGGTACTGACTCACGGCTTCACCGTCGATGGTCAGGGTCGCAAGATGTCCAAGTCCATTGGTAACACCGTGTCGCCGCAGGATGTGATGAATAAACTGGGCGCGGATATCCTGCGTCTGTGGGTGGCGTCTACTGACTATACCGGCGAAATGGCGGTCTCTGACGAGATCCTCAAACGCGCCGCCGATAGCTATCGTCGTATCCGTAATACCGCGCGCTTCCTGCTGGCGAACCTCAATGGCTTCAATCCGGCCACCGATATGGTCAAACCGGAAGAGATGGTTGTGCTGGATCGCTGGGCGGTGGGTTGCGCGAAAACGGCGCAGGAAGAGATTCTGAAGGCATACGAAGCTTACGACTTCCATGAAGTGGTACAGCGCCTGATGCGTTTCTGCTCCGTTGAAATGGGCTCGTTCTACCTCGACATCATTAAAGATCGCCAGTACACCGCGAAGGCCGATAGCATCGCGCGTCGTAGCTGCCAGACCGCGCTGTATCACATCGCGGAGGCGCTGGTCCGTTGGATGGCGCCGATCATGTCCTTCACGGCTGATGAAATCTGGGGCTACCTGCCGGGCGAGCGTGAAAAATATGTCTTCACCGGCGAATGGTACGACGGGTTGTTTGGCCTGGAAGAGAATGAAGAATTTAATGACGCATTCTGGGATGATGTCCGTTATATCAAGGACCAGGTCAACAAAGAGCTGGAAAATCAGAAAGCCAATGGCATCAAATCGAATCTGGAAGCAAAAGTAACGCTGAAATATGTTGACGATGCTAACGGTACGATCAAGAAGCTGAAACTGTTGGGTGAAGAGGTCAGATTTATCTTCATTACTTCCCAGTTCGTGATTTCTGAGCAAGCGGGGGGTATTGATGATGAAAATATTCAGTACAATGCTGGTAATACGACAGTTCAGGCAGTGGTAACGCGTGCCGAGGGTGATAAGTGTCCGCGCTGCTGGCACTACACTACTGATGTCGGCAAGGTGGCGGAACACGCAGATATCTGCGGACGCTGTGTCAGCAACATCGCCGGTAATGGCGAACAACGTAAATTTGCCTGATGAGTAAACCACTCTGTTCAACAGGACTACGCTGGCTATGGCTGGTAGTAGTCGTGCTGATTATCGATTTGGGCAGCAAATACCTGATCCTCCAGAATTTCGCTCTGGGGGATACGGTAGGGCTGTTCCCGTCGCTTAATCTGCATTATGCGCGTAACTACGGCGCGGCTTTTAGCTTCCTGGCGGATAGCGGCGGCTGGCAGCGCTGGTTCTTTGCCGGGATTGCGATAGGTATCTGCGTAATTCTTTTGGTGATGATGTATCGCTCGAAAGCGACGCAGAAGCTGAATAACATCGCTTATGCGCTCATTATTGGCGGCGCGCTGGGTAATTTGTTCGATCGTCTGTGGCACGGTTTCGTTGTCGATATGATCGATTTTTACGTCGGCGACTGGCATTTCGCGACTTTCAACCTTGCCGATAGCGCGATCTGTCTCGGCGCGGCGCTGATTGTACTGGAAGGCTTTTTGCCGAAGCCAGCAGCGAAAGAACAGGCATAAGCGTAAATACCGGGTGGCGCTTATCAGGTTTTGTAGGCCTGATAAGCGCAGCGCCATCAGGCAAACGTTGTGCCGGATGGCGGCGAAAACACCTTATCCAGCCTACGGTTTTATCGTTCTTTGTGCCTCCGGGCAAAACACGTGAGCAATTTGCATGTCTAAATCCGTACAGAGCAACAGCGCGATCCTCGTTCACTTCACCCTGAAACTGGATGATGGCTCAACGGCGGAATCTACCCGCAACAATGGCAAGCCTGCCCTGTTCCGTCTTGGCGATACCTCGCTTTCCGAAGGTCTGGAGCAGCAGCTTCTGGGATTGAAAGAGGGGGAAAAGAAAGCGTTTTCGCTGGAGCCTGACGCCGCGTTTGGTGTACCCAGCCCGGACTTGATCCAGTATTTTTCGCGCCGTGAATTTATGGCGGCGGGCGAACCGGAAGTCGGGGCGATTATGCTTTTTACCGCAATGGATGGCAGCGAGATGCCTGGCGTGATTCGCGAAATCAACGGCGACTCGATTACCGTTGATTTTAACCATCCGCTGGCCGGGCGTACCGTTCATTTTGATATTGAAGTGCTGGAAATCGATCCGGCGCTGGAGGCATAAACATGCAGATCCTGTTGGCCAACCCACGCGGTTTTTGCGCCGGGGTAGACCGCGCTATCAGCATTGTTGAAAATGCGCTCGCCATTTACGGCGCGCCAATTTACGTTCGGCACGAAGTGGTGCATAACCGCTATGTGGTGGACAGCCTGCGCAAGCGCGGGGCGATCTTTATAGAACAAATCAGTGAGGTACCGGATGGCGCCATTCTGATCTTCTCCGCTCATGGGGTTTCCCAGGCAGTGCGTAACGAGGCGAAAAGCCGCGATCTTACCGTTTTTGACGCCACCTGCCCGTTGGTGACGAAAGTCCATATGGAAGTGGCCCGCGCCAGCCGCCGTGGTGAAGAATCTATTCTGATCGGTCACGCCGGACACCCGGAAGTGGAAGGGACGATGGGACAGTACAGCAACCCGGAAGGGGGGATGTACCTGGTCGAGTCGCCTGAAGATGTCTGGACGCTGAATGTTAAAAATGAAGGCAAACTCTCCTTCATGACGCAAACCACGCTTTCCGTGGACGATACGTCCGATGTGATTGATGCGCTGCGTAAACGCTTTCCGAAAATCGTCGGCCCGCGCAAAGACGATATTTGCTATGCCACTACTAATCGTCAGGAAGCTGTGCGGGCGCTGGCGGAGCAGGCTGACGTGGTGCTGGTGGTCGGCTCGAAAAACTCTTCTAACTCTAACCGGCTGGCGGAACTGGCCCAACGGATGGGAAGAACCGCGTTTCTTATCGACGATGCGGCGGATATCCAGGAAACGTGGGTGAAAGAGGCCGCCTGCGTCGGCGTCACCGCTGGCGCTTCCGCGCCGGATATTCTGGTGCAGAATGTTATTGCGCGCCTGCGGGAGTTTGGCGGCGGCGAGACTGTCACGCTTGAGGGGCGCGAAGAAAATATTGTTTTCGAAGTGCCGAAAGAGCTGCGTGTGGAGGTTCGTGAGGTAGAGTAAATTTTTCATGCTCCGGTTATGCGAAGATGCCAGATACTCTGTCTGGCATTTTTTATGGAGCAGATATGCGTTTGCCAATCCTACTTGATACCGATCCGGGCATTGATGACGCGGCTGCGATTACCGCCGCGCTGTTCGCCCCCCAGCTTGATCTGCAACTGATAACCACCGTCGCAGGTAATGTCTCGGTTGAAAAAACGACCCGTAATGCGTTGCAGCTTCTGCATTTCTGGAACAGCGATATTCCACTTGCCCAGGGGGCCGCTACGCCGCTGCTGCGTCCGTTACGTGATGCGGCGTACGTCCACGGCGAATCCGGCATGGAAGGCTATGATTTTGTCGACCATCAGCGCCAACCGTTGGCGAAGCCTGCATTTATCGCTATCCGGGATGTGCTGATGAATGCCCCGGAGCCCATGACATTGGTGGCGATTGGGCCATTGACCAATATTGCGTTGCTACTGATGCACTATCCGGAGTGTGCGTTTAACATTCGCCGTCTGGTGATGATGGGCGGTTCCGCAGGGCGCGGCAATTTTACGCCTAATGCTGAATTTAACATTGCTGTCGATCCGGAAGCTGCCGCCCACATATTTCGTAGCGGCATTGAGATTGTGATGTGTGGGCTGGACGTCACGAATCAGGCGATGCTCTCGCCGGCGTTTTTGGATAAACTGCCCGCGCTTAATCGTACTGGCAAGATGTTGCACGGCCTGTTCAACCATTATCGCAGCGGTAGTATGCGTACTGGCGTCCGGATGCACGATCTCTGCGCGATCGCCTGGCTGGCGCGCCCGGAATTATTTACCCTTAAACCCTGCTTTGTTGCGGTGGAAACGCAGGGGGAATATACCGCAGGCACGACGGTCGTTGATATTGAGGGGCGGCTGGGAAGACCGGCAAACGTGCAGGTGGCGCTGGACATTGATGTTGCCGGATTTCAACAATGGGCCGCAGACACTCTGGCGTTGGCGCCGTGACCTCTTCGCTTATACCCCCATGACGTTACTTATTTCGTAACGTCATGTCTTTTACTGATATCGCTCCCTGTTTATCATTAATTTCTAATTATCGGCGATTTTAGATGGCAGCCTCTTCAGAGGCTGGTTAATCTGAAAACGGTTTACATCATTTTAACGTAAGAGAATAACTATGCATGAAGCACAGATCCGCGTCGCGATTGTCGGCGCGGGAGGACGCATGGGCCGTCAATTAATTCAGGCCGCGTTGCACATGGAGGGTATTCAGCCAGGCGCCGCGCTGGAACGTGAAGGGTCTTCATTGCTGGGTAGCGATGCGGGCGAACTGGCGGGCGTGGGGAAAACGGGCGTCATCATTCAAAGCGATCTGGCGTCCATCAAAGATGATTTCGATGTTCTGGTCGATTTTACCCGTCCTGAAGGCACGCTGGCGCATCTGGCATTCTGCCGTAAACATGGTAAAGCGATGGTGATCGGCACCACCGGTTTTGATGAAGCCGGTAAACAGGCTATCCGCGACGCCGCGCAGGAGATCGCCATTGTTTTTGCGGCTAACTTTAGCGTTGGCGTCAATGTGATGCTTAAACTGCTAGAGAAAGCGGCGAAAGTGATGGGCGACTATAGCGATATTGAGATTATCGAAGCGCATCATCGTCACAAAGTTGATGCGCCGTCAGGAACCGCGCTGGCGATGGGAGAGGCGATTGCCCATGCGCTGAATAAAGATCTGAAAGACTGTGCGGTATACAGCCGGGAAGGGCATACCGGCGAGCGCGTGCCGGGAACGATTGGCTTTGCAACCGTTCGGGCGGGTGATATCGTCGGCGAACATACCGCGATGTTTGCCGATATTGGCGAACGCGTAGAGATTACGCATAAAGCTTCCAGCCGCATGACTTTTGCAAATGGCGCATTGCGAGCGGCATTATGGCTAAAAACGAAGAAAAATGGGCTATTTGACATGCGGGATGTGCTGGGCCTGGATGTATTATAAGGACTAAATACCTTCGTGATGTGGTTATGGTAATCAAGATGAATTGATTACAAAGGGCAATATATTATTGCCCTTTTGTTTTTTGTAGCTCAACCAGTGAGCCAATTTGCCACTGTTCTGTTAAACCATCCTCAAAGGAACCATCAATAATAATATTGTTAATCCCAGCCACGAGATATTTCTTTTAAATAGAATTAATAAAATGTTTACTGGTAAATAAGCGTGGAGGGTTATTCAATATTGAAAACACCGCTCGCAGTAAGCTGTTCATAGGTGGTTTCACAGAGTAAATACTCTTTTCCGGTAAGGCTGTTATAGGCGCGGAACTGGAATACATCGCCGGCAGCAAAGCTGGAATAGCCGCCGGTTTGGTTAAAGTCATCCGGGCCAATGGCATCCATCTGCGCGACGTAATTGCCATTACAATAAATGCGGTTAATTTGCCCCTCAGGCGCATCAGTACGGGTCATGACGTTCAACTGGAAAAAGTTACTGCTTGAACTGACGTTAGTCATATTCACCCACAGCGGTTTACTGTATTCAAAAGGCACCTCGACCAGGCTGATAAGATCGATATCCATTGGGGTGTTGGCGCTGTTCCACGGAACGGAAATCCTGAACGCGGTACGACCAGTATCAGCGCTGGTTGTGAAGACATACTCTTCCCTGTGCCATTCAGCATTTAAGTTAGTATTAATGTCAGAGATAAAAGAGGTATGGACTGGATAAGTCTGAGAAATAGTGACGTTTCCTTTCGCCTCGCCTCTGACGGCGAGAGTCAGTCGATAGGTGGTTTCGGGCTCAATGGTAAAGTATTGCGTAATGGTATTAGTGGGCTCGATTCGACAAAAGTGGTTATTTCCTGTTGCGCCATCTTCGACAAATATGGATGACTGCGATGACAGTACCCAGCCATCAAACCCCTCTTCAAAACCGCCATCGATAATAATATTGCCTTCAGTAGACATGTTTTTTCCTTAAGTTATTGAATTAAAAGAATGTGATAAAGCGAACGAAAGCTATGATGGCCTGCCGGGAGGTAAGATTTTGTGATGGGGGTCACATTCATTTTTAAGGTGATGTTGTTTTATCTCTTTTATCTCAATAGGTTATCTTTTTTATGCTGTAGTGGGGCTGGTTGTGGTCCAATCGTATGCACTTCTCTTAAATAAAAAGAGGTTTTATCTGCATATTTTGATTGTAATCCTTACTATATTACATTAATTTGTTGTTTTTTATGGCTTTGCTGTCATTTGATTTTTTTATTATTTTGAATAATTCATTGATTTTTAAGTTGTTTTTTATGTTAACTTATTTTGTTTTGCATTTTTATGAATTTACTCAATTTAATGGTTATTAAATGATTTTTGTTGTTGTTTTTTGTTGGTTTAATGTGAAATTTGACCATTTGGTCCATTTTTTATCATGCCATCCAATTTTTTGTGAACTCAAGGAAGCGCAAGCGTTTTCTATCTTCACTTAGTTGATCTTTTTGCCTGTTAAAACGAATAACTTCCTTATAATGTACAAAATAACATAAAAAATACCCTCTTTAAGTTGACTTTTATCCGGCTTAACTTCAGAATGCCGCCGTTTGCCAGAAATCCACGGGTAAGCAAATTTGCATTGCTTCATACTGACTGAATGAATTAATATGCAAATAAAGTGAGTGAATATTCTCTGGAGGGTGTTTTGATTAAGTCAGCGCTATTGGTTCTGGAAGACGGAACCCAGTTTCACGGTCGGGCCATTGGGGCAACAGGTTCGGCGGTTGGGGAAGTCGTTTTCAATACTTCAATGACCGGTTATCAAGAAATCCTCACTGATCCTTCCTATTCCCGCCAAATCGTCACTCTTACTTATCCCCATATTGGTAATGTCGGCACCAATGAAGCCGATGAAGAATCTTCTCAGGTTCATGCGCAAGGTTTGGTGATTCGCGATCTGCCGCTGATTGCCAGCAACTTCCGTAACACGGAAGACCTCTCTTCTTACCTCAAACGCCATAATATCGTGGCGATTGCCGATATCGATACCCGCAAGCTGACCCGCCTGCTGCGTGAAAAAGGCGCCCAGAATGGCTGCATCATCGCCGGCGATAATCTGGATGCGGCGCTGGCGCAGGAAAAAGCGAAAGCATTTCCTGGACTTAACGGTATGGATCTGGCGAAAGAAGTGACCACTGCGGAAGCCTACCGCTGGACGCAGGGTAGCTGGACGCTGAAAGAGGGTTTACCGGAAGCGAAATCTGAGGATGACCTGCCGTTCCATGTGGTGGCCTATGATTTCGGCGCCAAGCGCAACATTCTGCGTATGCTGGTGGACCGTGGTTGCCGCCTGACGGTCGTTCCGGCGCAAACCTCTGCCGAAGAGGTGCTGAAAATGAACCCGGACGGCATCTTTCTGTCGAACGGCCCTGGTGACCCGGCGCCGTGCGACTACGCCATCGAGGCGATTGAGAAATTCCTCCAGACCGACATTCCGCTATTTGGCATCTGTCTCGGTCATCAGCTACTGGCACTGGCGAGCGGGGCGAAGACCGTTAAGATGAAGTTCGGCCATCATGGCGGCAACCATCCGGTAAAAGACATGGACCGAAACGTGGTGATGATCACCGCGCAGAACCACGGCTTTGCGGTGGATGAGGCGACGCTGCCCGCCAACCTGCGAGTGACCCATAAATCCCTGTTCGATGGCACCCTACAAGGGATTCATCGTACCGATAAACCGGCGTTCAGTTTCCAGGGCCATCCGGAAGCCAGCCCTGGCCCGCACGACGCCGCACCGCTATTCGACCACTTTATCGAGCTTATCGCGCAATACCGTAAAACCGCTAAGTAATCAGGAGTATTAAGACCATGCCAAAACGTACAGACATAAAAAGCATCCTGATTCTGGGCGCGGGCCCGATTGTTATCGGTCAGGCGTGTGAGTTTGACTACTCCGGCGCTCAGGCGTGTAAGGCGCTGCGCGAAGAGGGATATCGCGTTATCCTGGTGAACTCCAACCCGGCGACCATCATGACCGATCCGGAAATGGCCGATGCCACCTATATTGAGCCGATTCATTGGGAAGTGGTGCGCAAAATCATTGAAAAAGAGCGCCCGGATGCGGTGCTGCCGACGATGGGCGGCCAGACGGCGCTGAACTGCGCGCTGGAGCTGGAGCGGCAGGGCGTGCTGGAAGAGTTCGGCGTGACCATGATTGGCGCGACGGCGGATGCAATTGATAAAGCCGAAGACCGTCGTCGCTTCGATATCGCGATGAAGAAAATTGGTCTCGACACCGCGCGTTCCGGTATCGCGCACACCATGGAAGAAGCGCTGGCAGTTGCCGCTGACGTGGGCTTCCCATGCATCATTCGACCTAGCTTCACGATGGGCGGCACCGGCGGCGGTATTGCCTACAACCGCGAAGAGTTCGAAGAAATTTGTGAACGCGGCCTGGACCTTTCCCCAACCAACGAACTGCTGATTGATGAATCGTTGATCGGCTGGAAAGAGTACGAGATGGAAGTGGTGCGTGATAAAAACGACAACTGCATCATCGTCTGCTCTATCGAAAACTTCGATGCGATGGGCATTCACACCGGTGACTCCATCACCGTGGCGCCAGCCCAGACCCTGACCGATAAAGAGTATCAAATCATGCGTAACGCCTCGATGGCGGTACTGCGTGAAATCGGCGTCGAAACTGGCGGTTCCAACGTCCAGTTTGCCGTGAACCCGAAAAACGGTCGTTTGATTGTTATCGAGATGAACCCGCGCGTATCCCGCTCCTCGGCGCTGGCCTCAAAAGCCACCGGTTTCCCGATTGCCAAAGTGGCCGCCAAACTGGCGGTGGGTTACACCCTCGACGAACTGATGAACGACATCACCGGTGGCCGCACTCCGGCGTCGTTTGAGCCGTCTATTGACTACGTTGTGACCAAAATTCCGCGCTTTAACTTCGAGAAATTCGCGGGCGCGAACGACCGCCTGACCACCCAGATGAAATCGGTCGGTGAAGTGATGGCGATTGGTCGCACGCAGCAGGAATCCCTGCAAAAAGCGCTGCGCGGCCTGGAAGTAGGCGCCACCGGCTTCGACCCGAAAGTGAGCCTCGACGACCCGGAAGCGCTGACCAAAATTCGCCGCGAGCTGAAAGATGCGGGCGCCGAGCGTATCTGGTACATCGCTGACGCTTTCCGCGCCGGTCTGTCCGTTGATGGCGTATTTAACCTGACCAATATCGACCGCTGGTTCCTGGTGCAGATTGAAGAACTGGTGCGTCTGGAAGAGAAAGTAGCTGACGTCGGGATTACTGGCCTCAACGCCGACTTCCTGCGTCAGCTCAAGCGTAAAGGCTTTGCCGATGCGCGTCTGGCGGTACTTTCGGGCGTACGCGAAGCGGAAATCCGCAAGCTGCGCGACCAATATGACCTGCATCCGGTCTATAAGCGCGTGGATACCTGCGCGGCGGAATTCGCCACCGATACCGCCTACATGTACTCCACTTATGAAGATGAGTGTGAAGCGAACCCGTCCGTTGACCGCGACAAAATTATGGTGCTCGGCGGCGGCCCGAACCGTATCGGCCAGGGGATCGAGTTTGACTACTGCTGTGTACACGCCTCGCTGGCGCTGCGCGAAGACGGTTACGAGACCATTATGGTCAACTGTAACCCGGAAACCGTCTCTACCGACTACGACACTTCCGACCGCCTGTACTTCGAGCCGGTGACGCTGGAAGACGTGCTGGAAATCGTGCGCATCGAGAAGCCGAAAGGCGTGATTGTACAGTACGGCGGCCAGACGCCGCTGAAGCTGGCGCGCGCGCTGGAAGCGGCAGGCGTGCCGGTTATTGGCACCAGCCCGGACGCCATCGACCGCGCGGAAGACCGTGAACGCTTCCAGCACGCGGTTGACCGTCTGAAGCTGAAGCAGCCAGCCAACGCCACCGTCACCGCTATCGAACAGGCTGTCGAAAAAGCGAAAGAGATTGGCTACCCGCTGGTGGTACGTCCGTCTTACGTGCTGGGCGGTCGGGCGATGGAAATTGTCTATGACGAAGCCGATCTGCGTCGCTACTTCCAGACCGCGGTCAGCGTCTCTAACGATGCGCCAGTACTACTTGACCGCTTCCTTGATGACGCGGTTGAAGTGGATGTGGACGCTATCTGCGACGGCGAAATGGTGCTGATTGGCGGCATTATGGAGCACATCGAGCAGGCGGGCGTACACTCCGGCGACTCTGCCTGTTCTCTGCCGGCCTACACGCTGAGCCAGGAAATTCAGGACGTAATGCGCCAGCAGGTACAGAAGCTGGCTTTTGAGTTGCAGGTGCGCGGTCTGATGAACGTGCAGTTTGCGGTCAAAGACAACGAAGTTTACCTGATTGAAGTCAACCCGCGCGCGGCGCGTACTGTCCCGTTCGTCTCTAAAGCCACCGGTGTACCGCTGGCAAAAGTGGCGGCGCGTGTGATGGTAGGCCAGACGCTTAGCGTACAGGGTATCACCAAAGAGGTCATCCCGCCGTATTATTCGGTGAAAGAAGTGGTGCTGCCGTTCAACAAATTCCCCGGCGTTGACCCGCTGTTAGGGCCAGAAATGCGCTCAACCGGCGAAGTGATGGGTGTGGGCCGTACCTTCGCGGAAGCGTTCGCTAAAGCGCAACTGGGCAGCAGTTCGACGATGAAGAAATCGGGCCGTGCGCTGCTCTCTGTACGCGAAGGCGACAAAGAGCGTGTGGTGGATCTCGCCGCTAAACTGTTGAAACAGGGCTTTGAGCTGGATGCCACTCACGGTACGGCGATTGTGCTGGGCGAAGCCGGTATCAACCCGCGTCTGGTGAATAAGGTGCATGAAGGTCGTCCGCACATTCAGGACCGTATCAAGAATGGCGAATACACTTATATCATCAATACCACCGCTGGCCGCCGGGCGATTGAAGACTCAAGGGTGATTCGTCGCAGCGCGCTGCAGTATAAAGTACATTATGACACCACGCTGAACGGCGGTTTTGCGACGGCGATGGCGCTCAATGCGGACGCTACGGAAAAAGTTATCTCAGTGCAGGAGATGCACGCGCAAATTCAGAAGTAACGTATAGCCCGTCGGACCATCGAAAGATAACATCCATTATCATGTGTATAAACGGTTCCTGAAAGGGAACCGTTTTTTTTTACGTTATCAGGTAATTCCTGGCCAAAAGTATTTCGTTAACCGTATTTTCAATCTGATAAGCAAGATTTTGCTCACACTAATTGACCGTTAAGTTGCATACTATTCCTCTATATCCACATTATTAACATGGTTAATGAGGTGATTTAAAGGTTGCCGAAATAAGCCGTAGCGAGATTTTTTTAATTTGTAAAAATGGTGTGCTTATGAGTAAAGAATATGTTGAAAAACCACTTTATTTGTTAATTGCTGATTGGGTAATGGCGGAGAACCGTTGGGTGAGCGCTAAAGAGATTGCTAAGCAATTTAATATGGACCACTGCAAAGCGATAAACACGGTTTCTTATATTCTTTCAGAAGTGGGAGAAATAAACTGCGAAACTAAAACCATTCCTAATCAACTCGAAGGGCGAGGTTGTCAGTGCCAGCGTCTGGTGCGTATTAAAAGTATTGATTCGCAGCTGTATGCGCGCATTGGAAATAGCGCCCGGGAAAAAATGGCAGGGGCAGAAAAAACGCCACGTATGACGACGGTACCGCCGACGGAGCTTAACCGGGAGCAAAAGTGGCAGATGATGTTGTCAAAAAGTATGCGTCGTTAGACTGTACGCCTGTGTCGGGTAATCTTGGAGTCAAACTGTTTCGGACAGGCGTATCGACATACGTCTGTCCGGAAAAAGTCCACATTTCCGCTTTCTCCACTGCGCTATCCGCTTACATGACGTTACACTCATCGGCATTTCTCTGAATAAAGGCTCAACATTTCCGGGAAAAAGACGTATCGCAGGGCATTTATCCTTATGATTAGGCATAAGGAACAGGAGCCTGTGATGAAAATGAAGCTGATACCCTTTTATTTGTTTGTGCTATTTTCCGCCGCGTCCTGGGCTACGGAGATAAACGCCTGCAAAGACCTGATCGGAACATGGGAAACCACGGCAGATAACCCGCCTTATACCATGACAATATTACCACCGGTAGAAACCTGCGGAGAAAAATGTGTGAAACTGAACGTGCAGTATGAACTTGACGTGACTCACCGCAACGCGCTTTATTGCCATGAAGGACAAGAGGGCGTAAAAGGGCAGGGGCCAATGGTGATAGCATTTGAAGGGGCGTATGGTGGACACGCTATCGGAACCTATAACCGACAGTTGCAATTACTTTGGGCTGGCGTAATACCGAAAAATAAACAGGGGAAATGGATGATGAAAATGGAAAACTACTGGTTCAAACAGGTAAAAGCGCACTAAATATTACCTTAAAACAGCCCCGGGAAACCGTCTTACTCACAAGGGATTTAGTGTCTATGCGCGCGCATTTTACAGGCGTACCTGCTCTTATTTTATTGCTATAACTTAATAAAAAAGGAGGGCCAGCATCTGTTTCCAGACGGCCCTGAGTGGATTGTGATACAATAGGCACCTTGCCGGCACTCTCTTATTGTTTCATGCCTGTGCCATCGCTATGGCGTAATCAGAACATTTTTATTTCGCCGCATCATTATAAACTTCGGCAACGGCTTCAAAATTCGGACCATGCTCTCGCGCAGCAATAATATGGTAATATTTCCCGCCTTTCGCATCTGCTAACTCTGAAAGTTTTTCACGCAAATCAGTTGGTGAGGAAATCTGCCCGCCACTCTGGGACACATTTACTGTACCGACCTTAACCAGTTTGAAGTGGCTGATTTCTTGCTTAGAGACCTGTTCTGCTGCAAGCGTACTGAATGAAGAGATCGTTGCCAGTAATGCTACGGCGATAATGCGTTTTTTCATAGTTCTGTTCCTGTTATATTGATGGTAATGTTTGTGCAGTATCAGCAATCCGTACCGAACTTATTTATAAGTTCGGTTGATTATTCTAAATAGACTTGTTTGACATAACAGCCTTATATATTGTTATAGCCGCCCCTTTATGTTTTTGTCAATGTAAAATAATGCTTTAAAGGTTAAAAAGAAACATAACCCTATATAAATAATGGATTTTATATTGCTGTTTGTAATGGCGGAAAGGTTATTGAATCACGCAGTAATGCGATAGTTTTTATCCATAAGCAATATAACAGAATTGAGTTATGTTTTAATTTCGCAGGGTGATATTACCGGTTGTATGTCCGTTGTGGCGCGGCTTGTTGCTAATGGTATGCTTTTCCAGGGAAATTTCATTGCAGCGACATAGGGTAATCGCCGTAGCTGAGGGGAAATGGAGCGAGTATGGTGCTATAAGGTATGTTTAATAATGTATTTTTTTATGAAGTAATGTCTGGAGTTGTATCTCTAAAATAAAAACAATGTATTTTTCGGCTAAATAATTTTCTGATGAATATTGTCATTTACTAATATATTTCTAATTTGAAATATAAATCAATTTATAACACATATTCTTACCCGGAAAACATTGATATATGTCCTCGCTTACTCGTACAGTAATAAATGAATATGTGATAATTTACTGACAACAGGTATAATAATATGAGTAATAAAAAAAATCTGTCTACAGAAGAGACGGATCTTACGCGTAGGAAACTGTTAACCAGCGCCGGTATTCTTGCCGCCGGCGGTATGTTATCCGGCGCGGTAAAAGCTGATGAAAAATGCGCCGTTAAGGCGAAACCGGCCTGGGATAAACCGTTTACCGGCGAGATCCCGGAGAAATTGCCAGAAGGATATAATATTCTGTTAGTCGTGACCGACCAGGAGCGTTTTTTCCCTACGTTTCCTTTCCCGGTACCCGGCAGAGAGCGGCTCATGAAAACGGGGGTGACATTCTGTAACCACCAGAATACCAGTAATGTTTGTACGCCTTCCCGCTCCGTATTGTATACCGGCTTACATATGCCCCAGACAAAGATGTTTGATAATCTGGGATTACCCTGGATGCCCTATGACCTTGACCCCGCTCTTGGAACTACAGGACATATGATGCAGGAACTGGGATATTATACGGCCTATAAAGGTAAGTGGCATCTTACAGAAAAACTGGAGAAGCCTCTGCCTGACGAAAAAGATGAGGATATTGATGTCGGGAATATTCCTGAACCAGAATTACATAAAATTATGGAAAAATATGGTTTTTCTGACTATCACGGCATCGGCGATATTATAGGCCATAGTAAAGGCGGCTATTTTTATGATTCAACCACCACGGCTCAGACTATAAATTGGTTAAGATGCAAGGGGCAGCCCCTGAATGACCAACACAAGCCCTGGTTCCTGGCCGTTAACCTCGTTAATCCCCATGACGTGATGTTTATTGATACCGATAAGGAGGGAGAAAAGGTACAGTGGCGTGGCGAGCTGGATCAGGATGATAATACCCTGGCGCCCACGCAGCCGCCGGAAAACGCGCTTTATCAGGCAAGCTGGTTGAACTATCCGCTGCCGGCAAACAGGCATCAATCATTCAATGAGCAGGGAAGACCGCCAGCGCATCTTGAATACCAGACGGCGCGCGCTGCGCTGGAAGGGCAGTTTCCTGATGAAGATCGTCGTTGGCGTAAACTGCTTGACTACTATTTCAACTGTATCCGCGATTGTGATACTCACCTTGACCGGATATTAAATGAACTTGATGCCCTCAAGTTGACTGATAAAACGATTGTTGTATTTACTGCCGATCATGGCGAATTAGGCGGAAGCCATCAGATGCACGGTAAAGGCGCTTCCGTTTATAAAGAACAGATCCATGTGCCGATGATTATTTCCCACCCGGCGTATCCAGGTAATAAGAAATGTCAGGCGTTGACCTGTCATCTTGATATCGCGCCGACATTAGTTGGACTGACCGGTTTGCCGGAAGAAAAACAGCACAAAGCGTTAGGCAACCGGAAAGGCGTTAATTTTAGCAGATTGCTAAAAAACCCGGAAGGCGTTGCGGTTAATGCGGTGAGAAACGCCAGCTTATATTGCTATGGCATGATCCTGTATACCGATGCCCATTATCTCCACCGCGTTATAGCGCTACAAAGAGATAAGCAAAAAACGGTGGCGCAAATCAAGCAGGAAATCTCCCATTTGCATCCTGATTTCAGCCATCGTTCAGGGACGCGCATGATTAACGATGGCCGTTATAAGTTTGCGCGCTATTTTTCGCTAAGGGAGCATAATACGCCGGAAACCTGGGAGGATCTTATTAAATACAACGATCTTGAACTTTACGATCTTAAAAATGATCCCGATGAGAACCATAACCTTGCTGCTGATAAAGAGAAATATCAGGATCTCATTCTGATGATGAATGAAAAACTGAATAAAATTATCAAAGACGAAATTGGCGTGGATGACGGCAGCTTTATGCCGGATGCCACCCGCGAGCCGTGGGATCTTACCATTGAGCAGTTTAACCGCATGGCGAAAGATTAAGCGCCTGACCCATTAGGTTAATTTATGTGTCGGCGATCTGGCGTCCACCGTGGTCTGGTGGTTCAGATGCTGTTGGCGCTGCGCTTATCGGGCCTGTATCATCATTTAATCTATTGATATTGCAATAATTACAGGCATATTTAGCGCAGCGCCGCCCGACAAGAAGACCTTAAACCGGTTTGTCAGCGGTTCAAGGCTGCTATCATCACCGACCTTTCCACACCGGATCGCGCTTTTCCGCAAACGCCTGTGGCCCTTCGAGGGCATCTTCCGAGTGCAGGACGGCGGGATAGTGTCTCAGCGCGCCGCTACGGATATAGCGATAGCCCTCTTCGACTGACATATCGCGAGTGGTGCGGGTCATTTCTTTCAAGGCGGCGACCGCCAGGGGGGCGCTTTGCACCAGTTGTTGCGCCAGTTCACGGGCGCTGTCCATTAACTCATGTGGACTGACGACGCGATTTACCACTCCCCAGCGCAGCGCTTCTTCCGCTGTCATGCGTCTGCCGGTCATCACCATATCATTGACGATCGCAGGCGGCAGGATCTTCGGTAGACGCAGTACGCCGCCGCTATCTGGCACAATACCAAGTTTTGCTTCCGGCAGCGCGAAGCTGGCGTGATCCGCGCAGATAATGAAATCCGCCGCCAGCGCCAGTTCGAATCCGCCGCCGAAAGCGTAGCCGTTGACCGCGGCAATCACCGGTTTATCAAGATCAAAAAGCTCGGTTAAACCGGCAAAACCGCCGGGGCCGAAATCCGCATCCGGCGCTTCACCTTCGGCGGCGGCTTTTAAATCCCAGCCGGCTGAAAAAAACGTCTCTCCCGCCCCGGTGACAATCGCTACGCGTAAATGCGGATCGTCCCGGAAGCGCAGAAAGGCCTCACCCATCGCAAAACTGGTTCTGGCGTCAATCGCGTTCGCTTTCGGGCGATCGAGCGTAATTTCAAGAATGGGGCCATTACGGGTCAGGTGCAATGATTCACTCATATCTTCAATCCTTTATTCGCTTATTCCCTTTTCAGGGCCACAGTTATCCGCCAGAAATATCTCTATTTCCACGACAATGTTGATGTATTCAGCGGGCAGTGCCCGCCGGAGAGGTTATTTCAGATTTTTTTTAATGATTTTTCCTGAACAATTACGGGGCAAATCTTTTCTTATTTCCAGATATGACGGTACTTTAAATTTCGCCATATTTGCCTCACAAAACGTAAAAAAATCTTCCTCGGTTAATGTCTCACCTTCATTGAGTACCACAAACGCTTTAATAGCTTCATCACGAATATCATCCTTAATACCGATAACCACGATATCCTGAATTTTAGGATGCCCGGCGATGATATTTTCCAGCTCGACGCAAGAGACATTTTCTCCGCCGCGCTTAATCATGTTGCAGCGACGATCGACGAAATAGAAAAAACCTTCCTCATCACGATAGCCGGAATCGCCGGTATGTAGCCAGCCGTTAGGCTCAAGCGCTTTGGCTGTAGCGTCCGGGCGTTCGAAATAGGCTTTAAAAAGCGTTTTACCTGGAATGCCTTTAACGCATATTTCCCCGATTTCGCCGGGAGGCAACGCACGATTTTGCTCATCGCGAATCTCCGCTTCATAGCAAAAACCCGGACGACCAATCGACGGCCAGCGTCGCTTATCGCCGGGGCGGTCGCCGATAATACCGACGATAGTTTCCGTCATACCATAAGAGGTGAGCAGTCGGACGCCGAAGCGTTCGATAAAGGCCTCTTTCTCTTGCACGGAGAGGTTGAGGTAAAACATCACTTCGCGTAAACAGTGGTGACGATCGTCAGCGGCGGGCGGCTGCGTCATTAACGTTCGGATCATCATCGGGATACATTCGGTGACGGTCGCGCAATATTTTCTCACCTGTCCCCAGAAGGCGCGGGCGCTGTATTTTTCGATCAGCACAAACGTAGCGCCCGCTGAAAAGGCCGCCATCGCCGCCGTACACTGGCAGTCAATGTGAAAGGCGGGCATGACGGTTAGATAAACATCATCTTCGCGCAACGCGCATTGCCAGGCGGAGTAGTAGCCAGCAAAACGTAAATTATAGTGAGTAATCACTACCCCTTTCGGGCGGGACGTTGTGCCGGAGGTAAAAAGGATTTCCGCGGTATCCTCAGGCGTTAACGGCGGCGTATAAAGCAGGACGTCGGGCTGCTGCGCTTTCAGCGTGTGAAAGTGGCTAACGCCTTCTTCGACCGGGAGCGTCGGGCCGATCAGACAAATATGCCTGAGCGGCGTATGCCCTTCCTGTTGAGTCTGACGATACATCGGATAAAACGGCGCGCTGGTGACCAGTAACGATGTCCGGCTATTTTGCAGTATCCAGGCGCTCTCCTCGCGCAATAATCTGGCATTAATCGGCACGACGATGGCGCCGATTTTTGCCAGCCCAAACCAGCAAAAGATAAATTCCGGGCAATTGTCCAGATGCAAAGCAACGTTGTCGCCTTTACGTACGCCTAAGGAATAGAAAAGGTTTGCCGTGCGATTGATCTCTCTATTCAGTGCGGCATAGCTGAAGTGTTGTCCTTCTCCCGCGCAGGATTCAAAAATTAACGCCGTTTTGTCTTCATATATTCCGGCCAGGTCGTCCCACATCTGACGTAAGTGTTGTCCGCCTACAATATCCATTGCACTTTTATCCACAAAATCAGGCGTGAGCGCTAACCGGAAAACCGATTAGCGCATCGCGTTTAATCCTCAACTTTGGCCAGCCCTTTGCCGACCAGTTCCTTAATATCTGCTTCGCTATAACCAATATTTTTCAGAATGGCGGCGGTATCCATGCCGTGTGACGGCATGGCGCGCCAGATTTTCCCCGGGTTGTTTTTGAATTTCGGCATGACATTCGGCCCCTTACAGGTGCGACCGTCCATCGTTTGCCACTGGGTAATGGACTCACGGGCCACGTACTGCGGATGATGTTCCAGCTCCGGAATAGTCAGCACTTTTGCGCAGGCGATATTCAGTTCGGCAAAACGCGCCTGAACGTCAGCAATAGAACGCGTCGCCAGCCAGGTATCCAGTTTTTCTTCCACCAGCGGCCCATAAGGGCATTCGATACGGTGAATCAACTGCGTGCCTTCCGGCACTTCCGGCGTACCGAGAATATGCGCGAGGCCGATATCTTTAAAGCATTCGTTAATTTGCGTAATGCCGACTAACTCCATCACGATATAACCGTCGGCGCATTTATATAATCCGCAACCGGCGTAATAAGGGTCTTTACCTTTGGTCATTCGCGGGCAGATTTCGCCGCCGTTGAAGTAATCCATCATAAAATACTGCCCCATCCGCAACATCACTTCATACATCGCAATATCAATACTTTCGCCTTTACCGGTTTCCCGTACTTTATGCAGCGCCGCCAGCGCCGAGGTAGTGGCGGTCAGGCCGGAAAAATAGTCGGCGGTGTAGGGAAAGGCGGGCATCGGTTGGTCGATATCGCCGTTTTGGATCAGATAGCCGCTGAACGCCTGGGCGATGGTATTGTAAGCCGGCAGATGGGTATACTCTTCGTCGCCAAACTGACCGAAGCCGGAAAGATGGGCGATAACCAGTTTCGGGTTATGTTCCCACAGTACTTCATCGGTAATGCCGCGGCGGGCGAACGCCGGGCCTTTGCTGGCTTCAATAAAGATATCGGTCGTTTCCATTAATTTCAGAAACGCTTCTCGTCCTTCGTTTTTAAAGATGTTCAGGGAAAGGGCGTGCAGATTACGACGTGAAAGCTGCGGATAATTCGGCTGGACGCGAATGGTATCGGCCCAGGCCACGTTTTCGATCCAGATAACCTCCGCGCCCCATTCTGCGAACATTTGTCCGGCGAACGGCCCGGCGATTTCTATTCCGGAAAAGACTACCCGCAGCCCCGAGAGGGGGCCGAAGGCAGGCATTGCTAAATGCGTTGTCATGGTATCACTCCTGTTGCCGGATGCGGCGTAAACACCTATCCGGATTACAACATGCACAATCCGTAGACCCGGTAAGCGCAGCGCCACCGGGCGCTTTACTTAGCGGTACTGCTTCAGCACCGCGCGACCGAGCGTCAGGATCTGCATTTCGTCAGATCCGCCGGAAACGCGGTCAACGCGCAGATCGCGCCAGAACCGCGAAATACGATGATTCCCCGCAATGCCCACGCCGCCTAATACCTGCATGGCGCTGTCCACAACCTCAAACGCGGCGTTAGCGCAGAAGTATTTACACATGGCTGCATCGCCGGAGGTGATTGTGCCGTTGTCTGCCTTCCATGCCGCTTCCAGCAGCATATTTTTCATGGCGTTTAATTTGATCGCCATATGGGCGAATTTCTCCTGAATCAGTTGGAAGCGACCAATTGTCTCGCCAAACTGCACGCGCTGATTAGCGTAACGCGCCGCATCTTCAAAGGCGCATAGCGCCGTGCCGTAGTTGGTTAACGCCACCAGGAAACGTTCATGATCGAACTCTTCTTTAACGCGATTAAAGCCGTTACCTTCCCGACCGAACCTGTCTTTCTCGTCCAGTTCAACCTCATCGAAGGTAATTTCGCAGCAGCTATCCATACGCAGACCGAGCTTTTCCAGTTTGGTCACTTTGATGCCCGGTTTGCTCATATCCACAAACCATTCGGTATAGACAGGCTTATCCGGCGATGCGCCATCCCTTGCCATCACCACAATGTAGGGGGTGTACGCGCTACTGGTGATAAAGCACTTGCTGCCATTGAGGTAAACCTTACCATTTTTGCGGGTATAGGTGGTTTTTAAGCTCCCGACATCCGAACCGGCACCCGGCTCGGTAATTGCCGAGTTCCACATCTGCTTACCGGTGCCGCGAAAGGCCATAATCTTATCGATCTGTTCCTGGGTGCCTTCACGCAGGAAAGTGTTGAACCCGCCCGGTAATTGGTACAGCACATATGTCGGTGCGCCCAGACGCCCCAATTCCATCCATACCGCCGCAACGGTAACGAATCCGGCGTCCAGGCCACCGTGCTCTTCCGGGATCAGCAGGCTATCAATCCCCATCTCCGCCAGCGCTTTCACAAAACGTTCGGGATAGATGCTGTCACGATCGCACTCGGCAAAATAGGCTTCCCAGTTCTCACTGGCCATCAATTCACGAATACCGGCGACAAACAGTTCCTGTTCATCATTTAAATTAAAATCCATGTTCCAACCTCTTGATCTCTTGGGGTTAATTTTATTTATCTTTCCAGTGCGTTTTGGCGTCTTTGATAAAGGAGAGCGTCACCATGATGTTGACGAAGAACAGCGGGCAGCCGCCGGCGATAATGGCGGTTTGAATTGGTTTCAGCCCGCCGAGCGCCAACAAAACAATGCCAATAATGCCCACCAGTACCGACCAGCCGATCCGCACCAGCAGCGGCGGTTCTTCGCCGTCGCGTATCTCGCGACAGGTCGACATCGCCAGGGTATAAGAACAGGCGTTAATCAGCGTGACGGTGGCGATAAAGCACAGGATGAAGAATCCCCACATGGTGGCGGTACTGAGCGGCAGGGCAGCCCAGGTTTCGATAATGGCGCGCGCCACGCCGTGTTGGTCGATTAACTGCGGAATATTGAGGATATTTTTATCCATCAGCAGGAGAGTATTGCTGCCGAGGACGGTCCACAAAATCCAGGTAGAAGCCGTCAGCCCCAGCACCATGCCGAAGCAGAGTTCACGCACTGTCCGACCACGGGAAATACGGGCGAGGAAGATGCTCATCTGGATGGCGTAAATCACCCACCATGCCCAGTAAAAGACGGTCCAGCTTTGCGGGAACCCGCTTTTACCTATCGGATCGGTGTAAAACAGCATCCGCGGCAGGTACATCAACAGTGTACCGACCGAATCGGTAAAATAGTTCATGATGAAGCTGGCGCCGCTGACGATGAATACCCAGCCCAGCATCAGAAAGCTTAAATAACTGCGAACGTCGCTGGCGATTCTGACCCCTTTTTGCAAACCGCAGGCGACACAGATCGCGTTCAGGATGATCCAGCAGGTAATAATAATGGCGTCCAGCTCCAGGGTGTGCGGAATACCGAATAGATACTGCATACACTCCGTCACCAGCGGCGTCGCCAGACCGAGGCTGGTTCCCATCGCAAAGATCAGCGCCACCAGGTAGAAGTTATCGACGATGGTGCCGAAAAGCCCTTTGGCATGTTTTTCGCCGACCAGCGGTACCAGCGTGGAGCTGGGACGGATAACATCCATCTTACGGACGAAAAAGAAGTAGGCAAAAGCGACGGAGAGGAAACTGTAGGTCGCCCACGGCAGCGGGCCCCAGTGGAACAGGCTATAGGCGAGGCCAATCTCTTTCGCGCCGGTGGAGTTGGGCGCAAGGCCGAACGGCGGCGTAGAAATATAGTAATAAATTTCTATCGACCCCCAGAACAGGACGGCGGCGGAGGTACAGGAGGCGAACATCATAAAAATCCAGCTAGCGGTGCTGAATTCCGGCGGTTCATCGCCTAATTTCTTTTTCGCATAAGGACCAAAGACCAGCCAGAACCAGCCGATGAGCATGACGACCATATACCATTCAAAGGCCCATCCCCATACGTTGGTGACATAACTGAATACGGCGTTAATAACATTATTTGCCGCATCAAGATCCCGAACCGTTAGCCAACAAAGTATCCCTACGATTATAAGTGGCGGGAAAAAAACCTTTGGTTCTATTCCAGACTTTTTCTTGTCAGTTTTCATGAGTTAATTCCAGTGTCAAAACGAAATTTATGCTGCGTTCCTGGCTATTATATTTTGTTTATTTTCCTGAATATTCGACCGGTGATAATTTGACCTCAGGGCGCTTTTGCGAGTAACTCATAATGAGTATTCATCGCACGACGTTCTGTAATCTGGATCACACTTTTTTGTCGTTTATGTTGACGGTTTGTTTTGTATTTATTTCTTTATAATCAATGAAATACAGGGTTGTTGGGCGTTTTTTGCGCGCCTCTCTTTCAATATTGGTGATCCGTAAAACAATATTGAAAATTTTTATATTTTGTCGCTGACTGTTCAATATTGGTGAGGTGCTTAACAATATTGAAAGTTATGAAGAACAGGATGTGACTTTTTCAATATTGGTGATTAATGTTTTATTCCCGAATTTAAGAGCGTGATATCTGTATTTAACACCGCCGATATAGATGATCTTTCCTTCATGATTTCTGGAGATGCAATGAAGATATTGACTTGCTACAAGTGCGTGCCTGATGAACAGGATATTGTGATTAATAACGAAGATGGTTCATTAGATACCCGTAAAGCCGACGCCAAAATTAGCCAATACGATTTAAATGCGATTGAAGCCGCTTGCCAGTTAAAACAGCAGGCCAGCGATGCCGTGGTGACGGCAATGAGCGTGGGCGGCCAGGCGCTGACCAATGCCAAAGGGCGTAAAGATGTGCTTTCTCGCGGCCCTGACGATCTTATTGTCGTAATTGATGAGCAGTTTGAACAGGCGCTGCCGCAACAAACCGCCGCCGCGCTCGCCGCCGCTGCGCAAAAAGCGGGTTTTGATCTGATTATCTGCGGCGATGGCTCTTCCGATCTTTATGCTCAGCAGGTGAGCCTGCTGCTGGGTGAAACGCTGCATATCCCGGCCATTAACGGCGTGCGCAACATCCTTTCGCTGAGTGAAGACGCCCTTATCGTTGAGCGCGAGCTGGAAGATGAAATCGAAACGCTGCATATCCCGTTACCTGCGGTCGTGGCGGTCTCTACCGATATTAACTCCCCGCAAATCCCGTCGATGAAAGCGATTCTCGGCGCGGCGAAAAAGCCCGTCCAGGTCTGGTCTGCGGCGGACATCGGCTTTAGCGCGGCGGCTGACTACTCCAGCCAACGCGTCGCTGCGCCGAAACAGCGCGAGCGTCAGCGAATTGTCATTGAAGGCGAGGGCGAAGAACAGATCGCCGCATTCGCCGAAAACCTGCGCAAAATCATTAACTAAGGGGAAGTTATGAGCAAGTTTTCCAGTGTTTGGGTATTCAGCGATACGTCTTCTCGTCTGCCGGAACTGATGGGCGGCGCGCAGCATACCGGCGAACAGATTAACGTTTTCGTACTGAGCGAGGCGGATAGCGAGGCAGCGTTCCATTTTGGCGCGGATCGCGTCTGGTTTTTACGCGGTAAACCTGATGACCGTATGGTGGAAGACTATGCGGAAGCCATAGTGGAAACCCTCCATAAACATGGCGGCGAGGCGGGCATGGTACTACTGCCGAATACCCGTCGCGGAAAACTGCTGGCGGCTAAGCTCGGCTACCGTCTGGCAGCGGCGGTGTCTAACGATGCCAGTAGCGTCGTACCACAAGCGGAAGGGGCTGCGGTAAAACACATGGTTTACGGCGGGCTGGCGATGGGCGAAGAGACGATTACCTCTCCCTGGGCGGTAGTCACGCTGAGCAGCGGCGCTTTCGAACCGGCGCAGGCGGATACGGCGCGCCGCGGCGAGGCGCAGAGCGTGGAGTGGATAGCGCCGGCGATAGCGGTGACGCGTACCGCGACGCAGGCGCGTCAGAGCAACCGCGTCGATCTGGATAAAGCGCGGCTGGTGGTGAGCGTTGGACGCGGGATCGGCAGTAAAGAGAATATCGCGTTGGCACAGGCGCTGTGTCAGACCATCGGCGCGGAGCTGGCCTGCTCTCGTCCGGTCGCGGAAAACGAAAAATGGATGGAACATGAGCGTTATGTCGGTATCTCCAACCTGATGTTAAAACCCGAACTTTATCTTGCCATCGGGATCTCCGGGCAGATCCAGCACATGGTCGGGGCGAATGGATCGCAAACGATCTGCGCCATTAACAAAGATAAAAACGCGCCGATCTTCCAGTACGCGGATTACGGCATTGTGGGCGATGCGGTAAAGATCCTGCCCGCGCTGATCCAGGCATTAGCACGTTGATTGAGCAAGGCGGGGCAAAGCACGTCCCGCCGCTGACTGGGAGTTTCTATGTCTGAAGATATCTTTGACGCCATTATTGTCGGCGCAGGGCTGGCCGGGTCAGTCGCCGCGTTGGTGCTGGCGCGTGAAGGCGCGCAGGTACTGGTGATTGAGCGAGGCAATTCTGCTGGCGCGAAAAACGTCACTGGCGGTCGCCTCTACGCGCATAGCCTGGAGCGTATTCTACCCGATTTTGCGGCACGAGCGCCCGTAGAACGTCTCATTACCCATGAAAAACTCGCCTTTATGACCGAACAAGGGGTGATGGCGGTTGATTATGTTAATGCGGAGGAGCAAGCGCCTTCACAGCGTTCTTATTCCGTGCTGCGCAGTAAATTTGACGCCTGGCTGATGGAGCAGGCGGAAGAAGCGGGCGCGCAACTGATTACCGGTATCCGCGTGGATAACGTCGTACAGCGCGACGACAAGGTCGTCGGCGTGGAGGCCGATGGCGATATTATCGAAGCGAAAGTCGTGATCCTGGCGGACGGCGTCAATTCCTTGCTGGCGGAAAAGCTGGGCATGGCGAAACGCGTCAACGCCTCGCACGTTGCGGTGGGGGTGAAAGAACTGATCGAATTACCCCAATCCGTTATTGAAGATCGTTTTCAACTTCGGGGCAATGAAGGCGCAGCCTGCCTGTTCGCCGGCGCGCCGACCGCAGGGCTGATGGGCGGTGGATTTTTGTATACCAATGAAACCACGCTGTCGCTGGGGCTGGTGTGCGGTCTGCACCATCTGAACGCGGCGACAAAATCCGTGCCGCAAATGCTGGAAGATTTTAAACAGCATCCGGCGGTCGCGCCGCTGATCGCCGGCGGCAAACTGGTGGAGTATGCCGCGCACGTCGTCCCGGAGGCCGGGTTTGCTATGCAGCCTGAGCTGGTGGGCGACGGGGTGTTGATTGCCGGTGATGCTGGCGGAATGTGCATGAATCTGGGCTTTACTATCCGCGGTATGGATTTGGCCGTGGCGGCAGGAGACGCGGCGGCGAAAACCGTCCTTTCCGCACTGCGCAGCGCTGATTTCAGTCGGCAAAAACTGGCGGAATATCGCCAGCATCTCGACAACGGTCTGATGCGGGATATGCGAATGTACCAGCGTCTGCCGGCGTTTCTCGATAACCCGCGCATGTTTACCCGCTATCCGGAAATGGCGGTCGGTATCGCCCGCGATCTGTTTACCGTTGATGGCGGCGCGCCGGAGCCGATGCGTAAAAAAATCCTGCGTCATGCAAAGAAAGTCGGCCTTATCAATCTGATGAAGGACGGTATTAAAGGAGCGACCGTATTATGACTTCCCCCGTCAATGTTGACGTCAAGCTGGGCGTTAATAAATTCAACGTCGATGAAAATAACCCGCATATCGTGCTGAAAACCGAACCGGATAAGCAGGCGCTGGAGGTGCTGATTAAGGCATGTCCCGCCGGGCTGTACAAGAAGCAGGATGACGGCAGCGTGCGGTTTGACTACGCCGGCTGTCTGGAATGCGGTACCTGTCGGATTCTCGGCCTGGACAGCGCGCTGGAAAAGTGGGAATACCCGCGCGGTACCTTTGGCGTGGAGTTTCGCTACGGTTGATTGACTGCCGGATGGCGTTGCGCTTATCCGGCCTACGCTCACGGACCTGGTCGGCCTGATACGCGCAGCGCCATCAGGCAACCAGGATAAAACAGGACATAACCATGCCGCAGCCCAGGAACTTTGACGACCTTAAATTCTCCGCCATTCATCGCAGAATTATGCTGTGGGGAAGCGGCGGCCCGTTCCTTGATGGCTACGTGCTGGTGATCATTGGCGTGGCGCTGGAACAACTGACGCCGCTATTGCACCTTGATGCTGAATGGATTGGCGCGCTCGGCGCGGCTACGCTTGCCGGACTGTTTATCGGCACCTCGCTGTTTGGCTATATTTGCGATAAAGTCGGGCGGCGTAAAATGTTCCTGCTTGATATTATCGCTATCGGCGCTATCTCCGTGGCGACCATGTTTGTTTCCACGCCGCTTGAATTGCTGGTGATGCGCGTTTTAATTGGCATTGTTATCGGCGCGGATTACCCTATCGCCACGTCCATGATTACGGAGTTTTCCAATACCCGGCAGCGCGCGTTTTCCATCGGTTTTATCGCCGCGATGTGGTACGTCGGCGCGACCTGCGCCAATCTGGTGGGGTATTGGTTGTATGACATGGAAGGCGGCTGGCGCTGGATGCTTGGCAGCGCCTTTATCCCATGCTTAATCATTTTGATTGGCCGCTTTGACCTGCCGGAATCGCCACGCTGGCTATTGCGAAAAGGACGGGTAAAAGAGTGCGAACAAATGATGATCAAACTGTTCGGCGAACCGGTCTGCTTTGACGATGAGCCGCCGCAGGAGACCCGCTTCCTGCAACTGTTTAACCGCCGTCATTTCCCGTTTGTACTGTTCGTCGCGGCTATCTGGACCTGTCAGGTGATCCCGATGTTCGCTATCTATACCTTTGGGCCGCAGATCGTCGGGTTACTCGGCTGGGAACAGGGGCGCAGCGCAGCGCTCGGCAATGTGGTGATTAGCCTCTTTTTTATGCTGGGCTGTATACCGGCGATGTTCTGGCTAAACAGTATTGGCCGTCGCCCTCTGCTTATTGGCAGCTTCGCAATGATGACTATTGCGCTGGCGTTGCTGGGGCTGGTGTCAAATCTGGGCATCATACTGGTAGTGGTGGCGTTTGCGGTGTACGCCTTCTTTTCCGGCGGACCGGGCATACTGCAATGGCTTTATCCTAATGAACTCTTCCCTACGGACATTCGCGCTTCGGCCGTAGGGGTCATCATGTCATTAAGCCGCATTGGAACCATTGTCTCCACCTGGGCATTACCGATTTTTATTACTCGTTACGGTATTAATAACGTCATGCTGATTGGCGCGTTGATTTCGTTAGTCGGGCTTGGCGTATCGGTGATGTTTGCCCCGGAAACTCGCGGCTTGACGCTAACACAGACCGGAAACATGACTTTGCGCGGAACGCCATCGGATAACCCTCGTTAAGAGTGTTCTGCATTTCTCCCCGCTTTTCGCCAATAACGCTACAGTTAACAGTCACATGCTAAAACAACTGAAAAGCAGGGAGAACACCATGCAAAAACGTCTTATGACCGCACTGTTTACCGCAGCAACCCTATTCACCGTCGCAGGATGCTCTTCTAACCAGGCGGTTGAAACCACGGATGGAAAAACTATCGTCACCGACGGGAAACCCGAGGTCGATAACGATACCGGTATGGTGTCTTACAAAAACGCCGCCACCGGGAAAACCGAACAGATTAACCGCGATCAGCTGAAAAATATGAGCGAGCTGGATAATTAATTCAATTTTTTCTGATTAGCTGCTCAATAATATTCACTATTAGCCTGGTGAATTTGTCACTACACTTTGTGATAAAAAACCGATAATCACAGGCTAATCATGATCCTCATTATTTATGCGCATCCGTATCCGCATCACTCTCATGCGAATAAACGGATGCTTGAACAGGCAGGGACGCTGGAAAACGTCGAAATACGTTCGCTTTATCACCTCTATCCCGATTTTAATATTGACGTTGCCGCCGAGCAGCAGGCGCTGTCGCGCGCGAGTCTTATCGTCTGGCAGCATCCGATGCAGTGGTACAGCGTCCCTCCTTTACTCAAATTATGGATGGATAAAGTCCTCGCCCACGGCTGGGCCTACGGTCATGGCGGTACGGCATTGCACGGTAAACATCTGCTGTGGGCGGTAACGACCGGCGGTGGTGAAAACCATTTTGCTATCGGTTCACATCCGGGATTTGACGTCCTTTCTCAGCCGCTACAGGCGACGGCGCTCTATTGTGGTTTAACGTGGCTGCCGCCGTTTGCCATGCACTGCACGTTCATTTGCGATAACGAGACCTTACAGGCGCAGGCGCGTCAGTATAAACAGCGTTTACTGGCATGGCAGGAGGCGAATCATGGATAGTCATACTCTACTGCAGGCGCTGATCTATCTTGGTTCGGCGGCGTTGATTGTGCCGATTGCGGTACGTTTGGGCTTAGGTTCGGTGCTGGGGTATCTGATTGCGGGTTGCATTATCGGCCCCTGGGGGCTGCGACTGGTGACGGATGCCGAATCTATTCTGCATTTTGCGGAAATCGGCGTCGTGCTGATGTTGTTTGTCATTGGGCTTGAACTGGACCCGCAGCGGTTATGGAAGCTGCGCGCCTCGGTATTTGGCGGCGGCGCGTTGCAGATGGTGGTCTGCGGCGGGCTGATTGGTCTGTTCTGTATGCTTCTTGGCCTGCGTTGGCAGGTGGCGGAACTGATCGGTATGACGCTGGCGCTTTCGTCCACGGCTATCGCCATGCAGGCAATGAATGAGCGTAACCTGACCGTTTCGCAAGTGGGGCGTAGCGCATTTGCGGTGCTTTTGTTCCAGGATATCGCGGCGATCCCGCTGGTGGCGATGATTCCGCTACTGGCCGCCAGCGGCGCATCCACCACGCTTGGCGCGTTTGCGCTGTCGGCGTTAAAAGTCGCAGGCGCGTTGGCGCTGGTGGTGCTGTTGGGACGCTACGTCACGCGCCCGGCGCTGCGCTTTGTCGCGCGTTCTGGTTTGCGGGAGGTGTTCAGCGCCGTGGCGCTATTTCTGGTGTTTGGTTTCGGCCTGTTGCTCGAAGAGGTTGGGCTGTCAATGGCGATGGGCGCGTTCCTGGCGGGCGTTCTGCTGGCGAGTTCGGAATATCGTCATGCGCTGGAAAGCGATATTGAACCCTTTAAGGGATTGCTGCTGGGGCTGTTCTTTATTGGCGTCGGCATGTCGATTGATTTCGGCACGCTGGTGGAGAATCCGCTGCGTATTCTGCTGTTGTTGGTCGGTTTTCTGGCGATCAAAATCGTTATGCTGTGGCTGGTCGCGAGGCCCCTGGGCGTACCGGCAAAACAGCGTCGCTGGTTTGCCGTCTTATTAGGCCAGGGAAGTGAGTTTGCGTTTGTGGTTTTTGGCGCAGCGCAAATGGCGGATGTCCTTGAGTCGGAGTGGGCGAAAGCGCTGACGCTGGCGGTCGCGCTGTCGATGGCGGCAACGCCGATTTTTCTGGTGCTGCTGACGCGCATGGAGAAGGCCGCGACGGGCGAAGCGCGCGAGGCGGATGAAATCGATGAAGAGCAGCCGCGGGTCATTGTGGCCGGGTTTGGGCGATTTGGTCAGATAGCCGGGCGTCTGCTGCTGTCGAGCGGGGTGAAGATGGTGGTGCTCGATCACGACCCCGATCATATCGAAACGCTGCGTAAATTCGGCATGAAGGTTTTTTATGGCGACGCGACGCGTATGGATTTGCTGGAATCTGCCGGAGCGGCGAAGGCGGAGGTATTGATTAACGCCATTGACGATCCGCAAACCAATCTGCAACTGAGCGAACTGGTGAAGACGCATTTCCCGCATCTGCAGATTATCGCCCGCGCTCGTGATGTCGATCATTACATTCGCCTGCGACAGGCCGGCGTGGCGATGCCCGAACGTGAAACTTTCGAAGGCGCGCTCAAAAGCGGGCGACAGGCGCTGGAAGCGCTGGGGCTGGGGCGTTATGAAGCCCGCGAGCGCGCGGATCTGTTCCGCCATTTTAATACCCAGATGGTGGAAGAGATGGCGAAAGGGGAAAACGATCCGTTATCTCGCGCCGCCGCCTATAAACGTACCAGCGCGATGTTGAGCGAAATTATTACCGAGGATCGGGAGCATCTGTCGTTGATTCAGCGTCACGGCTGGCAGGGAACGGCTGAGGGCAAACATTCCGGGGAGGTCGCCGATGAACCCGAGGTCAAACCGTCAATCTAAAGTAAAAAATGTGATGTTCTGCAAACTTTACTGCTAATTGGCTGTTTTTGAACTACTGTAATGCTGGCGCTCCACATCAAATGAGTGGCGTCGCCAGCAGAACGAAAAATTTTCGTGCTCATCCTCTTTTCGTCAGTCGACGAAAGATTGCGCTTTACGTATAGTGGCGGCAATTTTTTTGGTATCAGGAAATAATTAATGATCAGTCTGATTGCGGCGTTAGCGGTGGATCGCGTCATCGGTATGGAAAACGCCATGCCGTGGAACCTGCCTGCCGATCTCGCCTGGTTTAAACGTAACACGTTAAATAAACCTGTCGTCATGGGACGTCACACCTGGGAATCTATCGGACGCCCCTTACCGGGACGTAAAAATATTATTATCAGCAGCCAGCCGGGCACCGACGATCGCGTGCAGTGGGTGAAGTCTGTCGATGAGGCGATTGCCGCTTGCGGCGATGCGCCGGAAATTATGGTCATTGGCGGCGGGCGCGTGTATGAGCAGTTCCTGCCAAAAGCACAGAAGCTTTATCTGACGCATATTGATGCGGAAGTCGAAGGCGATACCCATTTTCCGGATTATGAACCGGATGACTGGGAGTCGGTATTCAGTGAGTTTCACGATGCCGACGCGCAGAACTCTCACAGCTATTGTTTCGAGATTCTGGAACGGCGGTAAGCGGCGGCGGATATGTATGTTGCCGGATGGCGACGCATGGCGTCTTATCCGGCCTACGCTCACGGACTGTGTAGGCCAGATAAGCGCAGCGCCATCAGGCGTTGATTGCTTCGCCTTCGCCCATATCCATCTGGCGGTTTGACGGCTGCACAAAATACTGTTTATCTTCCCAACGTAAACAGGTCAACTCTCCGCCCCAGCAGCAGCCGGTATCCAGCGCGTAAATACCCTCCGGCGTCCCTTTCCCTTCCAGCGACGCCCAGTGCCCGAACGCGATGCTGTAAGCCTCGCTCACTGGCCCTGGAATGGCAAACCACGGCTTCAGCGGCGCAGGGGCATTTTCCGGCGACGCTTTGCTGTACATATCCAGTTGACCGTTAGGAAAGCAGTAACGCATACGGGTAAAGGCATTAGTAATAAAGCGTAGCCGCGCCAGACCGCTTAACTCCGGCGACCAGTTATTCGGCATATCGCCATACATCGCGTCGAGGAAAAACGGGTACGAGTCGCTCGACAACACCGCTTCAACATCGCGGGCGCACTCTTTTGCCGTCTGCAAATCCCACTGCGGCGTAATACCCGCATGCGCCATGACCAGCTTTTTCTCCTCGTCTACCTGCAACAGCGGCTGACGACGTAACCAATTCAGCAGCTCATCGGCGTCCGGCGCTTCAAGAAGCGGGGTTAGCCGGTCTTTGGGTTTGTTGCGGCTAATCCCGGCGAATACGGCCAGTAGATGTAAATCGTGATTCCCCAACACCAGACGCACGCTATCGCCAAGTGCTTTGACGTAGCGTAACACGTCCAGAGAACCGGGACCGCGGGCGACCAAATCGCCAGTCAGCCACAGAGTGTCTGTTTCTGGCGTAAATTCCACTTGCTGTAATAAGGCGATCAGTTCGTCGTAGCAACCGTGAACGTCGCCGATGAGGTATGTTGCCATTGCTATAATTTTAGTGAATGAGTGTAGGGACGGCGAGTCGAAACACGGGAATGTCGATGGTAAAGGCGTCGCCATTTTCATCGATCATTTCGTAATGACCCTGCATGGTGCCCAGCGGCGTTTCAATTACCGCGCCGCTGGTGTACTGATACTCTTCGCCTGGCGCAATGCGAGGCTGGACGCCAACCACACCTTCGCCCTGGACTTCAGTTTCACGGCCATGACCATTGGTAATCAGCCAGTAGCGGCCTAGTAGCTGCACTGGCGCCCGGCCCAGATTGCGGATGGTCACGGTATAGGCAAAAACGTAACGTTCATCGTCAGGTGAGGATTGCGCCTCAATATAGACGCTTTGCACCTGAATACACACTCTGGGCGAATTGATCATATTTAACTCTCCTTCAAAGGCGCGTTTTCCGACAGATAGTTGGCCATCTGGCAGTACTGCGCGACAGAGATATTTTCCGCGCGCATTGCCGGGTCAATACCCATTTCCGTCAACGTCTCAACGCTAAAAAGATTGCCGAGGCTGTTACGGATCGTTTTACGGCGCTGGTTAAAGGCCTCGGTGGTAATACGGCTCAACACGCGAATATCTTTAACCGGGTAAGGCATCGTTGCGTGTGGAACCAGACGCACCACGGCGGAGTCCACTTTGGGCGGCGGCGTGAAGGCGGATGGCGGTACTTCAAGCACCGGGATCACCTGACAGTAATATTGCGCCATCACGCTTAAACGACCATACGCTTTGCTGTTCGGCCCTGCAACCAGACGATTTACCACTTCTTTTTGCAACATAAAGTGCATGTCGGCAATGGCATCAGTATAGCTAAAGAGATGGAACATCAGCGGGGTGGAGATGTTATAGGGCAGATTGCCGAACACACGCAGCGGTTGGCCCAACAGCGCAGACAGTTCGCCAAAGTTCATGGTCATGGCGTCCTGCTGATAAATGGTCAGTTTCGGCCCTAAGAACGGATGGGTTTGCAAACGCGCCGCCAGATCGCGGTCAAGCTCGATGACCGTGAGCTTATCCAGTCGTTCGCCGACCGGTTCCGTCAGCGCCGCCAGACCGGGGCCGATTTCAACCATCGCCTGGCCTTTTTGCGGATTAATAGCAGAAACAATACTGTCGATCACAAACCGATCGTTGAGAAAGTTTTGCCCGAAGCGTTTACGGGCTAAATGGCCCTGATGGACTCGATTATTCATTGGGTATTAACAATCATTTTGATGGCGAGATTAAGCGCCGTAATAAAACTGCCGACATCCGCTTTTCCCTGGCCCGCCAGTTCAAGCGCGGTGCCGTGGTCAACGGAGGTTCGAATAAAAGGTAGGCCGAGCGTAATATTCACTCCCCGACCGAATCCCTGGTATTTTAGCACGGGCAGGCCCTGATCGTGGTACATTGCCAGCACCGCATCAGCATGGTCGAGATATTTAGGCTGAAACAGCGTATCGGCGGGCAGCGGACCGGTAAGGTGCATTCCCTGCGCGCGCAGTTCGTCGAGTACCGGAATGATAGTGTCTATCTCTTCCGTCCCCATATGGCCGCCTTCACCCGCGTGCGGGTTAAGACCGCACACCAGAATATGAGGGTTGCGCAGTCCGAATTTCGTCCGCAGATCGTGATGTAAAATAGCAATCACGTCGTGGAGTAACGCAGGCGTAATCGCATCAGCAATCGCCCGCAGCGGCAAATGCGTGGTCGCCAGCGCGACACGTAACGCTTCGGTCGCCAGCATCATCACCACTTTTTTCGCCTGCGAGCGTTCCTCAAAAAACTCCGTATGTCCGGTAAATGGAATGCCGGCGTCATTGATCACGCCTTTGTGCACCGGCCCGGTGATCAGCGCCGCGAATTCATGTTGCAGACAGCCGTCGCAGGCCCGCGCCAGCGTTTCCACCACATAGGGGCCATTTTCTACCGTCAACTGACCGGGAATAGCAGGCGCGCGCAGCGAGACCGGCAATAGGGTCAGCGTTCCCGCGGGCTGTGGCGCAGCGGGGACATCAGGCGAGTAAGGGAGAAGCGAGAGGGGCAGGCCGAGCATGGCGGCCCGCTCCGTCAGGAGCGCGCCATCCGCACAGACGACCAGTTCAATCGGCCACGCGCGTTGCGCCAGTTGGACAACAAGATCGGGGCCAATCCCGGCGGGTTCGCCGGGAGTGATAACAACGCGTTGCGCACTGCTCATTAGTTACTCAGAATCTTAACGTAAGCACTGGCTCGCTGTTCTTGCATCCAGGTCGCCGCTTCTTCTGAGAATTTACGGTTCATCAGCATACGATAAGCGCGATCTTTCTGCGCCGCGTCGGTTTTATCTACCTTACGCGTATCCAGCAATTCGATCAGATGCCAGCCGAAAGAGGAGTGTACCGGCGCGCTCATTTGGCCTTTATGCAGCTTCGTCAGCGCGTCGCGGAACGCCGGATCGAAAATATCTGGCGTAGCCCAACCTAAATCACCGCCCTGGTTAGCGGAGCCAGGGTCCTGAGAGTACTCTTTCGCCGCGGCGGCAAACGTGGTTTTACCACTCTTAATGTCAGCCGCAATTTCTTCCAGCTTCAGGCGCGCCTGCTGATCGGTCATGATCGGCGACGGCTTAAGAAGAATGTGACGAGCGTGAACTTCGGTCACGGAGATATTCGGGCTCTGACCGCGCAGGTCGTTTACTTTCAGAATGTGGAAGCCGACGCCGGAGCGAATCGGGCCGACAATGTCGCCTTTCTTTGCTGTACTCAGCGCCTGGGCGAAAATTCCCGGCAGCTCCTGAATACGGCCCCAGCCCATCTGACCGCCTTTTAACGCCTGCTGGTCGGCAGAGTAGGTAATCGCCAGTTTGCCGAAATCTGCGCCGTTACGCGCTTCTTCAACAATGCTTTCCGCCTGGCGTTGCGCGTCGTTAACCTGCCCGGAGGTGGGGTTTTCCGGCAGTGCAATCAGGATATGGCTCAGGTTCAGCTCGGTGCTGGCGTCGTTTTGGGTGCCAATCTGTTTTGCCAGCGCGTCAACTTCTTGCGGCAAAACGGTGATACGGCGACGAACCTCGTTGTTGCGCACTTCAGAGATAATCATCTCTTTACGAATCTGGTTACGGTAGGTTGAATAGTTCAGCCCATCGTAAGCCAGGCGGCTGCGCATCTGATCCATCGTCATATTGTTCTGTTTGGCGATGTTGGCGATGGCCTCATCCAACTGCTCATCCGTGATTTTCACCCCCATCTTTTGACCCATTTGCAGGATAATTTGATCCATAATCAAACGTTCCAGGATCTGATGACGCAGCGTGGCGTCGTCCGGAAGCTGCTGACCTGCCTGACCCGCGTTGAGTTTGACTGATTGCATTAAGCCATCAACGTCGCTTTCCAGCACGACGCCATTATTGACGACGGCTGCGACTTTATCGACTACCTGGGGGGCAGCGAAACTGGTATTCGCGATCATGGCGATACCGAGAAGCAGCGTTTTCCAGTTCTTCATACTTTTTCCATTTCAATTAACCGCAATGCGGATTACGTGGTAAATCAATCAGATTACATAGAGCTTTGATACGGCAGAATGTTAGAACGCAACATTTCTTGCGTGCCGAGGCCGTAGTTAGAGCTCAAACCGCGCAGCTCAATGTTGAAGCCGATCGCGTTATCATAAATCGCGTGTTGTTTATCGTTATCCCAACCGTTCAGCTTACGTTCGTATCCGACGCGGATCGCATAGCAGCAAGAGTTGTACTGCAAGCCGAGCATCTGGTCTGCAGGTTTACTCGAATTGGTATCGAAGTAGTACGCGCCGACAATTGACCAGCGATCGGCAATTGGCCAACTTGCCACCGCGCCCACCTGGTTGATGCCGTTTTTATACTGCTCTGCCGTGGAATAATACGAAGGCAACGTGGCCTGAATATATTCCGGGCTGGCATAGCGGTAGTTCAACTGTACCAGACGATCCTGATCCCGACGGTATTCGAGGCTGCTGCTGCTGGTGGCGACGCTATCCAGACGGGTATCGTACTGTACTCCGCTACGCAGACCCCAGCGTTCTGAAATACGCCAGTAAGTGTCGCCTGCCCAAACCAGCGAACCGGTTTTGTCGTCATTCTCCCATTTAATGTTGTCATCGCCGGTGCGAGACTCCGTGAAATAGTAGATTTGACCCACAGAAACGTTAAAACGTTCAACGGCGGCATCATCATAAATGCGTGTTGTGACGCCGGTCGTGACCTGGTTGGCGGAAGCAATACGGTCGAGACCGCCATAAGTGCGGTCGCGGAACAGGCCGTTATAGTCGGATTGCAGTAAAGAAGAGTCGTAGTTATAGATGCCGCTCTGGTCGCGATACGGCACATACAGGTACTGCACGCGTGGTTCCAGCGTTTGGGTATACCCCGGCGCCAGCATCGCCATATCACGTTCGAAGACTAATTTCCCGTCGACTTTAAACTGCGGCATGACGCGGTTAACCGAATCATCCAGCTTATTCACGTTCGCTGAATTATTGTTATAGGCATCCAGATTCGTTTGCTGGTAGTGCGTCGCCATCAGCTTCGCTTCGGTGTTCAGGCTGCCCCAGCGGTTGGAGAGCGGCAAGTTGATGGTCGGCTCCAGGTGGACGCGGGTCGCTTCCGGCATATCGTCTCTGGTGTTGACAAAGTGTACCGCTTGGCCGTAAATCCGGGTATCAAACGGCCCAAGATCGTTATGATAGTAGTTAACGTCTAACTGCGGCTCCGCCGAGTAGCTGCTGTTGTTCTGATCGTTAAATACCTGGAATTGCTTGGTCGACACCGTAGCGTCAAAGTTTTGTACGGCGTAGCCGACGCTGAATTTCTGCGTTGCGTAGCCGTCAGTACTGGAACCGTACTTACTATCGAAATCGTTAAAATAGCTGGAGTCGCTGACTTTGGTGTAATCGACGTTAAAACGCCACACCTGATCCATCACGCCTGAGTGCTGCCAGTAGAATAACCAGCGGTGCTTATCGCCCTCTTTGGGGTGATCGTCTTCATAGACTTTATCAGAAGGCAGATAGTCTAATTCCATCAGCCCTGCGCCCGCCTGCGTGAGATAACGGAATTCGTTCTCCCACATAATATTGCCGCGGCGGTGCATATAGTGCGGGGTAATGGTGGCGTCCATATTGGGCGCGATGTTCCAGTAATACGGTAAGTAGAATTCGAAATAGTTCTTGGTCGTGTATTTCGCGTTCGGGATCAGGAAACCTGAGCGACGTTTGTCACCGACGGGTAGCTGTAAATAGGGGCTATAAAAGATCGGAACCGGACCGACTTTAAACCGGGCGTTCCAGATTTCCGCAACCTGTTCTTCACGGTCATGGATGACTTCACTCCCCACCACGCTCCAGGTATTGGAGCCAGGCAAACAGGAGGTAAAGCTGCCGTTTTCCAGAATGGTATAGCGGTTTTCGCCGCGCTGCTTCATGAGGTCGGCTTTACCGCGCCCCTGACGGCCCACCATTTGGTAGTCGCCTTCCCAGACGTTCGTGTCTTTGGTGTTCAGGTTCGCCCAGCCCTTCGGCCCTTTCAGGATGACCTGATTGTCATCATAATGGACATTACCCAGCGCATCGACGGTACGTACAGGTTCCGGCTGACCTTCCGCCTGCTTCTGATGAAGTTGTACTTCATCCGCTTGCAGGCGACTATTCCCCTGCATAATGTCCACGTTGCCGGTAAAAACGGCATCGTCCGGGTAGTTACCTTTAGCGTTATCGGCATTGATAGTGACTGGCAGATCGTTGGTATCGCCTTTTACCAGAGGACGATCATAGCTCGGCACGCCCAACATACACTGTGAGGCAAGATCGGCTGCCAGACCCTGATGACTATAAAGGGCGCTGGCGATCATGGTGGCCAGAAGAGTGGGAATACGTTTTTTCATACGTTGTATTTATTGTTCCATCATCGGTAGCGTTGCGCGTGACAAACGGTCACAGCCTAACTTACTCATCTTCGCTGCGCCAGTGTTAATCCTGCCGTTTAGCGTCTGTGGTGTTAGGCACGGCATTGAATGACAGGTATGATAATGCAAATTATAGGCGATGTCCCACAATTGACCGTAGCCTTCATTCGCGGAAAAGCACCTTATTTTGTGGGAGATAGCCTCACCGATAGCGTAACGTTTTGGGGAGTCTATGCAGTACTGGGGAAAGATAATTGGCGTCGCCGTCGCCCTGATAATGGGCGGCGGCTTTTGGGGCGTGGTCCTGGGTCTGTTGGTGGGCCATATGTTCGACAAAGCCCGCAGCAGAAAAATGGCGTGGTTTGCCAACCAGCGGGAACGACAAGCGCTGTTTTTTGCCACCACCTTTGAGGTGATGGGCCACTTAACCAAATCAAAAGGACGGGTGACGGAAGCGGATATTCATATCGCCAGTCAGTTGATGGATCGCATGAATTTACACGGCGATTCACGTACTGCCGCGCAGAACGCCTTTCGGGTCGGAAAAGCGGATAATTACCCATTACGTGAAAAGATGCGACAGTTTCGCAGCGTTTGCTTCGGGCGTTTTGATCTGATTCGGATGTTTCTGGAAATTCAGATCCAGGCGGCGTTTGCCGATGGCTCGTTGCACCCTAATGAGCGGGAAGTGCTGTATGTGATTGCGGAGGAGTTAGGCATTTCCCGCGTGCAGTTCGATCAGTTTTTGCGCATGATGCAGGGCGGCGCGCAGTTTGGCGGCGGTTATCATCAACAGTCCGGCGGCTGGCAGCAGACGCAGCGCGGCCCGACTCTGGAAGATGCCTGTAATGTGCTGGGTGTTAAAACCACCGACGATGCGACCACCATTAAACGCGCTTATCGCAAGCTGATGAGCGAGCATCATCCCGATAAGCTGGTGGCGAAAGGATTGCCGCCGGAAATGATGGAGATGGCGAAGCAAAAAGCGCAGGAAATTCAGAAAGCATATGAATTAATTAAAGAACAGAAAGGATTTAAGTAACCGTTTTGCCGGATAGCGACGCGTGGCGTCTTATCCGGCCTACAATCGGGCGTTTTCGCTAAAAATCCGCTGGCGCTTTAAAGGTCATGCTGGTGCCGTAAGCGGGGTGGGTAATGGTCAGCATTTCGGCATGTAACTGCAAACGCGGCGCCAGAGCCAGTGCTTCCGGCGAGGCGTAAAATCGATCGCCTAAAATCGGGTGACCTAACGCCAGCATATGCACACGAAGCTGATGCGAACGTCCGGTGATCGGTTTGAGCACCACGCGGGCGGTATTATCCGCCGCAAAGTCCACCACGTTATATTCCGTTTGCGCCGGTTTGCCGGTTTCATAACACACTTTCTGCTTTGGCCGGTTCGGCCAGTCGCAGATGAGCGGTAAGTCAACCACCCCTTCCGCAGGGGAGGGATGCCCCCATACACGCGCCACATACTGCTTTTTCGGCTCACGTTCGCGGAACTGGCGTTTTAGCTCCCGCTCCGCGGCTTTGGTCAGCGCCACTACAATCACGCCGCTGGTGGCCATATCCAGACGATGCACCGACTCTGCCTGCGGGTAGTCGCGCTGGATACGCGTCATAATGCTGTCTTTGTGCGCTTCCAGACGTCCCGGCACGGACAACAGACCGCTGGGCTTGTTGACCACCATAATGTGCTCATCCTGATACAGGATAACCAGCCAGGGTTCCTGCGGCGGATTGTAGTTTTCCATCCCCATGTACGGCTCCGTTATTGGTGCGTGACGACGATAAGACGCAGCGCGTCCAGACGCCAACCTGCCTGATTCAGGCTTTCCAGCACCTGTTGACGGTTACTGTCGATAGCGGCAAGTTCGTCGTCGCGAATGTTCGGGTTGACGGCGCGCAACGCTTCCAGACGCGACAGTTCCCCGGACAGTTTTTCATCCGCCTCGCGACGTGCGTTATCAATCAGCGCTCTGGCGGACTTTTCAATCTGAGTCTCGCCCAGTTGCAAAATGGCGTGGACGTCCTGTTGAACGGCGTTAACCAGTTTGCTGCCGGTGTGGCGATTAACGGCGCTTAGCTGACGGTTGAAGGTTTCAAACTCGACCTGGGCGGCCAGGTTGTTACCGTTTTTATCTAACAGCATACGTACCGGCGTCGGCGGCAGGAAGCGGTTCAGTTGTAGCTGTTTCGGCGCTTGCGCTTCCACGACGTAAATCAGTTCGACCAGCAGCGTGCCGACCGGCAGCGCTTTATTCTTCAACAGCGAAATGGTGCTACTGCCGGTGTCGCCGGAGAGGATCAGATCCAGCCCGTTACGGATGAGCGGATGTTCCCAGGTAATAAACTGCGCATCTTCGCGAGACAGGGCTACGTCACGTTCAAACGTGATAGTACAGCCGTCTTCCGGCAGACCGGGGAAATCCGGTACCAGCATGTGGTCGGACGGCGTTAGCACGATCAGGTTGTCGCCGCGATCGTCCTGGTTAATGCCGACGATATCGAACAGGTTCATGGCGAACGCGATCAGGCTGGTGTCGTCGTCCTGTTCTTCAATGCTTTGTGCAAGCTGTTGGGCTTTTTCTCCGCCGTTGGAGTGGATCTCCAGCAGGCGGTCGCGCCCCTGTTCTAACTGGGCTTTTAGCGCTTCATGTTGCTCGCGGCAGGACTTGATCAGATCGTCAAACCCGTCGGTTTCTTCAGGCGCCCCCAGATAGTTAATCAGACTGGCGTAGGCTGAATCATAAATAGCGCGACCGGTCGGGCAGGTGTGCTCAAAGGCGTCCAGCCCTTCGTGATACCAGCGAACCAGCACCGACTGGGCGGTTTTTTCCAGGTACGGGACGTGAATCTGGATATCATGCGCCTGGCCGATACGATCCAGACGACCAATACGCTGTTCCAGCAGATCCGGGTTAAACGGCAAGTCGAACATCACCAGATTGCTGGCAAACTGGAAGTTACGTCCTTCGGAGCCGATTTCGGAACATAACAGCACCTGCGCGCCGGTATCTTCTTCGGCGAACCAGGCGGCGGCGCGGTCGCGTTCGATAATCGACATGCCCTCATGGAACACGGCGGCGCGGATGCCTTCGCGTTCGCGCAGCACCTGCTCCAGTTGTAACGCGGTGGTCGCCTTGGCGCAGATCACCAGCACTTTTTGCGAACGATGGCTGGTCAGATAGCCCATCAGCCACTCAACGCGCGGGTCGAAGTTCCACCAGGTGCCGGTATCGCCTTCGAACTCCTGATAAATTTGTTCCGGATAGAGCATATCGCGGGCGCGATCTTCCGCGCTTTTACGCGCGCCCATAATGCCGGAGACCTTAATGGCAGTCTGATACTGGGTCGGCAACGGCAGTTTTACCGTATGCAGTTCACGTTTCGGGAACCCCTTGACGCCGTTACGGGTGTTGCGGAACAGAACGCGGCTGGTGCCGTGGCGATCCATCAGCATCGACACCAGCTCCTGACGGGCGGCCTGCGCGTCGTCGCGATCGCTATTAGCCGCCTGCAACAGCGGTTCGATATCCTGTTCGCCGATCAGATCGCCCAGCCTGTTCAGTTCGTTGTTGCTGAGCTTATTGCCTGCCAGCAGCATGGCCACCGCATCGGCGACAGGGCGGTAGTTTTTCTGTTCTTCGACAAACTGTTCGAAATCGTGGAAACGGTTCGGATCGAGCAGGCGCAGACGGGCGAAATGGCTTTCCATCCCCAGTTGTTCCGGCGTGGCGGTCAGCAGCAGCACGCCCGGCACGCGTTCGGCTAACTGTTCGATGGCCATATATTCACGGCTCGGCGCATCGATGCTCCACACCAGATGGTGCGCTTCGTCGACCACCAGTAAATCCCACTCGGCGTCGCACAAATGTTCCAGACGCTGCTTATTACGGCGGGCGAAATCCAGCGAGCAGATCACCAGTTGTTCGGTTTCAAACGGGTTATACGCGTCGTGCTGCGCTTCGGTATAGCGTTCGTCATCAAACAGCGCGAAGCGCAGGTTGAAACGGCGCAGCATTTCTACCAGCCACTGGTGTTGCAGGGTTTCCGGAACGATGATCAATACGCGTTCCGCCGCGCCTGATAACAACTGTTGATGCAGAATCATCCCGGCTTCAATGGTTTTCCCTAAGCCCACTTCGTCCGCCAGCAGCACGCGCGGCGCGTGGCGACGACCAACATCATGAGCGATATTAAGCTGATGCGGGATCAGATTGGTCCGCTGGCCGCGCAGGCCACTGTACGGCATACGGTACTGCTCGCTCTGAAATTTACGGGCGCGATAGCGCAGCGCGAACCGATCCATTCGATCGATTTGACCGGCGAACAGACGATCCTGGGGCTTACTGAAAACCAACTTGCTGTCGAGCAGAACTTCGCGCAACGTCACATTGGTCTCTTCGGTATCCAGTCGGGTGCCGACATAGGCAAGCAGGCCATTTTCTTCTTTTACTTCATCAATATGTAGCTGCCAGCCTTCATGGCTTGTAATCGTATCGCCAGGGTTGAACATGACGCGGGTCACGGGAGAATCACTGCGCGCATACAGACGGTTTTCCCCTGTGGATGGGAAAAGTAAGGTGACGGTTCGCGCATCCATCGCAACAACGGTTCCAAGTCCCAGTTCGCTTTCTGTATCGCTGATCCAGCGTTGACCAAGTGTAAAAGGCATATTTTGTTAGGCTCTATATCTTTGATTGCAGGCATTACTCGTCATACCCAGGCGATAGCGCTGGATAATTGCAAGTATACGACCCCGCTACCAGGCTAATGTGGTAGTGGCGTTAATTAGGTCCAGGAATGGAAAGGGCGCTATGGTACTGGAAGGCGGCGCTTTCGTCACGCGTCAAAATAGCCCCAGTTGCCCGGTCAGTAGTGTAGCAAAATTATCCTCAATGAAGGGAAGAATTCCTTCCGCCACGGGTTGTAGCTGGCGGGTAAGATAGTGTTCGTAATCCAGCGGCGACTGCTGGTAATCCACAGGCTCGGGGCCATTAACGGTCCAGACATATTTTATGGCGCCGCGATTCTGATACTGCGCCGGACGCCCCCGCTTCAGGTTTTGTTCATCCGCCAGCCGGGCGGCGCGTACGTGCGGCGGGACGTTACGCTGGTACTCATGTAAAGGGCGGCGTAGACGCTTACGATAAACCAGTTGCGCGTCCAGTTCGCCCGCCATCAGTTTATCGATAGTCTCGCGCACATAGTCCTGATAAGGTTCATTGCGAAAAACGCGCAGATACAGCTCTTGCTGAAAGCGCTGCGCCAGCGGCGTCCAGTCGGTCCGCACCGTTTCCAGACCTTTAAATACCATGCGCTGGCTGTCGCCTTCCTGAATCAGGCCCGCGTAGCGTTTTTTACTGCCGGTATCCGCGCCGCGGATGGTCGGCATCAGAAAACGGCAAAAGTGGGTTTCAAACTCCAGTTCCAGCGCGCTGGTCAAATTTTGCTGTTGTAACGTTTGTGCCCACCATTCATTCACGTGACGCACCAGCATATGCCCGATTTTCGCTGCGTCTGCTTCTGAATGCGCGCGCCGAAGCCAGACGAAAGTCGAATCGGTATCGCCATAAATCACGTCATAACCCTGCGCCTCAATCAGCGCTTTGGTCTGGCGCATAATCGCATGGCCGCGCATGGTGATTGACGACGCCAGACGGGGATCGAAAAAGCGGCAGGCCGTGGTGCCGAGTACGCCATAAAAGGCATTCATAATGATTTTAAGCGCCTGCGAGAGCGGTTTATTGCCCTGACGTTTGGCTTCATCGCGCCCGTGCCAGATTTGGCTAACAATTTCCGGCAGGCAGTGTTTTTCTCGTGAAAACCAGGCGTCAAGGAAACCTTCGGTACTGTGTTCCGGATTCGGCTGCGCCATGCCTTCGACCAGCCCGACCGGATCAATCAAAAACGTGCGGATAATTGACGGGTACAGGCTTTTATAATCCAGCACCAGTACCGAATCGTATAATCCGGGTTGTGAATCCATCACGTAACCGCCGGGGCTTGCCAGCGGCGGCACTTCGCCGAGATTGGGCGCGACATAGCCGGCGCGGTGCATTCGCGGAAAATAAAGATGCCCGAATGCGGCGACCGAACCGCCGTGGCGATCGACCGGCAGGCCGTTGATCGTCGCGCGCTCCAGCAAAAACGGCATGATTTCGGTTTTATGGAAAATTCGCGTGACCAGCTCGCAGTCTTTCAGGTTGTAGGTGGCGAGGGCGGGTTTATCCTGGGCAAAGCGACGATCGATCTCATCCATACGATCCCAGGGATGATCAATGGATTTACCTTCTCCGAGCAGTTCCTGCGAGACGGCTTCCAGCGAAAAAGACGAAAAATTCCAGAATGCGGATTTAAGTGCATCAATACCATCGATAATGACTCGCCCTCTGGCCTGGGCGAAAAAAACGCCGTTTTTAAAGCCATGTTCGCGCCACTCCAGTTCGCTATTGTCTCGTCCCAGCCGTAAAGGGGTGCGGTAGCGTTCGGCATGTTTTTGCAGCATACGCAGGTCGAACTGCACAACGTTCCAGCCGATGATGACGTCAGGATCATGTTCGGCAAACCAGGCGTTGAGTTTTTCCAGCAACTGCGGGCGGCTGGCGACATACACAAGCTCGAAGTCCAGTTGGCGGTCATCGCCATTCGCCGGACCAAGCATATAAACAATACGCTGACCGCAGCCTTCCAGACCAATGCAATACAGTTCGCCGTGTCGCGTGGTTTCGATATCCAGCGAGACCCATTTTAGCGGCGGTCGATAGTCGGGATGGGGTTTAAGACGCGCATTGCGGACAACGCCGTTGCGCATCTCGCCGTCCACCCAAACGGGCGAAGTAATAAAGCGTTCCATCAGGTAACGTTCCGGCGGCCGTACATCCGCTTCATAAACGGTGACGCCGTTTTCGCGCAGCAGTTTCTCCATCCGCATAAGCTGGCGATGAGTGCGGCAATACAGGCCGGATACCGGCTGGCGATGAAAGTCTCGCAACTGGAGCGGCGTCAGGCGATAGTCTTTTTCCGCCTGTAGCAGCGAGGCGGCGCGAGAGGTCTGGCTGGTCGGAATAAACGCCACGGACTCCTGCGGCGCCAGAGTCGCCTGCAAAGGGCCGTTGTCTGTTGCCAGCCAGAAAGAGACTTCAGTCCCTTGCGGCGTATCCCGCCAGTGCCGGGTTAAAATGAAACCTGCCTGCGCCACGCTGATTACCTGTCTAAAAAATTCACGCTCATTATAACCTGGTTTAGGGTGAAACACTGTTATTTTGTACAGGCATATAACGTAAAAGTCGGTATTCGTGGAAGAACGATCGCTGCGTTGATGATGTCGTGGTATTTCATGAATGAATTCGTTCCCCGTGATGGGTGTAATGAATATTTTAACGGTAAAAGGACTACTGGCGTCAGATATTTGTGCTGGCGTATGTTTATCAATACGATGATGCTGGTGTATACAGTAGATGTCATTATTCTATAACTGCTAATTTTGAATCATGCTTATTTACAGTTTTTATCTATAGGTTGACTGTTTTGTGTCAAGTCTGTTTTCAGATATTTAGTGTTTTTCAGAATAGTGCTTGTTCGAATCTGTTACTTATTTCTCGGATTAATAAAAAAGCGATATTTTTGTTTGTGTTAATTAATGAAAAATGTAAGAGTTTTATTTGAAGTATCCGCGCTGCCAGGTTGAAATATAATATTTCAATTGACCGCTATGGTTAAGTAAAAAATGGATTACAGTGCGAATTCGTCGGGAACTCTCTGCATAATTTACTTTTTATTTTAGAATATGACTTTATTTTCACTTCCAGGTGCGGATGTTTTCATCAAAATTTGTGGTACTCGGGAATTATCTTTTATGAATGTGAATATGCAGGCATGTCTGGTGGGGAACGACCACTATCTTTTCGTCAATACTCAACGCGCCAACCCTTCCATAAAAACCGTGAGTCGATTTTTTGAGTATAAAACATGGACAGATCAGATTTGGCGTACCGAAATTATTGAAAACGGCAATGCTTTTTTTCACTGGCAAGGACACGACAGAAAAAACGGACATCGGGATACCATTATTAACTATCTGCTAAATGGGCAACGCTGGCGGTCAACAATCGAGGATTATATTTTCTTCCATGCGCTGGAAGGAAAAGTGTTGCAGGGACATTATGATAATATTATTGAATATGTGAGCTCTGATAATTACGTCTATCAAAGCGCATTTGCTGAATATATCACCGACCAGATTCATCAACGCGCCCCAAATGGAACGCGTCTTTAGGGACATTACTGCCCGTAATAGGCTTTTGCGCCGTGTTTGCGTAAATAATGTTTATCCAGAAGGGATTGCTGCATGTCGGGTAACTGCGGTGCAAGCTGGCGGCAGAAGATCCCCATATAGGCCACTTCTTCCAGCACGATGGCGTTATGCACTGCATCCTCGGCATTTTTACCCCAGGCAAACGGGCCGTGTGAATGGACAAGCACGCCGGGCATTTGAGCGGCGTCAATGCCGTGTTTTTCAAAGGCTTCGACAATGATATTGCCCGTTTCCCACTCATACTCGCCATTAATTTCCGCGTCAGTCATTTTGCGGGTGCAGGGAATCGTACCGTAGAAATAGTCGGCGTGGGTGGTGCCCGTCGCCGGAATCGACTGACCCGCCTGCGCCCAGATAGTCGCGTGGCGCGAATGGGTGTGCACAATGCCGCCGATAGTCGGAAATGACTGGTACAACAGACGGTGGGTTGGCGTATCGGACGAAGGTTTCTTATTACCCTCAACGACTTCACCGGTCTCCAGGCTGACCACTACCATATCGTCAGCGGTCATGACGCTATAATCGACGCCGGACGGCTTAATCACCAATACGCCGCGTTCGCGATCGACGGCGCTGACGTTACCCCAGGTAAGGGTGACCAGGTTGTGTTTTGGCAGTGCCAGGTTGGCTTCCAGTACCTGGCGTTTGAGATCTTCTGGCATGTTGACTCCTGTGTGCCGGATGGCGGCATAAACGCCTTATCCGGTCTACGAATTTCTGTGTGCCGGATAAGCGCAGCGCCATCCGGCAACAACGTCACTAACGTTTTAAGCCGTAATACACTTCGTTCCAGCGCAGCGCGTCTTTAAAGCCAGGCAGGCGAGTCTCGTTATCAATCACCGCGATTTCGATATCGTGTATTTCTGCGAACTGGCGCATATCGTTCAGATCCAGCGCGTGGCTGAAGACGGTATGGTGCGCGCCGCCAGCCAGAATCCACGCTTCGGAGGCGGTCGGCAGATCCGGCTGCGCCTTCCACAGCGCGTTAGCCACCGGCAGTTTCGGCAGATCGTGCGGCGTTTTCACGGTATCGATGCAGTTGACCAGCAGGCGATAACGATCGCCGAGGTCGATCAGGCTGGCGACGATCGCCGGGCCGGTTTGGGTATTGAAAATCAGACGTGCCGGATCTTCCTTGCCGCCAATGCCGAGGTGCTGGACGTCGAGGATCGGTTTCTCTACTACCGCGATGGACGGACACACCTCCAGCATGTGCGCGCCGAGCACCAGATCGTTGCCTTTCTCGAAGTGGTAGGTGTAATCCTCCATAAATGAGGTGCCGCCCTGCAGACCAGTTGACATCACTTTCATAATGCGAAGCAGAGCGGCGGTTTTCCAGTCGCCTTCGCCCGCAAAGCCGTAGCCCTGCTGCATCAGACGCTGTACGGCCAGACCCGGAAGCTGTTTCAGACCGTGTAAATCTTCAAAGGTAGTGGTGAATGCGTGGAAGCCGCCCTGTTCCAGGAAACGCTTCATACCGAGTTCAATACGCGCCGCTTCCCGCACGTTCTGGCGTTTATCGCCGTGGAGCTGGGTGGCGGGCGTCAGGGTATAGCTGCTTTCGTACTCGTCAATCAGAGCGTTGATATCGCCGTCGCTGATGGAATTCACCACCTGTACCAGATCGCCGACCGCCCAGGTATTGACCGAAAAGCCAAATTTTATTTGCGCGGCTACTTTATCACCGTCAGTCACCGCGACTTCACGCATATTGTCGCCGAAACGGCAGACTTTTAGCTGACGGGTATCTTGTTTAGAGACCGCCTGGCGCATCCAGGCGCCGATACGTGTATGGGCCTCTTTGTCCTGCCAGTGACCGGTGACGACCGCGTGCTGCTGGCGCATCCGCGCGCCGATAAAACCGAACTCGCGGCCGCCGTGCGCGGTCTGGTTCAGATTCATAAAGTCCATATCGATGCTGTCCCACGGCAGGGCGGCGTTAAATTGGGTATGGAATTGCAGCAGCGGTTTGTTAAGGATACTCAGCCCGTTGATCCACATTTTGGCCGGGGAGAAGGTGTGCAGCCAGACCACCAGCCCCGCGCAGCGATCGTCATAATTGGCGTCACGACAAATGGCGGTAATCTCATCCGGCGAGGTGCCCAGCGGTTTTAATACCAGTTTACATGGCAGTTTGGCTTCGGTATTCAGCGCGTTTACCACATGCCCGGCATGTTGAGTGACCTGACGCAAGGTCTCTGCTCCATACAAATGCTGGCTGCCAATCACAAACCATACTTCATAATTATCAAAAATCGTCATTGTTGTGTCCTTAATGAGTCAGGATTGCCTGATTCGCCGGGGTGGTTGGCGCCGGCGCGGCTGTCGGAAGATAATGTTGTTCTGCGCTTAGCGCCCACTGTTGGTAACGGCGGTAAAGCTGCTCGAAGCGTTGCGCCTGTTCAGGGCGGGGGTGCAGAGTGCGTTCTACCGCGCTCGCCATGCTTTGCTGGGCGGTGGGAATATCGGCATGTACTTTCGCGGCGACGGCGGCAAAGATAGCGGCGCCTAATGCGCAGCACTGGTCGGAAGCGACGATCTGCAACGGACGATTCAGTACGTCGCAGCAGGCCTGCATAATGACCTGATTTTTACGGGCGATGCCGCCAAGCGCCATCACGTTATTGACCGCGATACCCTGATCGGTAAAACACTCCTGAATGGCGCGCGCGCCGAAGGCGGTCGCGGCGATCAGACCGCCAAACAGCGCCGGAGCGTCGGTGGCGAGATTGAGATCGGTAATCACGCCTTTCAGACGCTGGTTGGCGTTCGGCGTGCGGCGGCCATTGAACCAGTCGAGCACCACAGGCAGGTGGTCCAGCGACGGATTTTTCGCCCACGCGTCGGTCAGGGCAGGCAGTAGTTGCTTTTGGCTGGCGTTAATCTGATCTTTTAGTTCCGGATGCTGCGCGGCAAGCTGTGCCAGCGGCCAACTGAGTACGCGACCAAACCAGGCGTAGATATCGCCGAAAGCGGACTGGCCCGCTTCCAGACCGATAAAGTTTGGCACCACGCTGCCGTCAACCTGACCGCAAATCCCTTTCACGGCGCGATCCCCGACGCTCTGTTTATCCGCAATCAGAATGTCGCAGGTTGAGGTGCCTATCACTTTCACCAGCGCATTGGGTTGCGCGCCTGCGCCGACCGCGCCCATATGACAGTCGAACGCGCCGCCGGAAATCACCACGCTTTCCGGCAGGCTGAGGCGCTGTGCCCATTCAGCGCACAGATTGCCCACAGGCAGATCGGCGGTGAAGGTTTCGCTAAATAACGGGTAGTGCAGATGACGGTTAATACATGGATCGAGCTCATCAAAGAAGCTCACGGGCGGCAGACCGCCCCAGCTTCCATGCCACAGTGATTTGTGCCCGGCGCTACAGCGACCACGGCGGATATCCTGCGGACGAGTGGTGCCGGAAAGTAACGCTGGCACCCAGTCACACAGTTCAACCCACGACACGGCGGCCTGCGCGACGGCGCTATCCTGACGGGTGACGTGCAGAATCTTCGCCCAGAACCATTCGCTGGAGTAAATACCGCCAATATAGCGGGAGTAGTTGACCTTACCTGGCCTATGGCACAGACGGGTGATTTCGTCGGCCTCTTCCACCGCGGTGTGATCTTTCCACAGCACAAACATCGCATTTGGGTTCTCGGCGAACTCCGGACGCAGCGCCAGGACGTTACCGTCGGCGTCAATTGGCGCTGGCGTAGAGCCGGTACTGTCAACGCCAATGCCAACGACATTGGCGCGTTGCGCGGCGCTTAATTGTGCCACAACGGCTTTCAGCGCGGCCTCCATTGATTCTATGTAGTCGCGCGGATGATGACGGAACTGGTTGTTCGGGCCGTCGCAATAACGGCCTTCTTGCCAGCGCGGATACCACTCTACGCTGGTGGCGATCTCGTCGCCGGTGGCGCAGTCCACTGCCAGAGCGCGCACTGAATCACTGCCAAAATCGAGGCCAATTGCAATTGCCATCGTCTTACTCCATCCAGAAAAACAGGTATGGAGAAACAGTAGAGAGTCGCGGCAAAAACCGTCAGGCAGGAACCGCTAATCTTATGGACAAAAATGCTAATGCTTTGCAAAGTGTGACGCTGTGCAAATATTCAATGTGGACATTCCAGCCATAGTTATAGACACTTCTGTTACTTAATTTTATCGCCTGCACTGTACGCTTTTGTTACAAAGCGCTCTTCACAAGCGGGGTTGATGCGTGCTTTCATCAAGCACAAGGTCTTGCGGAGACGTAAGCTCTGTCGTCCTGGTCAATATGGACAATTTGTTTCTTCTTTGAACATCGGGGGGTAGAGAAATAATGGCTGAAACGCAAAATGATCCGCTATTGCCGGGATATTCATTTAATGCCCATCTGGTCGCCGGGCTGACGCCGATTGAAGCGAATGGATATCTGGATTTTTTTATCGATCGTCCGCTGGGCATGAAGGGATATATTCTTAACCTGACCATCCGCGGAGAGGGCGTCATTAATAATAATGGCGAGAAGTTTGTCTGTCGGCCTGGCGATATACTATTGTTTCCGCCAGGCGAGATTCATCACTATGGACGTCATCCGGACGCCAGCGAGTGGTATCACCAGTGGGTTTACTTCCGGCCTCGCGCCTACTGGCAGGAGTGGCTTGCCTGGCCGACAATCTTTGCCCAGACAGGGTTTTTCCGCCCGGACGAGGCGCGCCAGCCGCATTTCAGCGAACTGTTCGGGCAGATCATCAGCGCCGGGCAAGAGGAAGGTCGCTATTCTGAGCTACTGGCGATCAATTTGCTGGAACAGTTGCTGCTCAGACGTATGGCGGTAATTAATGAGTCGTTGCATCCGCCGATGGATAGCCGTGTGCGCGATGCCTGCCAGTATATCAGCGACCATCTGGCGGACAGCCATTTCGATATCGCCAGCGTCGCCCAACATGTCTGCCTGTCGCCCTCCCGGTTGTCGCATCTGTTCCGTCAGCAGTTAGGCATTAGCGTATTGAGCTGGCGCGAAGATCAGCGTATCAGTCAGGCAAAACTCCTGCTTAGTACCACGCGAATGCCGATAGCGACCGTCGGGCGCAATGTTGGATTTGACGACCAGCTCTATTTTTCGCGGGTATTTAAAAAATGCACCGGGGCAAGTCCTAGCGAGTTCAGGGCCGGATGTGAATAAAAAGTGAATGATGTGTCCACAAAGGTGTCATAAGTCGTAACTATTCAGATAATTGACGGCTTGACGAAGAGGGGCGGGGTAAGCAGAATCCCTGCTTCATCACGCTGACGGACACACTATGCAAGCACTGCTGGAACACTTTATCACCCAATCCACGCTGTATTCGCTTATCGCCGTGTTGCTGGTTGCCTTCCTGGAATCGCTGGCGCTGGTGGGGTTGATTTTACCCGGCACGGTGCTGATGGCGGGGCTGGGGGCGCTTATCGGCAGCGGCGAGCTCAATTTTTGGCATGCCTGGCTGGTGGGCATTATCGGCTGTCTGATGGGCGACTGGATTTCGTTCTGGCTGGGGTGGCGCTTTAAAAAGCCGCTACACCGCTGGTCTTTTATGAAAAAGAACAAGTCGCTGCTGGATAAAACCGAACACGCGCTGCATCAGCACAGTATGTTCACGATCCTGGTCGGACGTTTTGTCGGGCCAACGCGGCCGCTGGTACCGATGGTGGCAGGGATGCTGGATCTTCCCGTGGCGAAATTTATTGTGCCGAACTTGATTGGCTGTTTGCTGTGGCCGCCGTTTTATTTCCTGCCGGGCATTCTGGCTGGCGCCGCCATTGATATCCCCGCCGATCAACAAAGCGGCAGCTTCAAATGGCTATTGCTGGCGACCGCATTGTTATTATGGATTGGCGGTTGGTTGTGCTGGCGATGGTGGCGCAGCGGCAAAGCGGCGACCGATCGACTCGCGGCGTTTTTACCGCGCACCCGTCTGTTATGGCTGGCGCCGATGGCATCTGGCGTGGGGGTTATTGCGCTGGTGGTGCTGGTTCGCCATCCGCTGATGCCGGTGTATATTGATATTCTTCACAAGGTCGTCGGCTTCTGATAACGCTGTTCCACTCGCCGGGAGCTTGTAGGCCGGATAAGGTGTTAATGCCGCCATCCGGCATTGTGGGGCCTGATGGCGCTGCGCTTAGCGAGTCGCACGATCAGCCGTTAATCCCCAGCAACGCTGAGGCGCTGGCTCGTCCGCTGAGTAATTCTGTCGTCTTTCCCTGCCACGCGATACGCCCGTCGGCCACGACAATGGCGCGTGACGCGATCCGCGCCGCATCTTCCACGCTGTGCGAGACCATCAACAGCGTGAGCTGTCGCTCGCGGCAGATATCGCTGACCAACGTCAGCATCTCCTGGCGCAGCGCGGGATCGAGCGCCGAGAACGGTTCATCCAGCAGTAGCATCGGCTGTTCACGTACCAGGCAGCGCGCCAGCGCTACCCGCTGACGCTGGCCGCCGGACAGTTCGCCCGGCAAACGCGTCATCAGACTCTCAATGCCCATCTGACGTGCGATGGCGTCCCGTTTTTCCCGCTGGCTGGCGTTGAGCGTTAACCCGGGATTTAGCCCCAGACCGATATTTTGCTGCACATTCAGATGGCTGAATAAATTATTCTCCTGAAACAGCATTGAGACCGGACGGCGTGAGGGCGGCGTAAGCGTATGATCCTCGCCTGCAATCAGTAGCGTACCGCGGGCAGGGGTGAGAAAACCGGCAATTAAATTCAGCAGAGTGCTTTTCCCCGCGCCGCTGGGGCCAAGAATCGCCACCTGCTCGCCGCGTTCTACCGCCAGCGTAAAACGCATCGGCAAATGATGGTAAAGCCAGGTGATATCAATCAGTTTTAGCATGTCGGCCCGGTAGTTTCTCTATGAGGGTAAATAGCGTAAAGCAGAGCAGCAACAGTATCAGCGCGGTCACCGCGCCGTCCTGGCCACGGTAGGAGCCGATCTGTTGATACAGATAAAACGGCAGCGTGCGGAAATTGTCGTTGCCGAAAAGCGCGACGACGCCAAAATCACCGATAGAAAGTACGCAGGCAAACGCCAGCGCTTGCGCCAGTGGACGTTTCAGTGCTCGCAGCTCCACGATCTTTAACCGCGACCAGCCTTCAATTCCTAATGACTGGCACAGCATTCCGTAACGGGCGGTAACATCGCGCATTGGGTTTTCCAGGACTTTTAGCGCGTAGGGGATCGCCATGAGCGCATTGGTGAAAATCACGATGCCGTCGGCGGATTCCGGTAAGCCGAGGCTATTATTGAGCAATAAAAAGAAGCCCGTCGCCAGCACGATCCCCGGCATCGCGAGGATCAACATCCCGCTGAGTTCCAGCGTTTGTCCGGCGAATACCTGCTGGCGTTGGCGTAATTCGCGGCTACTCCACAGCAGCATCATGGTCAGTACCACACACAGAATGCCCGCCGCCAGCGCAATGCGTAGTGATGTCCAGACAGCCTGCCACAGAATAGGTTGCGCCAGCACCTCCGGCAGGCTGCGGTTGACGCCATCGACCACCACGGCGACCAGCGGCGGAAGCAGCAGCAGCAGCGCCAACACGATTAATAAGGCGTCCGTCAGACGGCTGTGGAGACGATCGTCAGGATCGCGCCAGCCCTGCGTCAGCGTCATCCCCGGCGCAATCGCTTTGCTTAACCGCTGGCTTAGCAGCACCAGCGCCAGGCAGCAGACCATCTGGATTAATGCCAGCATCGCCGCGCGGGCGGGATCGTAGTCATAACTGAGCGCCTGATAGATAGCCAGTTCGATAGTGGTGGCCTGCGGGCCGCCGCCGAGTGACAGGACCGTCGCAAAACTGGCGAAGCAGAGCATAAAAATCAGCGCCGCGACGGGCGGAATTTGGCGGCGCAGCCACGGCCATTCGACAAAACGGAAAAAATGCCAGCCGCGCATACCGAGCTGGGCGGCGAGCTGGCGCTGCTCGCCGGGAATGCTTTCCAAAGATTGCAGCAACAAGCGGCTCGCCATTGGCAGATTAAAAAAGACGTGCGCCAGTAAAATGCCCTGCAAGCCGTAGGGGGAGAATGTCCACTGAAGCCCCAGCATCTGCCACAGCGAGGCCAGCCAGCCCTGGCGGCCATACACGCTAAGAATGCCGAACACGGCAACCAGTACCGGCAGAATCAGCGTCATGGCGCACAGACGCAGCAGTGCCAGACGTCCAGGAAAACGGCGTCGATAAAGCGCGCGGGCGAGAAAAACCGCCGGGACCACAGACAGCACCGCGGACAGAAACGCCTGCCAGAATGAGAAGCGCACCACATGCCACAGGTAGCTATCCCGCCAGATTGTCGACCATGCGCCCGACGGCGTGCTCAGCCAAAGCGCCAGAAAGGCCGCCAGAGCGACGGTTATCATCAGCGCGGCGGCGCACAGCCCCGGAATTAGCCAGCCGGGAATTAACGGCTGACGGCGCGTTGCCATTCGCTAATCCATGCCTGGCGTTGTGCTGCAACCTGCTGCGGCGTGAATTCCAGCGTTGTGGCGGGTTTTACCAATGATTCAAACCCTGCCGGTAAGGCGACGTCCGCTACCGGGTACATCCAGTTGCCGGTTGGTATGGCGTTCTGAAACGCTGGAGAAACCATAAATTTGAGGAATTTCTCCGCCAGTTCCGGCTGCTTACTGGAGACGGTACGCGCCGCTACTTCTACCTGTAAGTAATGACCTTCGCTGAAGTTCGCGGCGGCGTAATTGTCCTTCTTCTCTTCAATAATGTGATATGCCGGCGAGGTGGTGTAACTGAGCACCAAATCGCTTTCACCTTTCAGAAATAAACCGTAGGCTTCGCTCCAGCCTTTCGTCACCGTGACCGTTTTGGCCGCCAGTTTTTGCCAGGCCTGCGGCGCGTTATCGCCATAGACTTTGTGCATCCACAGTAATAGCCCCAGCCCTGGCGTACTGGTACGCGGGTCCTGATAAATCACCCGCCATTTTTGATCGCTCTCGACCAGTTCTTTCAGGCTTTTCGGCGGATTTTTCAGCTTGCTTTTATCGTAGACAAAGGCGAAATAGCCGTAATCGAACGGAACAAATGTGTCGTTTTTCCAGCCGCCGGGCACCTTGACCGCCTCATTCGCCACGCCGCTTTTAGCAAAGAGTTTAGTTTGCGTAGCCGCTTCCAGCAGATTGTTGTCCAGCCCCAACACCACATCGGCTTTGCTGTTCTTCCCCTCCATCCGCAGGCGGTTGAGCAGCGAAACGCCATCCTCCAGCGCCACCAGTTTTAGCTCGCAGTTACAGTCGGCTTCAAACGCTTTTTTCACCGCCGGGCCTGGCCCCCAGTCGGCGGCGAACGAGTCGTAGGTATAGACGGTGAGAATGGGTTTGGCGAAGGCAGGCGCCGCGCACAGGAGTAAAAGCGGAAGATATTTTTTTAACACTTTGCACCTCAGTTAAAGAGTGGCAAAGGACTTGAGAGGTAGCCTCAAATCCCTTCGCCGGCATTATCCGGATCAGGTTCGACGGGTATTTTCTCAGCGCACGCACGGGCGCGGCACCCCGTTGAGTTCGGCGTTAGTGTAGTGATTTTGTTGCCGGGCAGCAATCAAGAGCTGGCGTTAAGGATCTGGCGGCGCAAACCACGCCGATTTAAAATCAAACCAGCCGAGGGTATTCATACGCAGCCCGCGCATACTGCGCTGTCCCTGGATAATCAGCCAGTGGTGGATCAGCGGCACAATCGCTTTGCAGGCCAGCAGTTGCTGGCACCAGTTTGCCAGGTTCATTTCGCCAGCGCGCCACTGCGCGGCGTCGCCCTGCCAGTCGCGCGGAATACAGTTCTGCAAGAGCGGTACTTCGCACAGGTGCGCGAACAACGAGAAATCCAGCGGCAGAGTAAAGTTAGCGCTATTGAGCCAGATATCGCTTTCGATCTCGCCGGCGTGCCATTGATCGTAGTCGATCTCCTGAATATGCAGATGCACCTGATGCTCAGCCAGAAGCGCGCTCATGATACGGGCGATAACCCGGTGCTCAATGTGTTCGCGATAGAAGGTCAGCGTGAGGGTTTCCAGCCCGGCGGGTTTTTCGCCTGGGCCTGGATGGGCGTGATGCCAGCGCGGTAAAAGCCCATAGGCAGGGAACCAGAGCTGCTGTAGTGGCTCATCGGCATGATAGAGTAAATTGGTGGGGGAGAGGACATGGCTCACCCATTCTCTGACCTGTGGATGCGCGCCGCGCGGCGTTCTGGCGTCGAATAGCAGATAATAGCACCCCTCTTCCAGACGGCTTTCTATCGCTTTTTCACCACCTTGTATCGGCCCTTCCAGCATCAAGCCGCAGGCCGGTTCTTCACTGATATCCGGCAGTACCCAGACGTTCACTTCGTCTATCAACGCCCGATAGCCGAAGTAGTCATCAAAGGCGAGTATCTTGAGCTGGTTTGGCGTATTACGCCGCACGGCATAAGGCCCGGTGCCGATAGGGTGGCTGGCGAAATTAGTCAGCGTTTCCCACTCCCGTGGCAAAACCATCGCCGGGACCTGGCCCAGCAGCCACGGCAACCATCGATCCGGCTGGGAAAGATGAATATCCAGCGTCCACGCGGTAGGGGAGTCTATCTTTGTAATGTGCGAGTAAAGCGGAAGCGTATTGATACGCGTCAGCGAGGCGATGACATCTTCCATCTCCAGTTCGCGACCATGATGAAAATGAATGCCGGGGCGCAGGTAGAAGCGCCACAGTAAAGGGGAAATTTGCTGCCAGTGGTGCGCAATGTCCGCTTCCAGTTCCCCGTTTTCCTCATTTACCCGCGTGAGCGAACTGAAAATCTGCCGGGCAATATGGGTTTCCGAGCGACGTAATGCGGTTCCCGGCAGGAGATTGTGCATCGGGCGATAGTAAAGAACCCGCAGAATATGCCGCCCCTGGCGGAAGCTGCGTCCCAGATGGGAAATCAGCATTTGCCTGACGGCGCTTTTATCGCCAACCAGTTGTACCAGTTGATCGATTCGATCTTGTTCCAGTAGGTCTTCCGCTCGCTGCTGTTGTAGCGCCAGTCCGGTATACAGGAACGTCAGACGCGAACGCTTTCCGCGTCCAACCTCCGCTTCCCATGTTAGCCAGCCGCGCGCCTGCATCGTATTTAGCAGCGTACGCATATGGCGACGGGAACAGTTCAGCAGATCCGCCAGCTCATTAAGCGTGGTGTCTTGCGTTTTACCGTCACAACATTGCCAGAGACGGATAAATTGTTGTTGCAGGCGACCTGAGGGCATAAAAGGGGAACTCCGATGAAAAACTCAGCAATTTTATTATCCCTATATTAGGCCAATAATACCTTTCGATGAAGCAAGAGGAAGAGGTCGCTATGTACCAGTTCTGGTTGAGATATTTTGCCGCGACGGAAAAAACGTCCTGGCTGGTTTGCCTGAGCGCGCCGCAACGCTTAAAAATGCTCGCAGAACTGATGCAGTGGGAGGCGACCGATTGAAGCCAATTGCAGACATCATGTGTGACTGAGTATTGGTGTAGGCTATAGCCTAAAATCACCCGCCAGCAGATAATACCTGCTGGCTTTTTTTATTTCGGCTGCGCTTAAAGGACTTACTATGCTCTGGATTACGACGATGGGACGGCGTCTCAACGGGATTTATGCGGCGTTTATGCTGGTCGCTTTTATGATGGGCGTCGCTGGCGCGCTTCAGGCGCCGACGTTAAGCCTGTTTCTTAGTCGCGAAGTGGGCGCGCAGCCGTTTTGGGTGGGGCTATTTTATACCGTCAACGCCATTGCCGGGATTGGGGTCAGTCTGGCGCTAGCGAAACGCTCAGATAGCCGCGGCGATCGCCGTAAGCTGATTATGTTTTGCTGTCTGATGGCGATCGGCAACGCGTTATTGTTTGCTTTTAATCGTCATTATTTAACCTTAATTACCTGCGGCGTACTGCTGGCGTCGCTGGCCAATACCGCCATGCCGCAACTGTTTGCGCTGGCGCGGGAGTATGCCGATAGTTCGGCGCGCGAAGTGGTGATGTTTAGTTCGGTGATGCGCGCCCAGCTTTCGCTGGCGTGGGTGATCGGCCCGCCGCTGGCCTTTATGCTGGCGCTGAATTACGGATTCACCGTCATGTTCTCTATTGCCGCCGTTATTTTTGCCGTCAGCCTGGTTCTGATTGCCCTGATGCTGCCTTCGGTGGCACGCGTCGAACAACCGGTCGATGCGCCGCTCGCTCAGATAAACGGCTGGCAGGATAGAAATGTGCGTATGTTGTTTATCGCCTCCACATTGATGTGGACCTGCAATACCATGTACATCATTGATATGCCGCTATGGATAAGCGTTGAGCTGGGTCTGTCGGATAAACTGGCCGGCGTATTGATGGGCACGGCGGCAGGGCTGGAGATTCCGGCAATGATTCTGGCCGGTTTTTATGTGAAGCGCTTTGGCAAGCGGCGGATGATGATTGCCGCCGTGGCGGCGGGCGTGCTGTTTTATGTCGGTTTGCTCTTTTTTCACAGCCGGACGGCGCTGCTGTTGTTGCAACTTTTTAATGCGGTATTTATTGGCATTGTCGCCGGGATTGGAATGCTGTGGTTTCAGGATTTGATGCCAGGCAGGGCAGGGGCTGCCACGACGCTTTTCACCAATAGCATTTCAACGGGCGTTATTCTGGCGGGCGTGATTCAGGGCGCGGTGGCGCAAAGCTTCGGCCATTTTGCCGTTTACTGGGTGATTGCGGCGATTTCTGTGGTCACGCTGGTCATGACCGGGCGAGTAAAAGACGTATAAAAAATGCCGGAATATCCCCTGGCGTTAGCGACCGATGACCACCCCGAAGCCTGATGGCACTACGCTTATCAGGCCTACAGGATATAGTGGCAACCTGGTGATATTGCATAACCTGTAGGCCAGGTAAGGCGTCAAGGATTACCGCATAAACGCTGGTTGTTTATTTTCGTAGGCGGCAATCGCATCTTCGTGTTGCAGCGTCAGCCCAATGCTGTCCAGACCGTTCATCATACAGTGGCGGCGGAAGGCGTCGATCTCAAAGGGATAACGTTTGTCGCCGGCTTTCACGACCTGCGCTGCCAGATCCACCTCAAAATGAATCCCCGGATTAGCCTGCACCAGCGCAAACAGCTCGTTCACCTCTTCTTCGTTTAACTTCACCGGCAGCAGTTGGTTGTTAAAGCTATTGCCGTAGAAAATGTCGGCGAAGCTCGGCGCGATCACCACTTTAAAACCGTAGTCGGTCAGCGCCCACGGGGCATGTTCGCGCGACGAGCCGCAGCCGAAGTTTTCCCGCGCCAGCAGAATAGACGCGCCTTGATATTCCGGGAAGTTCAGGACGAATGCCGGATTAGGCTGCTGACCCTGTTCGTCCAGAAAACGCCAGTCGTTAAAGAGGTGCGCGCCAAAACCGGTACGCGTTACCTTCTGCAAAAACTGCTTGGGGATAATGGCGTCAGTATCGACGTTGGCGGCATCCAGTGGGACAACCAGGCCTGTATGTTGGATAAATTTTTCTGCCATGATTGTTCTCCTTATTTGATGCTGCGAATATCGGCAAAACGGCCCGTGACGGCAGCCGCGGCGGCCATCGCCGGGCTGACCAGATGGGTGCGCCCGCCACGGCCCTGACGACCTTCAAAATTGCGGTTGCTGGTCGAGGCGCAACGTTCGCCCGGATTCAGACGATCGTTATTCATCGCCAGGCACATCGAGCAGCCCGGCAGACGCCACTCAAAACCGGCTTCGATAAATATTTTATCCAGCCCTTCTGCTTCCGCCTGCGCTTTGACCGGGCCGGAGCCGGGAACCACCAGCGCCTGTACGCCCGGCGCGACTTTACGGCCTTTGGCGACTGCCGCCGCCGCGCGCAAATCTTCAATGCGTGAATTGGTACAAGAGCCGATAAAGACTTTATCGATAGCAACGTCCGTTAACGGTACGCCCGGCTGTAAGCCCATATAAACCAGCGCTTTTTCAGCGCTGGCGCGTTCAACCGGATCGCTAAAGGAGGCGGGATCGGGGATGATGTCGGTGACGGAAATCACCTGGCCCGGATTAGTGCCCCAGGTCACCTGCGGCGCGATCTCTTCCGCCCGCAGGGTGACGACGGTATCAAAGGTCGCACCGTCATCGGTTTTCAGCGTTTTCCAGTACTCAACGGCGTCGTCAAAATCGCGGCCCTTCGGCGCGTGCAAACGCCCTTTTACGTAGTTGAAGGTGGTTTCATCCGGGGCGACCAGACCGGCTTTGGCACCCATCTCAATCGCCATATTGCACAGCGTCATGCGGCCTTCCATACTCAGCGCGCGGATCGCGTCGCCGCAAAATTCAACCACGTGTCCGGTACCGCCGGCGCTGCCGGTTTTGCCGATGATCGCCAGCACGATGTCTTTGGCGGTAATGCCCGGCGCGGCGTTGCCCGTGACTTCAATCTTCATGGTTTTAGCGCGCCCCTGTTTCAGGGTTTGCGTCGCCAGTACATGTTCCACCTCAGAGGTGCCGATGCCGAAGGCCAGCGCGCCAAACGCGCCGTGGGTGGCGGTGTGGGAGTCGCCGCAGACGATGGTCATGCCCGGCAGGGTGACGCCCTGTTCCGGCCCCATCACATGGACGATACCCTGATACGGGTGATTCAGGTCATACAGTTCAACGCCGAACTCGTTACAGTTCTTAATCAGCTCCTGCATCTGGATACGCGCCATTTCGCCGGAGGCGTTAATGTCTTTAGTCTGCGTCGAGACGTTGTGATCCATCGTGGCGAAGGTTTTCTCTGGCTGACGTACAGGACGATGGTGCGCGCGCAGACCGTCAAACGCCTGCGGTGAGGTGACTTCGTGTACCAGGTGGCGATCGATGTACAGCAACGGCGTTTCGTTTGGCGCCTCAAAGACCACGTGGGCATCAAATAATTTTTCGTATAATGTCTTCGCCATGATTACACCCCTTCTGCGACATAGCGGGCGATAATATCGCCCATCTCATCGGTACTGACCGCGGCAGCGCCCCGGGCTAAATCGCCGGTGCGAATGCCTTCTTCTAATGCGCGATTGATCGCCTGTTCAATGGCTGTTGCCGCCTCATCGGCGTCCAGGCTGTAGCGCAGCAGCAACGCCAGCGACAGGATCTGCGCAATCGGATTGGCGATATTTTTCCCGGCGATATCCGGCGCGGAGCCGCCAGCCGGTTCATACAGACCAAACCCTTGCTCGTTCAGGCTGGCGGACGGCAGCATCCCCATTGAGCCGGTGATCATGGCGCATTCGTCGGACAGAATGTCGCCGAACAGGTTAGAGCACAGCAGTACGTCAAACTGCGACGGGTCTTTAATCAACTGCATGGTGGCGTTATCGATGTACATGTGCGCCAGTTCCACGTCGGGATACGCTTTCGCGACGTCATTGACGATCTCACGCCACAGAATAGAGCTTTGCAGTACGTTGGCTTTATCAATAGAGGTGACTTTACGGCGGCGTTTACGCGCCGATTCAAAGGCGATACGGGCAATACGTTCGATCTCAAAGCGGTGATAAACTTCGGTATCAAAGGCTTTTTCGTACTGACCGCTGCCTTCGCGGCCTTTTGGCTGACCGAAATAGATCCCGCCAGTCAGCTCGCGCACGCACAGGATATCGAAACCGTTAGCGGCGATATCGGCGCGCAACGGGCAAAACGCTTCCAGTCCCTGATACAGTTTCGCCGGGCGCAGGTTACTGAATAATTTGAAATGTTTGCGCAGCGGCAGCAGGGCGCCGCGCTCCGGCTGGCTTTCGGGAGGCAAATTTTCCCATTTCGGGCCGCCGACGGAGCCAAACAGAACGGCATCCGCCTGCTCACACCCTTCAACGGTGGCTTTCGGCAGTGGATGACCATGATTGTCGATAGCAATACCGCCGACGTCATAGCGGCTGGTGGTAATACGCATACCAAAACGGCTGCGCACCGCGTCCATGACTTTCAGGGCTTGCGCCATGACTTCCGGGCCGATGCCGTCGCCCGGCAATACGGCAATATGATAGTTCTTCGACATTACACGGTTTCCTTGTTGTTCTCTTTATTGTGAGCTTTGCGTTGCAATTCTTTTTCAACTTCGGCAGCGCGCCAGATATTGTTCAGCACGTGCACCATCGCTTTGGCGGAGGATTCGACGATATCCGTCGCCAGCCCGACGCCGTGGAAGCGTCGACCATGATGGTTCACCACGATATCGACCTGACCCAGCGCGTCTTTGCCCTGGCCTTTGGCGTTCAGGTCGTATTTAACCAGCTCAACGTCGTAGCCCGTGATGCGGTTAATCGCCTGATAGATAGCATCGACCGGGCCATTGCCATTCGCCGCTTCGGCCTTGATCTCTTCACCACAGGCCAGTTTCACGGAAGCGGTGGCGATATCGCTGGAGCCGGACTGCACGCTGAAGTAGTCCAGACGGAAATGCTCTGGCTCTTCTTGCTGTTTATTAATGAACGCCAGCGCTTCCAGGTCGTAGTCAAACACCTGGCCTTTTTTGTCCGCCAGCTTCAGGAACGCGTCGTACAGGTGATCCATGTTGTAGTCTGTGTCTTTGTAACCCATCTCCTCCATGCGGTGTTTGACCGCGGCGCGGCCAGAGCGGGAGGTCAGATTCAGCTGTACCTGGTTCAGACCGATAGACTCCGGCGTCATGATTTCATAGTTTTCGCGGTTCTTGAGGACGCCGTCCTGGTGGATGCCGGAAGAGTGGGCGAAAGCGCCGCTGCCAACAATGGCTTTGTTGGCCGGAATTGGCATATTACAGATCTGGCTGACGGTCTGGCTGGTACGCCAGATTTCGTGGTGATTGATGTTGGTATGCACGTTCATAATGTCTTTGCGCACTTTAATCGCCATGATGACTTCTTCCAGCGCGCAGTTACCGGCGCGTTCGCCGATACCGTTCATCGCGCCTTCGACCTGACGCGCGCCCGCATGTATCGCCGCCAGTGAGTTGCCTACCGCTATCCCTAAATCGTCGTGGGTATGAACAGAGATGATGGCTTTGTCGATATTGGGGACACGTTCATACAGGCCGGAAATGATTCCCGCAAACTCAAACGGCATGGTATAGCCCACGGTATCGGGAATGTTGATGGTTCTCGCGCCGGCGTTTATGGCGGCTTCCACCACGCGCGCTAAATCGTCAACAGGCGTCCGGCCAGCGTCCTCGCAGGAGAACTCCACGTCATCAGTATAATTACGCGCATGCTTAACCATGTATACCGCGCGTTCGATGACCTCATCCAGCGTACTGCGCAGCTTGGTGGCGATATGCATTGGCGAGGTGGCGATAAAAGTATGGATACGAAACGCGTTGGCGACCTTCAGCGCCTGTGCCGCGACGTCGATGTCTTTTTCTACACAACGGGCCAGGGCGCAAACGCGGCTATTTTTGATGGTGCGCGCGATGGTTTGTACGGACTCAAAATCACCCGGAGAAGAGACCGGGAAGCCCACTTCCATGACATCAACACCCATGCGCTCAAGGGCCAGGGCAATCTGCAGCTTCTCTTTCGCGCTCAGGCTGGCCTGTAACGCTTGTTCGCCGTCGCGTAAGGTCGTATCAAAAATAATGACTTGCTGGCTCATGATGTGGTCCTTGTCTCCTGGAGCGCCTTGCGTCAGGCATAAAAAAACCCGCGCAACGGCGCGGGTTTTTGTTTGACTTCGAGCTGACTTAATGCTGAATGCCGCCCACCAGTCTACCGCGCACAGTAAATGCGTTTAGTAGTAGTAGCCCAGTGAAACGAACAATATGTGACATTAATTCAACTCCAGCGAATGCGATATGCTTTTAGTGGTACTGGATATGCCATTTGATGTCAACTCTGATTTCTAGCGCCATTGCATTTTGTTGGTCGTATCCGATACTTACTTTAGCTAATTGTGCTAGGTATGGCGTCCAATAAAGGATAAAAGAATGGGTAGACATTCATACTTTTCATTGTTTGAAATATTTAGGCATTTTTGTTTGCAAATTGGTTAGAGGAGCGGTCAGCTAAAGGTATGCTAAAGGTTAGGTTTATCTTTTTGATTTATTTTGTTTTTTAGTAAATAACCTTGTTTACTTAATGGGTAAAGATAATGTTATTGATAAATTAATGTTAACTTTTCCGGCATTAATAATATAAACATTTAATTGAAACTTAAATTATCATTCACTTGGCGTATGATTGTGTATTCGCCATGGTTATGGTTATATTGCTTCCGTAATTTAAACATTATGAATTGCGATGATGTGGCTCAGGGTACATTACGCTTGCGCTGGCATTCTATTTGTCTCTGTCAGCGTCTTTATGTTTTCCGAATTTTAACGCTTTCCCTTTTTCTTATTTTATATGCATGGTAAATCATATTTTCAGGAATTATTTCTGCTTTCAGCCAGAAAAAGGGAGTTAAGCGTGACAGTGGAGTTAGATATGCCAGAGGTCAAAACCGAAAAGCCGCATTTTTTAGAGATGAGCAAACCGCAGCTTCGCATGGTTGATTTGAACCTATTAACCGTGTTCGATGCGGTGATGCAAGAGCAGAATATTACGCGCGCCGCCCACACGCTCGGAATGTCGCAGCCTGCGGTCAGTAACGCCGTGGCGCGTCTGAAGGTTATGTTTAATGACGAACTTTTTGTTCGGTATGGACGAGGAATTCAGCCGACTGCCCGTGCATTTCAATTATTTGGTTCAGTCCGTCAGGCATTGCAATTGGTACAAAATGAATTGCCGGGATCGGGGTTTGAGCCGACCAGTAGCGAACGTGTATTCAACCTTTGCGTGTGCAGTCCGCTGGATAATATCCTGACGTCACAGATTTATAATCACGTAGAACAAATTGCGCCGAATATTCATGTCGTTTTTAAAGCATCGTTGAATCAGAATACCGAGCATCAGCTACGCTATCAGGAAACCGAGTTCGTTATTAGTTATGAAGAATTCCGTCGCCCTGAATTTACCAGCGTACCGCTATTTAAAGATGAAATGGTTTTAGTCGCCAGCCGGAAACATCCGCGTATTAGCGGCCCCCTGCTGGAAAGCGATGTTTATAGTGAACAACATGCGGTTGTTTCTCTCGAACGTTATGCTTCATTTAGTCAGCCATGGTATGACACGTCGGATAAACAGTCGAGCGTGGCTTATCAGGGCATGGCGCTTATCAGCGTTCTGAATGTGGTTTCGCAGACACATTTGGTCGCAATTGCCCCGCGTTGGTTGGCGGAAGAGTTTGCGGAGTCGCTGGATCTGCAAATATTGCCGTTGCCTTTAAAACTGAATAGCCGGACATGCTACCTTTCCTGGCATGAAGCGGCTGGGCGTGATAAAGGGCACCAATGGATGGAAGAGTTATTAGTCTCTGTTTGTAAGCGATAAAACCGGGCAGAATAAATCAGAAATACTTTCTGGTTTATTCTGCTTTTTGTCGTATATCAAAAATTTTATGCTGAATTAGCGCCTGGCGATTCTTTCCGTCACTATGAAAAATAGATGAATTGCTGTAAGTCTGCATTTATAAGCGATTATTTATTACCTGGTGTGATTCAGACGGAGTATTTATCCACTTCTTCTCTTATTGCTTCCTGATTATTCTAATCTTCTTCCCCTTTACGTCATTCCCCCCAATTGCCAGGCGTGATAGCGAGCGGTTAAGGTGTCCATCAAACCGTGATGACAGGTATAAAGTGGAGGCAAGCCGTGGAGATGTTGTCTGGAGCCGAGATGGTCGTCCGATCGCTTATCGATCAAGGCGTAAAACAGGTGTTCGGCTATCCTGGAGGCGCAGTGCTTGATATTTATGATGCGCTACATACCGTCGGGGGGATCGAGCATGTACTGGTTCGCCATGAACAGGCCGCGGTGCATATGGCGGATGGTCTGGCGCGAGCCACTGGCGACGTTGGCGTGGTGCTGGTGACTTCCGGGCCGGGGGCGACCAATGCGATTACCGGGATTGCTACGGCCTATATGGATTCCATTCCGCTGGTGATTCTTTCCGGCCAGGTCGCTACCTCATTGATTGGCTATGATGCCTTTCAGGAGTGCGATATGGTGGGGATTTCCCGACCAGTGGTCAAACATAGCTTCCTGGTCAAACAGACGGAAGATATTCCGCAGGTACTTAAAAAAGCCTTCTGGCTGGCGGCAAGCGGGCGTCCCGGGCCGGTGGTTGTGGATCTGCCGAAAGATATTTTGAATCCGGCGAAAAAAATGCCGTATGCCTGGCCGGAAACGGTCAGTATGCGCTCTTACAATCCCACAACGTCAGGACATAAAGGGCAAATTAAGCGTGCGTTGCAAACACTGGCGTCGGCGAAAAAACCGGTGGTCTATGTCGGGGGAGGGGCGATAAGCGCAGCCTGCTATGCGCCGCTGCGCCACATAATCGAAACTTTTAACCTGCCGGTGGTCTCTTCATTAATGGGACTGGGCGCGTTTCCTGCTACTCATCGCCAGTCGTTAGGAATGCTGGGAATGCATGGCACTTATGAAGCCAATATGACCATGCATAGCGCTGACGTAATTTTTGCTGTTGGCGTACGATTTGACGACCGGACGACGAATAATCTCGCTAAATATTGTCCGAACGCGACGGTATTACATATCGATATTGACCCGACTTCTATATCCAAAACGGTGAATGCTGATATCCCGGTGGTAGGCGATGCCCGTCTGGTACTCGAACAAATGCTGGAGATGCTGGCGCAGGATGCGCCGTCTCAGCCGCGGGATGATATTCGCGACTGGTGGCAGCAGATAGAGATCTGGCGCGCCCGTCAGTGCCTGAAATATGACGCGGAAAGCGAAAGCATTAAACCCCAGGCGGTGATTGAAACCCTCTGGCGTCTGACGAAGGGCGACGCGTACGTGACGTCCGATGTAGGACAACACCAGATGTTTGCCGCCCTCTACTACCCGTTCGATAAACCGCGTCGCTGGATTAATTCCGGCGGGCTCGGCACGATGGGTTTTGGCCTACCGGCTGCGCTGGGCGTTAAAATGGCCCTGCCGAAAGAAATGGTGGTCTGCGTGACCGGCGATGGCAGTATACAGATGAACATTCAGGAGCTGTCGACAGCCTTACAGTATGAACTGCCGGTGCTGGTTCTGAACCTGAACAACCGTTATCTGGGGATGGTGAAACAGTGGCAGGACATGATCTATTCCGGTCGTCATTCTCAGTCTTATATGCAATCGTTGCCGGATTTTGTGCGCCTGGCGGAGGCCTATGGCCATGTCGGACTTCAGATTAACCGTCCGGATGAGCTGGAAAGCAAACTCAGCGAAGCCCTTGAGCAGGTACGTAATAACCGGCTGGTGTTCGTCGATGTCATTGTTGATGGCAGCGAGCATGTCTATCCGATGCAGATTCGCGGGGGCGGGATGGACGAAATGTGGTTAAGCAAAACGGAGAGGACCTGATGATGCGCCGGATATTATCGGTATTACTGGAAAACGAATCTGGGGCGTTATCGCGGGTTATCGGCCTCTTTTCGCAACGCGGATATAATATTGAAAGCCTGACCGTCGCGCCGACAGACGATCCGACGTTGTCACGCATGACAATCCAGACGGTAGGCGATGAAAAAGTGCTTGAGCAAATTGAAAAGCAACTGCACAAGCTGGTTGATGTGCTGCGCGTCAGCGAGCTGGGACAGGGAGCGCACGTTGAGCGGGAGGTCATGCTGGTGAAAATCCAGGCCAGCGGCTACGGACGAGAAGAGGTGAAGCGTAATACGGAAATTTTCCGTGGCCAGATTATTGATGTCACGCCAATGCTGTATACCGTCCAACTGGCGGGCACCAGCGATAAACTGGATGCTTTTCTGGCCTCGCTGCGAGACGTGGCGAAAATTGTTGAAGTGGCGCGTTCAGGCGTCGTCGGGCTTTCGCGCGGCGATAAGATTATGCGCTGAGCAGATTTGCCGGATGACGACGCGGTCGCGTCTTATCCGGCCTACAGGCTGATATCTGGCCCAGGCCGGATAAGCGTAGCGCCATCAGGCAGATTTGCCGGATATGAGCCAACAGGAATTATCGCCCCCAACCCAATATCACCGGTTGGGCTTTTTTTTGCGAAATCCGTGGTAACCCGGAATAAAAGCGGTTGCCGGAGTGATCAAACTGCGCTTAGATGTTAAAGATTTTAACCCATGCCGACATAAAGGTTATGGTTTGTACAATTTACACAAGGGGCAATTGTGAAACTGGATGAAATCGCTCGGCTGGCCGGTGTCTCGCGTACAACTGCAAGCTACGTTATAAACGGTAAAGCAAAGCAATACCGCGTGAGCGACAAAACCGTAGAAAAAGTCATGGCGGTGGTGCGTGAGCACAATTACCATCCTAATGCTGTGGCTGCCGGGCTACGTGCTGGACGCACACGTTCCATTGGTCTGGTGATTCCGGACCTTGAAAACACGAGCTACACCCGTATCGCAAACTATCTTGAGCGCCAGGCGCGCCAGCGTGGCTACCAACTGCTGATCGCCTGTTCTGAAGATCAGCCGGATAACGAAATGCGCTGTATTGAGCACCTTTTACAACGCCAGGTGGATGCAATCATTGTTTCAACCTCGTTACCGCCGGAACATCCCTTTTATCAGCGCTGGGCTAACGATCCGTTCCCCATCGTCGCGCTCGACCGCGCGCTGGATCGTGAACATTTCACCAGCGTGGTCGGCGCCGATCAGGATGATGCCGAGATGTTGGCGGAAGAACTGCGTAAATTCCCGGCGGAAACGGTGCTTTATTTGGGCGCGCTGCCGGAGTTGTCTGTCAGCTTCCTGCGCGAACAGGGATTCCGTACCGCATGGAAAGACGATCCGCGGGAGGTGAATTTCTTATATGCCAACAGCTATGAACGCGAAGCCGCCGCACAGCTATTTGAGAAATGGCTGGAAACGCATCCTATGCCGCAGGCGCTCTTTACCACATCGTTCGCGCTATTACAGGGTGTGATGGACGTTACGCTGCGGCGCGATGGAAAACTGCCCTCGGATTTGGCGATTGCGACCTTCGGCGATCATGAGCTGCTGGATTTTCTGCAATGTCCGGTGCTGGCGGTGGCGCAGCGTCATCGCGATGTCGCGGAACGCGTGCTGGAGATTGTGCTGGCAAGCCTTGATGAACCGCGTAAACCGAAACCGGGCTTAACGCGTATTCGGCGAAACCTGTATCGTCGTGGCATTCTAAGCCGTACCTAACGGACCGGCGGTAAAAGACCCTCTCTTCTGCCGCCGTCAAACAAAAAGCGTATCAGTAAAAATATCCCTCGAATAATTAAGATTATTCCTTAAAATTATCCGAAAATTCTTTTTTATTACCTTTCTTTTGTCCGCATTCCGATAATTAAGACGTAACAAGTGTTTTCCTTTGTCTTGTTTTGTTACAGGCGGGCAAGAAATCGTCGAATTAACAGCCACTTTCTCTCTCTGGCGCAACAGACGCCCGTAGGCGCTGGTATAGCAGGTGTCGCACACGTTAAACAGACATTGTTAACACAGTGCAATATGTCCTAAAATGCCGCTCGCGTCGCAAACTGACACTTTATATTTTTCTCGGATTATATTGAGTCCGTTTTAAACGGTGGTGGGTCTTTGGTTTTTTTCTTACAAATATTCATAACGTTAATTTGTCTGGTGCGCTGGACGGAAATTAATCAACGCAGATATTCGTCATAAACATTGGCTTTTTTACTTCGGTAAGCGTTGTGACTTGCTTGACAAGCTTTTCCTCCGCTCCGTAAACTCCTTCGAGTGGGAATTTGTGGGATAAAGTGGTAAGAAGGGGTGAGACTGGCATGTTCCGGGGGGCAACGTTAGTCAATCTCGACAGTAAAGGGCGCCTGACCGTGCCGACCCGTTATCGGGAGCAGCTGATCGAGAGCGCTACCGGTCAAATGGTATGTACCATTGACATTCATCACCCATGCCTGCTGCTTTACCCCCTGCCTGAATGGGAAATTATTGAGCAAAAGTTATCTCGTCTGTCGAGCATGAACCCGGTAGAACGTCGCGTACAGCGGTTACTGTTGGGCCATGCCAGCGAATGTCAGATGGACGGTGCAGGTCGATTACTGATCGCGCCAGTTCTGCGGCAACATGCCGGACTGACGAAAGAAGTGATGCTGGTTGGACAGTTCAACAAATTTGAGCTGTGGGATGAAACGACCTGGTATCAACAGGTCAAGGAAGATATCGACGCTGAACAGTCAGCTACCGAAACGTTATCGGAGCGGCTGCAGGACTTGTCTCTATAAGATGATGGAAAATTTTAAACACACTACGGTACTGTTGGATGAAGCCGTTAATGGGCTGAATATTCGTCCGGATGGTATCTATATTGATGGCACATTTGGTCGCGGCGGCCACTCGCGCCTGATCCTCTCGCAACTGGGCGAAGAGGGGCGTTTGTTGGCGATCGATCGCGATCCGCAGGCGATCGCCGTTGCGCAGACCATTAATGATCCTCGCTTCTCCATCATTCATGGACCTTTTTCCGCGTTGGCTGATTATGTGGCCGAGCGCGAGCTTACCGGCAAGATTGACGGAGTCCTTCTCGATCTTGGCGTCTCTTCTCCGCAGCTTGATGATGCGGAGCGCGGTTTTTCATTTATGCGCGACGGTCCGCTGGATATGCGAATGGACCCGACGCGCGGCCAGTCTGCCGCCGAGTGGTTACAAACGGCGGAAGAGGCGGATATCGCCTGGGTGTTAAAAACATTCGGCGAGGAGCGTTTTGCCAAACGTATTGCTCGCGCCATTGTTGAGCGCAATCGCGAACAGCCGATGACCCGCACCAAAGAGCTGGCGGAAGTGGTTGCGGCGGCGACCCCGGTAAAAGACAAATTCAAACATCCCGCGACCCGTACCTTCCAGGCGGTGCGCATCTGGGTAAACAGTGAACTGGAGGAGATAGAGCAGGCGCTAAAAAGCTCGCTCAACGTGCTGGCCCCGGGCGGGCGGCTTTCAATCATCAGTTTCCACTCGCTGGAAGACCGTATTGTGAAACGCTTTATGCGTGAGCAAAGCCGCGGTCCGCAAGTGCCGGCCGGATTACCGATGACGGAAGCGCAGCTCAAAAAACTGGGCGGTCGTGAGTTACGAGCGTTAGGCAAGTTGATGCCGGGTGAAAAAGAGGTAGCTGAAAATCCTCGGGCCCGTAGTTCAGTTCTGCGTATCGCAGAGAGGACGAACGCATGATCAGCAGAGTGACAGAAGCCCTAAGCAAAGTTAAGGGATCGATAGGAAGCAACGAGCGCCATGCCTTGCCTGGCGTGATCGGTGACGATCTTTTGCGGTTCGGGAAGCTGCCACTCTGCTTGTTCATTTGCATTATTTTAACGGCGGTGACGGTGGTCACGACGGCGCACCATACTCGCTTACTCACCGCGCAACGTGAACAACTGGTTCTGGAGCGCGATGCATTGGACATTGAATGGCGCAACCTGATCCTTGAAGAAAACGCGCTCGGCGATCATAGCCGGGTGGAGCGGATCGCAACGGAAAAGCTGCAAATGCAGCATGTTGATCCGTCCCAAGAAAATATCGTAGTGCAAAAATAAGGATAAACGCGACGCATGAAAGCAGCGGCAAAAACGCTATACGCGAAAGCATTCATGGTGCATCAAAGCGGCAAGCGTATGAATCCTCGGGAGCTTACTCAGGTAAGTGACAGGGGCGAGTATGCGCAGGCAACGCAGAGGCAGCTTGAAGGATGACGCGTATAAAATCGAAACGCCAGGAAGAACAGACCAACTTCATCAGTTGGCGTTTTGCGTTGCTGTGCGGCTGTATTTTACTGGCGCTGGTTTTTTTACTCGGGCGCGCGGCGTGGCTACAGATTATCGCTCCGGATATGCTGGTGCGTCAGGGCGATATGCGTTCGCTGCGTGTTCAGGAAGTCTCCACCTCACGCGGTATGATTACTGACCGTTCCGGGCGTCCACTGGCGGTCAGCGTACCGGTTAAGGCGATCTGGGCCGATCCGAAAGAAGTTCATGACGCCGGCGGCATCAGCGTCGGCGATCGCTGGAAAGCGCTTTCTACTGCGCTCAATATTCCGCTCGATCAGCTCTCCGCCCGTATCAACGCCAACCCGAAAGGGCGTTTTATTTATCTGGCGCGCCAGGTAAATCCCGACATGGCAGACTACATCAAAAAACTCAAACTGCCGGGTATTCATTTGCGTGAAGAATCACGCCGCTACTACCCGTCAGGAGAAGTAACCGCTCACCTCATCGGTTTTACCAACGTCGACAGTCAGGGGATTGAAGGCGTTGAAAAGAGCTTCGATAAGTGGCTTACCGGTCAGCCTGGCGAGCGAATCGTGCGTAAAGACCGCTATGGCCGCGTGATTGAGGATATCTCCTCCACTGACAGCCAGGCGGCGCACAACCTGGCGTTAAGCATTGATGAACGCTTACAGGCGTTGGTTTACCGCGAACTGAACAATGCGGTGGCGTTTAACAAGGCAGAATCCGGTAGCGCGGTGTTGGTCGATGTCAATACCGGTGAAGTACTGGCGATGGCGAACAGCCCTTCCTATAACCCCAACAACCTTGCCGGTACGCCGAAAGACGCGATGCGTAACCGCACCATCACCGACGTGTTTGAACCGGGTTCTACGGTTAAGCCGATGGTGGTGATGACCGCGCTTCAGCGCGGTATCGTCAACGAAAATACGGTGTTGAATACCGTTCCATACCGAATTAACGGCCACGAAATCAAAGACGTGGCGCGCTACAGCGAATTAACCCTGACCGGGGTTCTACAGAAGTCGAGTAACGTCGGCGTATCCAAACTGGCGTTAGCGATGCCGTCCTCAGCGTTAGTAGATACTTACTCACGTTTTGGGCTAGGAAAGGCGACCAATTTGGGGTTGGTCGGAGAACGCAGTGGCTTATATCCTCAAAAACAACGGTGGTCCGACATAGAGAGGGCCACCTTCTCTTTCGGCTACGGGCTAATGGTAACGCCGTTACAGTTAGCGCGAGTCTATGCAACGATCGGTAGCTATGGCATTTATCGCCCGCTGTCGATTACCAAAGTCGATCCGCCTGTACCCGGCGAACGCATCTTCCCTGAATCCACCGTGCGCACCGTGGTGCATATGATGGAAAGCGTGGCGCTGCCTGGCGGCGGCGGCGTGAAGGCGGCAATTAAAGGCTACCGTATCGCTATCAAAACCGGTACGGCGAAAAAAGTGGGGCCGGACGGTCGCTACATCAACAAATACATTGCTTATACCGCAGGCGTAGCGCCTGCGAGTCAGCCGCGCTTCGCGCTGGTAGTTGTAATCAACGATCCGCAGGCGGGTAAATACTACGGCGGCGCCGTTTCCGCGCCGGTGTTTGGTGCCATCATGGGCGGCGTTCTGCGCACCATGAACATCGAACCGGACGCGCTGGCAACGGGCGAAAAAAATGAATTCGTAATTAATCAAGGCGAGGGAACAGGTGGCAGATCGTAATTTGCGCGACCTTCTTGCTCCGTGGGTAGCTGGACTACCCGCGCGAGAACTGCGAGAGATGACGCTCGACAGCCGTGTGGCTGCGGCGGGCGATCTCTTTGTGGCAGTGGTGGGTCATCAGGCGGACGGGCGTCGATATATCCCGCAGGCGATAGCGCAAGGCGTAGCTGCCATTATTGCAGAGGCGAAAGACGAGGCGACCGACGGTGAGATTCGCGAAATGCACGGCGTACCGGTCGTCTATCTCAGCCAGCTCAATGAGCGTTTATCGGCGCTGGCGGGCCGCTTTTACCATGAGCCATCTGAAAACATGCGTCTGGTGGCGGTGACCGGCACCAACGGCAAGACCACCACCACCCAACTGCTGGCGCAGTGGAGCCAGTTGCTCGGCGAAACCAGCGCGGTGATGGGAACGGTAGGCAACGGACTGTTGGGCAAAGTGATCCCGACGGAGAACACAACCGGTTCCGCTGTGGATGTTCAGCATGTGCTGGCCAGTCTGGTTGCGCAGGGCGCGACCTTCGGCGCGATGGAAGTCTCTTCTCACGGCCTGGTGCAGCATCGCGTGGCGGCGCTGAAATTTGCTGCCTCCGTATTTACTAATTTGAGCCGCGACCATCTCGACTATCATGGCGATATGGCGCATTACGAGGCGGCAAAATGGATGCTTTATTCAACTCACCATCACGGGCAGGCAATCGTCAACGCCGATGATGAAGTTGGACGCCGCTGGCTGGCGTCGCTACCCGATGCGGTCGCAGTATCGATGGAAGGGCATATCAATCCTAACTGTCACGGCCGTTGGCTGAAAGCGGAGGCGGTGGACTACCACGACCGCGGAGCGACGATTCGTTTTGCTTCAAGCTGGGGTGAAGGCGAAATAGAAAGCCGCCTGATGGGCGCGTTTAACGTCAGCAACTTACTGCTGGCATTGGCGACGCTGCTGGCGCTGGGCTATCCGTTAACGGATTTGCTGAAAACCGCCGCGCGTTTGCAGCCGGTTTGCGGGCGGATGGAAGTCTTTAGCGCGCCAGGCAAAGCCACTGTCGTTGTCGATTACGCGCACACGCCTGATGCGCTGGAAAAAGCGTTGCAGGCGGCGCGTCTGCACTGCGCCGGAAAATTATGGTGCGTCTTTGGCTGTGGCGGGGATCGTGACAAAGGTAAGCGCCCACTCATGGGGGCCATTGCCGAAGAGTTCGCGGATATCGTCGTGGTGACTGACGATAACCCGCGTACCGAGGAGCCGCGCGCCATTATCAACGATATTCTGGCTGGAATGCTGGACGCCGGGCAGGTCAGGGTAATGGAAGGCCGCGCTGAGGCGGTAACCAACGCCATTATGCAGGCAAAAGACAATGACCTCGTGCTGATTGCAGGTAAAGGGCACGAGGATTACCAGATTGTCGGCACGCAGCGTCTTGATTATTCAGACCGCGTGACCGCAGCGCGTTTGCTGGGGGTGATCGCATGATTAGCGTAACGCTCAGCAAAATTGCCGATGTCCTTGGCGCCGAACATCGCGGGGCGGATCTCACTCTCGATACGGTCATTACCGATACACGGAAAGTGACGCCGGGATGCCTGTTCGTGGCGCTGAAAGGGGAACGCTTTGATGCACATGATTTTGCCGATAAAGCAAAAGCGAACGGCGCTGGCGCACTGTTGGTCAGCCGTCCTCTGGATATCGATCTTCCGCAGGTGATTGTAAACGACACGCGTCAGGCATTTGGCCAACTGGCCGCCTGGGTGCGTATGCAGGTACCGGCGCGGGTGGTGGCGTTAACCGGTTCGTCCGGCAAAACCTCGGTCAAAGAGATGACCGCCGCGATGCTTAGCCAGTGTGGAAATACCCTGTATACCGCGGGCAATTTTAACAACGACATCGGCGTGCCAATAACGCTGCTGCGCTTAAACCATGATTATGACTATGCGGTAATCGAGTTAGGCGCTAATCACCAGGGGGAAATCGCCTGGACCGTTAGCCTGACGCGCCCGGAAGCGGCGCTGGTCAATAACCTGGCGGCGGCGCATCTGGAAGGCTTCGGCTCGTTGGCCGGCGTGGCGAAAGCGAAAGGCGAAATCTATACCGGTTTGCCTGAGAACGGTATCGCGATTATGAATGCCGATAATAATGACTGGCTGAACTGGCAAAGCATTATTGGCGATCGCCAGGTGTGGCGCTTTTCGCCGAATGCGGCAAACAGCGACTTTACTGCCGCGAATATCCACGTTACGTCACACGGTACCGAATTTACCCTGCAAACGCCGATGGGCAGCATTGATGTGCTACTGCCGTTGCCGGGGCGGCATAATATTGCTAACGCGCTGGCGGCCTCTGCTTTATCAATGGCGGTGGGGGCGACGCTTACGGCGATTAAAGCAGGGCTGGCAACGTTAAAAGCCGTACCCGGGCGTCTGTTCCCGATTCAGCTAAGTGAAAAACAACTGGTGCTGGATGACGCTTATAACGCCAACGTCGGTTCGATGACCGCCGCAGTGCAGGTCCTTTCTGAAATGCCAGGCTACCGCGTGCTGGTGGTAGGCGATATGGCCGAACTGGGCGCAGAAAGCGAAGCGTGCCACCTCCAGGTTGGCGAGGCCGCAAAGGCGGCGGGTATTGATCGCGTGTTAAGTACCGGAAAACTCAGTCAGGCTATCAGTCACGCCAGCGGCGTCGGCGAACATTTTGCCGATAAAGCCGCGCTGATTGCGCGTTTACACGCTCTGCTTCAGGAGCAACCGATGATGACTATTTTAGTGAAAGGATCACGCAGCGCCGCGATGGAAGACGTGGTTCATGCGTTACAGGAGAAAGGTTCATGTTAGTTTGGCTGGCCGAGCATTTGGTCAAATATTATTCCGGCTTTAACGTCTTTTCTTATCTGACGTTTCGCGCCATCGTCAGCCTGCTGACCGCGCTGTTCATCTCTTTATGGATGGGCCCGCGTATGATCGCTCGTCTGCAAAAACTCTCTTTTGGCCAGGTGGTACGTAATGATGGCCCGGAATCGCACTTCAGTAAACGTGGTACGCCGACGATGGGCGGCATCATGATCCTGACGGCGATTGTGATTTCCGTTCTGTTATGGGCTTACCCGTCTAACCCGTACGTCTGGTGCGTGCTGGTGGTACTGATTGGCTACGGCATTATCGGTTTTGTCGATGACTACCGCAAAGTGGTGCGGAAAGATACCAAAGGGCTGATTGCGCGCTGGAAATATTTCTGGATGTCGGTTATCGCGCTCGGCGTGGCCTTTGCGCTTTATCTCGTCGGGAAAGACACGCCCGCGACCCAGTTGGTGGTACCGTTCTTTAAAGATGTTATGCCGCAATTGGGGCTGTTTTACATTCTGCTGTCCTACTTTGTCATCGTCGGTACGGGTAACGCCGTGAACCTGACCGATGGGCTTGATGGTCTGGCGATTATGCCGACTGTTTTCGTTGCCGCCGGCTTTGCGTTGGTGGCCTGGGCGACCGGGAACATGAACTTCGCCAATTACCTGCATATTCCGTATTTGCGTCATGCGGGCGAGCTGGTGATTGTCTGTACGGCGATTGTCGGCGCGGGATTAGGATTCTTGTGGTTTAACACCTATCCGGCGCAGGTTTTTATGGGCGATGTCGGATCGCTGGCGTTGGGTGGCGCGTTGGGCATTATCGCCGTGCTACTGCGTCAGGAATTCTTGCTGGTGATCATGGGTGGCGTCTTTGTGGTGGAAACCCTGTCGGTCATCCTGCAGGTGGGTTCCTTCAAACTACGCGGACAGCGTATTTTCCGTATGGCGCCTATCCATCACCACTATGAACTGAAAGGCTGGCCGGAACCGCGCGTGATTGTGCGCTTCTGGATTATTTCGCTGATGCTGGTGCTCATTGGCCTGGCAACGCTGAAGGTACGTTAATCATGGCTGATTATCAGGACAAAAACGTCGTCATTATCGGTCTGGGCTTAACCGGACTCTCTTGCGTGGACTTTTTCCTCGCCCGCGGCGTGACGCCGCGGGTGATGGATACTCGCGTGACGCCGCCGGGTCTGGATAAGCTGCCGCAAGAGGTTGAGCGTCACGTTGGCGGTCTGAACGACGAGTGGCTCTTAGCGGCGGATTTAATCGTCGCCAGCCCTGGCATCGCCCTGGCGCATCCCTCTCTTAGCGCTGCCGCCAGCGCTGGAGTAGAAATTGTCGGCGATATCGAACTGTTTTGCCGCGAAGCGCAAGCGCCGATTGTGGCCATCACCGGCTCTAACGGCAAAAGCACCGTGACCACATTAGTGGGTGAGATGGCGAAGGCGGCGGGCGTCAGTGTTGGTGTTGGCGGCAATATCGGTCTTCCGGCGCTGATGCTGTTGGATGCCGATCGCGAATTGTACGTGTTGGAATTATCCAGTTTCCAACTGGAAACCACGTCAAGTTTGCAGGCGGTGGCGGCAACGGTGCTCAATGTTACTGAGGATCATATGGATAGGTATCCGTTTGGTCTGCAACAGTACCGGTCGGCGAAACTGCGCGTCTACGAGAAGGCGAAAGTGTGCGTAGTGAATGCCGATGACGCGTTGACGATGCCGGTACGCGGGGCCGATGAACGCTGTGTCAGCTTTGGCGTCAATATGGGGGATTATCACCTTAATCGTCAGCAGGGCGAAACCTGGCTGCGAGTCAAAGGCGAGAAGGTGCTGAACGTGAAAGAGATGAAGCTTTCCGGTCAGCATAACTATACCAATGCGTTAGCGGCGCTGGCTCTGGCGGATGCCGCAGGCCTGCCGCGCGCCAGCAGTTTGAAGGCGTTGACGACATTTACCGGTCTGGCGCACCGCTTCCAACTGGCGCTGGAGCATAACGGTGTACGTTGGATCAACGACTCGAAAGCGACCAACGTCGGCAGTACCGAAGCGGCGCTAAACGGTTTGCATGTGGACGGTACGCTGCATCTGCTGCTGGGCGGCGACGGTAAGTCGGCAGACTTTTCTTCGTTGGCGCGCTATTTGACCGGCGACCGTATCCGTCTGTATTGCTTTGGGCGCGATGGTGCGCAGCTTGCCGCGCTGCGCCCGGAAATCGCCCAACAGACTGAGACGATGGAAGAGGCGATGCGTCTGCTGGCGCCACGCGTTCAGCCGGGGGATATGGTGCTGTTGTCGCCCGCCTGCGCCAGCCTCGATCAGTTTAAAAGTTTTGAGCAACGGGGCGATGTCTTTACCCGTCTGGCGAAGGAGTTAGGTTGATGCGTTTATCTCTCCCCCGTCTGAGAATGCCGCGCGTACCAGGTTTTGGCCTCCTGGCCTGGCTGTTTGCGGCGCTTAAAGGCTGGGTGATGGCTTCGCGCGATAAAGACGCCGACAGCCTGATCATGTATGACCGCACGCTGCTATGGCTGACCTTCGGGCTGGCGGCGATTGGTTTTGTCATGGTGACGTCGGCCTCCATGCCAGTCGGGCAGCGCCTGGCGAACGATCCGTTTTTGTTTGCCAAACGTGATGCGCTCTATATCTTCCTGGCATTTTGTCTGGCGATGGTCACGCTGCGTTTGCCAATGACTTTCTGGCAAAAATACAGCACGACGATGCTGATTGCGTCGATCATTATGCTGCTTATCGTGCTGGTCGTCGGGAGTTCAGTCAACGGGGCGTCGCGCTGGATTGCGCTGGGGCCGCTGCGTATCCAGCCTGCGGAGTTTACCAAGCTGTCGCTGTTTTGCTACCTCGCGAACTATCTGGTGCGTAAGGTTGATGAGGTGCGAAACAACCTGCGCGGCTTTTTAAAACCAATGGGGGTGATTCTGGTGCTGGCGGTGTTACTGCTGGCGCAGCCTGACCTCGGGACGGTGGTCGTACTGTTTGTCACCACGCTGGCGATGCTGTTTCTCGCCGGGGCGAAATTATGGCAGTTCATCGCCATTATCGGGATGGGCATCTCGGCGGTGATTCTGCTAATCCTCGCCGAACCGTATCGTATTCGCCGCGTCACCTCTTTCTGGAATCCCTGGGAAGATCCGTTCGGCAGCGGTTATCAGCTAACGCAGTCGCTGATGGCTTTTGGTCGCGGTGAGATATGGGGGCAAGGGCTGGGGAATTCGGTGCAGAAACTGGAGTATTTGCCGGAGGCGCACACCGATTTCATCTTCGCCATTATTGGGGAAGAACTGGGTTATATCGGTGTGGTATTGGCGCTTTTAATGGTATTCTTCGTCGCTTTTCGCGCGATGTCGATTGGCCGTAAGGCGCTGGAGATTGACCACCGTTTTTCCGGTTTTTTAGCGTGTTCTATCGGTATCTGGTTTAGCTTCCAGGCGCTGGTAAACGTTGGCGCGGCTGCGGGGATGCTGCCGACCAAAGGACTTACGCTGCCGCTGATCAGCTATGGCGGGTCGAGTCTGTTGATTATGTCGACGGCCATTATGTTTTTATTACGTATTGATTATGAAACGCGTCTGGAAAAAGCGCAGGCGTTTACACGAGGTTCTCGATGAGTGGTCAACCGAAGCGGTTAATGGTGATGGCGGGCGGTACCGGCGGACACGTGTTCCCGGGACTGGCCGTTGCGCATCATTTAATGGCCCAGGGCTGGCAGGTTCGCTGGCTGGGTACCGCCGATCGTATGGAAGCGGATTTAGTGCCGAAGCATGGTATCGACATTGACTTTATTCGGATCTCCGGCCTGCGCGGTAAAGGCGTAAAAGCACTTCTGGCGGCGCCGTTGCGGATTTTTAACGCCTGGCGGCAGGCGCGGGCGATCATGAAACGGTTTAAGCCGGATGTCGTGCTGGGAATGGGCGGTTATGTTTCCGGCCCCGGCGGTCTTGCCGCCTGGTCATTGGGTATTCCGGTCGTCTTGCATGAGCAAAATGGTATCGCCGGGCTAACCAATCAGTGGCTGGCCAAAATCGCGACCACGGTGATGCAGGCGTTTCCCGGTGCGTTTCCGAACGCGGAAGTGGTGGGTAACCCGGTGCGTACCGACGTACTGGCGTTGCCGCTGCCGCAGACGCGTCTGGCCGGTCGTGGCGGCCCGATTCGCGTGTTGGTGGTCGGCGGTTCGCAGGGGGCGCGAGTCCTGAACCAGACGTTGCCGCAGGTTGCCGCCAGACTGGGCGATACGGTTACAATCTGGCATCAAAGTGGAAAAGGCGCGCAGCACACGGTAGAGCAGGCGTATGCCGGGGCGGGACAACCGCAGCATAAGGTGACGGAATTTATCGATGATATGGCCGCCGCCTATGCGTGGGCGGATGTGGTGGTGTGTCGTTCCGGCGCTTTAACGGTGAGCGAGATCGCCGCCGCCGGGTTACCGGCGATATTCGTGCCGTTTCAACATAAAGACAGGCAGCAGTACTGGAATGCGCTGCCGTTAGAAAACGCTGGCGCAGCTAAGATTTTTGAGCAGCCGCAGTTTACTGTAGAGGCTGTCGCCGACACCCTGGCGGGGTGGTCGCGCGCGACGTTATTAACCATGGCGGAGCGTGCCCGCGCGGTATCTATTCCGGATGCCACCGAGCGCGTCGCCAGTGAAGTCAGCCGGGTTGCCCGGACATAATTTGTAGCGGTGCCTTTTGCATCGTAGGGTTTTTCTACCCTCAATAATTTGGGTTGCAGGAAAGCCAACGCACCTGCAATTTGAAGTATGACGGGTATTGGAGTTAATGGCGTAAAGAATGAATACACAACAACTGGCAAAACTGCGTTCCATCGTGCCCGAAATGCGTCGCGTTCGGCACATTCACTTTGTCGGCATCGGTGGTGCTGGTATGGGCGGTATTGCCGAAGTTCTGGCCAATGAAGGGTATCAGATCAGTGGTTCCGATTTAGCGCCGAATCCGGTGACCCAGCAGTTGACGAGCCTGGGGGCGACGATTTTCTTTAACCATCGTCCGGAAAATGTGCGCGATGCCAGCGTGGTTGTGGTTTCCAGCGCGATTTCCGCGGATAACCCGGAAATTGTCGCGGCGCATGAGGCGCGTATTCCGGTTATTCGCCGTGCGGAAATGCTGGCGGAACTGATGCGTTTTCGCCACGGTATTGCCATTGCCGGGACCCACGGTAAAACCACAACGACCGCAATGGTGTCCAGTATTTATGCCGAAGCGGGGCTGGACCCGACTTTCGTGAATGGCGGACTGGTGAAAGCCGCAGGCGTTCATGCGCGTCTGGGCCATAGTCGTTACCTGATTGCCGAGGCGGATGAGAGCGACGCGTCTTTCTTGCATTTGCAGCCGATGGTCGCGATTGTCACCAACATCGAAGCTGACCATATGGATACCTATCATGGCGACTTTGAAAATTTAAAGCAGACGTTTATTAACTTCCTGCATAACCTGCCGTTCTATGGTCGCGCGGTAATGTGCGTCGACGATCCGGTTATCCGCGAGCTGCTGCCGCGGGTGGGGCGTCAGACCACGACGTATGGTTTTAGCGAGGATGCTGATGTCCGCGTAGAAGATTATCAGCAGATAGGGCCGCAGGGGCACTTTACGCTGCTGCGCCAGGGAATGCCGGATCTGCGCGTGACGTTGAATGCGCCGGGTCGCCACAATGCCTTGAATGCCGCGGCGGCAGTGGCGGTAGCGACCGAAGAAGGCATCGACGATGATGCTATCCTGCGGGCGCTGGAAAGCTTCCAGGGGACCGGGCGTCGCTTTGACTTCCTCGGCGAGTTCCCGCTTGAGCCGGTGAATGGTAAAGCCGGGACGGCGATGCTGGTGGATGACTATGGTCATCATCCGACCGAAGTAGACGCCACCATTAAAGCCGCGCGGGCGGGGTGGCCGGATAAAAACCTGGTGATGCTGTTTCAGCCGCACCGTTACACGCGCACGCGCGATCTGTATGACGATTTCGCTAATGTGCTGACGCAGGTCGATGCGCTGCTGATGCTGGACGTTTACCCGGCGGGCGAAGCGCCGATTCCGGGCGCGGATAGCCGTTCTTTATGTCGCACGATTCGTAATCGGGGAAAAATTGACCCGATTCTGGTTTCCGATCCGGCTCAGGTTGCGACAATGTTAGCACCGGTGCTTACGGGTAACGACTTGATATTAGTGCAAGGCGCAGGAAATGTTGGCAAAATTGCGCGTTACTTATCTGAAATCAAGCTGAAGCCGCAAATCCAGGAGGAAGAGCAACATGGCTGATAAAATCGCGGTCCTGTTGGGCGGAACCTCTGCGGAGCGGGAGGTCTCGTTAAATTCCGGCGCGGCAGTGTTGGCAGGGTTACGTGAAGGCGGCATTGATGCGTATCCCGTCGATCCGCAAGAGGTCGATGTCGCGCAGCTTAAAGCAATGGGCTTTCAGAAGGTCTTTATTGCGTTGCATGGCCGTGGCGGTGAAGATGGCACCTTACAGGGAATGCTTGAACTGCTCGGCCTGCCTTATACCGGCAGCGGAGTGATGGCCTCGGCGCTTTCAATGGATAAACTGCGCAGTAAATTGCTGTGGCAGGGCGCAGGGTTACCCGTCGCGCCGTGGGTCGCGTTGACGCGCGCCGGGTTTGAAAAAGGCCTTAGCGAAGAACAAAAAGCGCGAATTTTGGCGCTGGGTTTACCGCTGATCGTCAAACCCAGCCGTGAAGGCTCCAGCGTCGGTATGACGAAAGTGGTAGAAGAAAATGCTTTGCAGGGTGCGTTATCATTGGCTTTTCAGCATGATGACGAAATACTGATTGAAAAATGGCTGTGCGGTCCGGAATTTACGGTGGCGATAGTTGGCGAAGAAATTTTACCGTCAATTCGTATCCAACCGGCAGGAACCTTCTATGATTATGAGGCGAAGTATCTCTCTGATGAGACACAGTATTTCTGCCCTGCCGGTTTAGAAGCGCCTCAGGAAGCCGCGCTACAGTCGCTCGTCCTGCAGGCATGGAAAGCTTTAGGCTGCACGGGATGGGGGCGTATTGACGTCATGCTGGACAGCGATGGTCAGTTTTATCTGCTGGAAGCCAATACTTCTCCGGGTATGACCAGCCATAGTCTGGTGCCGATGGCGGCGCGTCAGGCGGGAATGAGCTTCTCGCAGTTAGTGGTACGAATACTGGAGTTGGCGGACTGATATGTCGCAGGCTGCGCTGAACACGCGAAACAGTGACGAAGAGACACCTTCTTCACGCCGCAATAATGGAACGCGTCTTGCGGGAATTTTATTCCTGCTGACGGTACTGTGCACCGTGTTTGTTAGCGGGTGGGTCGTGTTAGGGTGGATGGAAGATGCGCAGCGTTTACCGTTATCAAAGCTGGTGTTAACCGGCGAGCGTCACTACACGCGTAACGATGATATCCGCCAGGCGATACTGGCTCTGGGCGCGCCGGGAACCTTCATGACGCAGGATGTGAACATTATCCAGAGCCAGATTGAGCGTTTGCCGTGGATTAAACAGGCCAGCGTCAGAAAACAGTGGCCTGATGAATTGAAGATTCATCTGGTTGAATATGTGCCGATTGCGCGTTGGAATGATCAACATATGGTCGATGCTGAAGGGAATACCTTCAGTGTGCCGTCAGATCGCATCGGCAAACAGGTTTTACCCATGTTGTACGGCCCGGAAGGCAGCGCGAGTGAAGTGTTGCAGGGATACCGCGAGATGGGGCAGGTGCTGGCTAAGGATAAATTCACTCTGAAGGAAGCGGCGATGACCGCACGTCGCTCCTGGCAATTGACGCTTAATAACGGCATTAAGCTCAATCTCGGCAGGGGCGATACGATGAAAAGGTTGGCTCGCTTTGTAGAACTCTATCCGGTTTTACAGCAGCAGGCGCAAACCGATGGCAAACGGATTAGCTACGTTGATTTGCGTTATGACTCAGGTGCGGCGGTTGGCTGGGCGCCGCTCCCCCCTGAGGAATCTAATCAGCAACAGAATCAGGCACAGGCAGAACAACAATGATCAAGGCGACGGACAGAAAACTGGTAGTAGGACTGGAGATCGGCACCGCGAAGGTTGCCGCTTTAGTAGGGGAAGTTCTGCCCGACGGTATGGTCAATATCATTGGCGTGGGCAGTTGCCCATCGCGGGGTATGGATAAAGGCGGGGTGAATGACCTTGAGTCAGTGGTGAAATGCGTTCAGCGCGCCATTGACCAGGCGGAATTGATGGCCGATTGCCAGATCTCCTCGGTATATCTGGCGCTTTCTGGAAAGCATATTAGCTGTCAGAATGAGATAGGCATGGTGCCTATCTCTGAAGAAGAAGTGACGCAGGAAGATGTGGAAAACGTCGTGCATACTGCGAAGTCAGTGCGCGTGCGCGATGAGCATCGCGTGCTGCATGTGATTCCTCAGGAGTACGCCATTGACTACCAGGAGGGCATTAAAAATCCGGTCGGTCTTTCCGGTGTGCGCATGCAGGCGAAAGTACATTTGATTACCTGCCACAACGATATGGCAAAAAACATTGTCAAAGCTGTTGAACGTTGTGGTCTGAAAGTTGACCAACTGATATTTGCCGGACTGGCGGCCAGTTATTCCGTGTTGACGGAAGATGAACGTGAACTGGGCGTCTGTGTCGTGGATATCGGCGGTGGTACAATGGATATCGCCGTTTATACTGGCGGCGCGCTGCGTCATACCAAAGTGATCCCTTACGCGGGGAACGTGGTGACCAGTGATATCGCTTATGCCTTTGGTACGCCGCCGAGCGATGCCGAAGCCATTAAAGTCCGCCACGGTTGCGCGCTGGGTTCTATCGTCGGTAAAGACGAGAGCGTTGAAGTGCCGAGCGTAGGCGGGCGTCCGCCGCGCAGCCTGCAACGCCAGACGCTGGCGGAAGTAATTGAGCCGCGTTATACCGAGCTGCTCAATCTGGTCAACGAAGAAATATTGCAATTACAGGAACAGCTTCGCCAACAAGGGGTAAAACATCACCTGGCGGCGGGGATTGTGTTAACCGGCGGCGCGGCGCAAATCGAAGGGCTTGCTGCTTGCGCTCAGCGTGTGTTCCATACGCAGGTGCGTATCGGCGCGCCGCTGAATATCACTGGTCTGACGGATTATGCCCAGGAACCGTATTACTCAACGGCGGTGGGATTGCTTCACTACGGGAAAGAGTCCCACTTAAACGGTGAGGCAGAAGTGGAAAAACGTGTTACGGCATCAGTTGGCTCGTGGATCAAGCGACTTAATAGCTGGCTGCGAAAAGAGTTTTAATTTTTATGAGGCCGCCAGATATTACGGCCTCAGGCGACAGGCACATGACGGAGAGAGATTATGTTTGAACCTATGGAACTAACCAACGACGCGGTGATTAAAGTCATCGGCGTCGGTGGCGGCGGCGGTAACGCTGTTGAACACATGGTGCGCGAGCGCATCGAAGGTGTTGAATTCTTCGCGGTGAATACCGACGCGCAGGCGTTGCGTAAAACGGCGGTTGGCCAGACCATCCAAATTGGTAGCGGCATTACCAAAGGTCTGGGCGCCGGCGCAAACCCGGAAGTCGGTCGTAATGCGGCGGACGAAGACCGTGAAGCGCTGCGTGCGGCGCTTGAGGGCGCAGACATGGTATTTATCGCGGCAGGCATGGGCGGCGGTACCGGAACCGGCGCGGCACCAGTGGTTGCTGAAGTGGCAAAAGATTTAGGTATTCTGACCGTTGCCGTGGTGACTAAGCCTTTCAATTTTGAAGGCAAAAAGCGCATGGCATTTGCGGAGCAGGGTATCACCGAGCTGTCCAAACATGTAGATTCGTTGATCACCATCCCGAACGACAAGTTGCTGAAGGTGCTGGGCCGTGGTATCTCCCTGCTCGACGCGTTCGGCGCGGCGAATGACGTGCTGAAAGGCGCGGTTCAGGGTATCGCAGAGCTGATCACCCGTCCGGGCCTGATGAACGTCGACTTTGCTGACGTGCGTACCGTGATGTCTGAAATGGGCTACGCAATGATGGGCTCCGGCGTGGCGAGCGGTGAAGACCGTGCGGAAGAAGCGGCTGAAATGGCTATTTCTTCTCCGCTGTTGGAAGATATCGACCTGTCCGGCGCGCGCGGCGTGTTGGTCAACATTACGGCGGGCTTCGACCTGCGTCTGGACGAGTTTGAAACCGTCGGTAACACCATTCGCGCGTTTGCGTCGGATAACGCCACCGTGGTTATCGGTACCTCTCTGGACCCGGATATGAATGATGAACTGCGCGTGACCGTGGTGGCGACCGGTATTGGTATGGACAAACGTCCGGAAATCACTTTGGTGACCAACAAACAGGTGCAGCAGCCGGTATTGGATCGTTATCAGCAGCACGGTATGGCGCCGCTGACGCAGGAGCAAAAAACGGTCGCGAAAGTGGTTAACGACAATACGCCACAGGCGGCGAAAGAGCCGGATTATCTGGATATCCCCGCATTCCTGCGTAAGCAAGCTGATTAAGAATTAGCTGGAATTTGGGATTCTGGGCTCTTTGTGCTAAACTGGCCCGCCGAATGTATAGTACACTTCGGTTGGATAGGTAATTTGGCGAGATTATACGATGATCAAACAAAGGACACTTAAACGTATCGTTCAGGCGACTGGCGTCGGTTTACACACCGGCAAAAAAGTCACCCTGACATTACGCCCTGCGCCGGCCAATACCGGGGTCATCTATCGTCGCACCGACTTGAATCCACCGGTAGATTTCCCGGCCGATGCCAAATCTGTGCGTGATACCATGCTCTGTACGTGTCTGGTGAATGAGCATGATGTACGGATTTCAACCGTTGAGCACCTGAATGCTGCTCTGGCGGGGTTAGGTATCGATAACATCGTTATTGAGGTTAATGCCCCGGAAATCCCGATCATGGATGGCAGTGCCGCTCCGTTTGTCTACCTGCTGCTTGATGCCGGTATTGATGAACTGAACTGCGCCAAAAAATTCGTACGCATCAAAGAGACTGTTCGGGTTGAAGATGGCGATAAATGGGCTGAATTCAGACCGTACAATGGTTTTACGTTGGATTTCACCATCGACTTTAACCATCCGGCTATCGATTCCAGCAGCCAGCGCTATGCGATGAACTTCTCTGCGGATGCGTTCATGCGCCAGATCAGCCGTGCGCGTACCTTCGGTTTTATGCGTGATATCGAATATCTGCAGTCTCGCGGCCTGTGCCTGGGCGGCAGCTTCGATTGTGCCATCGTTGTTGACGATTATCGCGTATTGAACGAAGACGGCCTGCGTTTTGAAGATGAATTCGTTCGTCACAAAATGCTTGACGCGATTGGTGACTTGTTCATGTGTGGTCACAATATTATTGGTGCGTTTACCGCGTATAAATCCGGTCACGCATTGAATAACAAACTGTTACAGGCAGTCCTGGCAAAACAGGAAGCCTGGGAATTTGTGACCTTCCAGGACGACGCAGAACTACCGTTGGCTTTCAAAGCGCCTTCGACGGTACTGGCATAACGACATACGCTGTCGTATAAATTCGACTGGTAAACCTGGCACTCTCTCCGGCCAGGCGAGCCAGTCGTTTTTTTTACTATTCGTTATCTGCGTTTCTCTTAATACGGCCATTTTAGCGTGGACTCCCGGCGAATTCATTTTTTCATAATAATTTCAGCAGATAATATTAGCGGCCTCTAACCACAACTCTGATGGCATCAGTTGATGTCAAAACCATGCTGAACCATTGAATAAAAAACAACATGTTATTATCTGTCGCGCAGTAACCTGACTGACCAGTAATACTGTGAACTCAACGATATTCCCTTCACATCCTTCGCGAATGGCCAAAAAGTAACGTAAAAATTGAAAACCGGGCAAATGAACATGGCGGATATGCCCTGTCTCTCCGGGCAAGAGCTGTTGCAGCAGCAGAGAAAATCAGCCAGTGACCAGACCGGTACAGGATGACCTGATCAGGTAAATGCCTGGTAACTAAAAGGGGAAAGATATGGAATAATTTTTTACATTATAACTTCTCTAATAAAGGGGAGCACGCAGTATGATGATTTTCTCTCTAATATCTGCCGTAAACGATGGTGTGTTATTACCTGCGCGCGCTCATTTTCCTTTAGATGAGAATAAGTTCGTTGAGCCTGTTATTATTGGAGGCGATGAAGAACGAACAGTGCAATTTGGTATGTTACTTGACCAGCTTAAACTTTATCCACATGAAACAGCAGATCCATTGTGCGTTTCTATAAACGCGGTGACCCCATGCTGCGGTGAGAGTAATGCCTACCAATTGGCGGTATCTACAGGGCAGCTCCCTTTGTATGTCTCTGAGATTAGTGAATTGATGAAAGATTTTCTTTATCAACATGTCGTTGATGCCAATGGTTATGTAAAAATGACCTTCCCCGATATATGTAATGGGCTGAATTCGTTATGGAGAACGTTCGCTGAAGAAAATTTAAGTGGAACTTTAAAAGCTGAAAAGGTTCTGTGTTCGCCTTATATCATGCCTGTATCTGTGCTGGGAGAAACGAGTTCTCTTGAAGAAGAGAAAATGACGTTGAAGGATGTGATGAATTTCAAGAAAATACAATCTGCCTTCAAGCACGAGTTGCACTCCATTCAGAAATCGTTAAACGTGCTTAATAACCATGAAGCTGTTGAGCGTTTTAAAGAGAATAAAACGCTCGAACTCTTGTTGCAAACGGGGGTACACACTGGGATTGGTATCGCTGGTGGCGTGTTGGGCGCTGTCATCGGCACGGCAATCGTTCCCGGCTTGGGGACGTTCATCGGCGCGGGGATTGGCGCAGGATTAGCGTGGGCAGGTAAAAAGCTTTACGATTATGCCGCAGGCGTTGTAAGCAATAAAATAAATCCTAACCCGCATTTAAAAACCCAGGAAATTGACCGGAAAATAAAATCTGCCGAGAAAGGTACCGTCTGGGAGTGTGGGGCAAAAATAAAGTCACTCGTTGTGGAACCCTCGCGGGCGGGCGGTATCCTCGTGGCTAGCCTTATCTCTTCAGTAATAAAAGGGGTCTCGTTACCTATTCATGATATAGCCACTGCTTGTTATGATTATGAAAGAGCCAGTGAAGGATTAACACCTGAAAAAGCGTCTAAGATTGAAGCCTTACTGGTAAAGTATCATAGCAAGCTGAATAAAGAATATGAACAGGTGCTCGGGTATCTCGAAGAGAATCCGACACCGGATAACCAGCGACGTAAAAATAAGATCCTTGAACGGGATGCAGTGATTTGCGAGCGATTAGCTGCTATCCGCGAAAGTATTAAGGACGCTGTGGAATCTCGACGTTAGAGTATTCATAAAGGCCGCAGTGTAATGACGCTGGATGATGAAAATCGTACCAACGAGGCAATATAATTTTCGCCGCTGAAATCATGACGGTTGAACAGATGACGCTAACCATCCGCCACGGTAGCGTCTATACCTGACCGAAGAACGTTGTAAACTGTTTGATCTGCCGATGATAGTGGGGAAACAACGCCAACGCTGTTTTTTGGTCAAGGTAGCCTGGTGCCGGAAGACAATGTTTCTCTCTATATCCGCGCCTGTTTAGCAGGATTAAATCGAAATACGGCGCGTTCGCTGTTTTCTTAGCCATTTTTTATCTTTGTTTCTCGTCATTACTGCTGTAGCGCGTACGCTTTAATGATAAGATTTGTGCGCAAATTGTTTTGATTTCGTAAGCCCACGAGGGGCATATCAGGTGGCAATGACGTGAGTGGAATACTGACGCGCTGGCGACAGTTAGGCAGACGATACTTCTGGCCGCATCTCTTATTAGGGATGGTCGCGGCGAGTTTTGGTTTGCCCGCGCTCAGTAACGCCGCCGAAACCAATACGCCTGCAAGGGCGACCGCCAGCACCGCATCTAAAGTTAACTTTAGCCATCTTGCGCTGTTAGAAGCCTCTAACCGTCGTCCTAATTTCACCGTAGACTACTGGCATCAGCACGCTATTCGCACGGTGATTCGCCACCTTTCTTTTGCAATGGCGCCGCAAACGCTGCCCGTTGCCGACGCGCCGTCGCCATTACAGGCGCATCATATCGCCTTACTGAATACGCTCAGCGCGATGCTCACGCAGGAGCGGACGCCGCCTGCTATTGTTCGTCACGTCTCCCTGGCATATTTCGCGCCGCGAACCGCGTTTAGCATCCCGGCCTGGATAAGTCAGGCACAGGGTATCCGCGCAGGGCCTCAACGTCTCAGCTAACGAAAAAAGACCTTTTAACTTTATTTGTAGCTCCGCGGCGCGGGGCGTTTGAGACTTTATTATGCTAATCAAACTATTAACGAAAGTATTCGGTAGCCGTAACGATCGTACACTGCGTCGTATGCGTAAGGCCGTCAGCCTTATTAATACGATGGAACCGGAGATGGAAAAACTCTCCGATGACGAACTGAAAGCGAAAACCAATGAATTTCGCGCACGTATTGAAAAAGGCGAAAGCGTAGAGAGCCTGATTCCGGAAGCGTTCGCGGTGGTGCGTGAAGCCAGTAAACGCGTCTTTGGGATGCGTCACTTCGACGTTCAGCTATTGGGTGGTATGGTGCTCAACGATCGCTGCATCGCGGAAATGCGTACCGGTGAAGGTAAAACGTTGACCGCAACGCTGCCAGCCTACCTGAACGCGCTGTCCGGCAAAGGCGTTCACGTGGTGACTGTGAATGACTATCTGGCTCAGCGTGACGCCGAAAACAACCGTCCGCTGTTCGAATTCCTCGGTATGTCCGTTGGCATCAACCTGCCAGGTATGCCTGCGCCAGCCAAGCGTGAAGCTTACGCTGCCGACATCACTTACGGCACTAACAACGAATACGGTTTTGACTACCTGCGCGACAACATGGCGTTCAGCCCGGAAGAGCGCGTGCAGCGTAAACTGCATTATGCGCTGGTGGATGAGGTTGACTCCATCCTGATCGATGAAGCGCGTACCCCGCTGATTATTTCCGGCCCGGCGGAAGACAGCTCGGAAATGTACAAAAAAGTGAACAAAATCATTCCGCACCTGATTCGTCAGGAGAAAGAAGATTCTGACACTTTCCAGGGCGAAGGCCACTTCTCCGTTGATGAGAAAGCGCGCCAGGTTAACCTGACCGAACGCGGTCTGGTGTTGATTGAAGAGCTACTGGTGCAAGAAGGCATCATGGATGAAGGCGAGTCGCTCTACTCCCCTGCCAACATTATGCTGATGCATCACGTTACCGCCGCGCTGCGCGCGCACGCGCTGTTTACCCGCGACGTGGATTACATTGTGAAAGACGGTGAAGTCATCATTGTTGATGAGCATACCGGTCGTACCATGCAGGGGCGTCGCTGGTCTGACGGCCTGCACCAGGCGGTAGAAGCGAAAGAAGGCGTTGAAATTCAGAATGAAAACCAGACGCTGGCGTCTATCACCTTCCAGAACTACTTCCGTCTGTATGAAAAGCTGGCCGGTATGACCGGTACGGCGGATACTGAAGCCTTCGAATTTAGCTCTATCTATAAGCTGGACACCGTCGTTGTTCCGACTAACCGTCCGATGATCCGTAAAGATTTGCCGGATCTGGTCTACATGACCGAAGCGGAAAAAATCCAGGCCATTATCGAAGATATTAAAGAGCGTACCGCGAACGGTCAGCCAGTGCTGGTCGGGACGATTTCTATCGAGAAGTCTGAAGTGGTCTCCAGAGAGCTGACCAAAGCGGGCATCAAACATAACGTACTGAACGCTAAATTCCACGCCAACGAAGCAGGCATCGTTGCGCAGGCCGGTTATCCTGCGGCGGTCACTATCGCTACTAACATGGCGGGTCGTGGTACCGATATTATGCTGGGTGGTAGCTGGCAGGCGGAAGTCGCCGCGCTGGAAGCGCCGACGGAAGAACAGATTGCGCAGATTAAGGCTGACTGGCAGGTACGCCACGACGCAGTTCTGGCTGCAGGCGGTCTGCATATCATTGGTACCGAGCGCCATGAGTCTCGCCGTATCGACAACCAGCTACGTGGCCGTTCCGGTCGCCAGGGCGATCCAGGTTCTTCCCGTTTCTACCTGTCGATGGAAGATGCGCTGATGCGTATTTTCGCCTCCGATCGTGTCTCCGGTATGATGCGTAAACTGGGGATGAAGCCGGGCGAAGCGATTGAGCACCCGTGGGTGACTAAAGCTATTGCTAACGCGCAGCGTAAAGTAGAAAGCCGTAACTTCGATATTCGTAAGCAACTGCTGGAATATGATGATGTGGCGAACGATCAGCGCCGTGCAATTTATACCCAGCGTAACGAACTGCTGGATGTGTCTGACGTAAGCGACACCATTAACAGCATTCGCGAAGATGTCTTTAAGGCGACCATTGACGCCTACATTCCGCCGCAGTCGCTGGAAGAGATGTGGGACATCCCGGGTTTGCAGGAACGCCTGAAAAACGACTTCGACCTGGAGATGCCGATTGCCGAATGGCTGGATAAAGAGCCGGAACTGCACGAGGAGACGCTGCGTGAGCGCATCCTGGCGCAGTCTATTGAGGTGTATCAGCGTAAAGAAGAGGTGGTTGGCGCTGAAATGATGCGTCATTTCGAGAAAGGCGTGATGCTGCAAACTCTCGATTCCCTGTGGAAAGAGCATCTGGCGGCAATGGATTACCTGCGTCAGGGTATTCACCTGCGCGGCTATGCGCAAAAAGATCCAAAGCAGGAGTACAAGCGCGAATCCTTCGCTATGTTCGCTGCGATGCTGGAATCGCTGAAATATGAAGTGATCAGTACCCTGAGCAAAGTCCAGGTACGTATGCCGGAAGAGGTCGAAGCGATGGAAATGCAGCGTCGCGAAGAGGCGGAGCGCCTGGCGCAGATGCAGCAGCTAAGCCATCAGGATGACGATGCCGCCGTGGCTGCCGATCTGGCCGCCCAAACAGGCGAACGTAAGATTGGACGTAACGATCCTTGCCCTTGCGGTTCCGGTAAGAAATACAAACAGTGTCACGGTCGCCTGAGCTAATGCGATAAAGTTATCGGCCTGATAAGACATAATGTGTTGCCATCAGGCCGATGCTGGCATTATTGCCGAATGGCGCTACGCTTATTCGGCCTGGCATTGAACACAGATAAAAAGGCGCAGGCGACTGCGCCTTTTTTATGGATGCAACAAGATGAAAAAACTGCAAATTGCGGTTGGGATTATCCGCAACCCGAACGACGAAATTTTTATTACCCGACGCGCCGCGGATGCGCATATGGCGAACAAGCTTGAATTTCCCGGCGGAAAAATTGAAGCCGGAGAAACACCAGAGCAGGCGTTGATCCGTGAGCTACAGGAAGAGGTAGGGATTACGCCAACACAGGTGACCTTATTCGATACTCTGGAATATCAATTCCCGGACCGACACATCACGCTGTGGTTTTGGCTGGTTGAACGCTGGGAGGGCGAACCGTGGGGGAAAGAAGGGCAGCCGGGACAGTGGATCGCGCAAAGCGCGTTGAATACGGACGATTTTCCGCCAGCCAATGAACCGATTATTCGCAAATTACGCCAATTTGCGCATTAGTTGGGGATCTCAACACGATCCCCCTCGATGTTATTATCGATTTAATGTGGACATAATTTCCGGCCAGTAGCGGGGGCCGGCCGCGGCGTCGTGAGGAAAAACCGCCTCAATTGCCGCCAGCTCCTGCGGACTTAGGGTCAGTGATAACGCGCCAGGGTTTTCTGGTGCAATGGCGGCTACACTTCTGTTACAGCCTAATCTCACCGGTTTTATTTGTATTATCCCGGCCGCACGCATATGGCGCCAAAACTACGCGTATTTATTGATTATTTTTGTCATAAGGCGATATTGCCGTATCCAGAGAACCATCGCCGTTAGCGCTCTTCGCTCCAGTCGTCGCTATCAGACTGGTCGCCGCTGCTGGCGATTCGCTTCTCTTCGGCGGCCCATTCGCCCAAATCAATTAACTGACAGCGTTTAGAACAAAATGGGCGGAAGGGGCTAATTTCCCCCCAGACGACCGGTTTACCGCAGGTCGGACAGCTTACGACGGTCACGTCAGACATTTTTACTCCTTAGCAACAGGCCAATTCAAAATCAAGACGCTCCGGCACCAGACCATTCTCACTATCCAGCGGCATAAAGCGAATGGCAAAACGGCTCTTATGACCGGAAATTTGCGGATAAAGTTGAGAATCGAGCGTCAGTATAAGACGCAGCAAATCGGCGTCGTCCCCGTTATCCTGATAAAAACCGTTCAGGCTGGTTTGCTTACGGAAAGGCGCTGAATTGCGGATCAGATCAAGCACCAGAGTCAGCGCCTGCGTGAGGGGCTTCAGGCTGGCAAGCCAGGTGTCAATCTGGGCGTCGCGCTGCGGCTGTTGTAGGTGTAACCAGATATGCAGAGTGGGTAAATCGAAACTGCAACAGCCGCCCGGAATACTTAGGCGTTGACGCACAAGGGCAATCAAGCGATCTTCGCGTAGCTGCTGGCCAATCCTCGGGGCAGAGATCAGCACGCTGCCCGCGGATTTTAACTGCTGGCGCAGGGCTTCAATACGGTCTTGATCGACGCCGGGAACCTCAACCCAGGCCTGTAATTTACGCTGCTGGCGCTCCAGTTCTTTCAGCAGTTCGGTACGGACTTCGCCCCGTTCGAAAACATCCAGTAGGTCGCTGATATTACGGAAAAAATGCAGTGCGCCAGCATGGTCTGCAATTGGCAGGTTGATGGAGAGCTGTTGGATCAAAAACTCTATGCGCAGCCACGTACGCATCTTCTCATTGAGAGGGTGTTCAAATAGGACCTGGGTGTGCATTACGGTTTTTCCTGTGAGACAAACTGCGACGCGAGCTTAAGATAACTGGCGTGCAGGCGGGCCACATCTGATGCGATAGCATCCGGTGCGCCGTTATTATCAATAACATCGTCCGCTACGGCAAGGCGCGCTTCACGCGTCGCCTGCGCAGCGAGAATGTGTTCAACATGCTCGCGTGTAACATCATCACGCTGCATTGTGCGCATGAGCTGCGTTTCGGGCGTAACGTCAACCACCAGAACGCGGTTGGCCTTTTGATACAGCCTATTTTCAACCAGCAGAGGCGCAACCCATAACACATAGGGCGACGTTGCCTGTTGAAACTGTCGTTGGGTTTCCTGCTGAATTAAGGGGTGAAGCAGAGCGTTAAGCCAGGCTTTTTCTTCCGGATGCGAAAAAATACGCTCACGCAGCGCCCGGCGACGTAACGTGCCGTCGGAGGTGATAAGTTCAGAACCAAAATGTTCCGCTATTGCGTTCAGGGCAGGCTGCCCTGGCTCAACCATCTGGCGCGCGATAATATCCGCGTCGATGACGGTTATTCCGAGGTCAGCGAAGGCATCAGCGACGGTACTTTTACCGCTGCCAATACCGCCGGTTAAGGCTACGGTATACCTCATATCTCCAGCTTCCGGAATTTTAATTTGATAATCAAAAGGTTAAATTTTAAGCATGCAAAGACGATACGGTCTGAGCATTAACCTACTATTCGCCAGGTAAATTTATGGGATTGTAACGTAAAAAAAGAGAATTTCGCAGTCTTGTACGGCCATGATTAGTGCGTATGATAGCGTCACTGGAGTTGTGAGTTTCGATTTTTCGCCATTAACCCCAGGAATCCGTACATGCGTATCGAAGAAGATCTGAAGTTAGGTTTCAAAGACGTTCTTATCCGTCCTAAGCGTTCTACCCTCAAAAGCCGTTCCGATGTCGAACTGGAACGTCAATTCACCTTTAAACACTCAGGTCAGACCTGGTCTGGCGTACCGATTATCGCGGCAAATATGGATACCGTCGGGACGTTTGAAATGGCGCAAGCGTTGGCCGGGTTCGATATTCTGACCGCTGTACATAAACATTATACCGTTGAAGAATGGGCGGCTTTTATCAACACTGCTTCGGCTGATGTTTTGAAGCATGTGATGGTTTCCACCGGGACCTCTGATGCTGATTTCGAAAAAACCGCGCAGATTCTGGCGCTGAGCCCTGTGCTGAACTTTGTCTGCATTGATGTGGCCAATGGCTATTCAGAACATTTTGCGCAGTTCGTCGCGAAAGCGCGTGAAGCATGGCCGACAAAAACAATCTGCGCAGGTAATGTGGTAACGGGCGAGATGTGCGAAGAGCTTATCCTCTCCGGCGCCGATATCGTGAAAGTGGGCATTGGTCCCGGTTCCGTATGCACGACGCGTGTAAAAACCGGCGTCGGCTATCCGCAATTATCAGCGGTTATCGAATGCGCTGACGCGGCGCATGGCCTGGGCGGTATGATCGTCAGCGATGGCGGCTGCACCATGCCAGGCGACGTAGCAAAGGCCTTTGGCGGGGGCGCGGATTTCGTTATGTTGGGCGGCATGCTGGCGGGCCACGAAGAGAGCGGCGGCAGCGTGGTGGAAGAAAACGGCGAGAAATTTATGCTGTTCTACGGCATGAGTTCGGAATCCGCGATGAACCGTCATGTCGGCGGCGTCGCGAAATACCGTGCTGCAGAAGGTAAAACGGTTAAATTGCCGCTACGCGGGCCGGTGGGCAATACCGCCCGCGATATCCTGGGCGGTCTGCGCTCAGCCTGCACTTATGTCGGCGCGTCTCGCCTGAAAGAGTTGACCAAACGCACCACCTTTATTCGGGTGCAGGAACAAGAAAACCGCATTTTTAATAATCTCTAATATTTTGGCTGGCGTAAAATGCGCGCCAGCCTTATCCCATCCCGCTCATCGCGTCTCCCAGATGAAAAATCGGCAAATACATCGCCACCACCAGCGTACCGATAATTAAACCAGTAATGATCAATAATGCCGGTTCCAACAGCGACGCCAGATTATCGGCCAGCGCCAACGTAGTTTCACTGTGGTGACGGGCAAGGTTATGCAGCATGATATCGAGTGAACCGGACGCTTCGCCAGTTCTGACTAGTTGCAGGCATAGCGGACTAAATTCCTGGGTATTTTTTAGCGCCAACCAGACCGGGTTGCCCGCGGCGATCTCCTGATGTGCCTGCGTTAAACGCTGTGACCAGTAGGGACAGCCGAGACTGTCGATAGTGCTTTCCAACCCCTGAAGAAAAGGAATGCCTGCGCTTTGGGTTAATGCCAGTACGGTGAATATTTGCGCTAGCTTCTGGCCTCTTATCAGGCGACCCATGATGGGGAGTCGTAGCAGAAGACGCTGGCGCTGCGCCTGCCAGGATGGTTTTTGTTTTACCCTGCGGTGAGCGATAGCAACGAGCATCGTCAGGAGCAAGATGAGCCAACCCCATGTCGCCCCCCATTGCGCTATCGCGATAATACCGCGTGTCAGAAGAGGGAGCGGCGTATCGAAGCTACGGTAAATGGCGGCAAATTCCGGCAGGACAAAGTGCAGCATGGCGAAAACGATCAGGGCGGCCATTGTCAGAATAATGGCGGGATAGCGCAGTGCCTTTTTCACGCTAACCGTAATCTGCCGTTGCGCTTTCTGCTGACGGGCCAGTTCAAAGCAGCATTCGGCCAGTTTACCGGTCAGTTCTCCGGTGCGAATCATCGTCTGGTAGAGCGGCGGAAATACCTGCGGCCAGGAGACTAATGCGCTGGAAAAAGGGACGCCCTGTTCAAGCTCCTGAGCCAGCGTGCGCAACAGTGCTTGCCATTGTCGGTGGGGATGCTGTTTTGCAAGAAGTTCCAGCCCTTCAGAAAGCGTAAGCCCGGCATGAAGGAGCGTTGCCAACTGGTGAATAATTTCAGCGCTTTTCTCTTCTTTCCACAATGCGGCGTTAACGCCCATGCGCTTGATGCGAAGCGGCATAATGCGCTGATGTTGTAGGGTGATGATCAGCGCCAGACGATTGTCTGCCCATACAACGTCTTGTTCCAGTTGACCTTTATCGTTAACGCCTTGCCAGCGCCAGAGCTGTTTAACGGTCATGGGGCATTCCCAGAACGCGCAGTATCTCTTCAAAGGACGTCATGCCTTGCTCAACGGCGCGACAGCCATTTTCAAAAAGCGTTCCTATACCGGTCTGTTGGAGGTGGGCTTCCAGTGCTTGCGCCGATGCGCCGCTCGCAATTAACTGACGTAATGCCGGGGTAACGGTTAATACTTCGAATAACGCGGTTCGGCCATAAAAGCCGTGGTAGCAATGCTGACAGCCGCTAGCCTGCCAGCGCGGTAGCGCGCTGGGCCAAAGATTGGGCGATAGCACCACGGGATCGCTCAGGCACTGTTTGCAGTGCGGGCAAAGTTTCCTTACCAGACGTTGCGCTACCACCAGCGTAAGCGATGATGAGATCATCCAGCGTGCTACGCCCATTTGCTGCAAACGTATTAGGGTTTCGCTGGTGGAGTTCGTATGGAGTGTTGAAAGCACCAGATGGCCCGTTTGCGCCGCCTTAATGGCGATTTCCGCGGTGTCGCCGTCCCGAATTTCACCCACCATGATGATGTCGGGGTCCTGGCGTAATAGCGCGCGTAGCACATTTTGAAAGGTGAGCCCGGCGCGGGGATGGATCTGGGTCTGGTTAATCCCGTCCAGTGGAATTTCTATCGGGTCTTCAACGCTACAGAGGTTGATACCCGGCGTATTCCGGGTTTGTAGCGCGCTGTATAGCGTGACCGTTTTTCCGCTGCCGGTGGGGCCAGTCACCAGTACCAGTCCCTGAGGTTGCTGTAGGGCTTGTCTAAAAGCGGTAAGTTGCGCCCCGTACATGCCCAGCGTGTCCAGTTTCAGCGTTTGTTCAACCTGATGCAATAACCGTAAGACGACTTTTTCGCCTTCTTTACAGGGAAGCGTGGCGATACGAAAAGAGATGCTGTCGCCCGTCAGGTCAACGGTAAATTGCCCGTCCTGCGGCAGCCGATGTTCGGCGATATCCAAATTTCCCAGAACTTTCAATCTGGCTGTCAGCGCAAGCCCCGTCTCTTTGGGGATGTCCTGCAGGATATGAAGAACGCCATCGATGCGGAGCCTTATCCGGTAGCGGCTGGCGCCTGGTTCGAGATGGATATCAGAGGCGCGTTTCGTCATCGCCGAGCGTAATGTCTGATTGAGAAGCTGGGCCGCGGTTTCTCCGCCTTTCGCGGCGTTTGCCGAGGGTGCCTGATCCGGCTTATGCAGATGACTTTCCATTTGCTGACGAGTCCAGCACACAATATCAATCTGTTTTTGCGTGGCGAAATGCAGAGCGTCCAGTAACGCATGAGAGGGCGCGTCGACCACCGCAACAGTGATGCTGTTGCTGGCGCTATTTATCAGTACAGCCTGATGACGTTGACACAATGTGTTGAGCTGTGCGTCTTTCATCTTGTCTCCTTAGTTGGCGTCAAAACGGAAGACATCTTCACAAGCCTGTTGTAACGCGCTGTCGCTTTGAATATTGCAGTTACGCGTCCAGCCGGTAATGCCGTTAGCATTGTCCCAGGCGGGCGTCATGATGACGCTAAGCCCGCTCAGGCTCTCCTGGCCGGTAAGCGTGATGACGCCTTTTTCCACGCTCATGCCCGAAACATAACGGGTGACGACGGGCGAGGGGATACCGTTGACGCCCGCATCGCATGTGTTCGTCCCTCCATGTTCCAGAGCGCAGAGTTCGACGGCGGTACGGTAGGGGACAAACGTTTGCAACATATCCGTCAGCGCCGCTTTACGCAGATAGTTCTGGTAAGCCGGAATGCCGATGGCGCTTAAAATGGCGATGATGCCTATAACGACCATCAGTTCAATAAGCGTGAAACCGCGTTGTTTTTCCATTGTTCGCTCCTTGAGTTAGCTGGCGCTACTTTGGCAAACGAGGGAATAACGGGCGAGCGGCAAAAGGTAAAACGGGAATGCGGATTCTGAAGATTTTTGTTGCGTTACATGACACGGCAACGTTATTGCGAGGCGCTACGAATATTTTACCGAATAACGATGCGGATCTACGGACAGGTGATTTATAAACCCGACGGCGCAGCGCCATCGGGTGGAGAGGATCAGCAAAAACGCATGGAGAGATCGAGCGCGCGCACGTGCTTGGTCAGTGCGCCAACGGAGATGAAATCCACCCCGGTTTCAGCAAATTCGCGTAAGGTTTCCACGGTGACGTTGCCGGACACTTCCAGCCGCGCCTGGCCGTTGACGCGTTTCACCGCCTCGCGCATCTGGTCGGTGTCGAAATTATCCAGCATGATGATATCCGCGCCCGCTTTCAGCGCATCGTCCAGTTCATCCAGATTTTCGACCTCGACTTCTACCGGCACGTCCGGATGTAGCCAGAACGCTTTTTCCACCGCCTGACGAACAGAACCGGAGGCGATGATATGGTTTTCTTTAATCAGGAAGGCGTCAGTAAGGCCAAGACGATGATTGGCGCCGCCGCCGCATAAGACCGCGTATTTTAGCGCAGTGCGCAGACCCGGCAGCGTTTTACGCGTGTCGAGCAACTGGGTTTGGGTGCCAGCCAACAGTTCAACGTAACGGCGTACTTCGCTGGCGACGCCGGAAAGGGTCTGGACAAAGTTGAGCGCCGTGCGCTCGCCGGTCAGCAATACGCGAGCAGGGCCGTCCAGCTCAAACAATGTTTGGTTGGCGTGAATAGCGTCGCCGTCCTCGACATGCCAGGTGAGGCACACATCATCGCCCGCCAGTTGGATGAAAACCTCTTCAACCCAGCGCTTGCCGCAGAAAACACCGTCTTCACGGGTGATCACCGCGGCATGGGCCCGCGTATCTGCCGGCAAAAGTTGCGCGGTGATATCGTTGTCGGCATCGACTTTTCCACCTAAATCTTCACGCAGCGCCTGAGCAACGGCGGCAGGGATATCCAGATTAATGCGTTCCAGTAGCGCGTCACGTCGGTCGTCTGGGTTATAACGGCGAGGCGGCATGATAAAACTCCAAATTGCTAACGAATCATAAGGTAGAAACATGCTACTCTGAAGCAGCTATAAGCACCACTCAAAAGGAGGCTCCGCATGTTGCCAGATAAGGGTTGGTTGGTAGAGGCGCGACGCGTCCCTTCCTCGCATTATGATTGCCGTCCGGATGACGAAAAACCGTCTTTGCTGGTGGTGCATAATATCAGCCTGCCTCCCGGCGAGTTTGGCGGTCCGTGGATTGATGCGTTATTTACTGGAACAATAGATCCAGATGCCCATCCTTTTTTTGCGGAAATCGCTCATCTTCGCGTTTCGGCCCATTGTCTGATTCGCCGTGACGGTGAAATCGTCCAGTATGTGCCTTTTGATAAGCGTGCGTGGCATGCGGGCGTGTCAAACTATCAAGGGCGGGAACGCTGTAATGATTTTTCCATTGGTATTGAGCTGGAGGGGACGGATACGCTGGCCTATACCGATGCGCAGTATCAGCAGTTAGCCGCCGTGACGCGCACGCTCATCGCTTGCTATCCGGCGATCGCCGACAATATGACCGGACACTGCAACATTGCGCCTGACCGCAAAACGGACCCTGGCCCCGCCTTTGACTGGCCGCGGTTTCGTGCTTTGGTAGCCCCTTCGTCGCACAAGGAGATGACATGACGTTGTTTACGACATTACTGGTGCTGATTGTCGAGCGCCTGTTTAAGCTGGGCGAGCACTGGCAGCTCGATCACCGGCTGGAGGCGCTATTCCGTCGGATTACGCATTTTTCGATGCTGCGCACGATGGGAATGACGGCGATCGCGATGGCGGTGACTTTTATACTGCTTCAGGCGTTGAAAGGGCTGCTATTTAACGTGCCGACGCTGGTGGTGTGGATTCTCCTGGGCGTGCTGTGTATCGGCGCGGGTAAAGTGCGAGTACATTATCACGCCTGGCTGAAAGCGGCGTCCCGTAACGATCCGCATCCTTGCGAGGCGATGGCCAGCGAGCTTACGCTAATTCACGGTGTGCCGCCGGATTGTAATGAGCGTGAGTTTCTGCGTGAGCTGCAAAACGCGTTGTTATGGATAAATTTCCGTTTTTACCTCGCGCCGCTATTTTGGTTTATCGTTGGTGGTCCGTGGGGGCCGGTAACGCTGGTGGGCTATGCGTTTTTACGGGCCTGGCAGACCTGGCAGGCGCGCTATCAGACGCCGCACCAACGTTTGCAATCCGGCATTGACGCTATTCTTCATGTGCTGGACTGGATTCCGGTACGTCTGGCGGGCGTAGTGTATGCATTACTGGGGCATGGCGAGAAAGCGTTACCGGCCTGGTTTGCCTCGCTGGCGGATCTGCATACTTCGCAATATCAGGTACTCACACGTCTGGCACAGTTCTCACTGGCGCGCGAACCGCATACAGACAAAGTGGAAACGCCCAAAGCGGCGGTGTCGATGGCGAAGAAGGCCTCATTTGTCGTGGTAGTGATTATTGCCGTGTTGACCCTTTACGGCGCGCTGGTGTAACGCGGTTTTGCCGGAGTGGCGCACGCGCCTTATCCGGCTTACGGTGCGCATTGTTGGCCGGGTAAGCGCAGCGCCCCCGGCAGACGCGAGTTGTGCCGGATGGCGGGTAAAGGGGTCAGGGCGTATCGGCCGGAGGGATGCCGAAATCAGGCATTCCATGCTCATCCCAGCGAATCAGCTTCAGGCGGGTATGGCGGTTGGGATCGTACAGCGGATCGCCTTCTATTTCAGTATAGTTTCGGGCGTGATAAACCAATACCTCTTCACTGTCTGGCGTGGTAGTGAAGCTGTTGTGACCGGGACCAAACTGACGATTTTCAATGCTGGTGGTAAAAACCGGACGTGGTGACTTATGCCAGTTGGCCGGATCGCGCGGATCGGCGCGCAGATCAATCCACAATAAGCCCATACAGTAGTTTTCATCGGTGGCGCTGGCGGAGTAGCTGATAAACAGTTTATCGCCGTGCGCCAGTACAGCCGGGCCTTCGTTAACCCAAAAACCCCGACACTCCCAGTCGTACTCTGGCTTACTGAGTCTTACCGGTTCGCCTTTAAGGGTCCACGGATTTTCCAGTTCAGCCAGATAAATATTTGAGTTACCGGCGATATCCGGCGCTTTTTGCGCCCACAGATACCACTGTTTTCCCTGATGATAAAAAGTGGTTGCATCGAGGGCGAAGGTATCAAACGGCGTCTTAATTTGACCTTTTTCAGTCCAGACGCCGGTGAGCGGGTCGGCATCGGCGCACTCAAGGGCAAACATGCGGTGCTGGAACATATTTAATTTATCCAGCGCCCGGGTATGCGCCGCGGCAAAATAGAGGTACCACTTACCGTTGATGCGGTGCATTTCCGGCGCCCAGATCAGTTCGCTCATCGGGCCGGTTTTCGGCTTGCGCCATACCACGGCGGGGTCGGCGGCGCGCAACCCTTCCAGCGAATCGGCCCGGCGGATTTCCAGCCTGTCATATTCCGGTACGGAGGCAAGAAAGTAGTAATCGCTGCCGTCGCGTAAAATAAACGGATCGGCACGTTGTTCAATGAACGGGTTTGGCCAGTTTGTCATCAGGCTTTCCTTACGCTTTCAGCGGCTTTAACTTCCTGCAACTCACTCAATTCGCGGTAATTAGTGCGACGTTTTTCCAAATCGTCCTGGATTTGTTTCATCAGTTCACGGTCAACTTTCAGCAGACGTACAACGCCTGCGGTAATCAGATAGCCAACCCCGGGGATAATGGAAAACAACAGCATAATACCGTTCATTGCCGAGGCGCTTTGCGCTTTAGCGCTGGCGTCATAACCGTACCAGGAAAGCAAAAAGCCGACCATCGCTCCGGCAATCGCCAGGCCCAGTTTCAGGAAGAACAGATTACCGGAGAAGCTAATACCGGTAATCCGTTTGCCGGTTTTCCATTCGCCATAATCATCGACGTCCGCCATCAGCGACCAGTGCAATGGGGAAGGGATCTGATGCAGAATATTGAGCAGGAAATAGAGCGCCACAATCATCACGGTGGCTTTCGGATCAAAGAAATAGAACGCGCAGGAGAAAATCGCCAGCGCGATATTGGTCCAGAAAAATACCTTCAATTTACACCAGCGATCGGTTAAGACTTTTGCCAGCATACTGCCGATCATCATACCGGCCACGCCGAGACTAATAAAAAGCGTGGCGAAATGGGTGCTTTGCCCCATCACCCAGGTGACGTAATACATGGTTGCCGCCATGCGGATAAACCCCGGACAGACGTTGCATAAGGTCAATAGCAGAATACGTACCCACTGATCGTTCTTCCACACGTCCTTGAAATCATTCTTCATATCGTCGTGTGTCGGAACGGCAGGGCGAACGCGTTCGCGGACGCTGGCGAAGCAGAACAGAAACATACCCATACCGATAATCGCCAGCACGGTCATCGCCAACTGATAGCCTTTGGCTTTGTCGCCGCCGCCAAACCAGTCCACCATCGGCAGCAGCGTTAACGATAGCAGTAGCGTCGCGATGCCGACTAACACAAAACGATAAGCCTGACAGGCCACGCGCTCTTTTGGATCGTTGGTGATCACGCCGCCCAGCGAGCAATAGGGAATATTGATGGCGGTGTAGGTTACGGAAAGCAGAAAATAGGTGACGAAGGCATAGACAACTTTGCTGTTATAGCCCCAGTCCGGTGTCGTGAACATCAGAATGCTGAACAGCGCGTAGGGAAATGCAATCCACAGTAGCCAGGGGCGAAAACGACCATATTTACTTTGGGTACGATCGGCAAGTGCGCCCATTATCGGATCGGTAACGGCATCGATAACGCGTACTGAAAGGAGTAGAACACCGACTAACGCCGGGGCAAGTCCAAAAATATCCGTATAAAAATAATTAACAAACAGCATGATAGCGCCAAAAATAATGTTACATCCGGCGTCGCCCATGCCATACCCGATTTTCTCTCTTACTGAAAGTCTACCCTTATCCATTGAGACTTCTCCCCATCAGATGATGGTGGTAATTATTCGCCTGCGAGCTTTTATTTGCGTAGCAGGATCACGCCACTGATATGGATAAAATGGTTATACGCGGGAAACTGTGAGGCAGATAACACCCTCCCCGGGCGGGGAGGGCGGAAAAGTAACGCTACGAATCAGTGGGCTTTCACCGTTTTTGCCGTTTTTTCCTTACACAGGTAGCCGACGCCCAGGACGAGCAGCCATACAGGAATCAGCCACACGGAGATCGCCATACCAGGCGTCATCAGCATAATGATCAATACTGCTGCCATAAACAGCAGGCAGAGAACGTTGCCGAGCGGATAAAACAGGGCCGGGAAGCGGGTTTTCATGCCCTGTTGCTGTTTCGCGCGACGGAACTTCATATGGGCAAGGCTAATCATCGCCCAGTTAATGACCAGCGCGGAGACCACCAGCGCCATTAACAGTCCGAACGCGGATTCCGGCGCCAGGTAGTTGATCAGGACGCACAGCGCGGTGACGACCGCCGACACCAGAATGGTATTGACCGGCACGCCGCGTTTATCAACAGACAATAGCGCTTTCGGCGCATTCCCCTGCTGGGCCAGTCCGAACAGCATACGGCTGTTGCAGTAGACGCAACTGTTATAAACCGATAGCGCGGCGGTGAGAACCACAATATTCAGCGCATTGGCGACAAACGTATCGCCCAGCTCATGGAAGATAAGGACAAACGGGCTGGTATCGGCGGTGACGCGAGTCCATGGCAGCAGCGAAAGCAGTACCGCCAGCGAGCCGATATAAAAAATCAGGATGCGATAGATAACCTGATTGGTGGCTTTGGGAATGCTCTGTTCCGGGTTATCGGCTTCAGCGGCGGTGATCCCTACCAGCTCTAGTCCGCCGAACGAAAACATAATAATGGCCATCATCATCACCAGCCCGGTCCAGCCATGCGGCAGAAAGCCGCCCTGCTCCCACAGGTTGCGCACGGTGGCCTGCGGACCAGCGGTATCGCTGAAGAGTAACCACGCCCCGAACAAAATCATGGCGATGACGGCGATCACTTTGATAATGGCGAACCAAAACTCCATCTCGCCGAACACTTTGACGTTGGTCAGGTTAATGGCGTTGATGACAACGAAGAAAAGCGCCGCTGAGGCCCAGGTGGGGATTTCTGGCCACCAGAACTGAATATATTTACCGACAGCGGTCAGTTCCGCCATCGCGACCAATACGTACAGAACCCAGTAGTTCCAGCCGGAAGCGAATCCGGCAAAGCCGCCCCAGTATTTATAGGCGAAGTGGCTAAAGGAACCGGCGACCGGTTCTTCAACCACCATCTCTCCCAGCTGGCGCATAATCAGAAAGGCAATAAAACCTGCAATCGCATAGCCCAGTATAATTCCTGGCCCCGCCGACTGAATAACGGAGGCGCTTCCCAGGAACAAGCCCGTTCCTATCGCGCCGCCCAAGGCGATAAGCTGAATATGGCGGTTTTTCAGGCCGCGCTTGAGCTGCTCGCCGTGCTGCTGACTGTCCATCATAAAACCTCGTGTATGGTGCGCTGTTTATTCATAACGCGCTTATTTTGAACGATGCAGTAGTGCGTGTGTAAGTTTGCAATTCCGCTTTTTGTATTGATTTATTTACAGCGCCTTTTTATTAAATGTCACTGCTACTCTTTTGTCTTTATCAGAATAATGGTATGTGGGCGCGAATGCACCTGCTTTGTGCAGGGGTGATGACGAGTTGCGTAAAAAGAAAGCACTTGTAAATACCTCCTTTTATTTTCCCTTATAGAGGTTGATTTGTTTTTATTCATTATTTATGCATAAAAATACATTCAACTTGCTGTTGAATCGGTTCAAATGAGATTTTTTATCGTTTCAAATACGTTAAATCTACCTCCTGGTGGGTAAATTTAACATTTGTGCGCAGTTACAATTTTGAAACGCGATTTCTGTAAAATTGTTAAAATGTGCCTCCTTTACTGATTTCAATCAAAACCTGTATGGACAGAAGGTGAATACTTTGTTACTTTAGCGTCACAGACATGAAATTGGTAAGACCAATTGACTCCGGGCAAATGGCTTAAGACAGGAAATCATGGCCTACAGCAAAATCCGCCAACCAAAACTCTCCGATGTGATCGAGCAGCAGCTGGAGTTTTTAATCCTTGAGGGGACGTTGCGCCCCGGAGAAAAACTCCCACCGGAACGTGAACTGGCAAAACAGTTCGACGTCTCCCGTCCCTCCTTGCGTGAGGCGATTCAACGTCTCGAAGCGAAGGGATTGTTGCTTCGTCGCCAGGGCGGCGGAACCTTCGTGCAGAGCAGCCTGTGGCAGAGCTTTAGCGACCCGCTGGTAGAACTGCTCTCCGATCACCCTGAATCCCAGTTTGACCTGCTCGAAACGCGCCATGCGCTGGAAGGCATTGCGGCTTATTACGCGGCGCTGCGCAGCACCGACGAAGATAAAGACCGTATTCGCGAGCTGCACCATGCCATTGAGCTGGCGCAAGAGTCCGGCGATCTGGATGCCGAGTCCGAAGCCGTGCTCCAGTATCAAATCGCCGTCACCGAAGCGGCGCACAACGTGGTATTGCTTCATCTGCTAAGGTGTATGGAGCCGATGCTGGCGCAAAACGTGCGGCAGAACTTCGAATTGCTGTATGCGCGTCGGGAGATGCTGCCGCTGGTGAGTACGCATCGCACCCGTATATTTGAAGCCATTATGGCCGGAAAACCCGAAGAAGCGCGTGAAGCTTCACATCGCCATCTGGCGTTTATCGAAGAGATTATGTTGGACAGAAGCCGTGAGGAGAGCCGTCGTGAACGGGCCTTACGCCGTCTGGAGCAACGCAAGAATTAGTTTTTTCTGGCAGAACGTTAACCAGAAGATGTTGTGAATAACGCGCAAAAATGTGCGCGGCAACTAAACGCAGAACCTGTCTTATTAAGCTTTCTGACGAAAGTTTAATGGGACAGGTTCCAGATAACTCAACGTATTAGATAGATAAGGAATACCCCCATGTCAGAACGTTTCCCAAATGACGTGGATCCGATCGAAACTCGCGACTGGCTACAGGCGATCGAATCGGTCATCCGTGAAGAAGGTGTTGAGCGCGCTCAGTACCTGATTGACCAACTGCTTTCTGAAGCTCGCAAAGGCGGCGTGAAAGTCGCGGCAGGCGCAGGGACCAGTAATTACATCAACACTATTGCCGTTGAAGACGAACCGGAATACCCGGGCAATCTGGAGCTGGAACGTCGCATTCGTTCTGCTATCCGCTGGAACGCCATCATGACCGTGCTGCGCGCGTCTAAAAAAGACCTTGAGTTGGGTGGCCACATGGCGTCCTTCCAGTCTTCCGCCACGATTTATGATGTCTGCTTCAACCATTTCTTCCGTGCGCGCAACGAACAGGATGGCGGCGATCTGGTGTACTTCCAGGGCCACATCTCTCCGGGCGTATACGCTCGCGCGTTCCTGGAAGGTCGTCTTACCCAGGAGCAGATGGACAACTTCCGTCAGGAAGTGCATGGCAATGGCCTCTCTTCCTATCCGCACCCGAAACTGATGCCAGAATTCTGGCAGTTCCCGACCGTTTCGATGGGGCTGGGCCCAATCGGCGCTATTTATCAGGCGAAGTTTCTGAAATATCTGGAACACCGCGGCCTGAAAGATACCTCTAAACAGACCGTTTACGCCTTCCTGGGCGATGGCGAGATGGACGAACCGGAATCCAAAGGCGCCATCACCATCGCCACCCGTGAAAAACTGGACAACCTGGTTTTTGTTATCAACTGTAACCTGCAGCGTCTTGACGGCCCGGTCACCGGTAACGGCAAAATCGTTAACGAACTGGAAGGCATCTTCGAAGGCGCTGGCTGGAACGTGATCAAGGTGATGTGGGGTGGTCGTTGGGATGAGCTGCTGCGTAAAGATACCAGCGGTAAGCTTATCCAGCTGATGAACGAAACCGTTGATGGCGACTACCAGACTTTCAAATCCAAAGACGGCGCTTACGTGCGTGAGCACTTCTTCGGTAAATACCCGGAAACCGCCGCGTTGGTGGCCGACTGGACTGACGAGCAGATTTGGGCGCTGAACCGTGGTGGTCACGATCCGAAGAAAGTCTACGCGGCACTGAAAAAAGCGCAGGACACCAAGGGCAAAGCAACGGTAATTCTGGCCCACACCATCAAAGGTTACGGCATGGGCGACTCTGCCGAAGGCAAAAACATTGCCCACCAGGTGAAGAAAATGAACATGGACGGCGTGCGTTACGTCCGCGATCGTTTCAACGTGCCGGTTGCTGATGCTGATATCGAAAAACTGCCGTACATTACCTTCCCGGAAGGTTCTGAAGAACACAAATACCTGCATGAACGCCGTCAGGCGCTGCACGGCTACCTGCCAAGCCGTCAGCCGAACTTCACCGAGAAGTTAGAGCTGCCTCAACTTTCAGATTTCGGCGCGCTGCTGGAAGAGCAGAACAAAGAGATTTCCACCACTATCGCGTTTGTGCGTGCCCTGAACGTGATGCTGAAGAACAAGTCGATCAAAGACCGCCTGGTACCGATCATCGCCGATGAAGCGCGTACTTTCGGTATGGAAGGTCTGTTCCGTCAGATTGGTATCTACAGCCCGAACGGCCAGCAGTATACTCCGCAGGACCGTGAGCAGGTCGCGTACTACAAAGAAGACGAGAAAGGCCAGATTCTGCAGGAAGGTATCAACGAGCTGGGTGCAGGCGCATCCTGGCTGGCTGCGGCGACCTCTTACAGCACCAATAATCTGCCGATGATTCCGTTCTACATCTACTACTCCATGTTCGGGTTCCAGCGTATTGGCGACCTGTGCTGGGCAGCAGGCGATCAGCAGGCTCGTGGCTTCCTGATCGGCGGGACTTCGGGTCGTACTACGCTTAACGGCGAAGGTCTACAGCACGAAGATGGTCACAGCCACATTCAGTCGCTGACTATCCCGAACTGTATCTCTTACGATCCATCTTACGCGTATGAAGTGGCGGTCATCATGCATGATGGTCTGGAGCGTATGTACGGTGAGAAACAAGAGAACGTTTACTACTACATCACCACGCTGAACGAAAACTACCACATGCCAGCGATGCCGGAAGGCGCCGAGGAAGGTATCCGTAAGGGTATCTACAAACTCGAAACTCTGGAAGGTAGCAAAGGTAAAGTTCAGCTTTTAGGCTCCGGTTCTATCCTGCGTCACGTGCGTGAAGCGGCACAGATTCTGGCGAAAGACTACGGTGTAGGATCTGACGTCTACAGCGTGACCTCTTTCACCGAGCTGGCGCGTGATGGTCAGGATTGTGAACGCTGGAACATGCTGCACCCGCTGGAAACCCCGCGCGTACCGTACATTGCTCAGGTAATGAACGACGCACCTGCGGTTGCTTCTACTGACTATATGAAACTGTTCGCTGAGCAGGTCCGTACTTACGTACCGGCTGACGACTATCGCGTACTGGGTACGGATGGCTTCGGTCGTTCCGACAGCCGTGAGAACCTGCGTCACCACTTCGAAGTTGATGCTTCTTATGTGGTTGTCGCAGCGCTGGGCGAACTGGCTAAACGTGGCGAAATCGACAAGAAAGTGGTAGCGGATGCGATTACCAAATTCAACATCGATGCAGATAAAGTTAACCCGCGTCTGGCGTAAGAGGTAAAAGAATAATGGCTATCGAAATCAAAGTACCGGACATCGGGACAGATGAAGTTGAAATCACCGAGATTCTGGTCAACGTTGGCGACAAAGTGGAAGCTGAACAGTCGCTGATCACCGTAGAAGGCGACAAAGCCTCTATGGAAGTCCCGTCTCCGCAGGCTGGCGTCGTGAAAGAGATCAAAGTCTCTGTCGGCGACAAAACCGAGACCGGCAAGCTGATTATGATTTTCGATTCCGCCGACGGTGCATCTGACGCTGCGCCTGCTCCGGCAGAAGAGAAGAAAGAAGCGGCTCCGGCAGCAGCACCTGCTGCGGCAGCGGCGAAAGAAGTACACGTACCGGACATCGGCGGCGACGAAGTTGAAGTTACCGAAGTGATGGTTAAAGTCGGCGACACCGTTGCGGCTGAGCAGTCTCTGATCACTGTAGAAGGCGACAAAGCCTCTATGGAAGTGCCGGCACCGTTCGCGGGCACCGTGAAAGAGATCAAAATCAGCACCGGCGACAAAGTGTCTACCGGCTCCCTGATTATGATCTTCGAAGTCGCTGGCGAAGCGGGCGCGGCTGCCCCGGCGAAAGCCGAAGCGGCGCCAGCAGCAGCGGCTCCGGCAGCCTCTGGCTCGAAAGAAGTTAACGTACCTGACATCGGCGGTGACGAAGTTGAAGTCACTGAAGTGATGGTGAAAGTGGGCGATAAAATTGCCGCTGAGCAATCACTGATCACTGTTGAAGGCGACAAAGCCTCTATGGAAGTTCCCGCGCCGTTCGCGGGCACCGTGAAAGAAATCAAAATCAGCACCGGCGACAAAGTCAAAACCGGTTCTCTGATTATGGTCTTCGAAGTAGAAGGCGCATCCCCTGCTGCGTCGCCGGCTAAGCAAGAAGCGGTTGCGCCGGCTCCGGCGGCGAAAGCTGAGAAGCCTGCTGCCCCTGCTGCCAAAGCGGAAAGTAAATCTGAGTTCGCTGAAAACGACGCTTACGTTCACGCTACCCCGCTGATTCGCCGTCTGGCGCGCGAGTTTGGTGTTAACCTGGCGAAAGTGAAAGGGACTGGCCGTAAAGGCCGTATCCTGCGCGAAGACGTTCAGGCTTACGTGAAAGAGGCTATCAAACGCGCCGAGTCTGCACCGGCAGCCGCTGCGGGCGGCGGTATCCCGGGTATGCTGCCGTGGCCGAAAGTGGACTTCAGCAAGTTTGGCGAAATCGAAGAAGTCGAATTGGGTCGTATCCAGAAAATCTCTGGCGCGAACCTGAGCCGTAACTGGGTGATGATCCCACACGTTACGCACTTCGACAAAACCGATATCACCGATCTGGAAGCGTTCCGTAAACAGCAGAACGCCGAGGCTGAGAAGCGCAAACTGGATGTGAAATACACGCCAGTGGTCTTCATCATGAAAGCGGTTGCCGCTGCGCTGGAGCAGATGCCGCGCTTTAACAGTTCGTTGTCTGAAGACGGCCAGCGCCTGACGCTGAAGAAATACATCAACATCGGCGTGGCGGTTGATACCCCGAATGGTCTGGTGGTTCCGGTCTTTAAAGACGTGAATAAGAAGAGTGTGACCGAATTGTCTCGCGAATTGACCACTATCTCCAAAAAAGCGCGTGACGGTAAGCTGACCGCTGGCGAAATGCAGGGTGGTTGCTTCACTATCTCCAGTATCGGCGGCCTGGGAACTACCCACTTCGCGCCGATTGTCAACGCGCCGGAAGTGGCTATCCTCGGCGTTTCTAAGTCGGCGATGGAACCAGTGTGGAATGGGAAAGAGTTTGTGCCGCGTCTGATGATGCCTATCTCTCTTTCCTTCGACCACCGTGTGATCGACGGTGCTGATGGTGCGCGTTTCATTACCATTATCAACAATATGTTGTCTGACATTCGCCGTTTGGTGATGTAAGCAAAAAAGCCGGCCCGACGGCCGGCTTTTTTCTGATAATCTCATGTGGTTTGTGAGGTTATTAGCGAAAGCGATAATTCGTGATCCGTTTGTTGTTTCAAAATTGTTAACAATTTTGTAAGATACGGGCGGATAGAACGACCCGGTGGATGATGGGCGATCAAGTACCCCGGACCGCCGGATACAAATAAAGAGGTCATGATGAGTACTGAAATCAAAACTCAGGTCGTGGTACTTGGGGCGGGCCCGGCAGGCTATTCTGCCGCTTTCCGTTGCGCTGATTTAGGTCTGGAAACCGTAATCGTAGAACGCTACAACACCCTTGGCGGTGTTTGTCTGAACGTCGGCTGTATCCCTTCTAAAGCTCTGCTGCACGTGGCAAAAGTTATCGAAGAAGCGAAAGCGTTGGCTGAGCACGGTATCGTCTTCGGCGAGCCGAAAACTGATATTGACAAAATTCGTACCTGGAAAGAGAAAGTGATCACCCAGCTGACCGGTGGTCTGGCTGGTATGGCGAAAGGCCGTAAAGTAAAAGTGGTCAACGGTCTGGGTAAATTCACCGGGGCTAACACCCTGGAAGTGGAAGGTGAAAACGGCAAGACCGTGATCAACTTCGACAACGCGATCATCGCGGCGGGTTCTCGTCCGATCCAATTACCGTTTATTCCGCATGAAGACCCGCGCGTATGGGATTCAACCGACGCTCTGGAACTGAAAGAAGTGCCGAAGCGTATGCTGGTGATGGGCGGCGGTATCATTGGTCTGGAAATGGGTACCGTATACCACTCGCTGGGTTCAGAGATTGACGTGGTTGAAATGTTCGACCAGGTTATCCCGGCGGCTGATAAAGACATCGTTAAAGTCTTCACCAAGCGCATCGGCAAGAAATTTAACCTGATGCTGGAAACCAAAGTGACCGCCGTTGAAGCGAAAGAAGACGGTATTTACGTTTCGATGGAAGGCAAAAAAGCCCCCGCTGAAGCGCAGCGTTATGATGCGGTTCTGGTGGCGATTGGTCGTGTGCCGAACGGTAAAAACCTCGATGCGGGCAAAGCTGGCGTGGAAGTTGACGACCGTGGCTTTATCCGCGTTGACAAACAGTTGCGCACTAACGTGCCGCACATCTTCGCTATCGGCGATATCGTCGGTCAGCCGATGCTGGCGCATAAAGGCGTTCACGAAGGCCACGTTGCCGCTGAAGTTATCGCCGGTAAAAAACACTACTTCGATCCGAAAGTTATCCCGTCCATCGCCTACACGGAGCCAGAAGTGGCATGGGTTGGACTGACTGAGAAAGAAGCGAAAGAGAAAGGCATCAGCTACGAAACCGCCACCTTCCCGTGGGCAGCTTCTGGCCGTGCTATCGCATCCGATTGCGCAGACGGTATGACCAAACTGATTTTCGACAAAGAATCTCACCGCGTGATCGGCGGGGCGATTGTCGGCACCAATGGTGGCGAGCTGCTGGGTGAAATCGGACTGGCGATCGAAATGGGCTGTGATGCGGAAGACATCGCGCTGACCATTCATGCGCACCCGACTCTGCATGAGTCTGTGGGCCTGGCGGCGGAAATCTTCGAAGGTAGCATTACTGACCTGCCGAACCCGAAAGCGAAGAAGAAATAATCTTCTGAGGGTGGCAATACCGGGTGGTTGTAGGCCGGATAAGACGTCAGTCGTCATCCGGCAAGGCACCGTCCGACCAGAAAAGCGGCTTTGTAGCCGCTTTTTTTACGCGTGGCAAATCAGATGTGTCAAATGATGGCGAAGGATAACGAAACCACAAAATTTATCTTTTCCGCAGAAGTGCGCTTTTCATACCTCATACCGTCAGCAGGGTGTTTGTCGTCTACTCTCAACCAACTAATTGTTTCATAAGAAATATCTCTCCTTACTTTGTCATTACCTCCGAAATTGATAACTTGCTAAAATAATAGCGAGAAAATTATTAGGATTTAACATATGAAACTTTTTCTGACGACAGCAGCGCTAACCGCGACGTTGATTTCCGGCATGGCATTCGCCAGCGATCCCGTTATTCCCTGGGCGACTAACAGCGGTGGTACGGAAAGTACGCATATTGCGGCAATGGGCGAGGATTTGAATGCGCAGCATCAACAGATCACCCACACGCGTGAAGGCGTATGGGCGACTAATTCCGGCAGCATCCAGGCTGATGAAGCCGCTCTGACCAGCAACAAGCCGCCGGTACAAGGCCACCCGGAATTAATGCCGCATCAGGGGTAATGATCATGGCCTGGCGATAACGCCAGGCGCTTACGGGTTATTCGGCGGCCTGCCACTGCGCGTCTGGCGCAAAACGCGTGATAGCCTTAACTTTACTCTCAGTGTCCTTGCCTAAATCCGCCTGATAAATATGATCGTCCTGGTTGACCATAAAACTCATCACCCCGGTTTCGCCGTAATGCATTGGCCAGGCCAGAAGCGCCGTACCGTGACCGTCGTTATCGCTGATAATGCGGAAATGGTAGCCGTGATAACCCTCGTCTGGAGCTGCGGGGCTAAAGTTTGGGCCTAACGGACTGGGGACTTCGCCTGCTTTGGTTGGCCAGTACAGGCCATCTTTTTGGCCTTCGCTACTGATTATCTTGTGTGCCCAGCGATGGTTTTGCAGGTAATAGTCCTGTTGCGCATCAACGTAAGCATGCATGGCCTGTAAGGTAGAAAGTTCATTTCGCCCAATAGTACGGGTGAGAATCTCATTCCCCGCTGCCGCCATATCAAAGCGCCAGCCGCCAGCCTCTTTCACCATAGGCACCGGGAGCTGCCAGTCTTCTCGTCCGACATTCAGGTGCGCCGTATTGTCTTTTTGTACAATGCGATGGCCTTCGCGCCAGTCACGATTGAAGCGGGCCACGGCCTCTGGATCGGCGCCTTCCGGCGGCAGAAATTGCCGCCATTCATCGCCCAGTAGCGCGGTAAGCTGTGTTTCGTTTTTTCCGGCTACCGCCGCGGCGAAGGCGCTGGCGGCTGCTTCCGGGGAGGAGAACCGTTCCTGCGCGTAGCCCAGCAAGGGGAGTGACAGTAACAGAGCGCTTAACATAACCTTTTTCATTATCTGCTCCGGTTAACGGCGATGAAATTCGTGGTGTTCAGAAAAATGTTCCCGCGCGGCGGCGCGTTGCTCGGTGTTTAAATGACCACCCAGGCGGCTTTCCTGGCCGCGTAACTGTTGTGATTGCCATGACGGCGAGCGACTGTCGTTCCCGCTAAACACATTGGCGTGCATATTCTGGTGAAACGCCTGACGCTGTTGCGGCGTAGAGGATGCGATCCGTTGATGCGCCGCGTTACGCTGTTGTAGCGATAAGGGATGCTGCTGCGCTGGCTGCCGCTGCGCGCTGTCATGCTGATTGTCATAACCGCGATAATTATTACGCCGGGCTATTTGATTTAACTGTTGAGAGGCCGCCTTACGCTGGGCATCGCGGGCGTTTGCCGCTGGCAAAGAAGCGTTCGCCGTATGGCTGCTCTGTTGGAATTGCGCCATGGCCGTCTGGCGCTGGCTATCGCGAGACACCGGCGCTTGCTGCGTCGCGCTTAGCCCGCCGCTAACGTTGGTGGGATGGAATCGTTGTGCAACGGTATTATTCGGATAGGGGACGCCATTGCGCCAGGTGGAATTATGCTGCCAGCCCATCGTTTGGCCCGGCAGGTTTTGCCCGGATATCCGGTTGAAATTATTAACATTAATATTGATATTATCGCCATTGTGTTGATAACCGTTACCACCATGATGGTAATCGTCATGATGATGGTCGTCGTCATGGTGGTGATGATCGTCATCATCCCAGTCTATGCTGCTGAACAAGGCATAGGTGGTGGCGACGCCCAGACTATAACCAAAACCTTTAACAAAACTATCGGCAAACTGCTGTCCCGGAGGGGGCGGTAAATACACCGGCGGATAAGCGGTATTGGGCCAGGCGCCATACACCGTCGCGGGATTATAGTTCGGCACGTACACCACCTGCGGATTCGCGGGTTCAATTTTGATGACGGTCGAAGATGCCGCTGGCGTACTGGCGGATGTGGTGGTTGTCGTCGTGACGGCGGAAGAGGCGCTGGACTTCGGCACGCTGGTGACGATTTGCTGCGGCGTCGATTTTAGCGAACCGGTTTGTTGAGCCAGCAGACGTAGCCTTTGTACCGCATCCATCACATCCTGCGGTTGGGCTAAGAACGCATCGCCCAGGTTTTGCACCCATTGCGGATTCTCGCCCATAAGCGCCATCAACTGGGGAAAGGCGACCAGTGATTTGACGCTGGGGTCCCACGGTTGGCTGGCCACCGCCTGAATAGCGGCGTCGCCCTGCAGCGTGGGGTTATCTCGCGACCACTGGACGGCCTGAACCACGTTTGCCGGGTAGGTGGCGGCCATGAGCACCTGCGAAAGCAGGGAATCGGGATAAAGCGCGACAGGCGCGACCCATTGATCGATTTGCGCAGTGGTAAAGGTCGTTTCCGCGACAGGCGCGGGGACGGATGCCTGCGTTTGTTCAGGGGCGGGAGCCGTCGCCTGCGCGGGCGCTTCGGGGGCGCGGCTTTTAACATACAGTACGCCCGAAGCGGCAAATAACCCGGCACTGCACACAAGGGCGATGAGATGGGGTTTAAAGGGCAACGTCATTTTGTCTCTCCCGATTCCAGGGAATCGCTATGGTCATTATGCCTGCTGCCGACGGGGTGCAGTTTTGCGTGAGTATAAAGGGACGATAGTTTAATTTTTAACTAATGTTGGGATCGGTAACGTTACGTGATGATCAAAGCACGAAATGAGGTAAGCATTTACGGTAGCAGCTCCCGCCTCAGCAGAGCGTTAGACCATCCTTAACGATTCAGCCACTTTTTTATGTTGCTTTTTTGTAAACAGATTAACACCCTACTAAAATCCTGCTATTCTGCCCGTTGCGGTACCCGGGCATTTACCCTACTAACTGCTGTCTCACAGGAGCGTGAAGAGAATCGCCCATACACAAAGCGTATGCCGCACTATGACAATGAGAGCGAGGAGAACCGTCGTGCTAGAAGAATACCGTAAGCACGTAGCTGAACGTGCCGCCGAGGGGATTGTGCCCAAACCTTTAGATGCAACCCAAATGGCCGCGCTTGTCGAGCTGCTGAAAAACCCGCCCGCGGGCGAAGAAGAGTTCCTGTTAGACCTGTTAACCCACCGTGTTCCCCCTGGCGTCGATGAAGCCGCCTATGTTAAAGCCGGCTTCCTTGCCGCCGTCGCGAAAGGCGAAACTACGTCTCCGTTAATCGCCCCTGAGAAAGCTATCGAACTGCTCGGCACCATGCAGGGTGGTTACAACATTCACCCGCTGATTGATGCGCTGGACGACGCTAAACTGGCGCCAGGCGCGGCGAAAGCGCTGTCTCACACCCTGCTGATGTTCGATAACTTCTACGATGTTGAAGAAAAAGCCAAAGCGGGCAACGACTATGCGAAGCAGGTGATGCAATCCTGGGCCGACGCCGAATGGTTCCTGAGCCGTCCGCCGCTGGCGGAAAAAATCACCGTTACCGTCTTCAAAGTGACCGGTGAAACTAACACCGACGATCTCTCTCCGGCGCCGGATGCGTGGTCGCGCCCGGATATCCCGTTACATGCTCAGGCGATGTTGAAAAACGCCCGCGAAGGCATTGAGCCGGATCAGCCTGGCGTTGTTGGTCCCATCAAACAGATTGAAGCATTAGCGAAAAAAGGCTTCCCGCTGGCTTATGTTGGCGATGTGGTGGGTACCGGTTCTTCTCGTAAATCTGCCACTAACTCCGTGCTGTGGTTTATGGGCGACGATATTCCGTTTGTGCCGAACAAACGCGGCGGCGGTCTTTGCCTCGGCGGCAAAATCGCGCCAATCTTCTTTAATACCATGGAAGATGCCGGCGCGCTGCCTGTTGAAGTGGATGTCTCCAGACTGAACATGGGCGATGTGATTGACGTTTACCCGTATAAAGGCGAAGTGCGTAACCACGAAACCGGCGAGCTACTGGCGAATTTCGAACTGAAAACCGACGTGCTGATTGATGAGGTACGTGCCGGTGGCCGTATCCCGTTGATCATCGGTCGCGGCCTGACCACCAAAGCGCGTGAAGCGCTGGGGCTACCGCACAGCGAGGTATTCCGTCAGGCGAAAGACGTGGCGGAAAGCAGCCGCGGCTTCTCGTTGGCGCAGAAAATGGTCGGTCGCGCCTGCGGCGTCGCCGGGGTTCGTCCGGGCGCGTACTGCGAGCCGAAAATGACCTCTGTCGGTTCTCAGGATACTACCGGCCCGATGACCCGCGATGAGCTGAAAGACCTGGCCTGTCTGGGATTCTCCGCCGATCTGGTCATGCAGTCGTTCTGTCACACCGCAGCCTATCCTAAGCCGGTTGACGTCACCACGCACCATACCTTGCCGGATTTCATTATGAACCGCGGCGGCGTGTCGCTGCGTCCGGGCGACGGCGTGATCCACTCCTGGCTGAACCGTATGCTGCTGCCGGATACCGTAGGTACCGGCGGCGACTCCCATACCCGCTTCCCGATCGGCATCTCCTTCCCGGCGGGCTCAGGCCTGGTGGCGTTTGCCGCGGCGACTGGCGTTATGCCGCTGGATATGCCGGAATCGGTACTGGTACGCTTTAAAGGTAAAATGCAGCCGGGTATTACCCTGCGCGATCTGGTCCACGCCATTCCGCTGTACGCCATCAAACAGGGACTGCTGACCGTTGAGAAGAAAGGCAAGAAAAACATCTTCTCTGGCCGCATCCTGGAAATCGAGGGTCTGCCGGATCTGAAAGTGGAGCAGGCGTTTGAGCTGACCGATGCGTCCGCCGAGCGTTCCGCAGCAGGTTGTACCATCAAGCTGAACAAAGAGCCTATCATCGAATACCTGACCTCCAACATCGTCCTGCTGAAATGGATGATCGCGGAAGGCTACGGCGATCGTCGTACGTTGGAACGTCGTATTCAGGGGATGGAAAAATGGCTGGCGGACCCGCAACTGCTGGAAGCCGATGCCGATGCGGAATATGCGGCGGTGATCGACATCGATCTGGCGGATATCAAAGAACCAATCCTGTGCGCGCCGAACGATCCGGACGACGCGCGTCTGCTGTCTGACGTGCAGGGTGAGAAGATCGACGAAGTCTTCATTGGTTCCTGCATGACCAATATCGGCCACTTCCGTGCGGCTGGTAAGCTGCTGGATAACCATAAAGGCCAGTTGCCGACCCGCCTGTGGGTAGCGCCGCCAACCCGTATGGACGCCGCGCAGCTCACGGAAGAGGGCTACTACAGCGTCTTCGGTAAGAGCGGTGCGCGTATCGAAATTCCGGGATGTTCGCTGTGCATGGGCAACCAGGCGCGCGTGGCGGACGGGGCGACGGTGGTCTCTACCTCAACCCGTAACTTCCCGAACCGTTTAGGGACGGGCGCGAACGTCTTCCTGGCCTCTGCGGAGCTGGCGGCGGTGGCGGCGCTGATCGGTAAGCTACCGACGCCGGAAGAGTACCAGACCTTCGTGGCGCAGGTAGATAAAACCGCTGTGGATACCTACCGTTATCTGAACTTCGACCAGCTTTCCCAGTATACCGAGAAAGCCGACGGCGTGATTTTCCAGACCGCGGTGTAATTTGCCCGATGGCGTCAGGCTTACCAGGCCTACGACTCTTATTACCCGGTGGCGGCTACGCTTACCGGGCCTACAAAACCCATCGCAACTGCGGTGGGTTTTTATTTTCATTCCGCCTGCTGCTCCCGCTTTTTTTCTTCTCCGGTGCTGCGATAATGACTGTAAGGGCTTTGCAGAGGAACACATTATGGATTACGAATTTCTGCGCGATGTGACCGGACGGGTTTTGGTACGTATGTCAATGGGGCACGAAGTGGTCGGCCACTGGTTTAATGAAGAGGTAAAAGAGAACCTGGCCCTACTGGATGAAGTAGAGCAAGCCGCGCGTACGGTCAAAGGTAGCGAACGTTCCTGGCAACGAGCAGGGCATGAATACACGATCTGGATGGACGGCGAAGAGGTGATGATTCGCGCCAATCAGTTGGATTTTTCCGGCGATGAGATGGAAGAGGGGATGAGTTATTACGATGAAGAGAGTTTATCCCTGTGCGGCGTAGAGGATTTTCTGCGGGTCGTCGCCGCGTATCGCAATTTTATGCAGCAGAAATAAGCGTTGACCACGACAGGTGGGGGCTTTTCCTCGTGGAGGAAAAGCCCTGAAGGGTGTGGCATGATAGCGCCAGGATAAATGAACTCAGGGTATTGAATGTGAAGCCAGTCACGCTCTACGACGTTGCAAATCATGCCGGTGTTTCCTATCAGACGGTTTCTCGTGTGGTGAATCAGGCCAGCCACGTTTCGGCGAAAACACGCGCGAAAGTGGAAGCCGCGATGGCGGAACTCAATTACATCCCCAACCATGCGGCGCAGCAGTTGGCGGGGAAACACGTTCCGCTCATCGGCGTGGCGACCACTAATCTGGCGCTGCACGCGCCGTCGCAGATTGTCGCCGCCATTAAATCTCGCGCCGACCAGTCGGGAGCCAGCGTGGTGATTGCGATGGTGGAGCGCAATGGCGTAGAAGCGTGTAAAATCGCAGTTCACAATCTACTGGCGCGGCGTGTTACCGGGATTATTATTAACTTTCCTCTGGAAGAAGACGCGGCGCTGGAGGTGGTCTCCGCAGCGGGTAACGTACCGGTACTTTTTCTGGACGTTTCTGAACAGACCCCAGTCAACAGTATTGTTTTTTCCCACGATGAGGGGGCGAAGCTGGGCGTTGAGCATCTGGTGGCGCATGGGCATCAGCGCATCGCGTTGCTGGCTGGTCCGGCGTCATCCGTCTCCGCACGCCTGCGGCTTGCGGACTGGCGTAAGCACCTTCAACATCGCCAGATTACCCCCGTTGCTGTACTTGAGGGCGACTGGAGCGCGATGTCCGGTTTCCAGCAAACGCAACAGATGCTGAACAGCGGGGTTATCCCAACGGCGATGTTGGTCGCTAATGACCAGATGGCGTTAGGAGTCATGCGCGCCATTACCGAATCCGGCCTGCGCGTGGCGACAGATATCTCCCTTATTGGCTATGACGATACGGAAGACAGTTCCTGCTATATTCCGCCATTGACGACAATCAGACAAGATTTCGCTCAACTGGGGCGGGGGAGTGTCGATCGTATTTTACAGATTGCCGCAGGCGGCTCGGTTTCGCAGAGTCAACTGTTGCCCGTCACGTTGATTGAACGCAAAACCGTATGCGCGCCGCAAACCGATCGCGCCTCGCCTCAAGCGTTGGCGGAAGCGTTAATGCAGTTGGCGCGGCAGGTTTCACGCTTGTCGTAAAGTGTGCTCTGTATTTGCTGGCTTATCGTGCTAATAACGAATTAGTTTGAGCCAGCTCACCAAACGTTAACCTCATCCTTTACCTAAATTGTTATTTCGCAGTATACCTTCAAAAGAAATGTGAGCGAGTAACAATTTTGCGGAAGGATATGATAATGACACCAGAACGTGATTCACTGGCCGCCGTGTTAGCCCGCCGGGATTGGGAAAACCCTGCGGTAACACAGCTTAACAGGCTGGCCACGCATCCGCCGTTTTGTAGCTGGCGCAAGGCAGACGATGCGCAGCGTAACCAATATGCGGCGCAGATACGCAGTCTGAACGGCGTCTGGAAATTTGCCTGGTTCTCCTCGCCGCAAGCAGTGCCGGAGAACTGGCGTCTTGAAGATCTTACGGAGGCTGGCACCATTAACGTGCCGTCGAACTGGCAGATGTACGGTTATGACTCGCCGATCTATTCCAACATTACCTATCCCTTCCCGGTTAATCCTCCCTGTGTTCCGGCAGAAAACCCCACTGGATGTTATTCGCTCACATTTTGCATGGATGATGACTGGCTGACTGAAGGCCAAACGCGCATCATTTTTGACGGCGTAAACTCTGCGTTTCATCTGTGGTGTAACGGTCGCTGGGTCGGCTATGGTCAGGACAGCCGGCTGCCGTCTGAATTTGACCTGAGTGAATATTTACAGGTGGGTGAAAATCGCCTGGCGGTACTGGTGCTGCGCTGGAGCGACGGTAGCTATCTTGAAGACCAGGATATGTGGCGGATGAGCGGCATTTTCCGCGATGTTTCCCTGCTGCATAAGCCGACGACGCAGATTACGGATTTCCACCTCCATACTCATCTGAATGACGACTTTACCCAAGCGGTGCTTGAGGCGGAAGTTCGACTGGCTGGCGGCGTGAACGACGATTTGCAGCTCGTGCTTCATCTCTGGCAGGGAGAAACGCTGGCGGGAGAGGCCCACGCCACGCCGGGAAGTGAAATTATTGACGAGCGCGGCGGCTACGATGACCGCGCCACGCTACGCCTCAATATCAATCGTCCGGCGCTGTGGAGCGCGGAAACGCCTAATCTGTATCGGGCGGTGATCCAATTGCGTACCGCCGATGGCGAGCTGATTGAAGCGGAAGCGTGTGACGTTGGCTTCCGCCAGGTCCGCATCGATAAGGGGCTGTTACTGCTAAATGGTAAACCGCTACTGATCCGTGGGACCAATCGGCATGAGCATCACCCTGAGCGCGGCCAGGTGATGGATTACGATACTATGGTGCAGGATATTTTGCTGATGAAGCAGAATAACTTTAATGCCGTTCGCTGCTCGCATTACCCCAATCATCCGCAGTGGTACGCCCTATGTGACCGCTATGGTCTGTACGTGGTGGATGAAGCCAACATTGAAACCCACGGTATGACGCCGATGAATCGCCTGAGCGATGACCCGGACTGGCTACCCGCCATGAGTCAGCGTGTGACGCGCATGGTGCAGCGCGATCGCAACCATCCGAGCATTATCATCTGGTCGTTGGGCAATGAATCCGGGTATGGGGCTAACCATGACGCGCTTTATCGCTGGCTGAAAGCGGAAGATCCTTCTCGCCCGGTGCAGTATGAGGGCGGCGGCGCGGACACCGCCGCGACGGATATTATCTGCCCGATGTATGCGCGCGTTGATCAGGATCAGCCCTTCCCGGCTGTGCCAAAATGGTCAATCAAGAAGTGGCTCTCGCTGCCCGGCGAGCGGCGTCCGCTCATTCTCTGCGAATATGCGCATGCGATGGGCAACAGCTTTGGCGGCTTTGCCAAATACTGGCAGGCGTTTCGTCAGTATCCGCGCCTGCAGGGGGGCTTTGTCTGGGACTGGGTAGATCAGTCGTTGATTAAATATGACGCGGACGGCAAACCGTGGTCTGCCTACGGCGGGGATTTTGGCGATACGCCCAACGATCGTCAGTTCTGCATGAACGGGCTGGTCTTTGCCGATCGCACGCCGCATCCGGCGCTGTATGAAGCGAAACACGTGCAGCAATTTTTCCAGTTTCGTTTGCTGCCGGGCGAAGAACGCCGCATTGAAGTACAGAGCGAATATCTGTTCCGCCACAGTGATAACGAGATCCTGCGCTGGATGCTGGCGCAGGAGGGCAATCAGTTGGCCAGTGGTGAAGTTGTGCTGGATATCGCCCCGCAGGGGCGACAAATTATCCTGCTACCTGCATTCCCGCAGCCGGAAACCGCAGGGCAGCTTTGGCTGACGGTACGCGTTGAGCAACCGCTGGCGACAAGCTGGTCGGAGGCCGGGCATATCAGCGCCTGGCAACAATGGCCGTTGGAAGAAAAGCTCTGCGTATCGAAACCCACTCGCGCCAGCGTTGCGCCCGCCCTGACGGTGCGTGACGGCGAATTCTGCGTCACGCAAGGTAATTTGCGTTGGCAGTTCTGCCGTCAGCAGGGCTGGCTTACACAGTTCTGGCGGGATGATGAAGCGCAATTGCTGACCCCGCTTATCGATCAATTCACCCGTGCGCCGCTTGATAACGATATTGGCGTCAGTGAAGCGACACGCATTGACCCCAATGCCTGGGTGGAGCGTTGGAAGGCGGCAGGACATTACTGCGCGGAGCCAGCGCTGTTGCTGTGTGATGCAGACGAGCTGGCGGATGCGGTGCTGATAACCACCGCGCATGCCTGGCAATATCAGGGGGCAACGCTGTTTATCAGCCGCAAAACCTACCGGATTGATGATCATGGCGAAATGCAGATCGACATCGGGGTGGAGGTTGCCAGTGGAATGCCGTACCCGGCGCGGATTGGCTTGAGCTGTCAACTTGCGCAGGTGAATGAAAGGGTGGAGTGGCTGGGGCTGGGGCCGCATGAGAATTATCCGGATCGCCTGAGCAGCGCTTGTTTTGATCGCTGGAACCTCCCGCTGGACGCGATGTATACGCCGTATGTCTTTCCGACTGAAAATGGCCTGCGTTGCGGTACTCGCCAGTTGCGTTATGGCGCGCACCAGTGGAGCGGCGATTTTCAGTTCAATATTAGCCGTTACAGCCAGCGGCAACTGATGGAAACCAGCCACCGCCATTTATTGCAGGCAGAATCAGGCGTCTGGCTCAATATCGATGGTTATCATATGGGAGTGGGCGGGGATGATTCATGGAGCCCGTCGGTATCGCCGGAATTTCAACTGAGCGCCCGGCATTACCACTACCAGATCGCATGGAAATAAAATACCTCATTGGGCAGATTGATCCTGCCCATTTTTAATGCAAGGAAATCCATATGTATTACCTGAAGAATACAAATTTCTGGATGTTCGGCTTTTTCTTTTTTTTCTATTTTTTCATTATGGGCGCTTATTTTCCCTTTTTTCCGATCTGGTTACATGATATTAATCATATCAGTAAAGGGGATACCGGAATTATTTTTGCCTGTATCTCTCTCTTTTCGCTGCTTTTCCAGCCTGTTTTCGGGCTGATGTCCGATAAACTCGGTTTGCGTAAAAATTTACTGTGGATTATTACTGGCATGCTGGTGATGTTTGCCCCGTTCTTTATTTATGTTTTTGGGCCGCTGTTACATTTTAATATTCTACTGGGCTCCATTGTCGGTGGGATTTATCTCGGATTTATCTACAATGCTGGCGCCCCGGCGATTGAAGCCTATATCGAAAAAGCGAGTCGACGAAGTCATTTTGAATTTGGCCGTGCGCGTATGTTCGGCTGTGTGGGCTGGGCGCTTTGCGCCTCCATTGTTGGCGTGATGTTTACCATTAATAATGAGTTTGTTTTCTGGCTGGGGTCAGGGTGTGCGGTGATCCTCGCGCTGTTGCTCTTTTTCTCTCGTACCGATTCTGGCTCATCAGCCGTAGTCGCGGATGCGGTAGGGGCCAATTCATCGCCGTTTAGCCTGAAGCTGGCGCTGGAACTGTTTAAACAGCCTAAACTATGGTTCCTGTCGCTATATGTGGTGGGCGTCTCTTGTACCTATGATGTTTTTGACCAGCAATTTGCCAACTTCTTTACCTCGTTCTTTGCGTCAGGAGAACAGGGAACACGCGTATTCGGCTATGTCACGACAATGGGGGAGTTGCTTAATGCCTGTATTATGTTTTTTGCCCCGTTTATCGTAAATCGCATTGGCGGTAAAAATGCTCTATTGATGGCGGGAATAATTATGTCTGTTCGCATTATCGGTTCCTCTTTTGCGACTACGGCGGGGGAAGTGGTTATTCTTAAGACCTTGCATATGTTCGAGATCCCTTTCCTGATTGTGGGATGTTTCAAATATATCACCAGCCAGTTTGAGGTGCGTTTCTCCGCCACTATCTACCTGGTCTGCTTCTGTTTTTTTAAACAACTGGCAATGATTTTTATGTCCGTACTGGCCGGGAATATGTATGAAAAAATTGGTTTCCAGGGCGCTTATCTGGTGCTGGGGCTGATTGCGCTGGTCTTTACGCTTATTTCAGCCGCAACGTTAAGCGGAGCAGGGCCGCTGGCAGTGATGCGAGTCTCACAACAGAAGAGCGCAAGCTGATTCGCGCGGAGGTGGGAATGATGTTATCAATGAGAGAAAAAATAAAAAAGGGCATGTTGTTTACTGACTTAACAGAAGGACTTCCCGAAGAGCGACTACGTGGTAAAGAGCTTATGTATGATTATAATCATACGCGTCCTTCAGAAGAGAACAAACGTAGAGAATTAATTGCTAAGATGTTTGGTAAAATTGGGAAAAATGCGTGGATAGAGCCGCCGATCTCTTTTTCTTATGGCAAGAATATTTATATTGGTGACAACTTTTACGCCAATTTTAATTTAACTATTGTCGATGACTATACGGTTACGATAGGAAATAATGTGATGGTTGCGCCTAACGTCACGATTTCCGTCACCGGGCATCCAGTCCATTTTTCTCTGCGCATGCAGGGCGAAATGTTCTCTTTTCCCGTGACGATTGGCAATAATGTATGGATTGGCAGCCAGGTCGTGATTAATCCCGGCGTAACGATTGGTGATAATTCGGTAATTGGTGCCGGTAGCGTCGTAACAAAAGATATTCCGCCAGATGTGGTCGCCGCTGGGGTTCCCTGTCGTGTACTACGTAAAATTACGCAGCGGGATAAGGAATATTATTATCGTGATTTAAAAATCGGACCCTGACTCTATTTTTGGGCTTTTGCAGCAAAAACCGGAGCTTCCTTGCTCCGGTATCAATTTACACGGCTGGAATATTGCGGCCGTAGTAAATCTCGCGCATCTCTTTCCACAGCGCGGCGGTGATCTCCTGGCGTTCGGTTTCAGTAAGATCTTCCGGTTTGGTGTGAAACATGTAGTGCTTAAGATCGAACTCCTTAAGCAGCATCTTGGTATGGAAAATATTTTCCTGATACACGTTCACATCCACCATGTCATACAGCGATTTCATATCTTCCGACATAAAATTCTGAATGGAATTGATCTCATGATCGATAAAGTGCTTCATACCGTTGACGTCGCGCGTAAAGCCGCGCACGCGGTAATCGATGGTGACAATATCGGACTCTAGTTGGTGGATCAGATAATTGAGCGCTTTCAGCGGTGAAATCACGCCGCAGGTTGACACTTCTATGTCGGCGCGGAAGGTGCAAAGCCCGCCTTCCGGATGGCTTTCCGGATAGGTATGCACACAGATATGACTCTTATCGAGGTGCGCCACCACGGTTTCCGGTAGCGGGCCGGGATGTTCGGTTTGGTCGATAAGCTTCGGGTCGATCGGCTCTTCGCTCACCAGAATCGTGACGCTGGCGCCCTGGGGTTCATAATCCTGACGGGCGATGTTCAGGATGTTCGCGCCGATAATGGAGCAGGTCTCCGACAGGATCTCGGTCAGTCGGTTGGCGTTATAGAGTTCATCGATATAGGCGATATAGCCATCGCGCTCTTCTGCGGTTTTGGCGTAGCAGATATCGTAAATACAAAAACTCAGGCTTTTCGTCAGATTGTTAAAGCCATGCAGTTTCAGCTTTTTCAATTTTTATCACCTCCTTAGCGTCACTGTGCGGACAGTGCGTCATGTAGATATTGCGGTAGCGCAAATGCAGCGGCATGAATCGCCGGGTTGTAATAGCGACATTTGAGGCCGGCGGCATGAAAACGTGCCTGAATAATTTCGCTCGACAGGTGACGAAGGGCGTCGTTGTCTGTCGCCCAGGCGAAGGTCATGATGCCGCCGTAATAGGTCGGAATCGCCGCCTGGTAGAAGCCGACATCGCTGAAGTAATGACTCAGCTTGCGGTGGCTGTCGAGCGCTTCATCCTGTTGCAGGAAGCACACGCCGTTCTGGGCGACAAAAATTCCGCCTGGATTCAGGCAACGCTTACAGCCTTCATAAAAGGCAGAGGTAAACAGGCTTTCGCCGGGGCCGATCGGATCGGTACAGTCGGAAATGATCACATCAAAGGTCTGATGGGTCTGATTGACGAAATTCACGCCGTCGTCGATCACCAGCGTAAAGCGCGGATCGTCGTAGCTGCCGGCATTGTGGTTGGGTAAATACTGGCGGCAAAACGAGACTACGCCAGCGTCTATCTCCACCATGGTGATGGTTTCGACGTTTTTATGCCGGGTGACTTCACGTAGCATTGCGCCGTCGCCGCCGCCGATAATCAGGACATGTTTCGCATGACCGTGCGCCAGCAGCGGGACGTGCGTCATCATTTCATGATAAATAAACTCGTCGCGTTCGGTGGTCTGTACCACGCCGTCCAGTGCCATCACGCGGCCAAAAGCGGCGTTTTCAAAGATGATTAAATCCTGGTGATCGGTTTTTTCATGATACAGAACGTTGTCTACGGCAAAGTACTGACCAAACTGGTCGTGTAGCGTTTCATGCCACATCGTATTTTCGGCCATTGGCTGATACCTCCATTGTTAACACCCGTAAAAAAAGGGCGCAACATCATAGCTAACAATGACCGTGGATGCACGGTCATTATTTCAGCAATATATTCTCGCCATGCTTCAAATTTCAGGTGCGTTGGCTTGACTCGCTCACCCCAGTCACTTACCGATGTAAGCGCCTGGGGATTCACTGCGTCGCTGCCTTCCAGTAATCTGGATTATGTAGAGTATAAAGCGCGAGGATTATTTAACGTAGGCTAACAGGCTCAGGGAATCGCGGGCCAGAGCTTTGCATTTTTTAGCGACCGGAATACCGATGCCGCTAAGATCGCGGTAGCTGTCTTCGCCCAACGATTTCATATCGAAGGTGTCGTAGTTACTAAGGTCCCACTGATTTTGCTGGGCAAAAAAGACCAGCGCACGCCGAATCTGACTGTTAGGTAAGTTTTGGTAACCACAGTCATTTTTCAGAAAAACGAAAACCGCCGTTAAATCGGCCATATCTTCAGCTTCGGATTCAGTAAGCGCATAGCTATTTGCGCATAAAGCCATCAGGCTGCCAAACAACACGGGTCTGAAAAACGTCTTCATTGCTTCTACCACGGCATCAGGGAAAGTCAACGTTAGCATACTGCGGACGTAGCGACGACTTTTATTATTAGAATTGGCCGCGGTGTTTTCATTCTTGTTGTATTGCTGTCAGGAACGGTAAAGACGTGTTGCTGGCTTGACCTTCCCGTTAGGGCAGGGTCTAAGCTTAGACACCCGCCTGTTCATTATAAGGAAATGATTATGTTACGCCGTGATTTCTTAAAATATTCAGTGGCGCTGGGGGTTGCATCAGCGCTGCCGCTGTGGAGCCGCGCCGCTTTTGCCGCCGAACGTCCCGCGTTACCTATTCCTGACCTGTTAACGGCAGATGCGAGCAACCGTATGCAGCTAATTGTTAAAGCCGGCCAGTCAACATTCGCCGGTAAGAACGCGACGACCTGGGGCTACAACGGTAATTTGCTGGGGCCAGCGGTACAGCTTCACAAGGGAAAAAGCGTGACCGTTGATATCCATAACCAACTGGCCGAAGACACGACGCTTCACTGGCATGGTCTGGAAATTCCGGGCATCGTCGACGGCGGCCCGCAAGGGATTATTCCCGCAGGCGGAACCCGCACGGTAACGTTTACGCCACAACAACGCGCTGCGACCTGCTGGATTCATCCGCACAAACACGGCAAAACCGGGCGCCAGGTGGCGATGGGCCTTGCCGGACTGGTGCTGATTGAAGATGACGATATTCGCAAATTGCGCCTGCCGAAACAGTGGGGCATCGACGATGTGCCGGTGATCATTCAGGACAAACGCTTCTCCGCCGATGGCCAGATTGATTATCAACTGGATATGATGACCGCCGCCGTCGGCTGGTTTGGCGATACGCTGCTGACCAATGGCGCTATCTATCCGCAGCATTCCGCGCCGAAAGGCTGGTTACGCCTGCGCTTGCTGAATGGCTGTAATGCACGTTCGCTGAATATTGCCGCCAGCGATAATCGCCCGCTTTATGTGATCGCCAGCGACGGCGGTCTGCTGGCGGAACCAGTGAAAGTCACTGAGTTGCCGTTATTAATGGGCGAGCGTTTTGAAGTGCTGGTGGATATCAGCGACGGGAAAGCCTTTGATCTGGTGACGCTACCGGTCAGCCAGATGGGTATGGCGATCGCTCCGTTTGATAAACCGCATCCGGTGATGCGTATCCAGCCGCTGCGGATTACCGCCTCCGGCACATTGCCGGATACGTTGACGACGATGCCGGCGTTGCCGTCGCTGGAAGGGCTGACGGTGCGCAACCTGAAACTGTCGATGGACCCGCGTCTTGATATGATGGGGATGCAAATGCTGATGAAGAAATATGGCGCTCAAGCGATGAGCGGCATGGATCATGACAACATGAACGCGCATATGCAGGGCGGCAATATGGGGCATGGCGAGATGGATCATGGCAACATGGATCACAGCGGGATGAATCATGGCGCGATGGGCAATATGAATCACGGCGGCAAATTCGACTTCCATAACGCTAACTTTATCAACGGCCAGGTATTCGATATGAACAAACCGATGTTTGCGGCGCAGAAAGGCCACCATGAACGTTGGGTGATTTCCGGCGTGGGCGACATGATGCTGCATCCTTTCCATATTCACGGCACACAGTTCCGTATTTTGTCAGAGAATGGTAAAGCACCAGCGGCGCACAGAACGGGCTGGAAGGATACGGTACGCGTTGAGGGCGGTATCAGCGAAGTGCTGGTCAAGTTCGATCACGACGCGCCGAAGGAACATGCCTATATGGCGCACTGTCATCTGTTAGAACATGAAGATACGGGGATGATGTTAGGATTTACGGTATAACTGATGTATCCGATGTAGGCCGGGTAAGGCGAAGCCGCCACCCGGCATGTCCGATAGCGCAGACCTGATTTACCGGATGGCGCTTATCCGGCCTACAAATACACGTTAACGTAGGCCGGGCAAGCGAAGCTGCCACCTGACAAAACGCCCGGCACGCGCCGGGCATTAATGGTTATTTCGCGTCGTCAGGCAAAGCATATGCGACGATATAGTCGCCCATCTTTGTGCCAAACGAACCGTGGCCTCCGGCAGAAACTACCACGTACTGCTTACCGTTTACCTCGTAGGTCATCGGCGTTGCCTGGCCCCCGGCGGGTAAACGCCCCTGCCACAGCTTTTCCCCGTTGCTCATGTTATAAGCGCGCAGGTAGTTGTCGGCGGTCGCGGCGATAAACAGCACGTTACCGGCGGTTGAGATTGGCCCGCCCAGCATTGGCATCCCCATGTTGAACGGCACCGGAACCGGCATCGGGAACGGCATACTGTCGCGCGGCGTCCCTATACGTTTCTTCCACACGATTTCATTGGTTTTCAGATCCAACGCGGAAATATAGCCCCAGGCCGGTTGTTTACACGGCAGGCCAAACGGCGAAAGGAACGGATTCAGCGTGACGCCGAACGGTACGCCGTACTGTGGCTGAATACCTGCTTCTGTACCGGTACCTTTCGCGTCTTTCGGCGGTTCCATTGGATTGCCAGGGCCGCGTGGGATCAGCTTCGATACAAACGGCAGCGCCATCGGGTTAGCGATAGCGACCTGACGGTCTGGATCGACGGAAATACCGCCCCATTCAAACATCCCCAGGTTGCCAGGGAATACCAATGTCCCCTGCTCGGACGGCGGGGTGAAGATACCTTCATAGCGCAACTGGTGGAACATAACGCGGCACACCAGTTGGTCGAACATGGTCGCGCCCCACATATCCGCGCCGGAGAGATCTTTTTTCGGGCGGAAGGTTAAATCAGAGAACGGCTGAGTTTTGGCGACGTAATCGCCTTTTGCCGCGCCCTGCGGGACCGGTTTTTCCGGAGCGGGCACGACCAGCTTGCCATTACGTCTGTCGAGCACAAAGATATTACCGGTTTTCGCTGGCGCATAGATAACCGGAACGGTTGTACCATCAACGGTAATATCCGCCAGCGTCGGCTGTGCCGGCAGGTCCATATCCCACAGATCGTGATGGACGGTCTGATAACTCCAGGCCAGTTTCCCGGTGGTGGCATTCAGCGCCAGGATGGAGCTGGCATAACGTTCCTGCTCCGGCGTGCGGTTACCGCCCCAGATATCCGGCGTGGTCACGCCCATTGGCAGATAGACCAGATCCAGTTTCGCATCATAGGCGGCAGGCGCCCACGAGTTCGGCGAGTTAAAGGTAAAAGAGTGCTCGTCGGATGGAATCGCGTTCGGATCTTTCGCTCCCGGATCGAAGGCCCACATCAGTTTACCGGTATTCACATCAAAACCACGGATAACGCCGGAAGTTTCACGGGTAGAGAAGTTATCCGTGACCGAACCGGCAATGACAATCGTTTTATCGGTGATAATCGGCGGCGACGTCGGTTCATACAGTCCCGGCGTGGTGTCCGGCATATTGGTTTGCAGATTCAGGACGCCTTTGTTGGCGAAGGTTTCACACAGCTTGCCGGTTTCGGCATTCACCGCGAAAAGGCGACCGTCATTGACCGGGAGGATAATGCGGCGCGGACAGTCGGCGATGACCTCCGGCGAGGCGGTATCCGCTTTGGCCTCATGATAAGAGACGCCGCGGCAGGTGACATGCTGGAAGGACTCATTGGTCTTCAACTGGGGATCAAAGTGCCACTTCTCTTTACCGCTGGCGGCATCCAGCGCGAACAGTCGCTGGTGAGCTGTACACAGGTAGAGCGTATCGCCGACTTTAATCGGGGTCACTTCGTTGGTGATTTCGCCCGGATCGTTTGGTTGTTTCAGATCTCCGGTGCGGAAGACCCACGCTTCTTTCAGGTGGTGAACGTTATCCGCAGTGATCTGTTTCAGCGGCGAATAGCGTTGGCCTTCCTGATTACGTCCATAGGCCGGCCAGTCTTCGTCGGCGATCGGCGAGCTTGTTGCGGCGGGTGTGGCGTCGGCGCGAAGCGTACCGTTGATCTCCTGCGGGTCGTTGAAGCCAGCCCAGGTCAGAATGCCGCCGCTAATCAGCAGCGCCACGACCAGCGCCGCCACTGCGCCGCTGGAAGGAACCACCAACCGATGCCAGACAAACGGCAATATTAGCCAGATGCCGAAAAACACCAGGATATCGCTACGCGGCGTGAGCGCCCAGAAGTCGAACCCGACTTCCCACACGCCCCAAATCATTGTCGCCAGCAGCAGGGCGGCATACAGCCACAGCGCGACGCGTTTACTGCGCCATAGCAACCCGGCTACGACCAGCATCACGAGGCCCGCTATGGGGTAGTACCAGGAACCGCCAATAGTAACCAGCCAGACACCTCCGATAAGAAGATACAGCCCACAAAGCGCTGCAAAGAGGGCCGTCAGCGTCACGAGTAATCGTGGCGATCGTGCGTTATTTTCTGCCATAAAAAGACACCATCCCAATTGTTAATTTTTTAGTAGCAATTAAGTATAGGAATTAACATGTGTGATCGTCCTCACAAAATGAGCTTTCTTATCAAATGCCGCGAATGAATACGTTTGCTGGTATACTGCGTGCCTTGCGCGTCAATGCGGCGTTATTATCAACCGGCATTGAGTGATTTGTTTTTAAATCATATGGTTATAAATATGAAACATACTGTTGAAGTCATGATCCCCGAAGCGGAGATCAAAGCACGTATTGCCGAACTGGGTCGTCAGATTACCGAACGTTATAAAGACAGCGGCAGTGAAATGGTGCTGGTTGGTCTGTTGCGTGGCTCATTTATGTTTATGGCGGACCTGTGCCGTGAAGTTCAGGTTCCTCATGAAGTCGATTTTATGACCGCCTCCAGTTATGGTAGCGGCATGTCCACCACCCGCGACGTGAAAATCCTCAAAGATCTGGATGAGGATATTCGCGGTAAAGATGTGCTGATTGTCGAGGACATTATTGATTCCGGTAATACGCTGTCGAAAGTCCGTGAAATCCTGGGCCTGCGCGAGCCGAAATCGCTGGCGATTTGTACGCTGCTGGATAAACCGTCTCGCCGTGAAGTCGATGTCCCGGTGGAATTTATCGGCTTCTCTATCCCCGATGAGTTCGTCGTGGGGTACGGTATTGATTACGCCCAGCGTTATCGCCATCTACCGTATGTCGGTAAAGTGGTGCTGCTGGACGAGTAAGAGCAAAACTGCCGGATGGCGTCGCTAAGGCGACTTATCCGGCTTACGGTAGCTGTTGTAGGCCGGGCAAGCGAAGCGCCCCCGGCAACCCTGCCGGATGGCTTATTGGTGGTTAATGTATTTCAGACTTAGGGCCGAAATACCCTTATGATAGCCGTTCTCCAGCGTTTCTCTGTTGGTGGCGGTGACGTCAAGATCGCGCAGCAGGCCGTCATTGATACTGTACGCCCAGCCGTGAATGGTCACATTCTGCCCGCGTTTCCACGCTGACTGCATAATAGTGGAATGCCCCAGGTTATAGACCTGTTCCATGACGTTCAATTCGTAGAGCGCGTCCAGACGTCGCTCTTCGGGCATTTTTCCCAACAGCGAGCTATGTTTAAGCCAGATGTCGCGGATATGCAGCAGCCAGTTATTAATCAAGCCCAGCTCAGGATTTTCTACCGCAGCCTTGATACCGCCGCAACCTGAGTGGCCGCAAATGATAATATGCTCAACTTCCAGAACATCTACCGCATACTGAACCACGGAGAGACAGTTCAGATCGGTGTGAATAACCAGGTTAGCCACATTACGGTGAACAAACAATTCGCCCGGTTCAAGCCCGGTTAAACGTTCAGCAGGAACGCGGCTGTCGGAACATCCAATCCATAGAAAGCGCGGTTTTTGCGCTTGCGCCAGTTTCTCAAAAAATCCGGGGTCCTCTTCCACCAGCATTTTTGACCATAGTGCATTGTTGCTGATGAGTGTATCTATGTCTTTCATGGAAGTTAACGACCTGTAACCAAATAAGTGCGTTGGGCTAATATAGGGCAACTCCGTAATTATTTAAACCATATATAAAGTGTAAGAACGTAAAGTAAGTGAGAATTTATGACCATTGCGCTGGAACTTCAAAAACTTAAAAAAACCTATCCCGGCGGCGTTCAGGCGCTGCGCGGCATAGATTTGCAGGTCGAAGCGGGGGATTTTTACGCGCTTCTGGGACCAAATGGAGCAGGGAAATCGACCACCATCGGTATTATCAGCTCATTGGTTAATAAAACATCCGGGCGCGTTAACGTTTTTGGTTACGACCTGGAAAAAGACGTGGTTAACGCCAAGCGACAGCTTGGGCTGGTGCCACAGGAGTTTAACTTTAACCCGTTTGAAACGGTGCAACAGATCGTAGTGAATCAAGCCGGTTATTACGGCGTGGAACATAAAGAGGCGGTTTTACGTAGCGAAAAGTATTTAAAACAGCTCGATCTGTGGGAAAAACGTAATGAACGCGCGCGGATGCTTTCCGGTGGGATGAAACGCCGCCTGATGATTGCCCGCGCACTGATGCATGAGCCTAAGCTATTGATTCTCGACGAGCCGACGGCGGGCGTCGATATCGAATTGCGCCGCTCGATGTGGGGGTTTCTGAAAGATTTAAACGCCAAAGGCACCACGATTATTCTTACTACCCACTATCTGGAAGAGGCGGAAATGCTGTGCCGCAATATCGGTATTATTCAGCACGGCGAGCTGGTGGAAAATACCTCCATGAAAAATCTGCTTTCAAAGCTGAAATCGGAGACGTTTATTCTGGATTTAGCGCCAAAAAGCCCGCTACCTAAGCTTGCGGGTTATCAATATCGTCTGGTAGATACCTCGACTCTGGAGGTTGAAGTGTTACGCGAGCAGGGGGTTAACAGCGTCTTTAGCCAACTGAGCGAGCAGGGGGTTCAGGTATTAAGTATGCGTAATAAAGCCAACCGTCTGGAAGAACTGTTTGTGTCGCTGGTGCATGAAAAACAAGGAGATCGCGCATGATGCAGCTTTACTGGGTTGCCCTTAAAAGCATCTGGGCGAAAGAGATCCATCGCTTTATGCGGATCTGGGTGCAAACGCTGGTGCCGCCTGTCATCACCATGACACTCTATTTTATTATTTTCGGCAACCTGATCGGTTCGCGCATCGGCGAAATGCATGGTTTTAGCTATATGCAATTTATTGTGCCGGGCCTGATTATGATGGCGGTCATTACCAACTCCTACGCCAATGTAGCGTCATCATTTTTTAGCGCCAAGTTTCAGCGCAATATTGAGGAACTGCTGGTTGCGCCGGTACCAACGCACGTGATCATCGCCGGATTTGTCGGCGGCGGCGTGGCGCGTGGGCTGTGCGTGGGGATTCTGGTGACGGCGATTTCGCTCTTTTTCGTGCCTTTCCAGGTGCATTCCTGGGTATTTGTCGCGCTAACGCTGATTCTGACCGCGATTCTGTTCTCGCTGGCCGGACTGCTGAACGCCGTGTTTGCGAAAACCTTTGACGATATCAGCCTGATCCCGACCTTTGTGCTGACGCCGCTGACCTACCTCGGCGGGGTATTTTACTCGCTGACGCTGCTGCCACCGTTCTGGCAAGGGTTGTCGCACCTGAACCCGATCGTCTACATGATAAGCGGCTTCCGTTATGGTTTCCTCGGTATCCATGATGTGCCGCTGGTGACGACATTTGGCGTACTGGTGATCTTTATCGCCGCTTTCTACCTGCTGTGCTGGTCGCTGATCCAGCGCGGACGCGGTTTGCGTAGCTGATACGATTCTCCTCTTCTCCTGGCGTGAAGAGGAGACTTTTGACGGCTGTCATCATTCCTGATTGGTAACCCTGATAAACTACTTGTCTGCTAAGGAGGTAGGCTATGTTAGGTTGGGTGATTACCTGCCATGACGATCGCGCACAGGATATGCTTGATCGCCTGGAGAGAAAAAATGGTCCGCTGGCGCAATGCCGGGCGGTCAATTTTTGGCGCGGCCTGAGCTCAAACATGCTGAGCCGCATGATGTGTGATGCCCTCCATGCCACCGACTCTGGTGAAGGCGTGATATTTTTAACCGACATTTCCGGCGCGGCGCCTTATCGTGTAGCGTCGCTGATGAGCCATAAACATTCTCAATGTGAAGTTATTTCAGGTGTCAGCTATTCATTGATAGAGGAAATGCTTCCTTTGCGAGAGTCGATGAGCAGTTCAGCATTTCGCAACCAGATTGTCGCGCTTGGCGCGCCGGATGTAACCAGTCTCTGGCATCAGCAGCAGAAAAATCCGCCTTTTGTATTGCTGCATGATTTGTATGAGTTTTGATCAATACCATTGACGACGCTTTTGCTACAATAACGGCGTTTTTTCGCCTCGGTTATGATATATGGTTATGCGCGTTGTTCTTATCTTGCTGTTCTTTTTCTCCGGCAATGTGTTGGCTGCCTTGCCCGCTCGTTATATGCAAACGACGAAAGACGCCGCCATCTGGTCGCAGATTGGCGATAAAATGGTGACCGTGGGAAATATCCGTGCCGGACAAATTCTTTCCGTAACGCCCATAGCGGCTGACTATTATGCCTTTAAATTCGGTTTTGGCGTGGGGTTTATCGATAAAGGCCATCTGGAGTCCGTGCAGGGGAAACAAAAGGTGGAAGATGGCCTGGGCGATCTTAACAAGCCTCTCAGCAATCAGAATCTGGTGACCTGGAAAGACACGCCGGTGTATAACGCGCCGGACATCAGTAGCGCCCCGTTTGGCGTACTGGTGGATAATTTGCGTTACCCCATTATTAGCAAGCTGAAAGGCCGGCTACATCAAACCTGGTATCAGATCCGTATTGGCGACAGGCTGGCTTATGTCAGCGCCCTGGATGCCCAGGAAGACAACGGCATTCCTATTTTGACCTATCATCACATCTTACGCGATGAAGAGAATACCCGTTTTCGCCATACGTCCACCACGACTTCGGTTCGCGCATTCAGCAACCAAATGACCTGGCTTCGCGATCGCGGCTATGCCACGTTGACGATGTACCAACTGGAGGATTACATCCATAACCGCGCTAATTTCCCGGCGCGCGCGGTGGCTATCACCTTTGACGATGGCCTTAAATCGGTGAGTCGCTATGCGTATCCGGTGTTAAAGCAGTACGGTATGAAAGCGACAGCGTTTATTATCTCATCGCGTATTAAGCGCCATCCGCAAAAATGGAATCCTAAGTCGTTGCAATTTATGAGCGTGTCCGAATTGCGCGAGATAAGCGATGTTTTTGATTTTCAGTCGCATACCCACTTTTTACACCGGGTAGACGGGCATCGGCGTCCGATTTTATATAGCCGCAGCTACCATAATATTCTGTTTGATTTTGAACGCTCGCGGCGGGCGCTCGCACAGTTTACTCCGCACGTATTTTATCTTTCTTATCCTTTTGGCGGCTATAACGCGACCGCGATCAAAGCGGCAAAAGATGCCGGGTTTCATATGGCGGTAACGACGGTGAAAGGGAAGGTGAAGCCGGGGGATAATCCGTTCTTATTAAAACGTCTGTATATTTTAAGAACGGATTCGCTGGAAACGATGTCGCGGCTGATCAGCAACCAGCCGCAGGGATAGCGTAATCAGGCAACCTGAACCGGAATGGCTTTCGCTGTACGCTTCATTTCGTTATCGCCTTCGAAGTAGGCGACGTTTGGGCGCCAGGTGCGCGCTTCTTCATCGCTCATGGTGACAAAGCTGGCGATAATGACAATATCGCCAACAGCGGCGCAATGTGCCGCTGCGCCGTTGACGGAGATAATTTTAGAGCCTCGCTCCGCCGCAATCGCATAGGTTGAGAAGCGCTTACCATTAGATACATTCCAGATATCAATGGCTTCGTTTTCCAGAATTCCGGCCGCGTCGAGAAAATCCTGATCAATAGCGCAGGAGCCTTCGTAATGCAGGTCAGCCTGGGTTACTTTGACGCGATGGAGCTTACCTTGCAACATTGTGCGAATCATAACGTCTACCTTTAACTCATTATCAATGACGAAGCAGGCGGCGCCTGCTTTGAGAAAATTCTCAGGCAGTATTGCCCGATTTTTACAGGGTGTCTATACATCGCGTGTCGTTTCCTGGCGTTGTTTGCGCGCTATTTTCCAGAGTCGACAGTAATGTTTGTATCTTATTGATTTTCATCCCGAGCCGCCTCGTAAAAGAGAAAATGTCTCACTGACCCCGGCAATTTGCGAAGGGATACTGCACGCACTGGACGAGAAAATGCAGGTCAGATGATGGAACTCATAAGCAACACGCCGCACGATGCCTTTTTCAAACAGTTTTTAATGCACCCTGATACGACCCGTGATTTTCTGGATATCCACCTACCGGCGGAAATACGGGGGATCTGCGATCTGGATACGCTGCGTCTGGAATCGAGTCACTCTGTTGAGGAGAGCCTTAAAGAGCAGTATTCCGATGTGCTTTATTCGGTAAAAATGCAGGGGACATCCGGCTATATCCATGTCTTGATTGAACACCAAAGTACCGCAGACAAAAAGATGGCGTTTCGTATGATGCGTTACGCAATTGCGGCGATGCACCGTCTTTTAAAAGATGAAAACGGGCCGCTCCCGCTGGTGGTGCCCCTGTTGTTTTATCAGGGAAAAACGTCGCCTTACCCGCTGTCGATGAGCTGGCTGGATATGTTCGCCTTACCCGAGCTGGCGCGGCGTATCTATAGTGAGCCTTTTCCGCTGGTGGATATTACCGTTATCCCCGACGATGACATCATGCAGCATCGACGGATCGCGCTGCTGGAGCGGCTGGTAACGCTGATAAGCGCAGAGTACACTACGGAAAGTCAGCTGAACTCGCTGCTCAGCTATATGGTGCAGCGTGGGCATACTGATCAACCACAGGTATTTTACAGGGAACTGGCGAACCGATTGCCGCAGGAGGAATCTATGATGACGCTCGCTGAATGGTTTGAAGAACAAGGTATGCAAAAGGGGGTGCGGGAGGGCATGCTGGAAGGTAAACGAGAAGGACTTCAGGAAGGCAAAACTGAGGAGCGACGTAATATCGCCCGCCGTATGCTGGAGAGCGGAATGACGCGTGAGGCGGTGGCGCAGATAACCACTTTAACGGATGATGAGATCGAGCAGATAATCCGCTGGCGCTAACGGTGGTGCGCGCCAGCGGCGGCTATTCAGGATAGCTCAATAATTTTATTATCGATAAGCCGCGCTTGTCCCAGCCATGCGGACATCAGGATCACCGCGCGTTTGCTGGCGTCCGTCAGTTCAAGCAGCGTGTCGGCATCGCGGATCTGGATATCATCAGGGCGGAAGCCTTTTTCATTCAACTCCTGGCCTGCGATGGCAATCATCTCTTCAAGGTCGCGCTCTCCGGCCTGTAATTTTTCGCCTAAGTCGCTCATCACGTTATATAAACCCGGCGCTAACTTACGTTGTTCCGCCGTCAGATAGCCATTACGCGAGCTAAGCGCCAGTCCATCTTTAGCGCGGACGATAGGCACGCCGACGATCTCAATATCGTAGCCCATATCGGCGACCATTTTGCGGATAAGCCGAAGTTGTTGAAAATCCTTCTCGCCAAAGCAGGCGATGTCCGGCTGTACCAGGTTGAACAATTTGCTGACGATAGTGGCGACACCGCGAAAGTGTCCCGGACGGCTGGCACCTTCCAGCATGGTAGAAAGGCCGGGAACGTCAACATAAGTTTGCCCTTCCGTACCCTGCGGATAGATCTGGTCCGGGGCCGGGGCAAATATGATATCGACTTTGCGCTTATTCAGTTTTTCACAATCTTCTTGCAACGTGCGTGGATAGCGCGTCAGATCGTCCGGGCGATCAAACTGCATCGGGTTGACGAAGATACTGGCCACTACCACATCGGCGCGGTCTTTAGCTTCATCAATGAGTTTCATATGTCCATCATGCAAGTTACCCATCGTTGGCACCAGCGCAATACGTTTGCCTTCCAGACGCAAACGGCGGATATGCTGGCGCAGCAGCGGCAGAGTTTCGATAATCAACAAGTTATGACTCCTGTAGTTGACTGAGTTCCCGTACGTTGTAGGCCTGATAAGCGTCGTGCCATCAGGCATTTTCCCGGATGGCGACGCAATGCGTCTTATCCAGCCTACGAATGCCCTAATTAATGGAAACTGTGTTCTTCGCCCGGATAAACACCAGACTCGACTTCAGCCATATACTGCCGTACTGCGGCGCGGATGTCGCCCGCTGTGCTAAGGAAATTTTTCGCAAATTTAGGGATATGCCCGCCGGTAATACCGAAGGCATCATGCATGACCAGAATTTGCCCATCGGTAACGTTGCCCGCGCCAATACCGATAACCGGAATGGAGAGCGCCTGGGTGACGCGTTTCGCCAGCTCAACCGGTACGCACTCCAGCACTAATAGCTGTGCACCCGCCGCTTCCAGCTCCAGAGCATCGCTGAGTAGTTGATCACCCGCATCACCGCGGCCCTGAACTTTGTAACCGCCAAAAATATTGACCGACTGCGGCGTCAGCCCCAGATGACCACACACCGGTACGGCGCGTTCGGCCAGCATCCTGACGGTATCGGCCAGCCAGGCGCCGCCTTCAATTTTGACCATATTCGCGCCCGCGCGCATTAAGGTCGCCGCGTTTGCAAATGCCTGCTCCGGCGTGGCGTAAGCCATAAACGGTAGATCGGCCAGCAGCAGACAATTCGGCGCGCCCCGACGTACCGCGCGGGTGTGATAGGCGATATCTTCTACCGTAACCGGCAGGGTAGAGTCGTGTCCCTGTACCGTCATGCCGAGTGAGTCGCCAACCAGCATTACGTTGATGCCTTCATCGGCGAACAGCCTGGCAAAACTGTAGTCGTAGGCGGTAATGGTGGCGAAGCGTTTTTTTTCCTGCTTGTATTTGCGCAACAGGGCGATAGTGGTGGGTTTCATAACGTTTCCTGATGGTAAAGGTTATATTTCCCGGCATTCTAACAGTCATATTCAGAGGGGCAATTGATTTAAGCAATCGATTGGCGTGAAAGCAGTAAACGCTAAAGAAAGGGGGAAATCCTTTACCAACTGGCCGGTTTTTCTACTGCCAGAAGCGTAAGTTGCTGGCGCAGAGTGAGCCCGTCCGGAAAGATCAATTCAGGCGCAACTTCAAACAGCGGCCACAGCATAAAGCCGCGGTTTTTCATATCGTAGTGCGGCACTGTCAGACGTTCGGTATTAATGATTTTATCGCCAAACAGCATGATATCGATGTCCAGCGTGCGCGGTCCCCAGCGTTCCGCTTTGCGCTCGCGACCCTGTTGTCGTTCAATACGCTGGGTATAATTAAGCAATTCTTCGGGGGCGAGAGCGGTATCCAGAGCCACCGCGGCGTTCAGGTAGTCAGGCTGATCCTGTGGACCAAGCGGTGGCGTGCGGTAAAACGAAGAAACCGCGACGATACGGCTATCGGGAATATCGGCGATAGCCTTCAGGGCGGCATTGACCTGCTCCAGCGGAGAAGCCAGATTACTGCCAAGCGCGATATATGCGATCGTCATGCGGCACCCTCGCGACGCGGCGTTTTTCGACGCGGACGTGAACGGCGGCGGCGCGGAGCAGGATCGTCGTCCAGCTCGTTAAGCATCCCTTTTTGTTCCGGCGGCGCGGAAGCCTGAAACTCGCCCCACCACTGCGCCAGACGTTGCAGTTCAGTATTATTTTCCACCTGAGCGCGCAGCTCCAGCAAATCAAACGCGGCGCGGAATTTGGGATGTTCCATCAGCTTCCAGGCGCGTTTGCCCTGACGTCGCGACATCCGTAACTGAAGCTGCCAAATATCACGGGTAAGCGTGGTAAGGCGTTTCGGGATCGCCAGCGAGCGGCAAGCTTCATCCAGCACGTCATTCATGGCCAGCGCGAAAGCATCGTAATAGGCAAGGCCGCTCTCCTGAGCGATTTTTTGCGCCATCTCCAGCAGCGGATACCAGAACATGGCGGCAAACAAGAATGCCGGGTTAACGCGCATCTCGTTACGGATGCGGTTATCCGTATTCTTCAACACCTGCGCAATGATGCGTTCCATTGCGCTGTCGCCGTTTTCGGTGAAATAACGCGTAATGGTAGGAAACAAGGGCTGGAAGAGGTTGTATTCCCGCAGTTGTTGATAGGTTTCAAAACCGTTCCCCGCCTGCAACAGCTTCAGCGACTCTTCGAACAGGCGTGCGGGAGGAATGTCGTTTAGCAAGGTCGCCAGACGCGGGATTGGTTCCGCCGTTTCAGGGCTGATACGCATATTGAGCTTCGCGGCGAAACGCACGGCGCGCAGCATCCGAACCGGATCTTCGCGGTAGCGCGTTTCCGGATTGCCGATCAGACGAATCACGCCTTCTTTCAGATCCTGCATCCCGCCGACGTAATCGCGCACGGTAAAATCCGCCACGCTGTAGTAAAGGCTGTTGATGGTGAAATCGCGGCGCTGAGCATCTTCTTCGATAGAGCCAAAGATATTATCGCGCAGCAGCATACCGTTTTGCCCACGCTGGGAAGTAGTACGGTCGCTTTCACTGCCTTCATGATGACCACGAAACGTTGCCACTTCGATAATTTCCGGGCCAAACATCACGTGAGCCAGGCGGAAACGACGTCCCACCAGACGGCAATTGCGGAATAATTTCCGTACCTGGTCCGGCGTAGCGTTGGTGGTCACGTCGAAATCCTTCGGCTTTTTGCCGAGCAGGAGATCGCGGACGCCGCCGCCGACCAGGTAGGCTTCATAGCCCGCTTTGTTCAGCCTGTACAGTACCTTGAGGGCATTTTCACTGATATCTTTGCGGGAGATAGCGTGCTGTTCACGCGGGATAATCGTCATATGTGGACGGGCGACGGCTTGTTCTGCCTCGCTCTCCTCGCGGCTTAACACCTTACGGCAAAAATTAGCGACTCGGGTAAAAATAGCGCACCTCGGTAGTGTCATACATTAATAAGATCAACTTACTCTATGTCTTTCGCATTACGGCAGACGGGCGTAAGAGAACAACGCGACCCGGGCTGTAAGCTTCATTAACGCCGCAGCAATGCGAAAGACGATGAGTAAAAATAGCGGCTAATCATAGCTCAGCGAGACGCATTTGAGAATGCCGGATTTACATTAGCCGATGTGGGTACGGCTGTAAGCCTCCAGTGCGCCACTGCAAAGCGCAGCAACTCCTCAACAGACATCTCCTGCCACGCTACGACGGCGCGCTGGCCTAAAAAGCGTAATGCCTGGACCAGTACCGGGCGCGGATCGCCCGTTGGAAGCGCAGAGGCATGATTCTGCTTGGAAAGTTTAGCGCCTTGTTCGTTGAGCGCCAGCGGAAGGTGAACGTAACCTGGCGCACGCCAGCCAAACTGTTTATACAGTGAAAGTTGTCGGACAGTGGGTTCGATTAAATCCGCGCCGCGGACGATCTCCGTCACCCCCTGAAAATGATCGTCGACCACTACGGCCAGATTATAAGCAAACAGTCCGTCGCGGCGGTGGATAATAAAATCTTCGCTAGCCAGTTGTGGGTCAGCCTGGATGTCGCCGCGCAAGGCATCATGGAAACGCATCACCGGATGCTGCTGTTTAATTCTGACGGCGGCATTCTCCGGCCCGTGGCATAACGTCCGGCAATGGCCGTCGTAAATACCGCCCAGACGTTGAATGCGCGAGCGGGGGCAGGTGCAGTAGTAGCTCAGTCCCTGCTCGTGAAGCCAGGCCAGCGCCTCGCGATAGGCCTCATGACGCTGTGATTGCCATAAGACCTCGCCATCCCAGTGCAGGCCGTAATGTTCCAGTTGACGCAGAATGGTCGCTGCGGCACCGGGAACTTCACGTGGGGGATCGATATCCTCTATGCGAACGCGCCAGACTCCGCGTTGCGCGCGGGCTTGTAGATAGCTGCCGAGGGCGGCGATTAACGAGCCGAAATGCAGTTCGCCGGATGGCGACGGCGCGAAACGGCCAATATAGTGTGAGTCAGTCATGCTGCGGGCAATAACGAATAAGGCGGGAAAACTCCCGCCTGTCATAAATAGGGTAGAAACGAACGGGATTAACCCGCCATCTGTTTTTCGCGAATTTCAGCCAGCGTTTTGCAGTCGATGCACAGATCGGCTGTCGGACGCGCTTCCAGGCGGCGGATACCAATCTCCACCCCGCAGGATTCGCAATAACCGAAGTCTTCATCTTCCACTTTCTTCAGCGTCTTCTCGATCTTTTTGATCAGTTTGCGCTCACGGTCACGATTACGTAACTCCAGGCTAAACTCCTCTTCCTGCGCGGCGCGATCGACCGGATCGGGGAAGTTAGCGGCTTCGTCCTGCATGTGCGTCACAGTGCGATCGACTTCATCCCGGAGTTGATTACGCCATGCTTCAAGAATACGCTTGAAGTGCGATAGCTGGGCTTCGTTCATATACTCTTCGCCCGGTTTCTCCTGGTACGGCTCCACCCCAGCGATGGCGAGAATACTCAGGGACGATGTTTTACGGTTTTGCCCTTCTTGCATGTTGCTTCTCCTTAACACGCACTATCGATCCCCATGTTCGGGGGAAAATCAGGTCGCTATAAATAGCAGATGCTTTTCCGGATAGCAATTATCTAAACGTAACACTTGACAACCCTGTGAGGAAAAGCGTATTTACGCACGCGGCCAGAATACTTATTAATCAGGCGGTTATTCCACTACAACGTTATGGGTACTGGTTCGTTCAGTTCCATTTTTGTGGCTGAAAGTTCTGCTTTATAAGCTAAAACTTCCACACCTTTATTCTGAGCCTCGCTCAATAGCTGCGCGTATTTTATATCGATATGACGTGCGGGTGAAAAACGTGTAATGGCGGAGTGCAGCACCGCGAACAACACCACCGCGCGATGACCTGCCGCCGCAACGCCCATCAACTCCCGAAGATGTTTTTGCCCTCGTTCGGTGATGGCATCGGGAAAATAACCGTTTTCTTTTTCCGCTAACGTGACCGATTTCACTTCAATATAGCAGTCCGGGCGGAAATCTGCCTGTAACATAAAATCTATACGGCTGCGTTCGGCGCCATATTTGACTTCACTTTTCAGAATATTGTACCCCGCCAGAGCTGGCAGACGATTCGCTTGAATCGCTTCTTTCGTTAGCCGGTTCGCCCACAGAGTATTTACGCAAATGAATGCGCCGGATTGCGTTTCAGTCAATTCCCAGGTGTGCGGATATTTGCGTTTAGTATTTTCTGATGTTGAATACCAGACGGTATCGCCAGGCGTGGCGCAGCCGGTCATTGCGCCAGTATTAGGACAGTGCAGCGTGAGCGCCGTACCGTCAGGGGTGATCACATCGGCTAAAAAACGTTTATAGCGCTGAATCAGCGTAGCGCGTTGTAAAGGGGGTGAGAATAGCATCGAAATTCCTTCATGATTATTCGCCCAGCGTCCAGCGCTGTAGCTCGGCATAGCGGGTGCGGCCCTGCCCATACGAAGAGGCGTAAAGCGCAAACGACGTGACCGGGAATGACCAGTAAAAGCCCGGCGGCGGGATAGCCACCGCATGGCTGGCGTCGCGCAGCAGCGTAATATGCGGGTGAAAAGGCTGCGGGCTTTGGTAACAACCGCTGCGGGCGGCCTGCGCGCGCAGCATGTTCGCCAACTGCAACAACCCGCGCGGCGGCTGGCGCATCCCCAGCCACACAACGCGCGAACGCAGCCACTGACCGGCGTCATTCAGATGCAGCGTAAAGCCCGGCTGGCGAATTCGTCCGGCCAGTTGCGCAAGCGCGCGCTGCTTATCGTTACTGACGTTGCCTAAGAAGGCCAGTGTCAGGTGTAGGTTCGCCGCCGCGACGGGGCGTCCGTCTTCAGATGCAAAATGGACGGCGCGCCAGGCGATAATTTGCGCGCGCGCCTCGTCGGGTAAGTCAATAGCAAAAAACAGCCGTTTTGGCTCAGACATAGGGATACTCGGTTATGGATTAACACGATGCTACAATGCGGCGCAAAGAAAGTTAACCCTGTGGAGCCGTTTGTGACGTCATTGCCCGTTGCCGCCGTATTGCCTGAATTGTTGACTGCCCTAAAAACCGCGCCGCAGGTTTTGTTGTCCGCGCCTACCGGGGCGGGGAAATCCACCTGGCTGCCGTTGCAACTCCTGCAACAAGGTCCGGTTGCTGGAAAAATCCTCCTGCTTGAACCGCGTCGTCTGGCGGCGCGTAATGTCGCGCAGCGTCTGGCGGAAGGGCTGAATGAAAAGCCAGGCGAAACGGTAGGCTACCGGATGCGCGCGCAAAGCTGCGTGGGGCCGCATACCCGGCTGGAAGTGGTGACAGAAGGCGTATTGACCAGAATGATCCAGCGCGATCCCGAATTACGCGGCGTGGGGCTGGTGATACTGGATGAATTTCATGAGCGCAGTTTACAGGCGGATTTAGCTCTGGCGCTGTTGCTGGATATCCAGCAAGGGCTCCGTGACGATCTCAGGCTGTTAATCATGTCTGCGACGCTGGATAACAACAGGCTTTGTCAGCGATTGCCCGATGCGCCGACGATCGTCTCGGAGGGGCGCGCGTTTCCGGTGGAGCGACGTTATCAGCCGCTCGCGGCGCATTTGCGTTTTGATGAGGCCGTCGCGATGGCGACAGCGGAACTGCTGCGCAATGAAAGTGGTTCGCTGCTGCTATTTTTACCCGGCGTAGGCGAAATACAGCGCGTTCATGAACATCTGGCGTCGCGGGTAGGGCGCGATGTCCTGCTTTGTCCGCTGTATGGCGCATTGTCTCTGGAGACGCAACGCAAAGCGATTATTCCCGCACCTGCCGGGATGCGTAAAGTGGTGTTGGCGACTAACATTGCCGAAACCAGTTTGACGATTGAAGGGATTCGTCTGGTCGTCGATAGCGCTCAGGAGCGCGTGGCGCGATTCGACGCGCGAACGGGACTGACGCGGCTGGTTACGCAGCGTATAAGTCAGGCGTCAATGACGCAGCGCGCGGGGCGCGCCGGACGACTGGCGCCGGGTATCTGCGTACATCTGCTGGCAAAAGAACAGGCGGAGCGGGCGGCGGCGCAAAGCGATCCGGAAATCTTACACAGCGATCTCTCCGGTTTGTTGATGGAGGTGTTGCAGTGGGGATGTCACGATCCGGCATTGCTTTTCTGGCTGGACAGGCCGCCAGAAGTGAATCTTCAGGCCGCCCGCCGTTTATTATTGATGTTAGGCGCGCTGGAGGGTGAGAGATTAAGCGCGCGGGGCCGGAAAATGGCGGCACCAGGTAACGATCCGCGTCTGGCGGCGATGTTAGTCAACGCCGGTGAGGGCGATAGCGCCGCCACCGCCGCTATGCTCGCGGCAATCCTTGAGGACCCGCCGCGCGGCGGCGGTACGGATTTAAGCGTGGTATTTTCGCGGCGACAGCCGGGCTGGCAGCAGCGTAGCCAGCAGCTTTTAAAACGGCTGCAGGTACGTAATGGCGAGCCGGATAGCGCGCTTATCGTGCCGCTGTTGGCCAGAGCGTTTAGCGACCGCATCGCGCGGCGTCGTGGTCAGGAAGGGCGCTATCAGTTAGCCAATGGCATGGGGGCGATGCTGGACGCGGATGACGCGTTGGGACGTCATGAATGGCTGATCGCGCCGCTGTTGCTGCAAGGTAGCGCCTCGCCGGACGCCCGAATATTGTTGGCGCAGCCGCTGGATATCGCCTCGCTGATTCAGGCGTGTCCTGATTTACTGCGCCAGTCCGACACGGTTGAATGGGACGAAGCGCAGGGAACGTTGAAAGCGTGGCGCAGAATGCGTATTGGGCAGTTGACGGTTAACGTTCAGCCACTGGCGAAGCCGTCTGAAGAGGAGCTTCATCAGGCGATGCTGAACGGCATCCGCGATAAAGGTCTGGCCGTCCTTAACTGGACGCCGGAAGCGGAGCAGTTCCGTCTGCGTCTGCACTGTGCGGCGAAATGGCTGCCGGAATATGACTGGCCTGCCGTGGATGAGGCGTCGCTGCTGGCGACTCTGGAAAACTGGTTGCTGCCGCACATGACAGGCGTACAGTCGTTACGAAGTCTGAAATCTCTGAATGTGACTCAGGCGTTACGGGGACTGCTTGACTATCCCATGCTGCAACGTCTGGATAGTGAACTGCCTGGGCATTACACTGTGCCGACGGGAAGCCGAATAACGATTCGTTATCATGAAGATAACCCGCCCGCACTGGCGGTCAGAATGCAGGAAATGTTCGGCGAGGCAAGTACGCCGACGCTTGCGCAGGGGCGAGTGCCGCTGGTGCTGGAACTGCTTTCGCCCGCGCAGCGACCGCTACAGATTACGCGCGATTTAAGCGCTTTCTGGCAGGGCGCGTATCGCGAAGTGCAAAAAGAGATGAAGGGCCGTTACCCCAAACATGTCTGGCCGGACGATCCGGCGAATACGGCCCCAACGCGGCGCACGAAGAAGTATTCGTGACGTGTTATACGCTGCCTCCAGCCCGGATAAGGCGTTAATCGCCCTCCGGCGAAAGGGTAAATTGAGAGATTTCTTCTTCTGTCGTCTGGCGGAAGAATAGAGAATCGGGCCTTTGCGCCTGTATGTTGCGGAGAAAAAGCATGGCGGGGAATGACCGCGAGCCGATTGGACGTAAAGGGAAACCGTCACGTCCTGTGAAACAAAAGGTGAGCCGTCGTCGGCAGCATGACGACGATTATGATGATGACTATGAGGATGAAGAACCGATGCCGCGTAAAGGTAAGGGCAAAGGGCGTAAGCCTCGTGGCAAGCGCGGCTGGCTGTGGCTATTGCTAAAACTGTTTATCGTTTTTGTGGTGCTGTTCGCCATTTACGGCGTCTATCTGGATCAAAAAATCCGCAGCCGTATTGATGGCAAAGTCTGGCAACTTCCGGCGGCGGTATATGGCCGGATGGTGAACCTTGAGCCAGACATGCCTGTCAGCAAAAACGAGATGGTGAAATTGCTGGAAGCGACGCAGTATCGTCTGGTGACGAAGATGACTCGTCCCGGCGAATTTACCGTGCAGGCCAATAGCATTGAGATGATCCGTCGTCCGTTTGACTTCCCGGACAGCAAAGAAGGGCAGGTGCGCGCGCGGCTGACTTTCGATGACGGGCGTCTGGAAACCATTGTCAATCTGGATAACAACCGCCAGTTTGGCTTCTTCCGCCTCGATCCGCGGCTTATCACCATGCTTTCTTCGCCAAATGGCGAGCAGCGTTTATTCGTCCCGCGCAGCGGTTTCCCGGATCTGCTGGTCGATACGCTGTTGGCGACGGAAGATCGTCATTTCTATGAGCATGATGGCATTAGTCTTTACTCCATCGGGCGTGCAGTACTGGCCAACCTGACGGCGGGACGCACGGTGCAGGGGGCCAGTACGCTGACCCAACAGCTAGTGAAGAACCTGTTCCTCTCCAGCGAAAGATCATACTGGCGTAAAGCGAATGAAGCCTACATGGCGCTGATCATGGATGCCCGTTACAGCAAAGATCGTATCCTTGAGCTGTACATGAACGAGGTCTACCTCGGTCAAAGCGGGGACAATGAAATTCGCGGTTTCCCGCTGGCAAGCCTGTATTACTTTGGCCGTCCGGTAGAAGAACTGAGCCTCGATCAGCAGGCGTTACTGGTAGGGATGGTAAAAGGGGCGTCGATTTATAACCCGTGGCGCAATCCGAAACTGGCGCTGGAGCGTCGTAATCTGGTGCTACGCCTGCTACAGCAGCAGAAAATCATCGATCAGGAACTCTATGACATGCTGAGCGCGCGTCCGCTTGGCGTACAGCCGCGCGGCGGCGTTATTTCACCGCAGCCGGCGTTTATGCAGATGGTTCGTCAGGAACTGCAGGCGAAGCTGGGGGATAAAATTAAAGATCTTTCCGGCGTGAAGATCTTCACCACCTTTGACTCCGTGGCGCAGGATGCCGCAGAGAAAGCCGTTGTCGAAGGCATTCCGGCGTTAAAGAAACAGCGTAAGTTGAGCGATCTGGAAACTGCGATGGTGGTGGTGGATCGCTTTAGCGGCGAGGTGCGCGCGATGGTCGGTGGGGCGGAGCCGCAGTATGCCGGCTATAACCGCGCCATGCAGGCGCGTCGTTCCATCGGGTCGCTGGCGAAACCGGCCACCTATCTGACTGCGCTAAGTCAGCCGAACTTATACCGCTTGAACACCTGGATTGCCGATGCGCCGATTTCTCTGCGCCAGCCGAATGGTCAGATCTGGTCGCCGCAGAACGACGATCGTCGCTACAGCGAAAGCGGGAAAGTAATGCTGGTGGATGCGTTAACTCGCTCGATGAACGTACCGACGGTAAATCTGGGGATGGCGTTAGGCTTACCAGCGGTAACCGATACCTGGACGAAGCTCGGCGTGCCGAAAGATCAGCTCAATCCGGTTCCGGCTATGCTGCTAGGGGCGCTGAACCTGACGCCGATCGAAGTTGCGCAAGCGTTTCAGACTATCGCCAGCGGCGGAAATCGCGCGCCGTTATCAGCGCTGCGTTCGGTTATTGCGGAAGATGGTAAGGTGCTGTACCAAAGTTATCCGCAAGCTGAACGCGCCGTACCGGCACAGGCGGCTTACCTGACGCTCTGGACAATGCAGCAGGTCGTCCAGCGTGGTACGGGGCGTCAGCTTGGCGCGAAATATCCGGGTCTGCATCTGGCGGGTAAAACCGGGACGACAAACAACAATGTCGATACCTGGTTTGCCGGTATCGACGGCAGCCAGGTAACCATCACCTGGGTAGGTCGTGATAACAACCAGCCGACTAAACTGTACGGTGCCAGCGGCGCGATGGCGATTTACCAGCGCTATCTGGCGAACCAGACGCCGACGCCTTTAGTTCTGACGCCGCCGGAAGATGTGGTGGATATGGGCGTTGATTACGACGGTAATTTTGTCTGTAGCGGCGGCGTGCGAACTCTACCGGTCTGGACGGACGATCCGAATACGCTGTGCCAGCAGGGCGAGATGATGCAGCAACAGCAGCCGTCAGGCAATCCGTTCGATCAGTCATCTCAGCAGCAGCCTGCGCAGCAACAGCCGCCGAAAGAAGAGAAGAGCGACGGCGTTGCCGGCTGGATTAAAGAGATGTTCGGCGGCAATTAATTGCGGTAATAGTGCCGGGTGGCGCAGCGCTTACCCGGCCTACACCGTTACGACCACACTACGCACTCCCGTATGCCGGATAAGACGTCTTGCGTCGCCATCCGGCAAATCCCCCGTAAATAACATTCCAGTCTAATTTATTAACCCTTTCCTTTCATCTGGTTGTTTCTTAACCCCTTAGTTTTCGTAGGGCCGCGTATCGCTTGCCATTGCGACGATATTTCGCCTATTATGCTGCGGTTATAATAATAATTCTCGTTTACGTTATCATTCACTTTTCATCAGAGATATACCAATGGCGCGTCTTAAAACTGCTCAGCCAAACTCCTCACTGCGTAAAATCGCAGTTGTAGTAGCCACAGCGGTTAGCGGCATGTCTGTCTACGCACAGGCGGCGGTTCAACCGAAAGAAGAAACCATTACCGTAACCGCAGCGTCTGCCCCGCAGGAAAGCGCCTGGGGACCGGCTCCGACCATTGCCGCGAAGCGTTCCGCCACAACCACCAAAACTGATACGCCTATCGAAAAGACGCCGCAGTCTGTTTCGGTCGTGACCAACGAAGAGATGCAAATGCATCAGTTCCAGTCGGTGAAAGAAGCGTTGGGTTACACGCCGGGCGTAACGGTAAGCAGTCGCGGCGCTTCCAATACCTATGACTTCGTTATCATTCGTGGTTTCTCATCTGTCGGTCTGAGTCAAAATAACTATCTGGATGGATTGAAGCTACAGGGTAATTTTTATAACGATGCGGTCATCGATCCCTATATGCTGGAGCGTGTTGAGCTGATGCGCGGGCCAACGTCCGTTCTCTACGGTAAGAGCAACCCGGGCGGTATCATTTCGATGGTCAGCAAGCGGCCGACTACTGAGCCGCTGAAAGAAATTCAATTCAAAATGGGGACGGACAATTTGTTCCAGACCGGTTTTGATTTTAGTGATTCCCTGGATGACAACGGTGAGTTCTCATATCGTCTGACGGGGCTGGCGCGTTCGACAAATGAGCAGCAAAAGAGTTCTGAGTCGCAGCGCTATGCTATTGCCCCCTCTTTTACCTGGCGTCCTGATGAGAAAACGAATTTTACGTTCCTCTCTTATTTCCAGAATGAACCAGAGATTGGCTACTACGGCTGGTTGCCGAAAGAAGGAACGGTTGAACCGCTGCCAAACGGCAAACGCCTGCCGACGGATTTCAACGAAGGGGCGTCAAACAACACCTATTCTCGTAACGAGAAAATGGTGGGATACAGTTTCGAGCATGGCTTTAACGACACCTTTACCGTGCGCCAGAATTTACGTTTTGCTGAAATGAAAACCGCGCAAAAAAGCGTCTATGGTACGGGGATTGCGGCAGACGGCCATACGCTTAACCGCAGTACTATCGTTGACAACGAGCGTTTACAGAATTTCAGTGTAGATACACAACTGGAAAGTAAATTCGCAACCGGCGATATTGATCATACGTTGCTGACGGGTGTCGATTTCATGCGTATGCGTAATGATATTAACGCCACGTTTGGCAGTGCGCCGTCAATCGATCTCTATAATAACTACCATCCTGAATACTTCGCTTTCGGCGGCGCTGAGCCGTACCAGATGAACGAAAGTAAACAAACAGGCATCTATATTCAGGATCAGGCGGAATGGGATAAGTGGGTGTTTACCCTCGGCGGTCGCTATGACTGGTCTAAACAAGCGACAACGGTACGTCAGAATTCCATAACGCCGATGGAAGGCTATATTGAACGTAATGACCACCAGTTCACCTGGCGCGGTGGCGTAAACTACGTATTCGATAATGGGATTTCACCTTACTTCAGCTATAGCCAATCTTTCGAGCCAAGCGCCTTCGATTTATGGAACATTCCACGCGTTTCTTACAAGCCGTCAAAAGGCGAGCAATATGAAGCAGGGGTGAAATACGTACCGAAAGAGATGCCGGTTGTTGTTACGGGGGCCGTTTATCAACTGACCAAAACCAATAACCTGACCGCCGATCCAACCAACCCAGTAGCGCAGGTGCCGGCAGGTGAAATTCGCGCGCGAGGTGTAGAGCTGGAAGCCAAAGCAGCATTGACGGCTAACATCAATATGACGGCGTCTTACACTTATACTGATGCTGAATACACGAAAGACACTAACCTGAAAGGTAATACTCCAGAGCAGGTGCCTGAACACATGGCTTCGCTATGGGGCGATTACACCTTTAACCAAGGTCCGTTGTCAGGTTTAACGCTGGGAACTGGTGGTCGTTTTATTGGTTCCAGTTACGGCGATCCGGCCAATAGCTTCAAGGTAGGCAGTGCAGCGGTGATGGATGCGGTCATCAAGTACGATCTGGCGCGTTTTGGTATGGCGGGCTCCAGCATTGCGGTTAACGTTAACAACCTGCTTGACCGCGAATACGTCGCCAGCTGCTTCCAGACCTACGGCTGTTTCTGGGGCGCGGAGCGTCAGGTTGTCGCAACGGCAACCTTCCGTTTCTAATTTCTTTTTGGGCACGGCTCCGTGCCCGTTTTACAAGTTGGCTGCGATGCAGGAAAACCACATTCATCCCGATACCACCTTTGCGCTGCGAAGCGTCGCCTTTCGCGTGCCGGGCCGCACGCTTTTACACCCTCTTTCGTTAACGTTTCCCGCAGGCCGCGTCACCGGACTTATCGGCCATAATGGTTCCGGTAAATCCACGCTGTTAAAAATGCTGGGACGCCATCAGCCGCCTTCCGAAGGGGATATTCTGCTCGACAATCAGCCGCTGGCGAGCTGGAGCAGCAAGGCGTTTGCCCGCAAAGTCGCGTATCTGCCTCAGCAATTGCCGCAGGCGGAAGGAATGACGGTGCGCGAACTGGTGGCGATTGGCCGCTATCCATGGCACGGCGCGCTGGGACGCTTTGGCGTCGCGGACCGGGAAAAAGTAGAAGAGGCGATTACGCTGGTCGGCTTAAAACCGCTGGCACATCGTCTGGTAGACAGTCTTTCCGGCGGTGAGCGCCAGCGCGCGTGGATCGCAATGCTGGTAGCACAGGACAGCCGTTGTCTGCTGCTGGATGAGCCGACGTCAGCGCTGGATATCGCCCATCAGGTTGACGTGCTGGCGCTGGTGCATCGCTTAAGCCAACAACGTGGCCTGACGGTGATTGCGGTGCTGCATGATATCAATATGGCGGCGCGTTATTGCGACTATCTGGTGGCGCTGCGCGGCGGCGAAATGATTGCGCAAGGAACACCTGTGGAACTCATGCGCAGCGACACCCTGGAGCAGATTTATGGCATCCCGATGGGCATCCTTCCGCATCCGGCGGGCGCCGCACCTGTGAGTTTTGTGTATTAATGCGTGATTTATATCCTCTTACTCGCCGCCGTTTATTAACGGCGATGGCGCTCTCGCCGCTGCTTTGGCAAATGAATATGGCGCAGGCTGCCGCTATCGATCCCCGCCGGATTGTGGCGCTGGAGTGGCTGCCGGTTGAGCTGTTGCTGGCGCTCGGTATTACGCCTTATGGCGTGGCGGACGTGCCAAATTATAAGCTGTGGGTTAGCGAACCGCCGTTGCCGGATTCGGTGATTGATGTAGGTCTTCGCACTGAACCCAATCTTGAACTGCTGACGGAGATGAAGCCGTCGTTTATGGTCTGGTCGGCAGGTTACGGACCCTCGCCGGAGAAACTGGCGCGGATCGCGCCGGGGCGCGGGTTCGATTTTAGCGACGGCAAAAAGCCGCTGGCGGTGGCCCGACGATCGCTGGTTGAGCTGGCGCAGACGCTGAATCTGGAAGCCGCGGCAGAAAAACATCTGGCGCAATACGATCGCTTCATCGCAAGCCAGAAGCCGCGTTTTATCCGCCGCGGGGGACGTCCGTTACTGATGACGACGCTTATCGATCCGCGGCATATGCTGGTGCTGGGCCCGAACTGCCTGTTCCAGGAGGTGCTGGACGAGTATGGCATCCGTAACGCCTGGCAGGGGGAAACCAACTTTTGGGGCAGTACGGCGGTCAGCATCGATCGGCTGGCGATGTATAAAGAGGCGGATGTCATTTGCTTCGACCACGGGAATAACACCGATATGAATGCGCTGATGGCGACGCCGCTGTGGCAGGCCATGCCGTTTGTCCGCGCCGGGCGTTTTCACCGGGTGCCTGCCGTTTGGTTCTATGGCGCGACCCTCTCCACGATGCATTTTGTCCGCATCCTGAATAACGTGCTGGGAGGGAAGGCGTGAATAAACGTGTGGCGCGCTTCCCGGCCTTTCTGCTGGTTGGGTTGTTTATCATCGCGGTCTGGCTGACCTGGACGAATCTCTCCATAGCGCTACCGCGCGACCAGTGGCGGCAGGCGATGTGGTCGCCGGATGTTGATGCCATTGGACAGATGATTTTTCATTACAGTCTGCTGCCAAGACTGGCGATTTCACTGCTGGTAGGCGCGGGGCTTGGGCTGGTAGGCGTACTGTTCCAGCAAGTATTACGTAACCCGTTGGCGGAACCGACCACGCTGGGCGTGGCGACCGGTGCGCAATTGGGGATCACGGTGACTACGCTATGGGCGATTCCCGGCGCGCTGGCGACGCAGTTTGCCGCCCTGACGGGAGCCTGCATCGTCGGCGCGCTGGTGTTTGGTGTGGCGTGGGGCAAACGCTTGTCGCCGGTAACCCTGATCCTCGCCGGGCTGGTGGTCAGCCTCTATTGCGGGGCTATCAACCAGCTATTGGTGATTTTCCATCACGATCAGTTGCAAAGCATGTTTTTATGGAGCACCGGAACGCTGACGCAAACTGACTGGAGCGGCGTGCAGCGTCTGTGGCCCCAGTTGGTGGGCGGCGTAATGCTCACTTTATTATTGTTACGTCCGATGACGCTGATGGGGCTGGATGACGGCGTTGCGCGTAATCTGGGGCTGGCGCTGTCGTTAGCGCGTCTGGCGGCGCTGTCGCTGGCGATTGTGTTGAGCGCGCTGCTGGTCAACGCAGTGGGCATTATTGGTTTTATCGGTCTGTTTGCGCCGCTGCTGGCGAAAATGCTTGGCGCAAGACGTCTGCTGGCGCGCCTGATGCTGGCGCCGCTCATTGGGGCACTTATTTTGTGGCTATCCGATCAGATTATCCTTTGGCTAACTCGCATATGGATGGAAGTCTCCACCGGGTCAGTGACGGCATTAATCGGCGCGCCGCTACTGCTATGGCTGCTGCCGCGGCTTAAAAACATGAGCGCGCCGGATATGAACGCCAGCGATCGCGTGGCGGCGGAACGTCGGCATGTCCTCGCTTTTACCGTTGCCGGTGGGGCGCTCCTGCTGCTGGCAACATGGGTCGCGCTCTCTTTTGGTCGTGACGCGCACGGCTGGACGTGGGCGAGCGGAACGCTGCTTGAGGAGCTGATGCCGTGGCGCTGGCCACGGATACTGGCGGCGTTAATGGCGGGCGTCATGCTGGCGGTGGCGGGCTGTATTATTCAGCGTCTGACCGGTAATCCGATGGCCAGTCCTGAAGTGCTGGGGATCAGTTCCGGGGCTGCGTTTGGCGTGGTGTTGATGCTGTTTCTGGTGCCGGGGAATGCTTTCGGTTGGCTACTGCCTGCCGGAAGCCTTGGCGCGGCGGCGACATTGCTGATCATTATGATAACCGCCGGACGCGGCGGTTTTTCGCCGCAACGGATGTTGTTGGCGGGGATGGCGCTCAGCACCGCGTTTACCATGCTGCTAATGATGCTCCAGGCGAGCGGCGATCCGCGGATGGCGGAAGTGTTGACCTGGATCTCAGGATCTACCTATAACGCTACTGGCGGGCAGGTTACGCGAACCGCGATAGTGATGGTGATTTTGCTGGCAATTGTGCCGTTGTGTCGCCGCTGGTTAACGATTTTGCCACTGGGCGGCGATGCCGCGCGCGCGGTGGGTATGGCGCTCACGCCGTCGCGTATCGCGCTGCTGGCATTGGCGGCTTGTTTGACGGCAGCCGCGACGATGACCATTGGGCCGCTGAGTTTCGTTGGACTGATGGCGCCGCATATTGCGCGGATGCTCGGTTTTCGCCGGACGATACCGCATATGGTCATCTCGGCGCTGGCGGGGGGCGTTTTACTGGTCTTTGCCGACTGGTGCGGCAGGATGGCGCTATTTCCGTATCAGATCCCGGCGGGACTGCTTTCAAGCTTTATTGGTGCGCCGTACTTTATTTATCTGTTACGTAAACAGAGCCGGTAATAAAAAAGCCGGGTGGCGGCTGGCGCCTTACCCGGCCTACAATACTTCATCTCGCCTTTACAGCGTCGCAAGCACCCGACGCGCGGCGTCAATGGTATTATTAATGTCGTCCATGCTATGTGCGACCGACATAAAGCCTGCTTCAAACGCCGATGGCGCCAGATACACGCCTTCCTCCAGCATCAGGTGGAAGAAACGCTTAAAGCGTTCAACGTCGCACGCCATCACGTCCTGATAGCAGGTTACGCTCTCGGCGTCGGTGAAGAAAATCCCGAACATGCCGCCAACATGGTTGACGATCAGTGGGATACCTGCCTCCTGTGCTGCTTCGCACAATCCTTCCGCCAGACGGGTGGTGAGCTCATCCAGCGTTTCATGAATGCCGGGCTGGGCGACTTCATTCAGACAGGCGAAACCAGCCGCCATCGCAATCGGGTTGCCGGAAAGGGTGCCCGCCTGGTAAACCGGGCCCGTCGGCGCCAGCGCATCCATTACATCGCGACGACCGCCAAACGCGCCTACCGGCATCCCGCCGCCGATGATTTTACCCAGACAGGTTAGGTCCGGCACGACGCCGTAGTAATCCTGGGCGCCGGCCAACGCTACGCGAAAACCGGTCATCACTTCGTCGATAATCAGCAGCGCGCCGAACTCATCACACAAGGCGCGCAGGCCCGGCAGGAACGCTGGCAGCGGCGGGACGCAGTTCATATTGCCCGCCACGGGTTCGACGATGATACAGGCTATTTCCTGCGGATATTGTTCAAACGCCGCGCGCACTGATGCCAGATCGTTATAGACGCAGGTCAGCGTATGTTTAGCAAAATCTGCCGGGACGCCCGGCGAGTTCGGCTGACCGAGCGTCAGTGCGCCTGACCCGGCTTTTACCAGCAGGCAATCTGCGTGGCCGTGGTAGCAGCCTTCGAATTTGATAATCTTATCGCGGCCGGTAAAACCACGCGCCAGGCGAATGGCGCTCATGGTTGCTTCGGTGCCGGAGTTCACCATGCGCACCATGTCCATGGTCGGTACCAGGTTTGTGACCAGTTCCGCCATTTTTACTTCCATTTCGGTTGGCGCGCCGAAGCTAAGCCCCCGTTCGGCGGCTTCGATCACCGCATTGCGGATAGCCGGATGGTTATGCCCAAGTACCATTGGCCCCCAGGAACCGACATAGTCGATATACGCTTTGCCATCGACATCATAAAGATAGGCGCCGTCCGCTTTTTCGATAAACAGCGGGGTGCCGCCCACGCCAGTGAAGGCGCGAACAGGGGAGTTCACGCCGCCGGGGATCAGCTCGCGCGCTGCGCTATAGAGATTTTCAGACTTACTCATGGAAAGGTTCCTGGTTCGTAGAAAAAGTGAATACCCGCTATTCTAAGTTATTCAGAGAAGGTTATGAAAGTTTTACGCATTTGAAACAATACGATTTGCAGGGGATTTTCACGGCGTTGGCGAGTAGAATGCCGACTTTAGATTTGTATTACCAATGAATGATCTTCTGATGAAAACAGACACTTCCACCTTTTTAGCTCAGCAAATCGTGCGTTTACGGCGCAGAGATCAGATTCGCCGGTTAATGCAGCGGGATAAAACGCCGCTGGCCATCCTGTTCATGGCGGCCGTTGTCGGCTCACTTACCGGGCTGGTTGGCGTGGCCTTTGAAAAGGCTGTTTCCTGGGTACAAAACATGCGTATTGGCGCGCTGGTTCAGGTCGCGGAGCATGCTTTTTTGCTTTGGCCGCTGGCCTTTATACTGTCGGCATTACTGGCGATGGTCGGCTACTTTTTGGTGCGAAAATTTGCGCCGGAAGCCGGCGGATCGGGTATCCCGGAAATTGAAGGCGCGCTGGAGGAGTTACGTCCGGTGCGCTGGTGGCGCGTGTTGCCGGTGAAGTTTATCGGTGGGATGGGAACGTTGGGCGCAGGAATGGTATTAGGGCGCGAAGGGCCAACGGTGCAAATCGGGGGAAACCTGGGGCGCATGGTGCTGGATGTCTTTCGTATGCGCAGTGCCGAAGCGCGGCATACGTTGCTGGCGACTGGCGCGGCGGCGGGGCTTTCTGCGGCGTTTAACGCGCCGCTGGCGGGTATCCTGTTTATTATTGAAGAGATGCGCCCGCAGTTTCGCTACAACCTGATTTCGATTAAAGCAGTGTTTACCGGCGTGATCATGTCGAGCATTGTGTTCCGCATATTTAACGGCGAAGCGCCGATTATTGAAGTCGGCAAATTGTCTGATGCCCCGGTTAACACGCTGTGGTTATACCTTATCCTCGGCATTATTTTTGGCTGCGTCGGGCCGGTATTTAATTCGCTGGTGCTGCGTACCCAGGATATGTTTCAGCGCTTTCATGGCGGCGAAATTAAAAAATGGGTGCTAATGGGCGGCGCGATCGGCGGCCTGTGCGGTATTCTGGGGTTGATTGAGCCGGAAGCGGCAGGCGGTGGATTTAACCTTATTCCTATCGCCGCGGCAGGTAATTTTAGCGTCGGGCTACTGTTGTTCATCTTTATTACCCGGGTTGTCACGACGCTGCTTTGCTTTTCTTCCGGCGCGCCGGGGGGGATTTTCGCCCCGATGCTGGCGCTGGGGACGCTGCTTGGTACGGCCTTTGGTATGGCGGCGGCAGTGCTTTTCCCGCAGTATCACCTGGAGGCCGGTACTTTTGCGATTGCCGGGATGGGGGCGCTGATGGCGGCGTCGGTGCGCGCCCCGCTGACGGGAATTGTGCTGGTGCTGGAAATGACCGATAACTACCAGCTCATTTTGCCAATGATTATCACTTGTCTTGGCGCGACACTATTAGCCCAGTTTTTGGGTGGGAAACCGTTATACTCAACCATCCTGGCGCGCACTCTGGCGAAGCAGGATGCGGAACAGGCGGCGAAAAGCCAGAATGCGCCTGCGGGCGAGAATACTTGAACGAATTACCAGGGTATTAGATAATGACCGCCAATATTGGGTGGAAATTTATCCAATTACCGATGTCGTTTGGAGCAAAATATGAGTGATGACGTAGCGCTGCCGCTGCAGTTTACCGACGCAGCAGCGAATAAAGTAAAAAGTCTTATCGCTGACGAAGATAACCCGAATCTGAAACTGCGCGTGTATATTACCGGCGGTGGTTGCAGCGGTTTCCAGTACGGTTTCACCTTTGACGATCAGGTTAACGAAGGGGATATGACCATCGAAAAACAGGGCGTTGGTCTGGTGGTTGACCCGATGAGTTTGCAGTATCTGGTCGGTGGTTCGGTAGATTATACCGAAGGTCTGGAAGGCTCCCGCTTCATTGTGACCAACCCGAATGCGAAAAGCACCTGCGGGTGTGGCTCTTCCTTCAGCATCTGATGTATTGCCGGATGACGGCTTAACGCCTTATCCGGCCAACAAGTGACAACTGTACTGTAGGCCCGGTAAGCGTTAGCGCCACCGGGCAATGGGTTCGTTTTATCCGGTCTGCAAATGACGTTTCAATTCTCATCTAAGGCAAAGGTCGGCAGTTTCAGGTGCCAACGTATCGCCGCCAGCCGAATGAACAGCGTGACGACCATGCCCATCATGCTGGCGCTTTCCAGCGGCACTGAAAACGTATAAAACGCGGTGGCGTGAACAATTCCGCCGATAATACAGGCCGTGGCATAGATTTCGGTGCGTAGGATCATGGGAATCTCGCGTGCCAGAACATCGCGAATAATCCCGCCGCCGACGCCGGTAATCACCCCCATACAGACTGCCACTAATGGCCCCGTTTCGGCGAGGAAGGCTTTATTTACCCCAATGCCGACAAACACCGCCAGCCCTACGGCATCCAATACCGGCAGCATCCATTTCGGCAGGCGTCTTGGCTGGCGAACCAGCAGGATGGTCAACATACTGGTAACCATGGCGACAACCAGATCGGTAGGATCTTTAACCCAGAATACCGGGCCGTTATCCAGCGCCATATCGCGGATTGTCCCGCCGCCGACGGCAGTAACGACGCCGAGCACCAGGACGCCAAACGGGTCCATACGTAATTTCCCGGCCAGCAACACGCCAGAGATAGCAAATACAGCCGTGCCTACAATATCCAGCCAATAGACGAGCATTGTTGAATCCCCACTGAGAGCCTGGTGAGACAGGCTCTAATTCACCTGTGAAAGCGCATTACAGAGTTGTTTTGCGGCGAGGATAATACGCGGGCTTGCGCGTTCAAACCAGTCGCTGTTAAGCGGAATAACCGGAATTTTTAGCAGGTTTCCCCAGTATTGTTCAATTTTGAGAATTTCGCCCGCTTTTCCGGCCACGATAATGGCCTGGGGATGCCTTGCCAGCACCTGCTCACGGCTGACTTGCGGCCACGGCACGCGGCTGTCAGCGAAGACGTTTTCTCCGCCGCAGGTCGTCAAAACCTGATGTTGGATAGACCCTTTACCGCTGGTAAACAAAGGATTCATGCCAAACTGAAGAAAGACGCGTTTTTTAGCTTTACTGGCATACTCGGTTTTGAGCGCGGCGTACTCCTTTAGCAACGTCTGCGCTGCCTGCTGAGCCTTTTCCGGCTGCGGGCTCCAGTCGGCCAGTTGACGGAGCGTGTCGGCGATCTGTTCGATGGTTATCGCGTCCACCCACATTACCTTAATACCTAACGAAGTCAGTTGGTTTACCTGACGTTCCGCATTACCGCCGCGCCAGGCGACGACCAGATCCGGCTTCAGCGCCACAATGCGCTCCAGATTCATTCCCTGCCAGGTAGAGACCTGTTCTATTTTTTGCGCTTCGGGCGGGTAGTCGGAATAGCTGCTGACGCCAACGGGCGTAATCCCGGCGGCAAAAGCGAGCTCCGTATTGGCGGGAGAGAGGGTAATTACGCGCGGCGCGGCGTAAAGCCACACCGGGAGCGTAAGCAGCAGGGCGACCAGCGCCCTGAACATTTGCTTAGCCATGCGCCAGTTTCTGTACCAGAGTTTCGACCATCAGAGTCGACTGTTTCGCCGCCACCGCGAGGAATTCGTCAAAGCTGAGGTGCGATTGCTGATCGGCCACGTCAGAGATAGCGCGTACCACCACGAACGGCACGTTGAAGTTATAGCAGACGTGTGCGATAGCGGTGGCTTCCATCTCTACAGCGACCGCTTCGGGGAAGTTATGCCGGATTTTCGCCAGCCCGACGGAACCGTTAATAAACGCGTCGCCGCTAACAATAAGACCGCGTACCGCGTTCAGATTCAGCTCCCTGATGCAGGATTCCGCGGCGGCGATCAGTTTGTCATCGGCCTTAAATCCGGCCGGACAGCCCGGTAATTGCCCGTATTCATAGCCGAAAGCGGTCACATCAGCGTCGTGGTAACGCGCTTCGTCAGAGACGACGATATCGCCGACCTTCAGCGTGGACGCCAGACCGCCTGCGGAACCGGTATTGATGATCACGTCCGGCTTGCAGTGCTCCAGAAGCAACGTTGCGCCCAGCGCCGCCGCGACCTTACCGATACCGGATTTCAGTAACGCCACTTCGGTGCCGTTCAACTGGCCGGTGTAAATTTCGCAGCCGCCCAGCGTCAGCGTCTGACGGTTATCAATTTTGTCACGCAGCAGCGTAACTTCTTCTTCCATTGCGCCAATGATGCCGATTTTCATAGATTTACTCGCGATAAGTCAGTTTTGGGGGCATAGTTTATCATGCGCTTATGGGGAAGCGCATTTCTCAGGCGGGGAGAGGATATGGCATCGATCGATTTCCGAAATAAAATTAACTGGCATCGTCGTTATCGTTCACCGCAGGGCGTAAAGACGGAACATGAGATCCTGCGGATTTTTGAAAGCGATCGCGGGCGGATTATCAACTCTCCGGCTATACGCCGTTTGCAGCAAAAAACGCAGGTTTTCCCGCTGGAGCGCAATGCCGCAGTGCGTACTCGCCTGACGCATTCGATGGAGGTGCAGCAGGTGGGGCGTTATATCGCGAAAGAGATTTTAAGCCGCCTGAAAGAGCAAAACCGGCTGGAGGAGTACGGTCTGGACGCGCTGACCGGTCCCTTTGAAAGTATTGTGGAAATGGCCTGCCTGATGCACGACATCGGTAATCCGCCGTTCGGTCATTTTGGCGAGGCGGCGATCAATGACTGGTTTCGTCAGCGGCTGCATCCGGAAGATGCGGAAAGTCAGCCGCTCACGCATGATCGCTGTGTGGTTTCCTCGCTACGGTTACAGGAAGGCGAAGAAAATCTGAACGATATTCGCCGCAAAGTACGTCAGGATATCTGCCATTTTGAAGGCAATGCACAGGGAATTCGTCTGGTGCATACGCTCATGCGGATGAATCTTACCTGGGCGCAGGTTGGCGGAATTTTAAAATATACCCGTCCGGCATGGTGGCGAGGGTCGGTGCCGGACTCCCATCGCTATTTAATGAAGAAACCGGGCTATTATCTTTCTGAAGAGAAGTATATTGCGAGGTTACGTAAAGAACTTCAGTTAGCGCCTTACAGTCGCTTTCCATTAACGTGGATTATGGAAGCCGCAGATGATATCTCTTATTGTGTCGCCGATCTTGAAGACGCGGTAGAGAAAAGAATCTTTAGCGTTGAGCAGCTTTATCACCATTTATATCACGCGTGGGGCCACCATGAGAAGGATTCGCTGTTTGAGCTGGTGGTAGGAAATGCGTGGGAAAAATCACGCGCCAATACATTAAGCCGCAGTACCGAAGATCAGTTTTTTATGTATTTACGGGTAAATACATTAAATAAACTGGTGCCATATGCCGCTCAGCGTTTTATTGATAATTTACCGCAGATTTTTGCCGGTACCTTCAATCAGGCGTTGCTGGAAGATGCCAGCGGTTTTAGTCGTCTACTTGAATTATATAAGAACGTGGCGGTTGAACATGTGTTTAGCCATCCGGACGTAGAACAGCTTGAGCTACAGGGATACCGGGTAATCAGTGGGTTATTAGATATCTATCAGCCACTATTAAGTCTGTCGCTTAACGACTTTCGCGAGCTGGTGGAACAAGATCGGTTGAAACGCTTGCCCATAGAATCGCGTTTATTTCAGAAACTCTCTACGCGCCATCGTTTGGCCTACGTGGAAGTCGTCAGTAAATTACCCACGGATTCGGCGGAGTATCCGGTGCTGGAATATTATTATCGTTGTCGGTTGATTCAGGATTATATCAGCGGTATGACTGACCTTTACGCATGGGATGAATATCGGCGATTGATGGCGGTCGAACAGTAAATGGACTTTTGTAAAGATGGACAATAAATTTTTACTTTTTCCAGAAACTTTATTCCGGAACTTCGCGTTATAAAATGAATCTGACGTACACAGCAATTTTGCGTTACCTGTTAATCGAGATTGAAACACATGAAAAAAACCACATTAGCAATGAGTGCACTGGCTCTGAGTTTAGGTTTGGCATTGTCGCCTCTGTCTGCCACGGCGGCTGAAACGTCGTCTTCAGCAATGACCGCCCAGCAGATGCCAAGCCTGGCGCCGATGCTCGAAAAAGTGATGCCATCGGTGGTCAGTATTAATGTAGAAGGCAGCACCACGGTGAATACGCCGCGTATGCCGCGTAATTTCCAGCAGTTCTTTGGCGATGACTCCCCGTTCTGCCAGGACGGTTCTCCGTTCCAGAATTCCCCGTTCTGCCAGGGCGGCGGTAACGGCGGCAATGGTGGCCAACAACAGAAATTCATGGCGCTGGGTTCCGGCGTAATTATTGACGCCGCGAAGGGTTACGTCGTCACCAACAACCACGTTGTTGATAACGCCAACGTGATTAAAGTACAGCTTAGCGATGGGCGTAAATTCGATGCCAAAGTGGTGGGCAAAGATCCGCGTTCTGATATTGCGCTGATTCAAATTCAGAATCCGAAAAACCTGACGGCGATTAAGCTGGCGGACTCCGACGCGCTGCGCGTGGGGGATTATACCGTGGCTATTGGTAACCCGTTTGGTCTGGGCGAAACGGTGACGTCAGGTATCGTTTCGGCGCTGGGGCGTAGCGGCCTGAACGTTGAAAACTATGAAAACTTTATTCAGACCGACGCCGCGATTAACCGCGGTAACTCCGGCGGCGCGCTGGTGAACCTGAACGGCGAGCTGATCGGTATTAACACCGCGATTCTGGCGCCAGACGGCGGTAACATTGGTATCGGCTTCGCTATCCCCAGCAACATGGTGAAAAACCTGACGTCGCAGATGGTGGAATATGGCCAGGTTAAACGCGGCGAACTGGGAATCATGGGGACTGAGCTGAATTCCGAACTGGCGAAAGCGATGAAAGTCGACGCCCAGCGTGGCGCGTTCGTCAGCCAGGTGATGCCGAATTCGTCCGCGGCGAAAGCAGGTATTAAAGCCGGGGATGTCATTACCTCCCTGAACGGTAAACCGATCAGCAGCTTTGCGGCGCTGCGCGCGCAGGTCGGCACTATGCCGGTCGGCAGCAAAATCAGCCTCGGTCTGCTGCGTGAAGGTAAAGCTATTACGGTCAATCTGGAACTGCAGCAGAGCAGCCAGAGTCAGGTTGATTCCAGCACCATCTTCAGCGGGATTGAAGGCGCTGAAATGAGCAATAAAGGCCAGGATAAAGGCGTTGTGGTCAGCAGCGTGAAAGCGAACTCACCAGCCGCGCAAATTGGCCTCAAAAAAGGCGATGTGATTATCGGCGCTAACCAGCAGCCAGTGAAAAATATCGCCGAGCTGCGTAAGATTCTCGACAGCAAGCCGTCGGTTCTGGCGCTGAATATTCAGCGTGGCGATAGCTCTATTTATCTGTTGATGCAGTAATCACCTTATCCCCCTTCCACCACGGAAGGGGGCAACTTTTTTCTGTGAAGCCCCCCACAACTCCATACTTCTTTGCTCTGCTTTGTGCATTTGCACAATGTCGAGGTCTGCCATCTTCCTTATGCTTATGCTCTGCTCACTGGAGGGTTTTATGGCTGGCTGGCGTCTTGATACCAAAATGGCGCAGGATATCGTGGCGCGCACTATGCGCATCATTGATACCAATATCAACGTAATGGATGCCCGTGGGCGCATTATCGGCAGCGGCGATCGGGAGCGTATTGGTGAATTGCACGAAGGCGCGCTATTAGTGCTGTCACAAGGCCGGGTTGTGGATATCGACGATGCCGTGGCGCGACACCTGCACGGGGTACGTCAGGGGATAAATCTACCCTTATGCCTTGAGGGCGAAATTGTCGGCGTGATCGGCCTCACTGGCGAACCAGAACATCTGCGTAAATATGGTGAACTGGTGTGTATGACCGCCGAAATGATGCTGGAGCAGTCGCGGTTAATGCACCTTCTGGCGCAGGATAGCCGTCTGCGCGAAGAGTTGGTGATGAACCTGATTCAGGCCGAAGAAAATACGCCAGCGCTGGTGGAATGGGCGCAACGTTTGGGGATCGATTTGAACCAGCCGCGTGTAGCGGCGGTAGTCGAAGTCGACAGCGGCCAGCTTGGTGTCGACAGCGCAATGGCGGAGCTTCAGCAGTTACAGAATGCGCTCACCACGCCGGAACGTAACAACCTGATAGCCATTGTTTCTCTCTCCGAGATGGTGGTACTAAAGCCTGCATTAAACCCGTTTGGTCGCTGGGATGCCGAAGATCATCGTAAGCGTGTAGAGCAGCTTATCTCGCGAATGAAAGAAAACGGTCAGCTACGTTTTCGCGTGGCGCTGGGCAATTACTTTACCGGGCCGGGCAGTATTGCACGTTCATATCGCACGGCGCGTACCACGATGATGGTTGGCAAACAGCGGATGCCAGAGAGTCGCAGCTATTTTTATCAGGATTTGATGCTGCCGGTCCTGTTAGATGGCCTGCGTGGCGGCTGGCAGGCCAATGAGCTGGCGCGCCCGCTGGTAAAACTCAAAGCGATGGATAACAACGGGTTATTACGTCGGACGCTGACGGCGTGGTTTCGCCATAATGTCCAGCCGCTGGCAACTTCTAAGGCGCTGTTTATTCACCGTAATACACTGGAATATCGGCTGAATCGCATTTCGGAACTGACCGGGCTGGATTTGGGCAATTTTGACGATCGGCTGTTGCTGTATGTGGCGCTACAACTGGATGAACAGCGTTAAGCCCGGCGGCGCTTCGCTTACCAGGCCTACGGAGATATAGCTGTAGGCCGGATAAGGCGTAACACGTCGCCATCCGGCAACACACAGCTTACTTACGGGTAAGCTTGTCCAGATCGGCTTCGATTTCACTGATCTTATTCGCGACGACGCTTTCCAGATGGCGCAAGTCGTCGAGGATCTTACGTTTGAGATCGAGTTCTGAGCGGTCGCGCTGGCAGATTTGGTCCAGTTCGTCAATCACATAGCGTAGGTTAGGGCTAATCTCCTGTACTTCTTTATAACCCTGACCGATGCCATCGGCCACCACCGTTTTTCGCTGGCGTGGGTACTTAAACTTCACGCTTTTAGCAAAGAATTCACCTCTATCCTTTTGAAAATAGATTTTCAGGATATCGTTGTTGGCTTCTTGCCGCAGGCTGTAACGATCGATTTCCTCAGGATTGGTAATGCCCAGACTTTTTAGATTGTCATACATAGCGGTATCCTTCATCACACTATAACTTTTGAATAATTAACGAAAAGTTGGTTTTTCGCCACCAATGGATACAAAAAAAGCGCGGTTGATCGCAGAAGACTTCTCGACAACGTAATGAGTAAAAGGGCGGCGGTTATTGATAGCCTAAGTAATTCAACGCGATATTCAGTTTATAGAGAAAGCGTTTGAGGTCGGTGTGGGAAATTGACCGGAGGCAGCAGTCGATAACCCTGAAAGGCAGAGTCTATGTCTGGAACGTATAATACCACTATTCGCCGGGTGGTGATTTCCGCCTGGATAGGAAACTCCATTGAATATTATGATTTTCTATTATACGGCCTGGCAAGCGCGCTGGTATTTGGCCCGCTTTTTTTCCCTGGCGCCAGCCCATTTACTGTAACGTTATCTTCTTTTGCCAGTTTCGGCGTGGGATTTATTTCCCGGCCGTTGGGCGCGCTATTTTTTGGCAACAGGGGAGATACGCTTGGGCGTAAAAACACGTTATTAATCACGTTAGGGGGGATGGGCGCGGTAACGTTTCTCATCGGTTGCCTGCCTTCTTACGCCAGTATTGGCGCGCTGGCGCCTGCTTTACTGGTTATTCTGCGTTTTCTGCAGGGATTTCTGGTTGGAGGCGAATGGGGCGGCGCCATGTTAATGGTCGTGGAATATGCTGTTGGAAAGCACCGGGGGCGGTTAAGCGCGCTATCGCAAACAGGGGGACTCACAGGACAATTATTGGCGACTGGCGTATTTATATTCGTGACCCAATTACCGGAGGAGGAGCTGTTATCATGGGGATGGCGTATTCCTTTTCTGCTCAGTGCGCTTTTGGTGTTGCCGGGATTATATATGCGTCATCGTCTGGATGAGACACCTGTCTTCCGTGCGTTTAAAAAGCAGCAAGCTATTAATCATATGCAGCAAAGAGAAGAAAGGCCGGTGGTCAAAGTAGTACGAGAACAATGGCGCAGCATTTTGCTGATTATGATTCTACGTTTTGCTGAAAGCGTTCCCTTTTTTCTTGCCACCGTCTTCGCGGTTTCCTGGGCGACGACGCAGCTTGGGATTGCCAGCCTGACTATTCTGTACATTGTAATGTTCACCTGTCTGCTGGCGTATCCCATGCACATGCTATTTGGCATCGTGTCGGATCGGCGTGGCTGCCGTCAGGTGTACATTTTTGGCGCGCTTTTTGTAGCGGCAATGGCTTTTCCCTTTTTCTGGCTGCTGGAAAGCCGTTCGCTAATACTGATGATAGTGGGCTACGTTCTGCTTATTAACATTGGTCATAATTCACTGAATGCCGTGCAACCTTCTTTTTTCGCCGGACTGTTTCATCCGCCTGTACGCTATAGCGGTTCATCAATTGGCGCTCAGTTGGGGGCGGTTGTGGCAGGGGGATTCACACCGTTTATCGCTAAAGCGTTAAGTGCAGTCTATGATAACAGTTGGACTTTGGTTGCCGGTTATGTCGTTTTGACTGCGTTGGCTTCGGCGTTTGCGGCAAAGATTGCGCCGGAGACCGTTTTGCCGCATTCGCCATAATGCAAAGGGGGCTGTCGCCCCCGCTTTTCACTCGCTTAATCAATAGTGCGCAATAATTCGTTAATGCCCACTTTACCACGCGTTTTGGCGTCGACTTTTTTCACGATCACCGCGCAGTACAGACTGTATTTACCGTCTTTTGATGGCAGGTTGCCGGAAACGACCACGGAACCCGCCGGTACGCGACCATAGTGAACTTCACCGGTTTCGCGATCGTAGATTTTGGTGCTCTGGCCGAGGTATACGCCCATAGAAATGACGGAACCTTCTTCGACAATTACGCCTTCCACGACTTCAGAACGCGCGCCAATAAAGCAGTTGTCTTCAATGATTGTCGGGTTAGCCTGCAACGGCTCCAGTACGCCGCCGATACCCACGCCGCCGGAGAGGTGAACGTTTTTACCGATCTGCGCGCAGGAACCCACGGTCGCCCAGGTGTCAACCATAGTGCCTTCGTCAACGTAGGCGCCGATGTTAACGTAAGACGGCATCAGCACGGTGTTGCGGGCGATAAATGCGCCCTGACGAACGGCCGCTGGCGGAACGACGCGGAAACCTTCTTTCTGAAAACGCGCTTCGTCGTAATCAGCGAATTTCATCGGGACTTTATCGAAGTAGCGGCTTTCCGCACCGTCGATAACCTGGTTATCGTTAATACGAAAAGAGAGCAGAACCGCTTTCTTCAGCCACTGGTGAGTGACCCACTGACCGTCGATTTTTTCTGCGACACGCAACGCACCGGAATCGAGTAGAGAAATGACCTGGTTTACCGCCTCCCGGGTCACGGTATCTACATTAGCCGGCGTAATATCGGCGCGGCGCTCAAAAGCGGTCTCAATAATGTTCTGTAACTGCTGCATTGTTAAACTCTTTCATATAAATAAACACACTACCCTTTATCGTTTGGATTGAGGGCCGCTGTCAACCGTTGTTGCACCTCAAGTTGCAGCACATTATTAAGTGCGCGCCGATCCGCTGTGGCGATTATGAATAAATCTTCTACTCGTTCACCAATGGTTGTAATTCGGGCGCCATGAAGCGAAATTCCCAGATCGGCAAAAATTTGTCCGACCCTGGCCAACAGGCCGGGTTGATCGAGCGCGATCAATTCCATGAATGATTTTCTGTCGGTATGGGTGGGCAGAAAATTGACTTCCGTTTCGACCGTAAAGTGCCGTAACTTTGCCGGTTGCCGACGCGGCTGCGGCGGCTGCCAGCTACGCTGCGTAATGGTCTGTTCAAGACCGGTGCGAATAACTTCATGGCGATCCGCCGCTAGCGGGCTGCCGTCTGGTTCCAGAACGATAAACGTATCCATTGCCATGCCGTCGCGAGTGGTAAAGATCTGCGCGTCATGGACGCTTAAATTACGCCTGTCCAGTTCGGCGCAGACGGCGGCAAACAGATAGGGTCTGTCCGGACTCCAGATAAAAATTTCGGTTCCGCCGCGCGTGGCCTGCGGACTGAGTAACACTAACGGTTGGTGCAGATCGTGCTGCAATAAATGGCGTGCGTGCCAGGCGAGCTGATTTGGACTATGACGAACAAAATAGTTAGCGCGACAGCGGGTCCAGATTTTGTGCAGCGCGGCTTCATCAATATTGTCCATTCGCAGCAGCGCCAGCGCCTGAAGCTGATGGTGACGCACGCGCTCACGCATATCCGGCGTATTTTGCATTCCGCGCCTGAGCTGTTTTTCAGTGGCGAAGTACAGCTCGCGCAGCAGGCTCTGTTTCCAGCTATTCCACAAGGTTTCGTTGGTCGCGCATATGTCCGCGACGGTCAGGCAGACCAGAAAGCGCAACCGTGTTTCGGTTTGTACCTCTTCGGCAAACTGCTTGATGACTTCCGGGTCCTGGATGTCGCGGCGTTGGGCGGTGACCGACATCAGCAGGTGCTGGCGCACCAGCCAGGCGACCAGTTGCGTTTCGCGCGAGTTCAGGCCATGTAGTTCGGCGAAGGTGAGTACATCCTGCGCGCCCAGTACCGAATGGTCGCCGCCGCGTCCTTTCGCAATATCGTGGAACAGCGCGGCGATCAGAATGAGTTCCGGATGGGGAAGCCGCGGCCAGAGATCGACGCATAGCGGGTGGCGCTGGCGCGTCTTTTCCTTCGCAAAGCTCTCCAGCTTGAGCATCACGCGGATGGTGTGTTCATCCACCGTGTATGCGTGGAACAGGTCAAACTGCATTTGTCCGACGATGTGCGACCACTGCGGCATATAAGCCCACAGTACGCTGTGGCGATGCATAGGTAGCAGGCCGCGGCTGACCGCGCCGGGATGGCGCAGCATACTGAGAAACAGCGTGCGCGCCTCCGGGATGTAACAGAGAGGTTGGCTCAGATGGCGGCGGGCGTGGCGCAAATGGCGTAATGTCGTAGAGTAGATGCCGGTGATCGCGCTATTGCGCACCATCATATAAAACATCCGCAGGATCGCTTCCGGTTCGCGGATAAACAGTGTGTCGTCACGCAGATCAATGAGCGTGCCGCGCAGTTGAAACTCATCGTCGATAGGACGTGGTTTTTCATCCGCAGGCAGCGCCAGAATCGCCTCGTCAAATAGCTGAAGCAGCATCTGATTGAGTTCGCTCACCCGGCGCGTGACCCGGAAGTAGTCTTTCATCATCCGCTCAACCGGATCGTTGCCTTCGCCGCTGTAGTTAAGGCGTTGAGCGACGCTCAACTGGCGGTCGAATAGCAGGCGGTTATCGTAGCGGCTGACCACCAGATGTAGCGCAAAACGAATGCGCCACAGGATATGCAGGCACTCGTTGAGTTCCGCGCGCTCAGCCGGGGTTAAAAAGCCGAAGCCCACCATCTCATCGAGCGAGGTAGCGCCGAAGTGACGTCGGGCGACCCACTGCAACGTGTGGATATCGCGCAGACCGCCGGGGCTGCTTTTAATATCCGGCTCCAGATTATAGCTGGTGCCGTGATAGCGCTGGTGGCGTTGGTTCTGCTCTTCTACTTTGGCGGCGTAAAATTTGTCGGATGGCCAAAAGCCTTCGCTGAAAATATGTTTTTGCAGCGCCAGAAACAGAGCGACATCACCGATCAGCAGGCGCGTTTCGATGAGGTTTGTCGCAACGGTTAAATCAGACAGACCTTCCAGCAGGCATTCTTCCAGCGTACGTACGCTATGACCGACATCCAGCTTGACGTCCCATAATAAGGTCAGCAGTTCGCCAACCTTTTGCGCCTGTTCATCGGGCAGCTTTTTGCGGCTTAAAATGAGCAGATCAATATCGGAAAGCGGATGCAGTTCGCCGCGTCCATAGCCGCCGACGGCGACCAGCGCCAGATCGGCAATCTGACCGAAACCAGCCTCAATCCACAGGCGTTGTAACAACTGGTCGATAAATTCGGTACGGGCTTCAATAAGCTGTTCTGCACAAATGCCGCTGTCAAATGCCTCGCCCAGCCAGTGTTGAAAGATGTCGATACGGGCTTTGATACCGGCGACGGTCAGCTCAGCGCGCGGCCAGACGCCAGGGTTTTGCGGCTGGTCGGGAAGGGTGGGGAGTGCGGTATTCGCGTACTGTTCAGGAAGAGTATTCATATGCGCCACCCATTAAAAAGCCGGATGATAGCGAACGCCTTATCCGGCCTACGGTGTGTATTTGATGTAGGCCTGATAAGCGTAGCGCCATCAGGCAAAAAAGTTATGCGTCGTGCGTAATGACCGCCGGGATGGTGTCATCTTTACGCAGCGTCAGAATTTCACAGCCGTTTTCCGTTACCACAATAGTATGCTCGTACTGAGCAGACAAGCTGCGGTCTTTGGTTTTCACCGTCCAGCCGTCTTTCATGGTGCGGATACGGTAGTCCCCTGCGTTCAGCATCGGTTCAATGGTAAAGGTCATGCCAGGCTGCAACACGACGCCGCCATCGTCCGCATCATAATGCAGCACCTGCGGTTCTTCATGGAAGCCGCGACCAATACCGTGTCCGCAGTATTCACGTACCACGGAGAAACCTTCGCCTTCGGCATATTTCTGGATGGCGGCGCCAATGGTGCGCAGGCGGATACCCGGTTTCACCATTTTGATGCCCAGATACAGGCTCTCTTGTGTGACGCGGCACAGACGCTCGCCCAGAATGGTCGGTTTGCCGACGATAAACATTTTAGAGGTGTCGCCGTGGTATTCATCTTTGATAACCGTCACATCAATGTTGACGATATCACCATCTTTCAGATGCTTAGCGTCATCCGGAATGCCGTGGCACACCACTTCATTAATAGAGATACAGACGGATTTCGGATAGCCGTGGTAGCCGAGGCAGGCGGAGATCGCGTGTTGTTCGTTAACGATGTAATCGTTACAGATACGGTCCAGTTCGCCGGTGGTGACGCCCGGTTTGATATACGGTTCGATCATTTCCAGCACTTCGGCTGCCAGACGGCCCGCGACGCGCATCTTTTCGATTTCTTCAGGGGTCTTGATTGAGATAGCCATGAATTCTGTCCATCAGGGTCGATGATTTCGACAATAATTGTGTATGTGCTGTCAATGTTAACAGTCTGAAGCATCCACTACCAGATTGAGAATCAGTTACAGCATGGAGTGCCAACAATTATTGGTGTCGAAGGCGTATTTGTGGTATAAAGCGCGCCGGACTTCCGTTTCATTCCCTGATACACAAGATGGGCGGGAGCGACAAATCTCACTTTGTGTAACAACACACACGTATCGGCACATATTCCGGGGTGCCCTTTGGGGTCGGTAATATGGGATACGTGGAGGCATAACCCCAACTTAATCTATAGAGGTTTTAAATCATGGCAACTGTTTCCATGCGCGACATGCTCAAGGCTGGTGTTCACTTTGGTCACCAGACCCGTTACTGGAACCCGAAAATGAAGCCGTTCATCTTCGGCGCGCGTAACAAAGTTCACATCATCAACCTTGAGAAAACCGTACCGATGTTCAACGAAGCTCTGGCTGAACTGAACAAGATCTCTGCTCGTAAAGGTAAAATCCTTTTCGTTGGTACCAAACGCGCTGCAAGCGAAGCGGTGAAAGAAGCTGCTAACAGCTGCGACCAGTTCTTCGTGAACCATCGCTGGCTGGGCGGTATGCTGACTAACTGGAAAACCGTTCGTCAGTCCATCAAACGTCTGAAAGACCTGGAAACTCAGTCTCAGGACGGTACTTTCGAAAAGCTGACCAAGAAAGAAGCGCTGATGCGTACTCGTGAGCTTGAGAAACTGGAAAACAGCCTGGGTGGTATCAAAGATATGGGCGGTCTGCCGGACGCTCTGTTCGTTATCGATGCTGACCATGAGCACATTGCTATCAAAGAAGCAAACAACCTGGGTATTCCGGTATTTGCTATCGTTGATACCAACTCTGATCCGGACGGCGTTGACTTCGTTATCCCGGGTAACGATGACGCAATCCGTGCTGTTAGCCTGTACCTGGGCGCTGTCGCTGCAACCGTTCGTGAAGGCCGTTCTCAGGATCTGGCTTCCCAGGCGGAAGAAAGCTTCGTAGAAGCTGAATAATAAGGCTTGATAACTCCCTAAAATAGTTCGAGTTGCAGGAAGGCGGCAAGCTCGAGAATTCCCGGGAGCTTACATCAGTAAGTGACCGGGATGAGCGAGTGAAGGCAACGCACCTGCGGCTCGAAATATGAAGGGGAGCGCCCCCTTATAAACCAGGTAGTATCACGTTTGGTTAGGGGCCCTTTAGGCCCCTTTTTCACTTTTATATCTGTGCGGTTTGATGCCGGGCAGATCAAATCTTTCGAGGATTTTAGAATGGCTGAAATTACCGCATCCCTGGTAAAAGAGCTGCGTGAGCGTACCGGCGCAGGCATGATGGATTGCAAAAAAGCACTGACTGAAGCGAATGGCGACATTGAGCTGGCAATCGAAAACATGCGTAAGTCCGGCGCTATCAAAGCGGCGAAAAAAGCAGGCAACGTGGCTGCTGACGGCGTAATCAAAACCAAAATCGACGGCAACATCGCTTTCATTCTGGAAGTTAACTGCCAGACTGACTTCGTGGCTAAAGATGCTGGCTTCCAGGCATTCGCTGACAAAGTGCTGGACGCCGCTGTTGCTGGCAAAATCACTGACGTAGAAGTCCTGAAAGCGCAGTTCGAAGAAGAGCGTGTTGCGTTGGTTGCGAAAATCGGCGAGAACATCAACATTCGTCGCGTAGCTTCCCTGGAAGGCGACGTTCTGGGTTCTTATCAGCACGGTGCGCGTATCGGCGTTCTGGTTGCCGCTAAAGGCGCTGACGAAGAGCTGGTTAAACAGTTGGCGATGCACGTTGCTGCAAGCAAGCCGGAATTCGTTAAGCCGGAAGACGTGTCTGCTGACGTGGTAGAGAAAGAGTACCAGGTACAACTGGACATCGCGATGCAGTCTGGCAAGCCGAAAGAAATCGCAGAGAAAATGGTTGAAGGCCGCATGAAGAAATTCACCGGCGAAGTTTCTCTGACTGGTCAGCCTTTCGTCATGGAACCGAGCAAATCTGTTGGCCAACTGCTGAAAGAGCACAACGCTGACGTGACTGGCTTCATCCGCTTTGAAGTGGGCGAAGGCATTGAGAAAGTCGAGACTGACTTTGCAGCGGAAGTTGCTGCGATGTCTAAGCAGTCCTGATTTTCCTGAGGAGCCGCCTGAGGGCGGCTTCTTTTTGCGCCTCTCTTGTAAAATCAGCCGACGCCTGGCGTTTGCGCTGAAATGCGACGTACAATGTCGCCGGAATTAACTCATATCAATCGTTGACAGTCTCAGGAAAGAAACATGGCTACCAATGCAAAACCCGTCTATAAACGCATTCTGCTTAAATTAAGCGGCGAAGCTCTGCAGGGTACGGAAGGCTTCGGTATTGATGCAAGCATACTGGATCGTATGGCTCAGGAGATCAAAGAACTGGTTGAACTGGGTATTCAGGTTGGTGTGGTGATTGGCGGTGGTAACCTGTTCCGTGGCGCGGGTCTGGCAAAAGCGGGGATGAACCGCGTTGTGGGCGATCACATGGGCATGTTGGCCACCGTAATGAACGGCCTGGCAATGCGTGATGCGCTTCACCGCGCCTATGTGAACGCCCGCCTGATGTCGGCAATTCCTTTAAACGGCGTGTGCGACAACTACAGTTGGGCCGAGGCGATCAGCCTGCTGCGTAATAACCGAGTTGTGATTCTGTCTGCAGGTACGGGTAACCCGTTTTTTACTACCGACTCAGCAGCCTGTCTGCGCGGGATCGAAATTGAAGCGGATGTCGTACTGAAAGCGACCAAAGTGGATGGCGTATTCACTGCCGATCCGGCAAAAGATCCTTCCGCGACCATGTACGATCAGCTTACCTACAGCGAAGTGCTGGATAAAGAGCTGAAAGTGATGGATCTGGCGGCGTTCACGCTGGCTCGTGACCACAAACTGCCGATTCGTGTTTTCAACATGAACAAACCGGGCGCGCTGCGTCGTGTGGTGATGGGCGAAAAAGAAGGGACGCTAATCACGGAATAATTCCCGTGAGCGCCAAATACAGGTAAGATTCTGTTCTATTGACGGGTCTTATTACCTGGCAGAAATTAAACGAGACTATACTTAGCACATCTTTGTATTGTGTGACCGTCTGGTCTGACTGAGACTAGTTTTCAAGGATTCGTAACGTGATTAGCGATATCAGAAAAGATGCTGAAGTACGCATGGAAAAATGCGTTGAAGCGTTCAAAACCCAAATCAGCAAAGTGCGCACGGGTCGTGCTTCTCCCAGCCTGCTGGATGGTATTGTCGTAGAGTACTATGGCACTCCGACCCCGCTGCGTCAGCTGGCAAGCGTAACGGTAGAAGACTCCCGTACCTTAAAAATTAACGTGTTTGACCGCTCTATGGGGCCTGCCGTTGAAAAAGCGATCATGGCGTCAGACCTCGGTTTGAATCCAAGCTCTGCGGGCACCGACATTCGCGTTCCGCTGCCGCCGCTGACCGAAGAACGTCGTAAAGATCTGACGAAAATTGTCCGTGGCGAAGCGGAGCAGGCGCGTGTCGCCGTACGTAACGTACGCCGTGATGCGAACGATAAAGTAAAAGCTCTGCTGAAAGATAAAGCGATCAGTGAAGATGACGATCGTCGTTCTCAGGAAGAAGTACAGAAAATGACCGACGCGGCAATTAAAAAAGTTGATGCGGCGTTGGCAGACAAAGAAGCAGAACTGATGCAGTTCTGATTGATCTGTACGCAGATATAAACTCATTCCACCGCTAAACCTGGCGGATGAGTGGTGTACAAAGCGCCGCGCAGAAGACATTATCAGGTCTCCTGTGCGGCGCTTTGCTTTTTATCCCGTTTCAACACTTCTGGACGTTTCATGAAGCAATTAACCATTCTGGGCTCGACCGGCTCTATTGGTTGCAGCACACTGGACGTGGTGCGCCATAATCCTGATAGCTTCCGCGTTGTCGCGCTGGTGGCGGGTAAAAATGTTGCCCGCATGGCGGAGCAGTGCCTGGAGTTCTCGCCGCGTTATGCCGTAATGGATGATACGTCGAGCGCAGAACAGCTCAAAATAATGCTTCAGCAGCATGGCAGCCGCACCGAGGTTTTGAGCGGTCAGCAGGCTGCCTGTGAGATGGCGGCGCTTGATGAGGTCGGGCATGTGATGGCGGCCATTGTGGGCGCGGCTGGTTTACTGCCGACCCTGGCGGCGATTCGCGCAGGGAAGACGATTCTGCTGGCGAATAAAGAATCGCTGGTGACCTGCGGGCGGCTGTTTATGGACGAAGTGAAACGCAGCAACGCCCGGCTTTTACCCGTCGATAGCGAACATAACGCGATTTTTCAGAGTTTGCCGCAATCTATTCAGCATAATCTGGGATACGCTGACCTTGAGCAAAATGGCGTAACGTCGATTTTGCTTACCGGGTCTGGTGGCCCGTTTCGTGAAACGCCAATGTGCGATCTGGCAGCGATGACGCCGGATCAGGCATGTCGTCATCCGAACTGGTCGATGGGGCGAAAAATCTCCGTCGACTCCGCCACCATGATGAATAAAGGTCTGGAATACATTGAAGCGCGTTGGTTATTTAATGCCAGCGCACGTCAGATGGAAGTGTTGATCCATCCGCAATCGGTAATTCATTCGATGGTGCGTTATCAGGACGGCAGCGTCCTGGCGCAGCTTGGAGAACCTGACATGCGTACGCCTATTGCGCATACGATGGCATGGCCGAATCGCGTTGCGTCCGGCGCGCAGCCGCTCGATTTTTGCAAACTCAGCGCGCTGACGTTTAGCGCGCCAGATTATCAGCGTTATCCGTGCCTGAAGCTGGCGATGGAGGCGTTTGAGCAAGGTCAGGCGGCAACGACGGCGCTCAATGCGGCAAACGAAATCACCGTTGCCGCGTTTCTGGCGCAACAGATTCGTTTTACCGATATCGCCGGGCTCAATTTAGCGGTGCTGGAGAGGATGGATTTACAGGAACCGGCAAGCGTTGATGACGTATTGCAGGTTGACGCCATCGCGCGTGAGGTAGCCAGAAAACAAGTGATACGGCTCTCACGCTGACGATTATCCCGCGACAGAAGATCGTGCTATTTGTTAGCGTTGGGCTTCGGTGATATAGTCTGCGCCACCTGATCGCAGGTTTTTGGCTTTTTTCGGTCAGGTTAGCCGTGGTTTTACACGGCTTTTTTGTGGATACACAAAATCATTCAGGACGCATCGGGACGGCAGGCGAATACGTTCCCGGCGTGCGCGGACAGCGCACGACAGGGGCGATGACGCGCAGTCATCAGCGAAGCGGACCGAAGAGAATGTGTATAAAGGCTTCAGTATTCCTGAGTACCGCTAAATCCTTTCAGGGACAAAAAACGCGTTATGTTGTCTGCAACTCAACCAGTAAGCGAAAATTTGTCAGCACATGGCTGCCGTCATGTTGCAATAATTATGGATGGCAATGGTCGCTGGGCGAAAAAGCAAGGGAAGATCCGGGCCTTCGGGCATAAAGCCGGGGCGAAGTCCGTCCGGCGAGCGGTCTCTTTTGCTGCCAATAACGGTATTGATGCGTTAACGCTGTATGCCTTTAGTAGTGAAAACTGGAACCGACCGGCGCAGGAAGTGAGCGCGTTAATGGAGCTGTTCGTGTGGGCGCTGGATAGCGAAGTCAAAAGCCTGCACCGCCATAACGTTCGCCTGCGTATTATCGGCGATATCAGTCGATTCAACTCACGTTTGCAAGAACGTATTCGCAAATCAGAAGCGCTTACCGCCCGTAATACGGGGTTAACGCTGAATATCGCTGCGAACTACGGCGGACGTTGGGATATTGTCCAGGGAGTCCGGCAACTGGCGGAACAGGTGCAGGCTGGAGTGCTGCGCCCCGATCAGATTGATGAAGAGAGACTAGGCCAGCAAATTTGTATGCATGAGCTGGCGCCTGTGGATTTAGTAATTAGGACTGGGGGAGAGCATCGCATTAGTAACTTTTTGCTTTGGCAAATTGCCTATGCCGAACTTTACTTTACGGATGTTCTTTGGCCCGATTTCGATGAACAAGACTTTGAAGGTGCGCTGCATGCCTTTGCTAATCGAGAGCGTCGTTTCGGCGGTACCGAGCCTGGTGATGACACAGCCTGATGGGGGTTGCTTTTGCTGAAGTATCGCCTGATTTCTGCTTTTGTGTTAATACCCGCGGTCATCGCTGCGCTTTTTTTATTGCCGCCGGTGGGGTTCGCCATTATTACGCTGGTTGTCTGTATGCTGGCCGCGTGGGAATGGGGACAGTTAAGCGGTTTCGCCGCGCGTTCACAGCGGGTTTGGCTGGCGGTGCTGTGTGGTCTGTTATTGGCGCTGATGCTATTTTTGTTGCCTGAGTATCATCACAACATTCGTCAACCGCTGGTTGAGATGTCGCTTTGGGCATCGTTAGGCTGGTGGGTTGTCGCACTACTGCTGGTGCTATTTTATCCCGGTTCGGCGGCAATCTGGCGCAACTCAAAAACATTGCGCCTCATTTTCGGCCTGTTAACTATCGTGCCATTTTTCTGGGGAATGCTGGCGCTGCGTGCCTGGCACTATGACGAGAATCATTACAGTGGCGCAATATGGCTACTCTATGTCATGATCCTGGTCTGGGGAGCGGACTCCGGCGCGTATATGTTTGGTAAATTGTTTGGCAAACATAAGCTGGCGCCGAAAGTTTCCCCGGGTAAAACCTGGCAAGGGTTTATCGGCGGGCTTGCTACGGCTGCTGTGATCTCATGGGGTTACGGTATGTGGGCGAATCTGAATGTTGCGCCTGTTATCTTGTTGATTTGCTCTGTGGTTGCGGCACTGGCTTCCGTATTGGGTGATCTCACCGAGAGTATGTTTAAGCGCGAAGCAGGAATTAAGGATAGCGGCCACTTGATTCCAGGACATGGCGGTATTCTGGACCGAATTGACAGCCTGACGGCGGCTGTACCGGTCTTTGCTTGCCTGTTGCTACTGGTGTTCAGGACGCTCTAACGGAAGGTTTTATGCTGAGTATTCTCTGGAATCTGGCTGCATTCATCATCGCACTGGGCGTGCTGATCACTGTGCATGAATTTGGTCATTTCTGGGTTGCCCGGCGCTGCGGTGTGCGTGTTGAGCGCTTTTCCATCGGCTTTGGCAAAGCGCTCTGGCGCCGTACTGACCGGTATGGTACCGAGTATGTCATCGCCCTGATCCCGCTGGGCGGCTATGTCAAAATGCTGGATGAGCGCGCCGAACCGGTAGCGCCGGAATTGCGTCGTCACGCCTTCAATAACAAAACGGTGGGCCAGCGCGCCGCAATTATTGCCGCAGGTCCGGTGGCGAACTTCATTTTTGCTATCTTTGCTTACTGGTTGGTCTTTATCATCGGCGTCCCTGGCGTTCGTCCGGTCGTTGGCGAAATAACGCCCAACTCGATTGCTGCGCAGGCGCAAATTGCGCCTGGTACGGAACTTAAAGCCATTGATGGTATCGAAACCCCTGATTGGGATGCCGTGCGTTTACAACTGGTGTCCAAAATTGGCGACCAGCAGACGACGGTGAGCGTCGCGCCCTTTGGCAGCGACCAGCGGCAGGACAAAACGCTTGATTTACGTCACTGGGCATTTGAGCCTGATAAGCAAGATCCTGTATCTTCTTTAGGGATTCGGCCCCGCGGGCCGCAGATCGAACCGGTACTGTCAGAAGTGCAGGCGAATTCCGCAGCCAGTAAAGCGGGTTTGCAAGCGGGCGACAGGATCGTTAAAGTCGATGGTCAGCCGTTAACGCAGTGGATGAAATTCGTTACGTTTGTACGCGATAATCCCGGTAAGCCGTTAGCGTTAGAGATTGAAAGGCAGGGGAGCGCCTTGTCGTTGACGTTAACGCCGGATACGAAATCGGTTAACGGAAAGGCGGAAGGTTTTGCAGGCGTGGTGCCTAAAATTATTCCTCTGCCGGAAGAGTACAAGACTATACGCCAGTATGGGCCTTTTAGCGCCATCCTCGAAGCCACGGATAAGACGTGGCAGTTGATGAAGCTGACGGTCAGTATGCTGGGTAAATTGATAACCGGTGATGTGAAACTGAACAACCTCAGTGGGCCGATTTCTATCGCTCAGGGGGCTGGGATGTCAGCGGAGTTCGGGGTGATTTATTACCTGATGTTCCTTGCGCTAATCAGCGTGAACTTAGGGATAATCAACCTGTTTCCGCTGCCCGTTCTTGACGGGGGGCATCTGCTGTTCCTGGCGATTGAAAAGCTTAAGGGCGGGCCGGTATCCGAGCGAGTTCAAGACTTTAGTTATCGCATTGGCTCGATTTTGCTGGTGTTGTTAATGGGGCTTGCACTTTTCAATGATTTCTCTCGGTTGTAAGAGAGTTAGTTAGGAAGAACGCATAATAACGATGGCGATGAAAAAGTTGCTCATAGCGTCGCTGCTGTTCAGCAGCGCCACCGTATACGGTGCTGAAGGGTTCGTAGTGAAGGACATTCATTTCGAAGGCCTGCAGCGAGTCGCCGTTGGTGCGGCTCTCCTCAGTATGCCGGTGCGCACAGGCGACACGGTTAATGATGAAGATATCAGTAACACCATTCGCGCTCTGTTCGCCACCGGCAACTTTGAGGACGTCCGCGTCCTGCGCGATGGTGATACCCTTCTGGTTCAGGTAAAAGAACGTCCGACCATTGCCAGCATCACTTTCTCCGGTAACAAATCGGTGAAAGACGACATGCTCAAGCAAAACCTCGAAGCGTCTGGCGTACGTGTTGGCGAGTCTCTGGATCGCACCACGCTGTCTGATATCGAAAAAGGGCTGGAAGACTTTTACTATAGCGTAGGTAAATACAGCGCCAGCGTTAAGGCGGTTGTAACGCCGCTACCGCGCAACCGTGTTGATCTTAAACTGGTGTTCCAGGAGGGCGTATCGGCGAAGATCCAACAGATCAACATCGTCGGTAACCATGCCTTTAGCACCGAAGAACTCATTTCTCATTTCCAGTTGCGTGACGAAGTGCCGTGGTGGAACGTCGTTGGCGATCGTAAATATCAGAAGCAGAAGCTGGCGGGCGACCTTGAAACCTTGCGCAGTTACTATCTGGATCGCGGCTACGCGCGTTTCAATATTGACTCTACGCAAGTGAGTCTGACGCCGGATAAGAAAGGGATCTACATCACCGTCAATATCACCGAAGGCGATCAGTACAAGCTTTCCGGGGTTCAGGTGAGCGGTAACCTGGCCGGGCATTCCGCTGAAATTGAGAACCTGACGAAAATTGAACCGGGCGAGCTCTATAACGGCACCAAAGTGACCAAAATGGAAGATGACATCAAAAAGCTTCTCGGTCGCTATGGTTACGCCTATCCGCGCGTGCAGTCACAGCCTGAAATTAACGACGCCGACAAGACCGTTAAATTACGCGTTAACGTCGATGCCGGTAACCGTTTCTACGTGCGTAAGATCCGTTTTGAAGGCAACGATACCTCAAAAGATTCCGTTCTGCGCCGTGAAATGCGTCAGATGGAAGGGGCGTGGCTGGGCAGCGATCTGGTCGACCAGGGGAAAGAGCGTCTGAACCGTTTGGGTTACTTTGAAACCGTTGATACCGATACGCAGCGCGTTCCGGGCAGCCCGGATCAGGTGGATGTGGTCTACAAGGTGAAAGAGCGTAATACCGGTAGCTTCAACTTCGGTATTGGCTACGGTACAGAAAGCGGCGTTAGCTTCCAGGCCGGCGTTCAGCAGGACAACTGGTTAGGTACAGGCTATTCCGTGGGGATTAACGGAACCAAAAACGACTACCAGACCTACAGCGAACTGTCCGTTACTAACCCATACTTTACCGTTGACGGCGTGAGCCTCGGTGGTCGTATCTTCTATAACGACTTCCAGGCGGACGATGCGGATCTGTCCGACTATACCAACAAGAGTTACGGTACGGATGTGACGCTTGGCTTCCCCATCAACGAGTACAACACGTTGCGCGCGGGCGTAGGGTATGTGCATAACTCCCTGTCCAATATGCAGCCTCAGATAGCGATGGACCGTTATCTTGAGTCGATGGGACATGATGACAGCAGTAGCTTTGCTGCAGATGACTTCACCTTTAACTACGGCTGGACCTACAATAAATTGGACCGTGGCTATTTTCCGACGGATGGCTCAAGAGTTAACCTGACGGGTAAAGTGACAATTCCGGGGTCTGATAATGAATACTATAAAGTGACATTGGATACCGCGACCTATGTACCAATCGATAACGATCACAAATGGGTAGTTCTGGGTCGTACGCGCTGGGGTTATGGGGATGGAATCGGTAGTAAAGAGATGCCGTTCTATGAAAACTTCTATGCTGGGGGCTCAAGTACTGTGCGTGGTTTCCAGTCTAATACCATTGGTCCGAAAGCGGTCTATAAATCTGGTGCACACTCGGGTGATGGAGATAACTACGAAGATTGCTCCCGTACTGATGGTGGGGTATGTGATTCAGACGATGCGGTAGGGGGTAACGCCATGGCGGTCGCTAGCCTGGAATTTATCACGCCGACGCCATTTATCAGCGAGAAATATGCTAATTCGGTGCGTACTTCCTTCTTCTGGGATATGGGTACCGTCTGGGATACAAACTGGCAAGACACTAGCCAGACTCGGGCTGCTGGTGTGCCGGACTACAGCGATCCAAGCAACATCCGTATGTCCGCGGGTATCGCATTACAATGGATGTCCCCATTGGGGCCGTTGGTCTTCTCCTACGCCCAGCCGTTTAAAAAGTACGATGGAGACAAAGCTGAGCAGTTCCAGTTTAACATTGGTAAAACCTGGTAATTGTTCACTGCAAAGGAATGCATTGGTAGTGTAGCGATGACTTTTGGCGATGCCTTCAGGGATCGCCAGGCCACGCAAAGAGCTGTACCTTCGGGTGCAAATGGGATGGTAAGGAGTTTATTGTGAAAAAGTGGTTATTAGCTGCAGGTCTTGGTTTGGCGATGGTAACGTCCGCACAGGCTGCTGACAAAATTGCAATCGTCAACATGGGTAATCTGTTCCAACAGGTTGCGCAGAAGACGGGTGTATCCAATACACTGGAAAACGAGTTTAAAGGCCGTGCGGCTGAACTGCAAAAAATGGAAACCGATCTGCAATCCAAAATGCAGCGTCTGCAATCCATGAAGGCAGGCAGCGATCGTACTAAGCTGGAAAAAGACGTGATGTCTGAGCGCCAGACTTTCGCGCAAAAAGCGCAGGCTTTTGAGAAAGATCGCGCTCGTCGCTCCAACGAAGAACGCGGCAAACTGGTGACTCGTATCCAGACTGCGGTGAAAAAAGTGGCTAACGACCAGAGCATCGATCTGGTGGTAGACGCGAACACCGTTGCTTACAACAGCAGCGATGTGAAAGACATCACCGCTGACGTACTGAAACAGGTTAAATAAGTAATGCCTTCAATTCGACTGGCTGACTTAGCAGAACAGTTGGATGCAGAATTACACGGTGATGGCGATATCGTCATCACCGGCGTTGCGTCCATGCAATCTGCAACAACAGGCCACATTACGTTTATGGTGAATCCTAAGTACCGTGAACACTTAGGTTTATGCCAGGCTTCTGCGGTTGTGATGACGCAGGACGATCTTCCGTTCGCAAAAAGCGCAGCGTTAGTCGTGAAAAATCCCTATCTGACGTACGCGCGCATGGCGCAAATTTTAGACACCACGCCGCAGCCCGCGCAGAATATCGCGCCAAGCGCAGTGATTGATGCGACGGCAACGCTGGGTAGCAATGTTTCAGTCGGCGCGAATGCGGTAATTGAATCTGGCGTACAACTGGGCGATAACGTGGTTATCGGCGCAGGCTGTTTCGTCGGAAAAAATAGCAAAATCGGGGCGGGTTCACGCTTGTGGGCGAACGTAACGATTTACCACGACATTCAGATCGGTGAGAATTGCCTGATCCAGTCCAGTACGGTGATCGGCGCGGATGGTTTTGGTTACGCTAACGATCGTGGCAACTGGGTGAAGATCCCGCAACTGGGCCGGGTCATTATTGGCGATCGTGTCGAGATCGGCGCTTGCACCACCATTGACCGTGGCGCGCTGGATGATACTGTTATTGGCAACGGCGTGATTATTGATAATCAGTGCCAGATTGCACATAACGTCGTGATTGGCGACAATACGGCAGTTGCCGGTGGCGTCATTATGGCGGGTAGCCTGAAGATTGGCCGTTACTGCATGATTGGCGGCGCCAGCGTGATCAATGGGCATATGGAAATATGCGACAAAGTCACGGTAACTGGCATGGGTATGGTGATGCGTCCCATCACGGAACCGGGCGTCTACTCCTCAGGCATTCCGCTGCAACCCAACAAAGTATGGCGTAAAACTGCTGCACTGGTGATGAACATTGATGATATGAGCAAGCGTCTCAAAGCGATTGAGCGCAAGGTTAATCAACAAGACTAACGTTTCGCCTTGTAGTTGCCATTCTTTTCCGGCCTGTCACATTCATACGATTGCGGCAGGCCGTGTTATTATTGCCTTTTTGTATATTTGGACAGGAAGAGTATTTTGACTACTAACACTCATACTCTGCAGATTGAAGAGATTTTAGAGCTTCTGCCGCACCGTTTTCCGTTTTTACTGGTCGATCGCGTGCTGGACTTTGAAGAAGGGCGTTTTCTGCGTGCGGTGAAAAATGTCTCCGTCAACGAGCCGTTTTTCCAGGGGCATTTCCCGGGCAAACCAATTTTGCCAGGCGTATTGATTCTGGAAGCGATGGCGCAGGCAACTGGTATTCTGGCGTTTAAAAGCGTCGGTAAACTGGAGCCCGGTGAGCTGTATTATTTCGCGGGTATTGATGAAGCGCGCTTTAAGCGTCCGGTTGTGCCAGGCGATCAGATGATCATGGAAGTCACTTTCGAGAAAACGCGTCGTGGCCTGACCCGCTTTAAAGGGGTTGCGCTGGTCGACGGTAAAGTTGTGTGCGAAGCAACCATGATGTGTGCTCGTAGCCGGGAGGCCTGATTCGTGATTGATAAATCCGCCTTTATTCATCCTACCGCCATTGTGGAAGACGGCGCTGTACTTGGCGCTAATGTCCACATTGGTCCCTTTTGTATTGTTGGGCCGCAGGTCGAAATTGGTGAGGGAACCGTACTGAAGTCTCATGTGGTCGTGAATGGTCAAACCAAAATCGGCCGCGACAACGAGATTTATCAGTTTGCCTCCATCGGCGAAGTGAACCAGGATCTGAAATATGCTGGTGAGCCGACCCGTGTGGAAATTGGCGATCGTAACCGCATTCGCGAAAGCGTCACCATTCATCGTGGTACAGTGCAGGGCGGTGGGCTGACGAAGGTGGGTAGCGATAATCTGCTGATGATCAATGCGCATGTCGCACATGATTGTACGGTAGGTAATCGCTGTATCCTCGCCAACAACGCCACGCTGGCAGGGCACGTATCAGTCGATGATTTTGCGATCATCGGCGGTATGACGGCAGTTCATCAATTCTGCATTATCGGTGCGCATGTGATGGTCGGCGGCTGCTCCGGCGTAGCGCAGGATGTTCCTCCATATGTGATTGCGCAGGGTAACCATGCGACGCCGTTCGGGGTAAATATCGAAGGGTTGAAGCGTCGCGGCTTTAGCCGTGAAGGGCTGGTAGCGATTCGTAATGCCTATAAGTTGTTGTATCGCAGTGGTAAAACGCTCGACGAAGCGAAGCAGGAAATCGCTGAACTTGCTGAAAAGCATCCGGAAGTGAAGGCGTTTACCGAGTTCTTTGAGCGTTCAACGCGCGGTCCGATTCGTTAATGGTGGCACAGCGTCCTTTAACGATTGCTCTGGTCGCCGGCGAAACGTCCGGCGATATTCTTGGCGCAGGCTTAATTCGTGCGCTGAAAGCGCGCGTACCCAACGCCCGTTTTGTGGGCGTTGCGGGGCCGCGTATGCAGGCTGAAGGGTGTGAAGCCTGGTACGAAATGGAAGAACTGGCGGTCATGGGCATTGTTGAAGTGCTCGGACGTTTACGCCGCTTGCTGCGTATCCGCGCCGATCTGACCCGCCGTTTTACCGAACTCAAGCCCGATGTCTTTGTCGGGATTGATGCCCCTGATTTCAACATTACCCTCGAAGGTAATCTGAAAAAGCAAGGGATCAAGACCATTCATTATGTCAGCCCGTCCGTGTGGGCCTGGCGACAGAAACGCGTTTTCAAAATAGGCAGATCCACCCATATGGTGCTGGCTTTTCTGCCTTTCGAAAAAGCGTTTTACGATAAATTTAACGTCCCGTGCCGCTTTATCGGTCACACCATGGCGGATGCAATGCCGCTGGACCCGGATAAAAATGCGGCGCGCGACGTGCTGGGTATCCCGCATAACGCTCATTGTCTGGCGTTACTGCCGGGCAGTCGTGGCGCGGAAGTGGAAATGCTCAGCGCCGATTTCCTGAAAACCGCACAATTGCTGCGACAGCGCTATCCCGATCTGGAAGTGGTAGTGCCGCTGGTGAACACGAAACGCCGCGAACAGTTTGAAAAAATTAAAGCGGAGGTTGCGCCGGATCTCGCCGTTCATTTGCTGGACGGGATGGGGCGTGAAGCGATGGTTGCCAGCGATGCGGCACTGCTGGCTTCCGGTACAGCGGCGCTGGAGTGCATGCTGGCAAAATGCCCGATGGTGGTGGGATATCGTATGAAGCCCTTCACTTTTTGGCTGGCGAAACGTCTGGTGAAAACCGAGTATGTTTCTTTGCCTAATCTGCTGGCGGGAAGAGAATTAGTCAAAGAGCTGTTGCAGGAAGAGTGCGAACCGCAAAAACTCGCCGAAGCGCTGTTGCCGCTACTGGCGAACGGTAAAACCAGCCATGCGATGCACGACACCTTCCGTGAACTGCATCAGCAGATCCGCTGTAATGCCGATGAGCAGGCGGCAGATGCCGTTCTGGAGTTAGCACAATGATCGAATTTGTTTATCCACACACCCATTTAGTGGCGGGTGTGGATGAAGTGGGCCGTGGCCCGCTGGTGGGCGCAGTAGTGACCGCCGCCGTGATCCTCGATCCGGCTCGCCCGATCGTCGGTCTGAATGATTCCAAAAAATTGTCTGAAAAGCGTCGTCTGGCGTTGTATGACGAGATTAAAGAAAAGGCGTTAAGCTGGAGTCTGGGGCGCGCGGAGCCGCATGAAATTGATGAACTGAATATTTTGCACGCTACAATGCTCGCGATGCAGCGTGCTGTCGCCGGTCTGCATATTGCGCCAGAGTATGTGCTGATCGACGGCAATCGCTGTCCGGATCTGCCGGTGCCGGCAATGGCCGTGGTGAAAGGCGATAGCCGCGTGGCGGAGATTAGCGCGGCCTCTATTCTGGCGAAAGTCACCCGTGACGCCGAAATGGCGGCGCTGGATATCGTTTTTCCTCAGTATGGCTTTGCGCAACACAAAGGCTATCCAACCGCTTTTCATCTGGAAAAGTTGGCACAGTATGGCGCGACGGCGCACCACCGACGCAGCTTTGCGCCTGTTAAACGCGCTCTCGGACTTGCGTCCTGATTCTTGTATCGAGAAATCTGAAGATGTCTGAACCACGTTTCGTCCACCTGCGGGTGCACAGCGACTACTCTATGATCGATGGGCTGGCGAAGACCGGGCCGCTGGTGAAAAAGGCGGCCTCATTAGGTATGCCTGCGCTGGCGATCACCGATTTTACTAACCTCTGCGGTCTGGTGAAGTTCTACGGAGCGGGTCATGGTGCGGGCATTAAACCCATCGTCGGGGCGGACTTTAACGTTCACAACGAACTGTTGGGAGATGAACTGACTCACCTGACGGTACTGGCGGCGAATAATACGGGATACCAGAACCTGACGCTGCTGATCTCGAAAGCGTATCAGCGCGGCTACGGTGCGGCAGGTCCGATTATCGATCGCGACTGGCTGGTAGAGCTTAAAGAAGGTTTGATCCTGCTTTCCGGCGGGCGCATGGGTGATGTAGGCCGCTGTTTGCTACGCGGCAACCAGGCTCTGGTGGAGGAGTGCGTTGCCTTCTATGAAGCGCATTTTTCCGATCGCTATTTTCTGGAACTGATCCGCACCGGCAGACAGGACGAAGAGACATACCTGCATGCCGCGGTCGAACTGGCTGAAACTCGCGGTTTGCCGGTTGTCGCGACGAACGATGTCCGTTTCCTTGAAAGCGATGATTTTGACGCCCATGAAATTCGTGTCGCGATCCACGACGGTTTCACGCTTGACGATCCTAAGCGTCCGCGCAATTACTCGCCGCAGCAATATATGCGCAGCATCGACGAGATGTGCGATCTGTTTGCCGATATTCCGGAGGCGCTGGAAAATACGGTGGAGATTGCCAAACGCTGCAACGTAACGGTGCGTCTGGGTGAATATTTCCTGCCACAGTTCCCGACTGGCGATATGACCACCGAAGATTATCTGGTCAAAAAGTCGAAAGAGGGGCTGGAAGAGCGTCTGGCTTTCCTGTTCCCGGACGAAGAAGAGCGCAAAAAGCGTCGCCCGGAATATGACGAGCGTCTGGATATTGAACTGCAGGTTATCAACCAGATGGGGTTCCCTGGCTACTTCCTCATCGTGATGGAGTTTATCCAGTGGTCAAAAGATAACGGTGTGCCGGTAGGGCCTGGACGTGGTTCCGGGGCCGGTTCGCTGGTGGCCTACGCGCTGAAAATTACCGACCTTGATCCGCTGGAATTTGACCTGCTGTTCGAACGTTTCCTGAACCCGGAACGTGTCTCTATGCCTGACTTCGACGTTGACTTCTGTATGGAGAAACGCGACCAGGTGATTGAGCACGTCGCAGACATGTACGGGCGTGATGCGGTATCGCAAATTATCACCTTCGGTACGATGGCGGCGAAAGCGGTTATCCGCGATGTAGGGCGCGTGCTGGGGCATCCATACGGTTTTGTCGATCGTATCTCCAAGCTGGTGCCGCCCGATCCGGGAATGACGCTGGCAAAAGCCTTTGAAGCGGAACCGCAACTGCCGGAAATTTACGAGGCGGACGAAGAGGTCAGAGCGCTGATCGATATGGCGCGTAAGCTTGAAGGCGTCACTCGTAACGCCGGTAAGCACGCTGGCGGCGTGGTGATCGCGCCGACCAAAATTACCGACTTTGCGCCGCTGTACTGCGATGAAGAGGGCAAACATCCGGTTACCCAGTTTGATAAAAGCGACGTGGAATATGCCGGGCTGGTCAAGTTCGACTTCCTCGGCTTGCGTACGCTGACCATCATCAACTGGGCGCTGGAGATGATCAACAAGCGGCGCGAGAAGAACGGCGAGCCGCCGCTGGATATCGCCGCCATTCCGCTGGACGATAAAAAAAGCTTCGACATGCTGCAACGCTCGGAAACCACGGCGGTCTTCCAGCTTGAATCGCGCGGCATGAAAGATCTGATCAAGCGCCTGCAGCCGGACTGCTTTGAAGATATGATCGCGCTTGTGGCCCTGTTCCGTCCCGGTCCGTTGCAGTCGGGGATGGTAGATAACTTTATCGACCGTAAGCACGGTCGTGAAGAACTCTCTTACCCGGACGTTCAGTGGCAGCATGAAAGCCTGAAGCCGGTACTGGAGCCGACCTACGGCATCATTCTGTATCAGGAACAGGTGATGCAGATTGCCCAGGTACTTTCCGGGTATACTCTCGGCGGCGCGGATATGCTGCGTCGTGCGATGGGTAAGAAAAAGCCGGAAGAGATGGCCAAACAGCGTTCCGTTTTTGAAGAGGGCGCGAAAAAGAACGGTATCGACGGCGAACTGGCGATGAAAATCTTTGACCTGGTGGAGAAATTCGCCGGTTACGGGTTTAACAAATCGCACTCGGCCGCCTATGCGTTGGTTTCTTACCAGACGCTATGGCTGAAGGCGCACTATCCGGCTGAATTTATGGCGGCGGTGATGACTGCCGATATGGACAACACCGAGAAAGTCGTCGGCCTGGTGGATGAGTGTTGGCGGATGGGGCTGAAAATTCTGCCGCCGGATATTAACTCCGGGTTGTACCATTTCCACGTTAACGATGAGGGCGAGATCGTCTACGGCATCGGCGCGATCAAAGGCGTTGGCGAAGGGCCGATCGAAGCGATCATCGACGCGCGTAATCAGGGCGGCTATTTCCGCGAACTGTTTGATCTGTGCGCGCGGACCGATACCAAAAAACTCAACCGCCGGGTACTGGAAAAGCTGATCATGTCCGGGGCGTTCGACCGGCTGGGTCCGCACCGTGCTGCGCTGATGAACTCATTGGGCGATGCGCTGAAAGCCGCCGACCAGCATGCCAAAGCGGAAGCTATCGGTCAGGCGGATATGTTCGGCGTACTGGCGGAAGAGCCGGAGCAAATTGAACAATCCTATGCCAGCTGCCAGCCGTGGCCGGAGCAGGTGGTATTGGATGGGGAGCGCGAAACGTTGGGGTTGTACCTGACGGGCCACCCCATCAATCAGTATTTAAAAGAAATTGAGCGCTATGTCGGCGGGGTAAGGCTCAAAGACATGCATCCGACAGAACGTGGTAAAGTCACCACGGCTGCGGGGCTCGTGATTGCCGCAAGGGTTATGGTCACCAAGCGCGGCAATCGTATCGGCATCTGTACGCTGGATGACCGTTCCGGGCGTCTGGAAGTGATGTTATTTACCGACGCGCTGGATAAATACCAGCAGTTGCTGGAAAAAGACCGCATACTTATCGTCAGCGGACAGGTCAGCTTTGATGACTTCAGCGGGGGGCTTAAAATGACCGCCCGCGAAGTGATGGATATTGACGAAGCTCGCGAAAAATACGCTCGCGGGCTTGCTATCTCGCTGACGGACAGGCAAATTGATGACCAGCTTTTAAACCGACTCCGTCAGTCTCTGGAACCCCACCGCTCGGGGACCATTCCAGTACATCTCTACTATCAGAGGGCGGATGCGCGTGCGCGACTGCGTTTTGGCGCAACGTGGCGTGTCTCTCCGAGCGATCGTTTACTTAACGATCTGCGTGGCCTCATTGGTTCGGAGCAGGTGGAACTGGAGTTTGACTAATACAGGAATACTATGAGTCTGAATTTCCTTGATTTTGAACAGCCGATAGCAGAGCTGGAAGCGAAAATCGATTCTCTGACTGCGGTAAGCCGCCAGGATGAGAAACTGGATATTAATATCGATGAAGAAGTCCATCGCCTGCGCGAAAAAAGCGTAGAACTGACGCGCAAAATCTTCGCCGATCTCGGCGCATGGCAGGTAGCCCAACTGGCGCGCCATCCGCAGCGTCCGTACACCCTGGATTATGTCCGTCTGGCGTTTGATGAGTTTGATGAGCTGGCGGGCGATCGCGCCTATGCTGATGACAAAGCTATCGTCGGTGGTATCGCGCGTCTGGAAGGGCGACCGGTGATGATTATTGGTCATCAAAAAGGCCGTGAAACCAAAGAAAAAATTCGTCGTAACTTTGGGATGCCAGCGCCGGAAGGCTACCGCAAAGCGCTGCGTTTGATGGAGATGGCCGAGCGCTTCAACATGCCGATCATCACCTTTATCGATACGCCAGGCGCTTACCCAGGCGTGGGTGCGGAAGAGCGCGGTCAGTCTGAAGCTATCGCCCGCAACCTGCGCGAAATGTCGCGTCTGAACGTGCCCATTATCTGTACCGTGATTGGCGAAGGCGGTTCCGGCGGCGCATTGGCGATTGGCGTGGGCGATAAAGTGAATATGCTGCAATACAGCACCTATTCCGTTATCTCTCCGGAAGGTTGCGCTTCCATTTTGTGGAAAAGCGCCGACAAAGCGCCATTGGCCGCTGAAGCGATGGGCATCATCGCGCCGCGTCTGAAAGAACTGAAGCTTATCGACTCCATCATTCCGGAGCCGCTGGGCGGCGCGCACCGCAACCCGGAAGTGATGGCGGCATCGCTGAAAGCACAACTGCTGGAAGACCTGGCCGATCTGGACGTGCTGAGTAAAGACGACCTGAAAAACCGTCGTTACCAGCGTCTGATGAGCTACGGTTACGCCTAGTCGCTCCTCATTTTTCACAAAAGGGCCGCTTTGTCGGCCCTTTTTTCGTTTATAGTCTGCTGATGCCGAAATGATGTCACGCTGATGTTTGATGATTAGCGTTCGTCTACCGCTCCCCTGAAACTGCGCCTACTGCCCGCATTTGCGCCGGCAGTCTGTTAACGATATTCAAGGAGAATTAGGATGGCATTACGGAAAACAATGGCCTTAAGCGCGGTCGCCGCCGGAATTGTGTTGAGTATGGCTGGGGCACACGCGGCCTCTTTATTGAGCGCCAGCGAACCGGCAACCATGAAAGCCAGCGAACTTGCGGCAAAAGAAAAAGCCCTGACCAATTTCCCGTTAATGAACGCGGTAAAGTCGTCTATTGCCACGCTGCCGAACAGTGAAGTGGAACTGATTGCCCCGGGACGCGTCGCTAACCCGGCAAACGTAAAACGCGTCGAAAGTATGCTTAAAGAGAGCGACTGGGATTATCTGTTCCCGATGCGCGCGCCGGAATATACCTACAGCAACTTCCTGAAGGCCATCGGTAAATTCCCGGCGGTCTGCGGAACCTATACCGATGGGCGTGACAGCAATGCAATTTGCCGTAAAACGCTGGCAACCATGTTTGCTCACTTCGCACAGGAGACGGGCGGTCACGAAAGCTGGCGTGATATTCCGGAATGGCGTCAGGCGCTGGTTTATCTGCGCGAAGTCGGCTGGACAGAAGGGCAGAAAGGCGGCTACAACGGCGAATGTAACCCGGATGTATGGCAGGGCCAGACCTGGCGGTGCGGTAAAGATAAGGACGGCGACTTCCTCAGCTATTTTGGCCGCGGGGCAAAGCAGCTTTCTTATAACTACAACTATGGGCCTTTCTCTGACGCGATGTATGGTGACGTTCGCCCACTGCTGGATAAACCCGAGCTGGTAGCGGATACCTGGATGAATCTGGCAAGCGCTGTCTTCTTCTTTGTTTATCCGCAGCCGCCGAAGCCGTCTATGCTGCATGTGATTGACGGTACCTGGCAGCCAAACGATCGCGATAAAGCAAATGGCCTGGTATCAGGTTTCGGCGTCACCATTCAGATCATCAATGGCGGCGTGGAGTGCGGCGGGGCAGATGAGAATGCGCAGTCGCTTAACCGTATCGCCTACTACAAAGAGTTTGCCAACTACCTGAAAGTGCCGGTACCGGCTGACGAAGTGCTGGGCTGTAAAAACATGAAGCAGTTCGATGAAGGCGGCGCTGGCGCGTTACCGATCTATTGGGAGGAGGACTGGGGCTGGAGCGCCGATACTGCGGACGGTAAAACCTATTCCTGCCAGTTAGTTGGATATCAGACGCCGTATACCGCCTTTAAAGAGGGCGACTACACGAAATGCGTACAGCATTATTTCAACGTTAATGTCGTCGATGATAACGGGACCGCTGAACCGGATGTCACTCCATCCCCGGTGCCAATTACGGATGAAAACGTGGCGCCAGTCGCGCGTATTGCCGGACCGATCGGGGCGGTGGAAGCCGGTAGTGCGGTTTCACTCAGCGCGGAAGGATCGACAGACGCGAATGGCGACAAGCTCACTTATACCTGGATGTCGCAGGACGGCAAAACGCTGAGCGGCCAGGATAAAGCCGTTGTGATTTTCAATGCACCTGATGTCACTCAGGACACCCAGTATGTGGTGAATCTGACCGTTAGCGACGGTACGCTATCCAGCACCGCAGTTTATACGCTGAATGTGAAAGCGAAGGCCGCCGCTGCGGATGACGAAGATAAGACCACCAGCTACCCTGCCTGGAGCAGCAGCCAGAAATGGATTCCAGGCGATATCGTCAACAGTAATGGCGCGTTGTACCAGTGCAAACCGTTCCCGGCGGGCTCATGGTGTAATGTTGCGCCAGCTTACTATGAGCCCGGCGTAGGAATTGCCTGGGCCGATGCATGGAGCGCATTGTAATAAGATAAATCCTGTCGGTGCTCTGCATCGGCAGGATTGCTACTATGCTTATCTCAGGTTTTTTTCAGGAGAAAGCATGAACATCATCGCCATTATGGGGCCGCACGGGGTTTATTATAAAGATGAACCCATCAAGGAGCTTGAGCGTGCATTACAATCCCTGGGATTTCAAATTATCTGGCCGCAAAATAGCGTTGATTTGTTGAAGTTTATTGAACATAACCCACGCATTTGCGGCGTTATTTTTGACTGGGATGAATACAGCCTCGACCTTTGTAGCGAAATTAATCAGCTAAATGAATACCTTCCCCTCTACGCCTTTATCAATACCAACTCGACGTTGGACGTTAGCGTTTACGATATGCGCATGGCGCTGTGGTTTTTTGAGTATGCGTTGGGGCAGGCCGAAGATATAGCGACGCGCATTCATCAATATACCAACGAATATCTCGATAATATTACGCCGCCGTTTACCAAAGCGCTGTTTACCTACGCTAAAGAAGGAAAATATACCTTTTGTACGCCGGGTCATATGGCGGGTACGGCGTATCAGAAAAGTCCGCCAGGCTGTCTGTTTTATGACTTTTTTGGCGGCAATACCTTAAAAGCTGATGTGTCGATTTCGGTGACTGAACTGGGGTCACTGCTGGATCACACCGGGCCGCATCTGGAAGCGGAAGAGTATATCGCCCGTACTTTTGGCGCCGAGCAGAGTTACATGGTGACGAACGGTACGTCGACCTCGAATAAAATTGTCGGTATGTATGCCGCGCCTGCGGGAAGTACGTTGCTTATTGACCGTAATTGCCATAAATCGCTGGCGCATTTGCTGATGATGAGCGATGTGGTGCCTCTCTGGCTAAAGCCGACGCGCAATGCGCTCGGCATTCTCGGCGGTATTCCTAAGCGTGAGTTCACCCGTGACAGCATTGCGCGTAAGGTGGCGGAAACCGAGCAGGCGCAGTGGCCGGTTCATGCGGTTATCACCAATTCTACTTACGATGGTCTGCTATATAACACTAACTGGATCAAGCAGATACTGGACGTTCCCTCGATCCATTTTGATTCCGCCTGGGTACCCTATACTCATTTTCATCCGATCTACCAGGGGAAAAGTGGGATGAGCGGCGATCGGGTGCCCGGAAAAGTGATTTTCGAAACGCAATCCACCCATAAAATGCTGGCGGCTTTTTCGCAGGCGTCGCTTATTCATATCAAAGGGGAATATGACGAAGAGACGTTTAACGAAGCGTTTATGATGCACACCTCTACATCGCCGAGCTATCCCATTGTCGCCTCTATCGAGACTGCGGCGGCGATGCTGCGCGGTAACCCGGGGAAAAGATTGATTAATCGTTCGGTGGAACGGGCGCTCCATTTTCGTAAAGAGGTACAGCGGTTACGTGAAGAGTCCGATAGCTGGTTCTTTGATATCTGGCAGCCGGTAGAGGTTGATGAGGCCGAATGCTGGCCGGTAGCGCCGGGAAAAACATGGCACGGCTTCACCGATGCTGATGACGATCATATGTTCCTCGATCCGGTTAAGGTGACAATCCTGACGCCGGGAATGGATGAACAGGGCAACATGAGCGAAGAGGGGATACCTGCCGCGCTGGTGGCGAAGTTCCTCGATGAGCGAGGCGTGGTGGTGGAAAAAACCGGGCCGTATAATCTGCTGTTTTTGTTCAGCATAGGGATTGATAAGACCCGTGCAATGGGGCTGCTGCGCGGACTGACGGAATTTAAACGGGCCTACGATCTTAACCTGCGCGTCAAAAATATGTTGCCGGATCTGTATGCGGAAGATCCTGATTTTTATCGCAATATGCGCATTCAGGATCTGGCGCAGGGGATTCATAAACTGATCCGCCAGCACGATCTTCCGGGGCTGATGTTGCGGGCGTTCGAGGTTTTACCGGAGATGATCATGACACCGCACCAGGCCTGGCAGCGTCAGATCAAAGGCGAGGTGGAAACCGTGGCGCTCGATCAACTGCCAGGGCGCGTTTCCGCAAATATGATCCTGCCTTATCCGCCAGGCGTTCCTCTGTTGATGCCCGGCGAGAGGATCACGCAACAGAGTCGGGCCGTGCTCGATTTTCTGCTGATGCTATGTTCGATTGGTCAGCATTATCCCGGTTTTGAAACGGATATTCACGGCGCGAAGCGGAATGAAGATGGGGTGTACCAGGTACGAGTCTTAAAACACGCCTGTTAGCTTGCCTGACGGGAATGTGGCGAGTAACGTACTGATAATCAATAAAGGAGACGCTATGCTGGGATTAAAACAGGTTCATCACATCGCGATCATTGCGACAGACTATGTGGTGAGCAAGGCGTTTTATTGCGATATTCTGGGATTCGAGCTGATAAGCGAAGCCTGGCGGGAAGAGCGTGACTCGTGGAAGGGCGATTTGGCGCTAAACGGGCAGTATGTGATTGAGCTTTTCTCTTTTCCCTTCCCTCCGGCGCGTCCAAGCCGACCTGAAGCCTGCGGCCTGCGCCATCTGGCTTTCAGTGTGGAAAATGTAGAAAACGCCGTTGCGCATCTGGAAAAGCATCAGGTTAAGTGCGAACCGATACGCGTCGATCCGTATACCGGGAAGCGCTTTACTTTTTTCAACGATCCGGACGGTTTGCCGCTTGAGCTGTATGAGCAGTAAGACTTGTCATTAAGGCGCTAGCCAGGTAACGTTGCCGGGCAAAGTCACTATAAGCACGAACCATGACCACTCTCACGCTGAATACTTCGTTACTCTCTTCTCGCCGTATTCTGGCCGCCTTTAGCGGCGGCCTGGATTCTACGGTGCTTTTGCATCAACTGGTGTTGTGGCGAGAACGTCATCCTGACGTCACGCTGCGTGCTATCCATATTCATCACGGTTTAAGCCCTCATGCTGATAGTTGGGTGCGGCATTGCGAAACCGTATGCGAACGCTGGCAGGTTCCGCTGGTAGTAGAGAGGGTGACTCTGGCGGATAATGGCCTGGGTATCGAGGCCCATGCGCGTGAAGCGCGCTACCGGGCGTTCGCACAGACGTTATTGCCTGGCGAAGTGCTGGCAACCGCGCAGCACCGTGACGATCAGTGTGAAACATTCCTGCTGGCGTTAAAGCGCGGTAGCGGTCCGGCCGGACTTTCCGCGATGGGAGAACGCTCGCCTTTTGCCGGAACTCAGCTTCTTCGCCCGCTGTTGAGAGAAACGCGGGAGACGCTGGAACAGTGGGCTGTGTGTCATGACTTATGCTGGATCGAAGATGAAAGCAATCAGGATGATGCCTACGATCGCAATTTTTTACGCCTGCGCGCGCTTCCGCTCTTGCAGCAGCGTTGGCCGCATTTCTCTGCGGCGGTAGCCCGTAGCGCGGCGCTCTGCGCCGAGCAAGAAAGGCTGCTGGACGAACTTTTGGCCTGCGAGCTTACGGACTGTATCACGGCGCGGGGAACATTGCGGCTCTCTCCATTAATGTCGATGAGCGATGTACGGCGGGCGGCGATTCTGCGTCGCTGGCTGGCGACGCGTAATGCGCCGATGCCCTCTCGCGACGCGCTGGAGCGTATCTGGCAGGAAGTAGCGCTGGCGCGCGACGATGCCTCTCCCTGTTTACGTTTTGGCGATCGCGAGATTCGCCGTTATCAGTCACAACTGTGGTGGATTAAATCCGTGGCCGGACAAAGCGAAACGACGGTCGCCTGGCCCGTCTGGCAAACACCGCTGGCGCTGCCTGCCAGCTTAGGGACGGTACAGCTCGTTCCTGGCGGCGAACTGCGCCAGCCGCGAGAGGAAGAATCCGTCAGCATTCGTTTTAAGGCGCCAGGGGTGCTACATATTGTGGGACGTCACGGCGGACGTAAGCTGAAGAAAATCTGGCAGGAGCTGAATGTGCCTTCCTGGCGGCGCGATACCACGCCGCTGCTGTTTTATGGCGATACGCTGATTGCGGCGGCGGGGTACTTTGTCACCCATGACGGGCTGGCGAATGACGAAGACGGTGTGGCGTTACTGTGGCGAGAAGAAGCATAAAATGCCGGATAGCGGCGAAAATGCCTTATCCGGCCGCAGGATTCAGGATTCGCTGACCACCACTGTACCAATTTCCGGGTGGCTGAAACTGGCGATTTTATCGAGACGAAGCTCACGAGACTCGCCGGAAACCTCGGCAAGCAGATATTCCACGTTTTTACGTAATATCAAATCGTTCGCTTTTGCCTGCAAAATCTCGCCATCTTTTAACGTTAGCGTCAGTATTAAATGATGCATGCAGGCAAGCTCAAGACTATCGTAGTCATCGCAATTAATGGGTTGATACGTTTCATTCATTGACATAATCGCTCACCAGTAAGTTCGCGGCAGCATAAGCTGCCTTTTCCCTGACCGACTCTGAAAGGGCGCTATCTGCCGCCACTTCATTAAGCACTTTCAATACACAACCCAGCGCATCCGGGACATACCCTAAGTCTCCGCTGGCGATTTCCGCATACCGCTTGCGTACTAACTCACAATATTTTTCCACACGCCCTCCTGTCAGCATTCTGACTTAACCGTGGATGCAAGTCTAAGCCTACGAAGTTAAATCCTGTTTAGCAAGGTGACTATACCATACTCATTTACGCAATATCAGCGCCTGACGCGAGTGAGTAAAAGATTCGTTAACAGCCTTTTAGCGCGGTTTTCGCTACAATGGATGCCTGATTCGAAAGGAGTTTCTCATGGCGCTTAAAGCGACAATTTATAAAGCCGTCGTCAATGTGGCTGACCTTGATCGCAACCAGTTTCTGGATGCGGCATTGACGCTGGCGCGTCACCCTTCTGAAACGCAGGAGCGTATGATGCTGCGCCTGTTGGCATGGATAAAATATGCTGATGAGCGGTTGCAGTTTACGCGCGGACTTAGCGCGGAAGATGAGCCGGAGGCCTGGCTGCGCAACGATCATCTGGGCATCGATCTCTGGATAGAGCTGGGGCTGCCGGATGAGCGCCGTATTAAGAAAGCCTGTACTCAAGCGGGCGACGTCGCGCTCTTTGCTTATAACTCCCGGGCGGCGCAAATCTGGTGGCAGCAGCATCAAAGCAAGTGTGCGCAGTTCGCTAACCTGTCCGTCTGGTATCTGGATGACGGACAACTGGCGCAGCTCAGTGAATTTGCCGATCGTACCATGACGCTACAGGCGACAATTCAGGACGGCGCAATCTGGCTTTCTGATGCTCGGAATAATCTGGAAATACAGCTTACCACCTGGCAACAGCCCTCATGATTGCCATCTCCCGGACGGTCTCCATAGACGATAATGAGCTGGAAATTACGGCCATTCGCGCGCAGGGCGCGGGTGGCCAGCATGTGAATAAGACCTCTAGCGCGATTCATTTGCGCTTTGACATCCGGGCCTCTGGCCTGCCAGAGTATTATAAACAGCGTTTGCTGACGGCCAGCCACCATCTGATAAGCCATGATGGCGTAATTATCATTAAGGCGCAGGAGTACCGGAGCCAGGAGCTCAACCGGGAAGCGGCTATCGCCAGGCTGGTTGCCGTCATAAAAGAATTAACCGCGGAGCAGAAAAGCCGTCGCGCAACTCGCCCGACGCGTGCCTCGAAAGAGCGCCGCTTGTCCTCGAAGGCGCAAAAATCTTCTGTAAAGGCGCTTCGCGGTAAAGTTCGTCGTCCACTGGATTGACGGGCAGGAATAGCAATTTCATAAGGATTTCATGGTGAGAACAGCAATATTGTCAGTAGCGGCAGCCTGCACGCTATTTGCCTTGATAGGGTGTAATAACCGTGCGGAAGTTGACGCCCTGCAACCTGCGCAGGCGGCGGAATTAAAACCCATGCAGCAAAGCTGGCGCGGCGTGCTGCCCTGTGCGGATTGTGAAGGTATTGAAACGTCACTGTTTCTGGAAAAAGATGGCACATGGGTGATGAACGAGCGCTATCAGGGCGTTCGCGAAGAACCTTCCTCTTTTGCGTCATACGGTACCTGGGCGCGGACGGCGGATAAACTGGTGTTAACCGACAGCAATGGCGAGAAATCGTATTATCGCGCGAAAGGCAATGCGCTGGAGATGCTCGACAGAGAAGGCAATCCGGTAGCTTCGCAGCTTAATTATACGCTTGAACCTGTTACCGCCAGCCTGCCGGTAACGCCAATGCCGCTGCGTGGTATGTATGTATATATGGCCGATGCGGCGACCTTTACCGATTGCGCGACCGGAAAACGGCTCCCTGTCGCCAGTAACGCCCAGCTTGAGCGCGGCTATCTGGCGGCTAAAGGCGAAGCGGAAAAACCGGTGCTGCTGACGGTAGAAGGGCATTTTGTTTTTGCCGCGAATCCGGACACGGGCGAGCCGGTAAAAATGCTAATAGCCGATAAAAATGCGAAGTTTGCGCCAGGTAAAGATTGCACTCACTAATAAAAGGCCTCGCATGGTGCGAGGCCTTTACATATCTGCCGGATGGCGCCGGACAATCCCAACAAGATGCCGTTTAGCCTTTAATGACCTTGACCAGATAGTCAACGATATCGCCGGTTTTAATCAGCGATTTTTCACCGCTACGACGGTATTTATACTCAATATCGTCGTTATCCAGGTTACGATCGCCAATCACGATAGTATGTGGAATACCAATCAGTTCCATATCGGCAAACATCACGCCCGGGCGCTCTTTACGGTCGTCCATCAGCACTTCAATGCCCTGCGCGCGCAATTCGCTGTACAGCTTTTCCGCCAGCTCCTGCACACGGAAGGATTTGTGCATATTCATCGGCAGAATAGCGACCTGGAAAGGCGCAATGGCGTCAGGCCATACAATGCCGCGCTCGTCAAAGTTCTGCTCGATAGCCGCGGCAACGACGCGTGTTACACCAATACCGTAGCAGCCCATTGTCAAAGTCTGGTTACGACCATCTTCACCCTGAACGGAGGCTTTCAGCGCTTCTGAATACTTGGTACCCAACTGGAAGATGTGCCCCACTTCGATACCGCGTTTGATAAGCAACGTTCCCTGACCATCCGGACTCGGATCGCCGGCGACTACGTTACGGATGTCGGCAACAATAGGCGTCGCCACATCACGATCCCAGTTAATGCCAAAGTAGTGTTTACCGTCGATGTTAGCGCCAGCGGCGAAATCGCTCATGGCGGCAACGGTACGATCGATGATGACCGGAATCGGCATATTGACCGGGCCGAGGGAGCCCGGACCGGCGTTAATCACGGCGCGAATCTCTTCTTCGGTAGCGAAGGTGAGCGGGCTGGCAACGTGCGGCAGTTTTTCCGCTTTAACTTCATTCAGTTCATGATCGCCGCGAACCAGCAGAGCCACCAGCGGAGACTTGCTGTCTTTCACCGCTTTAACCAGCAGTGTTTTTACCGTTTTTTCAATTGGCAGGTTGAACTGTTCCACCAGCTCCGCGATGGTTTTGGCGTTTGGCGTATCGACCAGAGTCATTTCCTGCGTCGCCGCTGCGCGCGGCGCTTGCGGCGCGATAGCTTCTGCCAGTTCGATGTTAGCCGCGTAATCAGAAACATCAGAGAAAACGATATCGTCTTCGCCGCTTTGCGCCAGCACCTGGAACTCATGTGAGGCGTTGCCGCCGATAGAACCGGTATCGGCCTGTACCGCGCGGAAATCCAGCCCCATACGGCTGAAGATACGGCTATACGCGGCGTACATGGCGTCATAGGTTTCCTGCAACGATTCCTGAGAGGTGTGGAAAGAATAAGCATCTTTCATCAGGAATTCGCGCGAACGCATCACGCCAAAGCGCGGACGCACTTCATCACGGAATTTGGTCTGGATTTGGAAGAAGTTCAGCGGCAATTGCTTATAAGAGCTGAGTTCATTACGCACCAGATCGGTGATAACTTCTTCGTGGGTCGGGCCGAGTACGAACGGACGCTCGCCACGGTCGACAAAACGCAGCAGTTCCGGACCGTACTGTTCCCAACGACCACTCTCTTGCCACAGGTCGGCTGGCTGAACGACTGGCATCGACACCTCGATAGCACCGGCGTTGTTCATCTCTTCACGCACGATGTTTTCGACTTTTTTCAGGACGCGCAGGCCGGTCGGCAGCCAGGTATATAACCCGGAGGCGAGCTTGCGGATCATCCCGGCGCGCAGCATCAGCTGGTGGCTGATAACCTCGGCGTCGGCAGGCGTCTCCTTCAGTGTGGAGAGCAGGTATTGGCTAGTACGCATGTTGTTACGGTTCCAGTTGAACGATCGAACAGGCTCAATGTGAGCCTGATACAAAAAAAGTGATTTAGTTTACCAGTGTGCAAGGGATGTCAAAAGAGAAGGGCGTGAAATTACCGTGGTTCCAGCGCAAACACTTCAAATCCAGTGTTAACCACACGCCAGCGCACGTTAAAATCATGCAGCCAGACAGCATAGGTTTTGCCCGTTTCTTCACCCTTACGATAAGCCGGGCGAGGATCTTGCGCCAGCACATCGCAAATAAACGTCCGTAGCTGCGGATAACGGCTTTCCAGCGTCGTGAGCTGTTGAACCACCTCAGCGGTAAAACTCACGGGCATTTCAGCCATCGGCGCCTGTTGCGCATAGCTGGCGACGGCGTCCGGTAAGGCTTCGGCAAACGGTAAATACGGTTTGATATCCACCACCGGCGTGCCATCCACCAGATCCAGGCTGTCTAATTTCAGAATTACGCTCTCTTTCCGGCACTCGATACCTTTTAGCGCAACGAGCGACATGCCAATCGGATTGGGGCGGAACGTGGAGCGCGTGGCAAAAACGCCCATTCTGGCGTTACCGCCAAGACGGGGCGGACGAACTGTTGGCCGCCAGCCGCCGTCCATCGTCTGATGAAAAACGAAAAGCACCCACAAATGGCTGAAGGCTTCCAGTCCGCGAACGGCATCGGCCTGGTTGTAAGGCGCTATCAGATGCAGTTCGCCGCAGGCGCTTTTGACCAGACCGGGCTGGCGCGGAACGGCGAATTTTTCTTTATAGGGGGAGCGAATAACGCCGATTTGTTCAAACTGAAAGCTGCTCATTTCGCCGAAATATTCAGGGCAGACCCGATACAAACCGCCTGACGGTAGCAGCCTGGCGTGCCGCTGGTAATTTCACAGCTATGCAGCAGGACGGCGTTGGCTTTCATTTTAGATGCATTAATCTGCATACGCTTGCGCGCAGTTGGAATGTTAGGCGGAGAGTCTTGATTTGTCGCCTGACAGGATTCGCCGCTAACCTCGCCAAGATCGCGAAAAGGTTTGCCGACTAAGTCTTCAGCATTGGTGTAAATCCTGACGGGAGCGGCACGCGGCGCTTTAGGTTTCTCCGGCTCCGCTTTTGGCGGGGTTGCGGTGCTTTGAACGGGTTCAACAGGGGATCTGCTTAGCATGGAACAACCGCCCAGCATGAGTGCCAATAAACAGATCGGTAAAGCACGCATAATATTTCCTCAATGAATGTTCTAATTGCCAGATATTGAATCAGGAGCTTGCATAAATGACAAGACGGGCAATAGCCCGTCCTGAATAATATTACAGATTGTGGAATCAGCCTAAAACTTACCAGCCTTTCACCGCTCCACCATTAAAAACTTTATTTGCGGCTTCGTATACTTCATCAGACTGGTAAGCCTGAACGAATTTTTTCACATTCTCGGCGTCTTTATTGTCTTCACGCGTCACGATCAGGTTAACGTACGGAGAGTCTTTATCTTCAACGAAGATACCGTCTTTCGCTGGCGTCAGGCCAATCTGGCTGGCGTATGTCGTATTGATGACCGCTAACGCGATCTGCGCGTCATCCAGCGAACGCGGCAACTGCGGCGCTTCCAGCTCAACAATTTTCAGATTTTTCGGGTTTTCCACAATATCCAGCGAGGTAGGAAGCAGACCGACGCCGTCTTTCAGTTTAATCAGCCCCACTTTTTGCAGCAGCAGCAGGGAGCGACCAAGGTTGGTCGGGTCGTTAGGCACAGCGACCTGGGAACCGTCCTGGAGCTCATCCAGTGATTTGATTTTTTTGGAATATCCTGCAATGGGATAGACAAAAGTCTTACCTACAGAAACCAGTTTGTAGCCGCGATCTTTGATTTGCTGATCCAGATACGGTTTGTGCTGAAAGGCGTTGGCATCGATATCCCCTTTGCTCAGCGCTTCATTAGGCAGAACATAATCATTAAAGGTCACCAATTCCACGTCCAGACCGTATTTTTCTTTCGCGACTTTCTGCGCCACTTCGGCAACTTGCTGCTCTGCGCCAACGATTACGCCGACTTTAATATGATTCGGATCTTTTTCATCCTGACCGCAACCCGCAAGTGCCAGAGAACCAATCAGAGCACCCACTGCCGCAAAGGTTTTGAATTTGAACGCCATGCTTATTTCCTTAATGAGTATTTGTGTTGTGTTTAACGTTATTTATGCGTGACAGCCCTGACGATGCGATCGCCGGATAACTGAATTAAATAAACCAGAACGACGAGTAATACCAGCACCGTATTCATCACGGTAGCATTGTATCCAATATAACCGTACTGATAGCCGATTTGACCGAGGCCGCCTGCGCCGACTGCGCCGCCCATTGCGGAGTAACCGACCAGGGTAATCAGCGTAATGGTTGCCGCATTCACCAGACCAGGCAGAGCTTCCGGTAAAAGGATTTTACGTACAATTTGCAATGGTGTGGCGCCCATCGCTCGCGAGGCTTCAATCAGTCCGGCAGGGATCTCTAACAGCGCATTTTCCACCATACGGGCGATAAAAGGCGCGGCACCGACGGTCAGCGGTACAATCGCGGCCTGCAAACCGATGGAGGTACCGACAATTATCCGGGTAAAAGGAATCATCCACACCAGCAGGATGATAAAGGGAATCGAGCGGAAAATATTGACCACCGCAGAAAGGGCGCGATACAGCCTGGCGTTCTCCATAATCTGCCCCGGGCGCGTAACATACAGCAATACGCCGACCGGCAGGCCAATCACAAAACCGAAGAAACCGGAGACAAAGGTCATCGCCAGCGTTTCCCAGACGCCACGAACCAGTAACCACATCATTGCCTCAGACATAACCCAGTACCTCTACTTTCACATGGTGATCCTGCAGCCAGGCAATTGCGGCTTGCGTTTCTTCTTGTGTGCCGTGCATTTCCGTTAGCATAATGCCGAACTTCACACCGCCGGCGTAATCCATCTGCGCGCTGATAATATTATTGTTCACGTTGAAACGTCGCGCGGTTTCGGAAAGCAACGGGGCGTCAACAGACTGCCCGGTGAATTCCATGCGCAGCATCGGCACGCTGTCAGTTTCCGGCGACGCTTTCAAGCGCGCCTGGTAATCCTCTGGAATGTCCAGGTGCAGAGTGGACTGAATAAACTTCTGTGCCAGCGGCGTTTTAGGATGCGAGAAGACTTCGCTGACCGTATCCTGCTCAATAAGCTCGCCATTACTGATGACGGCAACGCAGTCGCAGATACGTTTCACGACATCCATTTCATGAGTGATAAGCAGAATCGTCAACCCCAGGCGACGGTTGATATCTTTCAGCAATTCCAGAATCGAACGGGTGGTCGCGGGATCAAGCGCGCTGGTGGCTTCATCGCACAGCAACACTTTTGGATTACTGGCTAACGCGCGGGCAATCGCGACACGCTGTTTCTGACCGCCGGAAAGATTTGCCGGATAGCTGTCGTGCTTGTCGCCAAGACCGACTAAATCCAGCAGTTCTGTTACACGGCGTTTGATCTCTTCCTTTGGTGTGTTATCCAGTTCCAGCGGCAGCGCGACGTTGCCAAACACGGTTCGTGAGGCCAGCAGATTAAAGTGCTGAAAAATCATGCCAATCTGGCGACGGGCTTTGGTGAGTTCCGCTTCAGAAAGGGTGGTCAGTTCCTGGCCGCCCACCATTACGCTTCCTTCAGTGGGACGCTCAAGTAAGTTTACGCAGCGAATGAGTGTACTTTTACCGGCGCCGGATGCGCCGATGACGCCGTAAATTTGTCCGGCAGGGACATGCAGGCTGACATTGTTCAGCGCCTGAATGGTGCGGGTCCCCTGATGGAACACTTTGGTAATATTCGAAAGTTTAATCATTGATTCTTTATTATCGTAATGAAATTAGCGGAGGCATTTTCGTCTGCCTAATACGGTCAACGCCGTCAACAGAATGGATGTTAAGGCATCCAGACGTCTAAATCAATCAGGCTTTATACGATGAGCACTTTCTTGCCTGCTGAAACATGCGATACTAGCGTCACTTGCTTTACTCAGGAGCTATAAAAGGTGGCAAAGTCTGTACCCGCAATTTTTCTCGACCGTGACGGCACTATTAATGTGGATCACGGCTACGTACATGAAATCGATGCGTTTGAGTTTATAGATGGTGTTATTGACGCGATGCGCGAGCTAAAAAAAATGGGCTATGCGCTTGTGGTAGTGACGAACCAGTCCGGAATCGCGCGCGGCAAATTCACTGAGGCGCAGTTTGAAACCTTAACCGAATGGATGGACTGGTCGTTGGCGGATCGCGATGTCGATTTGGACGGCATCTATTATTGTCCTCACCATCCGCAGGGCAGTATAGAAGAGTTCCGCCAGGTATGTGATTGCCGCAAGCCGCATCCAGGAATGCTTATCTCGGCGCGTGATTTCCTGCATATCGATATGGCGGCTTCTTATATGGTGGGAGACAAGCTGGAAGATATGCAGGCGGCTGCGGCGGCAAATGTCGGGACAAAAGTGCTGGTGCGTACGGGCAAACCGATCACGGCAGAAGCAGAAAACGCGGCGGACTGGGTGTTAAACAGCCTTGCCGACCTGCCATCGGCGATAAAAAAGCAGCAAAAATAAGCGTTATGGATAAAAGATGAGCGGTTAAAACAAAAATGCATTTTTCCGCTTGTCTTCCTGAATCGACTCCCTATAATGCGCCTCCATCGACACGGCGGATGTGAATCACTTCACACAAACAACCGGTCGGTTGAAGAGAAAAATCCTGACATTCAGGGTTGACTCTGAAAGAGGAAAGCGTAATATACGCCACCTCGCGACGGTGAGCTGAAAGCCGCGTCGCACCTGCTCTTTAACAATTTATCAGACAATCTGTGTGGGCACTCGAAGATACGGATTCTTAACGTCCCCGGACGAAAAATGAATACCAAGTCTCTGAGTGAACACGTAATTCATTACGAAGTTTAATTCACGAGCATCAAACTTTTAAATTGAAGAGTTTGATCATGGCTCAGATTGAACGCTGGCGGCAGGCCTAACACATGCAAGTCGAACGGTAACAGAAAGCAGCTTGCTGCTTTGCTGACGAGTGGCGGACGGGTGAGTAATGTCTGGGAAACTGCCTGATGGAGGGGGATAACTACTGGAAACGGTGGCTAATACCGCATAACGTCG